>CAKZPN010000027.1 GCA_937139335.1 uncultured Roseicyclus sp. | reverse complement strand
CTGAGCCGGACCATGGGCGCGAAGACCGGCTGGTCCATGCGGTCCAGCAGGAAGCTCGCCTTCCGGTACAGCGCGCCGCCGGAGATGGCGCCGACGAAGTGCCCGAACAATCCGCGTGCGACCTCGGGCGAAAACAGCACCGGGACCTGGCGGGTGGACAGCGTGCGGGCACCCAGGCGGGCCACGGTGCGCTCGCCGGCGCGCCGGCCGATGGCCTCCGGCGTCTCCAACTTCTCCGGGTTGCGACCGCCGTCCCACCAGTAGTCCCGCTGCATCTGGCCGTTGGCCGCCGCCACCACCGCACAGCTCAGGCTGTGCTGGGTACCGCTGCGGGCGCCGATGAAGCCGTGGCTGTTGGCGTAGACCGACACGCCGCGCTGGGTTGCGATGGCGGCGCCCTCGCTGTGCTCGATGCGCCGGTCCACCGCCAGCGCGGCACCTTCACAGGCACGCGCACGTTCGATGGCCTGTTCCGGGGTCAGCGCCCAGGGGTGGTCGAGTTGCAGGTCCGGAAACAGGCTGGCCATGCGCGACGCATCGGCCAGGCCGGCGCAGGGATCTTCCTCGGTGACCCGCGCGATGGTGGTCGCGGCATCCACAGCCTCGCGCAGGCCGGCATCACTGAGGTCGCCGGTCGAGGCGTTGCCGCGCCGATGACCCAGGTAGACCGTCACGCCGAGGCTGCGGTCGCGCTGGAACTCCAGGCTCTCGACCTCGCTGTTGCGCACGCTCACCGAATAGCCGCGCGAATACGACAGGCTGGCTTCGGCCTGGCTGGCGCCGAGGTCACGGGCCATGTCCAGCACCCGCTGCGCGAATCGCTGCAGCTCGTCGGGCTCGGGAAGTGCAGCTTCTTGGTAATCCTTGCTCATGCGGATCCGACGGAAAAACCAGCGTTCAGGGTAGCATCGCCACCGTCGACGCCAGGTGTTTCGGATCACGGTCGGCGCCTGTGGCGAACCCTTGCACCGTCGGCATGGGTGTGTGGCCTTCAGGCAAACACTTGATTGCCCTGCGCCGCCCCATGCAAAAACCACCTCCACCAGCACGACGCTTCCCACCAGCGTGCCGTAAAGCATCCCGATCACAGTCACGATGGCCGGCAATGCGTTGCGAAGCGCATGCCGCGACACCCGCATCGGACTAAGGCCCTTGGCGTTTGCGAAACGGACAAAATCGCTGTCATTGAGGCGTTCGACCGTCGCCCGGGTCATGATGAGGATAGGCACGGCGTAGATGACGCCGAGCGTGGCGACCGGCAGGATCAACTGCCCGGCTGCGGCGCGAAAGACCCTCATGTCGCCGGCAAGGAGCGCATCCAAAACGAATGAGCCCGTGATCGCCGGCGGCGGAAAGACTGCAAAATCCAGCCGCCCGATTGGCGGCGGCGTGACCTTGAAGACGCTGTAGAAAACGAAGATCAGCACCATCGCGAGCCAGAAATCCGGCAGCGCGCCCGCGGTCGTTGTATAGCCATCGGCGATCCGGGACGCCGTTCCGCCGGGCTTTCGACCCGCCATCAGTCCGAGCGGCAGACCGACAATGACCGCAACGAGCAGCGACAACGTCACCAGTTCGAGCGTCGCCGGCAGGCGCTGCGCCAGGTCGACAAGCACGGGATTGGTGGTTTGCCAGGACCGGCCAAGATCGCCGTGCAGCAACCGGTCGAGATAGGCAATGAACTGCGCCGGCAGGGGCTGGTCGAGCCCCATCTCCGCCCGCAGCTTGTCGACTGCTTCCTGGGTCGCCAGCGGCCCGAGCATCATCGGCGCCGGGTCGCCGGGGATCAGCGCCATGATCGCGAAGACGATCACCGAGATGCCGAGAAGCACGGGGATGGCCGACAGGAGGCGGCGGAGGATGTAGCGGGTCATGGCGTCTCCTGCTGTGAGCCCCGGCCTGCACGGGGCGTACACAACCGGTACACACCCCGTACAGATGCGGCGCGGCGAGGGACGGGGCCCCCGCCGCGCGCGGCATCAGTTCTTCACCACGTCACCGAGGAGAAGGAAGAACGACGGTTCGAGCGAGAAGTTCTCGACCCGGTCGGACGTCACCGCGTTCTGGACCCAGTTCGCGACGAAGACCCAGGGCGCATCCTCCTGCACGATTGCCTGCATCTCGCGGTACAGTTCCGCGCGGCGGTCCTGGTCGGTGGCGGTGCGGGCTTCCTCCAGCAGGGCGTCGACTTCGGGGTTGGAATAGTAGCCCGAGTTGAAGCCGCCATTGTCCGGCATCGCCTCGGTCCTGAGCGCGAGGTAGGGCAGGGTGTCGGGGTCGTTGGTCATCCAGGCCATCTCGGCCATGTCGGCCTCACCCTCAAGCCCGGGGTTCACGCGGCCGAGAAAGGTGTTCCACTCGTAGGTCTCGATGGTGACGTCGAAACCCACGGCCTCGAGGTCGGCCTGGATCGCGGTGCCCATGGCGACGGGGTCGAGCATGCCCGATCCGCCCTCGGTCACGTAGAAGGTGATCGCGGGGTTCTCGACGCCGGCCTCGGCCAACAGCTCGCGGGCGCGGTCAGGGTCGTAAGGGTAGGGCTCCAGGTCCTCGTTATAGGCCCAGGCGAAGGCGGGAGGGGTGGGGCCGGCGGCGACCTCGGCGGTGCCTTCCAGGACTTCTTCTACAAGAGCGGTCTTGTTCACGGCGTAGTTCGCGGCCTGCCGCACCAGCTGGTCTGTGAACGGCCCTTCGCGCATGTTCAGGATCAGGAACCAGACATGCGGGCCGGCCTGTTCCACGATGGTGAAGGCCTCGCCCTCGAACTCCGACAGGGCCACCGGCGGCACCTCGACCATCATGTCGATGCCGCCCGACAGCATCTCGGCCACGCGGGTGTTGGCGTCGGTGATCGGGCGGAACACGACGGCCTCGAGCGCCGGCGCGCCGTCCCAGTAGTCGGGGTTGGCCTCGACCACGACCGCCTCGTTCGAGCGCCATTCCACGAAGGTGAAGGGCCCGGTGCCCGAGGGGTTGCGGCCGAACTCGGCGCCATGCTCCTCCACCGCGGCGGGCGAGACGATGAGGCCGGTGGGATAGGCGAGGTTCGACAGGAACGGCGCGTAGGGACTGTTCAGTGTGAAGCGCACCGTGGTGTCATCGACTGCCTCCACCGTCTCGATGGCCGAGAAGAAGAAGGACAGCGGGAAGGGGCCGGTGTCGTGGTAGGGGTGATCCTCGTTCAGCATCCGCTCGAAGTTGAACACCACCGCCTCGGCGTTGAACGGCGTGCCGTCGTGGAAGCTGACGCCTTCGCGCAAGGTGAAGGTGTAGACGGTGCCATCCTCCGACACGTCCCAGTCGCTGGCCAGCGCGGGTTCAACCTCCAGCGTGCCGGGGGCGTAGCGCACGAGCCCGTCGTAGATGTTCATCAGGATGCGGAAATCGTTCACCGCGGTGACGGCGTGGGGGTCGAGCGCCTGCGGCTCGGCGACCTGGCCCACCACCAGCACACCGGGCGGGGTCTGCGCCGCGGCAGGGGTCAGCGCCGACAGGCTCAGGGCGAGGGCGGCGCCACCCGCCAGCGCCACGCGCCGCGTCAGGTTCAGAAGTTTCATGAGGTCTCACCTTTCCTGTCGGATGGATAATTTATCACTATCAATTCGATCAGGCCAAATTATCATGATAAATGCAAGACGGATAGAACGGAGGTGCCCGGTGACGATTTCCATCCTCGCGATTGATGAAAAAACGGGCCGAATGGGCGGTGCAGCCGCCACGGGCAGCCTGTGCGTCGGCGGATGGGTTCTGCGCGGGCACCCCGAATCGGGCATGTCGGCCAGCCAGGGCACCGCGCCTTCGACGCTCTGGGGCGAGGGGGTGCTGGCCGCGATGGCGATGGGGCTTTCGGCGCGCGAGGCGGTGGCGCAGGTCACCGGCGCGGACCGGGGCCGGGCGCACCGGCAGCTTGCCGCGCTGGATGTGACGGGCGGCACCGGCGCCTTCACCGGCGCCGAAAGCGTCGTCCATGCCGGGTCGGACGAGGTGCCGGGCGTGGTCGTCGCGGGCAACATGCTGGCCGGGCCCGAGGTGATCGCCGCGGCGCTGGCGGGATACCGCGCCGCCGCCGCGATGCCGTTCCCCGAGCGGCTCATGGGCGCGCTGGGCGCCGCGGCCTCGGCCGGGGGTGACGCACGGGGCCTCCTGTCGGCGGCGCTGCTGGTCGTGGGGCGGGAAATGGCGCCGCTGACCCTGCGCATCGACCATTCGGTGAGCCCGCTTGCGGCGCTGGCCGATCTCTACCGGGTGAGCCAGACCGATCCCTACCTCCGCTGGACCGAGGTGGTGCCGGTGCTGGATGACCCCTACCGCGCGCCCGCCTCGGCCGATGTGCCCGAACTGCCGGAACCGATCGTCGAGGGCGGCCCGGCGATCCGGCGGTAATCTACTCAGCGAAGAAGCGGCGCAGCACCTGCGCCTCCTGCCGCTGCATCAAGGCCTCGGCGGTTTCCATATGCGCGCGCATGATGGCGCGGGCATCGTCGGCCCGTCCCTCGCGCAGCGCGGCGATCAGGTCGGTCTGGTAGGCGAGACCCTTTTCGTAAAGCTCTCGGTTCGGCGGGTCGTAGAGCCGGCGGTAGACCGTGAGGTCGGTGAGGATCCGGCCCATGAAGCTGACCACGAAGGCGAGCAGCGGGTTGTCCGAAAAATTGGCGAGCCGGCGGTGGAAGGCGAGCGAGGCGACGTGCTGGTCACGCTCCTCCTCGGCTGACTGCGCGGGCTCGGGGTAGGTCGCGACGACGGCCTCCAACGCGGCGAGCTGGTCGTCGGTCAGGTGGCCGGCGAGCGAGGCGGCGAGTTCCGGCTCCAGCGCGCGGCGGAGCTGGTAGATGTTCGCGACCGAGAGATCGGTAAAATAGAAGTAGTTGGCGAGCAGCGCCTTGGCCCGGTCGGCCGTCACCTCGCCCACGAAGGAGCCGCCGCCGGGGCCCGTCCGCGTCTCGATCAGCCCCTGCGCCTCGAGAATGCGCATCGCCTCACGGATCGTGCCCTTGGCCATGCCGAACCGTTCAATCAGCGCGGCCTCGCCGGGCAGGCGGTCGCCGGGTTTCATGTTGCGCTCCACCACCCAGGTCTTGAGCGCGTCGGCCACCTGCACGGGGCGCGAGCGCCGCGTCTGCGGCGGGGTGCCGGGGTCGCCTGCGGTGTCGGGCGATGGTCGGGACGACGGTCTGGGCATGGTCACGCGCGGCTGCCTTGGTTCGGTCCGGGGGGCGAGAGTGCTGGCGCGGCGCGGGCGATGCAACCAGAAAGCGGGCCGGGGCCACGCTCGGGCGCGGGACCGCCGCCCGTCGTTCGTCGCGTCCGTTGCCGCCTTGCTCTAACTGCGCTCGGGCGGGGAAAGGCCGAAGACCGACGCCGCGCTGTCGCCCGCCTCCAGCGCACCCTCCCACTCGGCTTCCAGCTCGCCCCTGGCCCAGACCGGGCCGAGGTTGCTGCCGGAGGCGGCGAAGGTCTTGGGCAGGCAGACCAATCCGTCGTCGTCGCCGAAGATCAGGTCGCCCGGCTCCACCAGCGCGCCGCCAAGCGTGATCGGCGCGTTCACCACGCCGCCCTCGGCGCCCGTCGGCCCGCGCGGGGTGATGTGCCGCGCGAAGACGGCGAAATCGTTCCAGTCCGCCAGCGTCGCCACGTCGCGCACCGCGCCGTCGAGGATCAGGCCCGAGACGCCCTTGCGCCGCAACTGGCCCGACAGGATCATTCCGATCATCGCGGTCTCGGCATTGCCCCCGGCGTCGACGCAGAGCACGTCGCCGGGCTGCACCTCGTCCAGCACGTAGAGCATCGCGCCGAAATCGGGCGGGTCGACCCGGACCGTCACCGCCTGCCCGAACAGGAAGGGTTGCGTTCCCACAGGCCGCAGGGGCCGGATCGCCGGGTCGATCAGGCGCGCAGGTGGCGCGGCGTCGCTGATCAGGGCCGCGGGCAGGTCGCGCCAGCGTGCGAGGGCGGCATCGGACAGACGGGCCGGGGCGGTGTGGACGGTGACGGTCATGGGCTATCCTCGGGCAAGGGAGTTGAGCGCGGCGCCGAGGGCTTTGATCCCCTCCTCGATCCGGGCGTCGGGTTGGGCGGAGTAGTTGAACCGCGCGGTGTTGGCGCGGCCGGTGACGGGGAAGAAGCTTTCGCCCGGCACATAGGCCACGCGCGCCTCGGGGAGCGCCACGTCGCGCATGAATCGGGTCGCGTCGAAGCCCTCGGCGAATTCGACCCAGGTGAAGAGCCCGCCCTCGGGGTCGGTGACGCGCACGTCTTGCGGAAAGTGGCGGCGCATCGCGTCGAGCATCACGGATTTCTTGCGGGCATAGGCGGCGCGCAGCGTGTCGACATGGGCGTCGAGATTGAAGCGGTCGAGAAACAGGCTCGTCGCGGCCATGTTCAGCGTCGAGGTCTGGGTGTCGTTCGCGAGCTTCAGGAGCTTCATCTTGCCGAGCAGCGCCGGCGACGTCACCGCCCAGCCCACTCGCAGCCCCGGCACCAGCACCTTGGAGAAGGAGCCGAGGTGGATCACGCGGCCTTCGGTGTCGAGCGATTTCAGCGTCGGCAGCGTCTCGCCCGAGAACCGGATGCGGCGGTAGGGCGAATCCTCCAGCACGATGACGTCATGGGCGTTGGCGAGTTCAATCAGGCGGTGGCGGCGGTCGAGCGAGAGGGTGACGCCGGTGGGGTTCTGGAACTCGGGAATGGTGTAGATCATCTTCACGCGCGGCGTGGTTGTCAGCACGTCTTCGAGGATGTCCATGCGCATCCCGTCTTCGTCCATCGGGACCGGCGCATAGACCGGCTCGGACGGGTCGAAAGCGATACGCCCGCCAAGGAAGGTCGGGTCCTCGGTTACGATCGCGTCGCCGGGGTTCACCAGCATCCGCGCGGCGTAGTCGAGGCCCTGCTGGCTGCCTTGCAGGATCAGCACGTCCTCGGGCCCGCAGGGCGTGCCATCAGCGGTCATCAGCCCCGCCACCTGCTCGCGCAGGCGCGGCAACCCGTCGGAGGGCGCGTATTGCATCGCGAGGCCGCCCGGCGCGCGGATCACTGTGTCGAAGACCTCTGCCAATGCCGCGGCCGGGAACAGCGTCGGGTCGGGGTAGCCGCCGCCGAAGGAGATGATCGCGGGGTCGGCGCCAAGCGCCAGCAGTTCGCCGATGGCGTTCGGGGTGACGCGGGCCATCCGCGTCGCGAAATCCGGTGTCATGCGGCCCTCCCTCTGGCGCTGAGGCTCACAGGACACGCGGTTGCGAGTTGGCGCAAGAGGCGGGCGTCTAAAGTGCGCCGAGCGTCAGCGCCACCCGGTCGCCGGCAAACCAGGTGCGGCCGAATTCCACCGGCACGCCGTCGGCGTCCACGTTCACCGCCACCGTCCGCAGGATCGCCGCGCCCGAGGGCAGGTGCAGGAGTGCGGCCAGTGTCGCAGTTGCAGGTTCGGCCGTGATCTCGGTCGAGGCGCGGGTGTAGTCGGCCAGCCCATGCGCGGCGAAGCCCGCCGTGACCGATTGCGTTTCGCGCAGCGCGTCGAGCATCTGCGGGAAGCGGTCGGCCGGAAAGACCGAGCGGGCATGCGCGATGGGCGTGCCGTCGGCGAGGCTGAGCCCCTCGTAGACCTGCACCTGGGTGCCGAGGGACAGGCGCAGCGCCTCGGCCTCCTCGCTGTCGGCGGCGCGGGTTTCCAGCATCAAGATGCGCTTTTCCGGCACCCGGCCCGCCGCGGTCAGGTTCTGGTGGAACCGCACGCGGCGGCCCAGCGGGTAGGCCGTGGGGCGGTGGCGTACGAAGACGCCCGCGCCGCGGCGCGCGTGGACGGTGCCAGCCTCGGCCAGCGCGGCGAGCGCCCGGCGCACGGTGTGGCGGTTCACGCCGAAGCGGCCGGACAGCTGCGCCTCGGTCGGCAGGCGGTCGCCGGGGGCGTAGTGGCCGCGCGCGATTTCCTCCGAGATGTCGTCGCGGATCGAGGTCCAGAGAGGCGGTCGTCCCATCGCTGTCACCAAAACTTCATGGGCGGCCCCCTTGCGGCGACTCGGTCCCTGTGAGAGTAGATTTGTATAGTTGTATAAATAAATGGACAACTTGCCAAGATGTCTGTGACCGATCCTGCAAAAACTTCTTCCGCCGCCCGCAAGGCACGGCTGTCGACGCTGGCCAAGGCCCCGGCCGGGCGGCTGCTGGCGCTCTGGTCCGCGCATGCGCCAGAGGCGCCCGCTCATGACCTCCTGCGCGCGCCCGAGATCGGCACCGTGATGGTGCGCGGCCGGGCCGGCGCCACCGGCGCGCCCTTCAACCTGGGCGAGATGACGGTGACGCGCTGCTCCGTCCGGCTGGCGTCGGGCACCGTCGGCCACGGCCATGTGCAGGGCCGCGACCGGGAGGCCGCGCGCGCCGCGGCGCTGATCGACGCGCTCTGCGAGGACGGGCAGGGCGATGCGCTGGAGGCCGCGATCCTCGCGCCGCTCCGCAGCGAGGCCGAGGCGAACCGCACCGCCCGCGCGGCCCGTGCCGCGGCGACGAAGGTCGAGTTCTTCACCATGGTCCGGGGGGACAACGCATGAGCGCGACACATCTGGAAGGAGGGTTCGCCGACGCCGCCCGAGACGCGGCCCATGCCTTTCGCGCGGCGTTGCAGGCGATGTCCCGCCCCGGCCGAATCGAGAGCGTTAAGGGCGCCGCGCCGCCCGCGCCCTGTTCGCCCGCTGCCGGCGCGCTGATCCTGACGCTCTGCGACAGCACCACGCCGCTGCATCTCGCGCCCTCGCACGACACCGAGGCGCTGCGCGGCTGGATCACCTTTCACACCGGCGCGCCCTTCGTCGCGGCGGAGCAGGCGATGTTCGCGCTCGGCACCTGGGAGGCGATGCAACCCGTAAGCCGCTTCGCCATCGGCACCTCGGAATACCCCGACCGCGCCGCGACCCTGATCGTCGAGGTGGCGCGGCTGGAGAATGACGGCGCGACGCTCACCGGCCCCGGCATCGAGACCAGCGCCCGCCTGTCGCTGCCCGAGACGGCGGCGTTCCAGCAGAACCGCCGCCGCTTCCCGCTCGGCTTCGACAGCTATTTCACCTGCGGCGACCGGCTGGCCGGCCTGCCGCGCAGCACCCGTGTGGAGGGTTAGGTCATGTATGTCGCGGTGAAGGGCGGCGAGCGCGCCATCGACAACGCCCATGCCTGGCTGGCGGAGGAGCGGCGCGGCGATACCGATGTGGCGGAGTTGAGCGTCGCGCAGATCCGCGAGCAGCTCGCGCTGGCGGTGAATCGGGTGATGGCCGAGGGCTCGCTTTACGACCCCGACCTCGCCGCGCTGGCGATCAAGCAGGCGCGGGGTGACATGATCGAGGCGGTGTTCCTGATCCGCGCCTATCGCACCACGCTGCCGCGCTTCGGGGCGAGCGCTCCGGTCGAGACCGGCGCGATGGCCTGCGACCGGCGCATCTCGGCCACGTTCAAGGACCTGCCGGGCGGCCAGATCCTCGGGCCGACCTTCGACTACACGCACCGCTTGCTCGACTTCGCGCTGGCGGCCGAGGGGCTGGAGCCCGAGGCCGCGCCGCAAGGCGAGGCGGCCGACGCCGACCTGCCGCATGTCACCGGCTTTCTGGCGCGCGAGGACCTGATCCAGACCGAGCCCGATGGCCCCGCCATCCCGCGCGACCTGACCCGCGAGCCGCTCGATTTCCCCGCCGACCGGCCGCTTCGGTTGCAGGCGCTCACGCGCGGCGACGAGGGCTTCGTGCTGTCGATGGCCTATTCCACGCAGCGCGGCTACGGCCGCAACCACCCGTTCGTGGGCGAGCTCAGGATCGGCACGGTGCCGGTCGAGATGGAGATCCCCGAGCTGGGTTTCGCCATCGAGCTGGGCGAGGTGGTGCTGACCGAATGCGAGACCGTGAACCAGTTCACCGGTTCCAAGACCGAGCCGCCGCAGTTCACGCGCGGCTACGGCCTCGTCTTCGGGCAGACCGAACGCAAGGCGATCTCCATGGCGCTGGTCGACCGCGCGCTGCGCTGGGAGGAGCTGGGCGAAGATGACGTCGGCGCGCCTGCGCAGGACGCGGAATTCGTGCTTTACCACTCCGACAACGTGCAGGCGACGGGGTTCCTCGAACACATCAAGCTGCCGCATTACGTCGATTTCCAGTCCGAGCTGGAACTGATCCGCCGGCTCAGGGCCGAGGCGATGGGCGTGGCGCAGAAGGAGGCGGCGGAATGAGCCTAGTCGCCGCCGTCCCCGTCGCCGTCACCGTCGCCCCAATCCGGGGTCGGGTCCCTCTCGGAGCGGCATTCGCGCCCGGCAAGGTCGGTCCAGACATAGACGGTTACGCCGCCCACGATCTCGGTGCGCAGGCTGCGCCGGCGTCGCCAGTCGAGCCAGATGAACACGGTGAAGATCGCGCCGAAGATCGGCAAGGCGATGAAGACCGCCCGGTCCCCGCCGTCGAGATCCGGCGCGGTGTTGAACAGCGCGAAGGACGCCGTGAGGGCCGTCCAGGCGATGGCGAAGATCAAACGTCCCATGGCGCGACGATCGCAGGGGATTTCGGCGAAAAGGTGACGCATGTCTGACTACAATTTCGCCTATCTCGACGAGCAGACCAAGCGGATGATCCGCCGCGCGATCCTCAAAGGCGTCGCGGTGCCGGGGTACCAGGTGCCCTTCGCGAGCCGGGAAATGCCGATGCCCTATGGCTGGGGCACCGGCGGCGTGCAGGTGACGGCGGCCTGCCTGACGCCCGAGGATACGCTGAAGGTCATCGACCAGGGCGCCGACGACACCACCAACGCCGTCTCGATCCGAAAGTTCTTCGAGAAGACGGCGCAGGTGGCGGTGACGGAAAAGACCACCGAGGCGACGATCATCCAGACCCGCCACCGCATCCCCGAGACGCTGCTGGGCGAGGACCAGATCCTCGTCTACCAGGTGCCGATCCCCGAGCCGCTGCGGTTTCTCGAACCCTCCGAGGTCGAGACTCGCAAGATGCATGCGCTGGAGGATTACGGGCTGATGCATGTGAAGCTCTACGAGGACATCAGCCGCCACGGCGAGATCGCCACCGCTTACGCCTACCCGGTGAAGGTGGAGGGGCGCTACGTGATGGACCCATCCCCGATCCCGAAGTTCGACAACCCCAAACTCGAAAGCGCGGCGTTGCAGTTGTTCGGCGCGGGGCGCGAGCAGCGCATCTATGCCGTGCCGCCGTATACAAAGGTGGTGAGCCTCGATTTCGAGGATTACCCGTTCGAGCCGTCGCGCGCATTGCACGATTGCGCGCTGTGCGGGGCCGATCACACCTATCTCGACGAGGTCATCACCGACGACCAGGGAACGCGGATGTTCGTGTGTTCCGACACCGATTACTGCGCCGGGCGGCGCGCGGCGCAGGAGGGGCAGGCGGCATGATCGCGCGCGTCATCTTCCTGACCCATGCCGAGGTGGAGATCGACCCCGCCGTGCCCGTGCCGGAGTGGGGCCTGAGCGCGACCGGCCGGCAGCGGCACGAGGCGTTCGCGGCCGATGAAAGGCTCGACAGCGTCCGTGCGATCTATAGCAGCGAGGAGCGCAAGGCCATGGAGGGCGCCGCCGCGCCGGCGGAGCGTCTGCGCCTGACGCCCAGGCGCCGCGCCGACATGGGCGAGAACGACCGCAGCGCGACGGGCTACCTGCCGCCCGAGGAGTTCTGGCCCGTCGTGGATAGGTTCTTTGCCGAGCCGGAAAACTCGGTCCTCGGCTGGGAACCGGCGCGCGCGGCACAAAACCGGATCGTGAGCGCCGTGCACGCGGCGATGGCCGAGGCGCCCGAGGGCGACCTGCTGGTGGTGGCGCATGGCGGGGTCGGCGCGCTCTTGCGGTGCCGTCTCGCGGGGCGGGAGATCACGCGCGACGCGGGCCAGCCGCACCCCGGCGGGGGATGCTGGTTCGCCTTTGATCGCGCCACCATGGGCAATCTGACGGAATGGACCGCGATATGACACCGCTTCTGGATGTGCAGGGACTGACCAAGACCTATGGCGGGCGGATCGGTTGCACCGACGTGTCCTTCACGCTCTGGCCGGGCGAGGTGCTGGGGATCGTGGGCGAAAGCGGCTCGGGCAAGTCGACGCTGCTGAACTGCCTTGCCGGGCATTTGCCGCCCGACCGGGGGCAGGTGATCTTCGACACCCGCGCCGAGGGGCCGCGCGACGTGCTGCAGATGTCGGAGCCGGAGCGGCGGATGCTTGGCCGCACCGACTGGGCCTTCGTCCACCAGAACCCGCGCGACGGCTTGCGGATGCGGATTTCGGCGGGCGGCAACGTGGGCGAACGGCTGATGGCCGTCGGCGCGCGCCATTACGGCGAGATCCGCGAGAGCGCCACCAACTGGCTCGACCGGGTGGAGATCCACGAGAGTCGGATCGACGATCGCCCCTCGGCCTTCTCGGGCGGCATGCAGCAGCGGTTGCAGATCGCGCGGAACCTCGTGACCGGGCCCCGGTTGGTGTTCATGGACGAGCCGACCGGCGGGTTGGATGTGAGCGTGCAGGCGCGGCTTCTGGACCTGATCCGGGGGCTGGTGCGGCGGATGGGGCTGAGCGCGATCGTGGTGACGCATGACCTGGCCGTGGTGCGGCTGCTCGCCGACCGGTTGATGGTGATGAAGGATGGCCACGTGATCGAGACCGGACTGACCGACCAGGTTCTCGACGACCCGCAGGCGGCCTACACGCAACTGCTCGTCAGCTCGGTCCTGCAGGTGTGAGCGCGCGCGGAAAGGACCCTTGCCGATGAACCTCTATGCAGCAGCGGGACCGGCGCTGGACCGGGTGGCGGCGTTCGACGGCCCCGAGCGGGTGATCTGGGCCGACCTCGTGCGGCCCACGCCCGAGGACCTGGACCGGATGTCGGCCCTTCTGGGCGTGCCGCTGCCGACGCGGGAGGATCAGGAGGAGATCGAACAATCGTCGCGGCTCTATTTCGAGGGCGGCGTGCCGGTGATGACCGTGCTCCTGCCCGCGCAGGCAGACGCGGGAAACATGACCGTCGGGCCGGTGTCCTTCCTGCTGCTGGAGGATCGTCTCGTCACCGTGCGCCACCACGACCCGCGCCCGTTCTCGACCTTTCCGGGCAAGGCGGGGCAGGCGCCGCAGGGCTGCGGAAGCGCGGGGGCAGTGCTGTTCGGGCTTTTGGAAGAAATCATCGACCGGCTCGCCGACATCACCGAGCAGACCGGGCGCGACATCGACGCGGTGTCGGGGCGGATCTT
The DNA here is from genome assembly GCA_937139335.1 of uncultured Roseicyclus sp. GTDB lineage: Bacteria > Pseudomonadota > Alphaproteobacteria > Rhodobacterales > Rhodobacteraceae > Roseicyclus. Next base: position 295,591 of record CAKZPN010000027.1, on the reverse strand, counting down.
CTCGACCGAGCCGCTCCAGACCGAGGATTACCGCGCCGCGCTGCGCGACATTGGCAAGGGCGAGCGCAAGATCATGCATCTGCGCGAGTCGCTCACCACGATGGAGCGGATGCTGGGCTTCCTCGTCCCCGTGATCGACACGCGCAAGAATGACAAGGGCCTGAAGCCGCAGCTGAAGACCCAGTCGCGCGACATTCGGACGATTGCCGAACAGGCAGGATATCTGCAGCAGAAGACGGCCTTTCTGCTCGACGCGGCCTTGGGGCTCATCAGCATCGAGCAGAACGCCATCATCAAGATCTTCTCGGTCGCCGCCGTTGCCTTCCTGCCGCCGACGCTGGTGGCCTCGATCTACGGCATGAACTTCGCCCACATGCCCGAGCTGGCCTGGCCCTTCGGCTACCCGGTCGCGCTCGGGCTGATGCTCGCCTCGGCGGGGTTGCCCCTGCTGTATTTCCGCCGGCGCGGCTGGCTCTGAGTTGCAAGGACCTGCGATGATCCATGTCGAACACCTCGCCAAATCCTTCACGCTGCACAACCAGGGCAGCGCGGTCATTCCCGTCATCGAGGGCGCGGGGTTTACCGTGATGCCCGGCGAATGCGTGGCGCTGACCGGCGAAAGCGGGGCGGGGAAATCCACCGTCATGCGCATCCTCTACGGCAACTATCTGGCGCAGGGCGGCAGCGTCAGCATCGGCGGGCTCGACATCACGCAGGCCGAGCCGCGCGAGATCCTGGCGTTGCGGCGCGAGACGCTGGGCTACGTGTCGCAGTTCCTGCGCGTCGTTCCGCGTGTGCCGACGCTGAACGTGGTGGCCGAGCCGCTGCTCGCCATCGGCCGGCCGGAGGCGGAGGCGCTGGACCGTGCGCGCGAGTTGCTGACGCGGCTGCGCATCCCCGAAACGCTCTGGTCCCTGTCGCCCACCACCTTTTCCGGCGGCGAACAGCAGCGGGTCAACATCGCGCGCGGGTTCGCCCATGCCTACCCGGCGCTGCTGCTCGACGAGCCGACCGCCAGCCTCGACGCCACCAACCGCGAAACCGTGCTGAGCCTGATCGAGGAGGCGAAGGCGGGGGGTGCCGCCATCGTCGGCATTTTCCACGACCTCGAGGCGCGCCGCCGCGTCGCCGACCACGAGATCGACGTGTCGGATTTCACGCCGGGGATGTCATGACAAAGGGGCGGTTCATCGCGGTCGTGGGGCCGTCGGGCGTCGGCAAGGACAGCGTGATGGAGGCGATGTGCGTCGCGCGCCCGGACCTGCACCGGGTCCGCCGCGTCATCACCCGTGCCTCCACCGCCGGGGGCGAGGAGTTCGACGGCATCAGTCCCGCGCTCTTCGCCGCGCGCGCTGCCGGTGGCGATTTCGCGCTGCACTGGCAGGCGCACGGGTTGAACTACGGCATCCCGCGCGAGGTGCATGACGTGCTGGACCGCGGGCGCGACGCGCTGGCGAACCTGTCGCGCGGCATGCTGGCCCGCGCCGCCAGGGTGTTCCCGACGCTGCACGTCTTGCACATCACGACGCGGCCCGAGGTGCTGGCCGAACGGCTGGCCGCGCGCGGCCGCGAGAACCGGACCGAGATCGCGCGCCGTCTTGCCCGCGCCGCGCCGGAGTTTCCGCCGGGGCTGGTGGTGACCGAGATCGACAATTCCGGCCGGCTCGACCGCGCGGTGACCACCGCGCTCAGGGCGCTTTACCCGGAGAAGGTGTAGCGGTGGACGAGGTGGAACCGCCCCTCTGCGTCCTCGCCCATCAGGCACAGGCTGTCGATCACGAAGGGCTCGGGCATGTGCGGGGCGAAATGCGGGATGAGGACGTCGCGCGTGGTTTCGGCCGCGTCATGCGACAGGTTTCCGGTGAGGGTCATGTGATAGCGGAATTCTTCCATCACATAGGGATAGCCCCAGCGCGCCAGCAGCGCCTCCTGCCGGTCGTTCAGACCGGAATTGCGGCGCTTGGCCAGCTCCGTCTCGCCGGGCGGGGCGCGGAACGGGTCCAGCGCCTCGACACTCGCCGCGGCCAAGGCGGACAGCGCCTCGGAGGGGGCGGCGGGCACCATCGCGACGAAACCGCCAAGTCGGCGGATCTCGAGCCGCGGGATGGTCACGGGCGTCTGCGTCGCGCAGAAGTCGCGCGCGGCGGCGTCCAGCCCCTGCACGTCGGTGCCGTCGGCGAGGAAGAAAGGCGGCTTGATCGTGCCGTGAAACCCGTATTTACGCGGCGTGGCGGTCAGGGTGTCGGGTTCGAGGGGCAGGCCCGGCAGATCGGGCTGCGCGACCGGCTTGCCCGCGACGCTGTCCCAGCCCAGCCAATCGGCACCCGCGCGGTAGAGCGCGCCCTCGGGCACCACGTAGATCCCGTAGCGATTGAACCTGTCCATTCCATCCTCCCGATCCGAGACTGACATGCCCAAGGACCACCCCCTGATGCCTGACACGCTCACGCTTGCCAATGCCCGCCTGATCCTGCCCGACGGCGAGATGACCGGGCGCATGACGCTGAAGGGTGGCGAGATCGTGGAGATCGCGCCGGGTCCGGGTGTGCCCGCGGGCGCGGTCGATTGCGGCGGCGACATCGTGGCGCCGGGTCTGGTCGAGCTCCACACCGACAACCTGGAGCGGCATATCCGGCCGCGCCCCTCGGCACACTGGCCGCACAAGCCCGCCATCGTCGCCCATGATGCGGAGCTTGCCGCCTGCGGCATCACCACCGTCTTCGACGCGATCCGCGTGGGGTCGATCGAGGGCAAGGGCAATGTCGGCCTGCCGCGCTACGCCCGCGACCTGGCCGACGAGCTCCTGGCGATGCGCGCGGCAGGGGCGCTGAAGATCAGCCACCACATCCACCTGCGCGCCGAGATCTGCTCGCAGTTCCTGACCGACGAGCTGGACCAGTTCGGGCCCGAGGACCGCGTCGGCATCCTGAGCCTGATGGACCACACGCCGGGGCAGCGCCAGTTTGCCGATATCGGGCAGTATGCCACATATATGAAGGGCAAGCACGGGTTGTCGGAGGAAACGTTCCAGGACCATGTCGCGACGCGACAGGCGCTGGGCGCTTCGGTGCGCGAGGCGCATGAGACGGCGGCCGTCGACGCCGCGCAGCGGCTGGGGTCCGTGCTGGCGAGCCACGACGACACCACGGTGGGCCATGTCGCGCGCTCGGCCGCACATGGCATCGCGCTGGCGGAGTTCCCGACGACCGAAGAGGCCGCGCGCGCCTGCCGCCAGCACGGCATCGCGGTGATGATGGGCGCGCCGAACCTGGTGCGGGGCGAGTCGCATTCCGGCAACGTCTCGGCGCTGGCGCTGGCGGAGGCGGGGCTGCTCGACATCGTGTCGTCGGACTACGTGCCGGCGGCGCTGCTCTACGCGGCGGTGCTGCTGGGCGATCTCTGGGGCGATCTGCCCCGCGCCATCGCCACCGTCAGCCGCGCGCCGGCGCATGCGTCGGGATTGCTGGACCGGGGGATGCTGGCGGAAGGGATGCGCGCCGACGCGATCCGCTTCCGGCTGGTCGATGGCGTGCCGGTGTTGCGCGGGGTCTGGTCGGCAGGCGCGCGGGTGGCGTAAGCGCCGCGCGCCGCGGTTGTTTATGGCCTCAGCAGGCAAGACCTTCCCGCTCCAGCCAGGCCATCGCCGCCGGGATGTCGGCGGCATGGCGCATCTCCAGCACCAGGTGCGGGCGCTGGGGCAGGGCGTCGATGGCGCGGAAGACCGCGTGCCAATTCACCGTGCCGCGTCCGGGCGGCCAGTGGCGGTCGGCGAAACCGTCCGCGTCCTGCAGGTGGACATGGGACAGCATCGCGCCCGCATCCACCACGAAATAATCGACCGGCGGCGCGCCGGTGGCGTGGTGGGCGTAATGCGCATGGCCGGTGTCGATGGAGAGCCGCACGGCGTCCGAGGCGAAGCTGGCGGCGAGGTCGCGGCGGAAGCCGGGCTCGATATCCTCGATGTTCTCGATCACCAGCGTGACGCCCTCGGCCTCGGCGCGGGCGACGGCACCGCCGAGCGTGGCGTGGACCTTCTCGATCTTGCGCTCGGCGGCGGAGGGGCTGTTACCCTCGCGGGGATTGTTGCCGAAATTGAACCAATCCCAGGTCGTATAGGGGGAATGTATCACCATCTGCGTCGCGCCGAGCGCGGCGGCGGCCTCCACCCCGGTCACGAAGCGGCGCGCGACGATGGGCGCGATTTCCGGGTCGGCGGTGTCGAGCGCGAGGTCGTAGAACGGCCCGTGGATGCCCAGCCGACCCTCGAACCCGTCGAGCAGGCGTTTCGCCTCGGCCACGCGGCCCTGCCAGTCGCCCAGCAGAACCTCGGGCAGCAGGAAATCCTGCACCTCGAGGTCGCGCTGATCCGCGATCAGCCAGTCGCGGTACGTGGGAAGGTCGGCGACCATCAGGGCCGCGCCGATTTTCAACGGTTGCATCAGAACACCTGCTTTCCGGCGCGCCACACGGCCTGCACCACGGGTTGATCGTCCACCAGCCGGACGGCGGCCAGATCGGCGCGCAGCCCGTCCTCGATCCGGCCGCGATCGTCGAGGCCGGTCATCCGCGCCGGCGCGTCGGTGACGAGGGCCAGCGCGGCAGACAGGTCATGCGGCAGGGCCGGGTCGGCGGCCAGCCGGAAGGCCGCGTCGAGCGGCGAGCGCGGGATGTAGTCGGAGGCCAGGGCATCGACCAGCCCCAGCGCCAGCAGCTCCGCCACCGCGACATTGCCCGATTGCGAGCCGCCGCGCAGGTAGTTGGGCGCGCCCATGACGATTGAGAGCCCGGCCTCGCGGGCGCGGCGGGCGGCCTCCAGCGTGGTCGGGAACTCGGCCATGCCCATCCCCTCGGCGCGGGCCTGGTCGACATGGGCCTCGCTGCGGTCGTCATGGCTCATCAGCGGCAGGGTGGCGGCGCGGGCGGCGGCGACCACATGCGCGCGCACCTCGGCGCCTCGGGTGCGGGAGCGTTCGAACAGGTCGTCCATCATCGCGTGGCCGGTGGCCTCGTCGACCTCCATCTCGTGGATCATGTGCTGGAACCAGCTGTCGATGTCGGGGCTTTGCCGGTCGCCGGGCGTGTGGTCCATCACCGACACCAGCCGCGTGAGCGGGTGCGCGATGCTGGCGTCGACGAGGTCGATCGTGGTGGGGTCGGAAATCTCGCAGCGCAGGTGCAGCAGATGATCGGCGCGGAAGACGCCGGCGGTCTTGCCGTCGGCCAGGGCCGCGATCAGCGGCTGCAGGATCTCGCGCCGTTCGGGCCGTTTCATCGAAGCGCCGACCGAGAGGCTGTCGAAAACGGTCGTGGTGCCGCCCGAGATCACCACCGCGTCATGCGCCATCAGCGCGGGCAGGAACGGCCACAGGACCGAGACGCGCGGGTGGGTGTGCCGCTCCACATGGTCGGTGTGCAGGTCGACGATGCCAGGGATGAGGAAGGCGCCGCCGAGGTCGATGCCGTCGCCCGCGCGGCTGGTGCCCGCGATCCTGCCGCCCTCCAGCGTCAGCGCGCCCTCGACGATGCCGCGGGGCGTCACGATGCGGGCATTGGACAAGGTGACCGCGTCGGCGGATTTGAGGTCAAACATCGGCGAGAACTCCTGCGGTATGGCGTCTCTCAACCGGCGGTCTGTAACTCGCCGGTCTCAGAGCGGTGACATTTTCATGACGTTTGGGATGCGCGGTCTGCGGGGTGCATGCGCAGTCTGCTCGCGAATCGGGCGGCGGGGCGGAAACACGGGTGCTCCCCGCCGGTAAGGGGTGAATTTTCAGACAATTCCGCGACATGTCGGTGTGGGTGAAATCACGCGCTATCGGGCCGTCGCCGGGGCGAAATGACGAATCCCATGCCGGGTGAAGGGGTTGGGGCTCTGTCACAAATCTATCGCATACCCATTACCATACCATCACAAAGAGCGCCTAGGCGTCAGCGGCAACGGAATGCGGCCGGACCGGAAGGGCAAGGCCGCGCTCCGCGATGGATCAACCAGTCATAGGACGCATCTCGATGTTCAAGTTCACGCTTTCCGCCCTCGTCTTGGGCGCAACTGCCCTCACCGCCACCTCGACCCTCGCACAGGACTGGCGCGCCGACATGCCCGTCTTCCGCGTCGGCCTGCTGGGCGGCGAGAACGAGGCCGACCGTCTGCGCAACAACGAGTGCTTCCGCGTCGCGATGGAAGAGGCGCTGGGTGTTCCGGTCGAGCTGTTCCCCGCCGCCGACTACGCCGGCGTGATGCAGGGCCTGCTGGCCGACCAGCTCGACTTCGCCACGCTGGGCGCGTCGGGCTACGCCGGCATCTACATGCAGGACCCCGAGTCGGTCGAGCCGATCGTCGTGGGTTCGGAGGCCGATGGCTCCACCGGCTACGTCTCGATGATGTATGTCCGCGCCGACAGCGACATCCAGTCGGTCGAGGACATGGCCGGCCGCAGCCTGGCCTATGCCGACCCGAACTCCACCTCCGGCTACCTCGTGCCGCAGTTCGAGCTGAGCCAGCAGGGCATCACCGACGACTACTTCTCGACCACCGGCTTTGGTGGCGGCCACGAGCAGGCGGTAATCGCCGTCCTGAACGAGCAGTACGACGCCGGCGTGACCTGGACCTCGGGTCAGGGCGAGCATTCCGAGGGCTACACCCGCGGCAACTTCCGCACGATGGTGAACAACGGCCTGATCGACATGAACGACGTGCGCGTGATCTGGACCTCGGGCGTGATCCCGAACGGTCCCGCCGTGGTCCGCCAGGGCATCCCCGAGGAAGCCCGCCAGATCGTCTACGACTACCTGATCTCGCAGCATGAAACCGACCCGGAGTGCTACGTGTCCTTCTCGAACGGCGAAGGCCAGGGCTGGGTCCCGGTCGACCACGCGTTCTACGAGGGCGTCATCACGATGCGCGAAGCCACCGCCGGTTCGCGCTGAGCCTGAGCCGAACTTCCGCCGGGGGCGTCGCCATGACGCCCCCGGCACAGTCATGTCCAGACCCGGCCGACACGCCCGGCACGGCGTCACAGAGGTTTTACACAGGGGAAACGCCCCCGTCACACCGCGCCCATAGGCCCGTGGCCGCGGCCCCGACCGGTAGCCGCGCACAGTGACACCATCGAAAAGGGACAGACCCATGACGATCAAGACCACAGTGACCGCACTCCTTCTCGGCGCCACCGCCGTCACGCCCGCGATGGCGCAGGACTGGCGCGACGAGGTGCCGGTGTTCCGCATCGGCCTTCTGGGCGGCGAGAACGAGGCCGACCGCCTGCGCGACCACGCCTGCCAGGAAGCCTACCTGGAGGAACGCCTGGGCGTCGACGTGGAGCTTTATCCGGCGTCCGACTACGCCGGCGTGATGCAGGGCCTGCTGGCCGAACAACTGGAATTCGCGGGGCTGGGATCGGCGGGCTACGCCGGCATCTACCTGCAGGACCCCGAAGCGGTGCGTCCGCTCTACACCACGATGCAGATCGACGGCTCGCTCGGCTACTACTCGGTGATGTACACCCGCGCCGACAGCGGCATCGAGACGCTGGAGCAGATGGAAGGCCACAGCCTGGCCTGGGCCGATCCGAACTCCACCTCGGGTTATCTCGTGCCGCAGGCCGAACTGCAGGCCGCCGGCATCGACATCGACAGCTACTTTTCCCAGACCGGTTTTGGCGGCGGCCACGAGCAGGCCGTGGTTGCGGTGCTGAACGGCCAGTATGACGGCGGCGTCACCTGGACCTCGGGCGTGGGCGACATCGCGCAGGGCTACTCGCGCGGCAACCTGCGCTCGATGGTCGATCGCGACATGCTCGACATGGACGAGATCAACATCATCTGGCAATCGAACCTGATCACCAACGGGCCGCGCGTCATCCGCGCCAACCTGCCGCAAGAACTGCAGGACCTGGTGATGGGCGCGATGATGCAGATGCAGACCACCGACCGCGAGTGCTTCGACGCCATCAACGACGGCGAGGCGCTGGGCTACTGGCCGATCACCAGCGAGTTCTACGAGCCGATCATCAACATGCGCCGCGCGGCCACCGGCACGCGCTGAGCGACAGACCCGTGGCAGGGCCGGCGCATGTCGCCGGCCCTGTCGCACGACAGACGGCGCGTCCTCCGGGGGGAGGTGGGCGAGGCCGGCAACACCAAATGCACCAGGGGGCGCACCGATGCTGAAACTCGACAAACTGACCCGCCGCTTCGGCGACAACCTTGCCGTCGACAATGCCAATCTTGACATTCCCGACGGCCAGATGGTCGGGATCATCGGGCGGTCGGGCGCGGGCAAATCCACGCTTCTGCGGTTGCTGAACCGGCTGATCGACCCTTCCGACGGGCAGATCCTGTTCGGCGACGCCGACATCGCTCGGCTCAAGGGCAAGGAATTGCGCGCCTGGCGGTCCGATTGCGCGATGATCTTCCAGCAGTTCAACCTGGTCGGCCGTCTCGACGTCATCACCAACGTGATGACCGGGCGGCTCTACGACCTGCCGGCCTGGCGCGCGATGGCGCAGGTCTTTACCCCGCGCGAGCGCGCCTTCGCGATCCAGGCGCTCGACCGTCTGGGCATGGCGCATACCGCGCTGCAACGCGCCGAGACGCTCTCGGGCGGCCAGCAGCAGCGTGTCGCGATCGCGCGCGCACTGGCGCAGGAGCCCAAGATCCTGCTCGCCGACGAACCCATCGCCTCGCTTGACCCGATGAACGCCAAGATCGTGATGGACGCGCTGCGCAGCATCAACCGCGAGGATGGCATCACCGTGATCTGCAACCTGCACACGCTCGACACCGCGCGCGATTATTGCGACCGGATCATCGGGATGCAGGACGGGCGCATCGTCTTCGACGGCACGCCGGACCTGCTGACCACGCAGATGGCGCGCGAGATCTACGGCGCCGAGGCGCACGAGGCCTTCAACGAGGCCGCAACCTCCACCTCGCTGGGCGCGTCCTCCGCGCCCGTGCGCGCGTCCGCCTGAGGACCGCGGCTCATGACCTATACCCCCATGATGGGCGGCTCGGCGGGTGCGTCGGGCGGCGCCCCCGACGACGCCGTCGCCACCTTCGAGCGGCACCGCATCGAACTGCGCGCGACCAAGCGCGTCTGGAACATCCTGGCGCTGGTGATCTTCGCGATCTGCCTTGGCCTCTCGGTCTGGGTGAGCCGGTTCTACCCCGAGCGGCTGGCCGACGGCATCCCGCGCATCTTCGAGTATTTCGCGACGATCATGCCCGACCTGCAATGGGACGCGCTGTTCGCCGGACGGACCGAGGACGGGAGCGCCGTGCCCGGCTCGCTCACCTACTGGTACACCGATTTCTGGACCTACCTGACGCTGATCTTCGAAACCGTGCTGATGGCGATCACCGCCACGCTGCTCGGCACCGCGGTGGCCTTCGTGCTCAGCTTTCCGGCGGCGGCCAACCTGGCGCCGAACACCTGGGTCTACATCGTGTCGCGCCGGTTCCTGGAAATCTGCCGCGGCATCCCCGAAATCCTGCTGGCGCTGGTCTTCGTCTTCATGATCGGGATCGGCCCGCTGGCCGGCGTCATCGCCATCGCGATCCACACCGCGGGCGCGCTGGGAAAGCTGTTTTCCGAGGTGAACGAGAACGCCTCGTCCCGGCCGATCGAGGGCATCACCGCCGTGGGCGGCACCTGGGCCGACAAGATGGCCTATGCGGTCGTGCCGCAGGTCGCGCCGAACTTCTTCAGCTACGCCATGCTGCGCTTCGAGATCAACGTGCGCGCCTCGTCGATCATCGGCTTCGTCGGCGCGGGCGGCATCGGCCAGGAACTGAACCGCGTCATCTCCTTCTACTCGGATGACCGGGTGCTGGCGGTGCTGATCCTCGTCGTGCTGACCGTGACCGTGATCGACCTGATGTCCGAGCGGATCCGGCTGGGCTACATCGGGCGGGAGAATTTCGCATGAGCATCGCCGCCATTTCCGCTGTCTCCGACAGCCAGATCGCCGCGGTCCGCGCGGCGCATCCGGGCGCCTTCGCGACCCCCGCGGCCACGATCCGCCGCTGGGCGCCTCTGGCCATCGCCATCATCTACATCATCGGCTCGATGTGGTATTTCGATTTCGGCAGGCTCTTCGACTCCTCCGAGCGGGTGCTGCGCCTGCTACGCAGCTTCGTGGTCTGGCGCGACATGGATACCTGGTCCTACAGCCAGATCTATGTCGGCATCGCGCAGACGCTGGCCATGGCCTTCCTCGGCACGCTTCTGGGCACGATGGGGGCGCTGTTCGTGGGCTTCCTCGCCGCGCGCAACGTGATGCCGGTGCGGGTCGTGCGCCAGATCGTGCGCCGTATCCTCGACATCCTGCGCGGCATCGACCAGCTTGTCTGGGGCCTCGTCTTCGTGCGGGCCGTGGGGCTTGGCCCGCTGGCCGGCGTGCTCGCGATCTTCGTCTCCGACCTCGGCACGCTGTCCAAGCTCTACTCCGAGGCGATCGAGAACATCGACCGCAAGCAGGTCGAGGGCGTGCGCGCCACCGGCGCGGGGCAGATCGGGATCATCCGCTACGGCTACATCCCGCAGGTGCTGCCGGTGTTCATCTCGCAATCGCTCTACTTCCTCGAGAGCAACACCCGCTCGGCCACGATCCTCGGCATCGTCGGCGCGGGCGGCATCGGCATGATCATCATCGAACGCTTCCGCGCCTCGCTGTATGATCAGGTGGCCTTCGTGGTGCTGAACGTGCTGATCCTGATCTTCGCGATCGACTGGCTGAGCAAGCGCGTGCGTCTGTGGGCCATCGGGGAAAAGCACGACGCATGAGCGGGGCATGAGCAAGCAACTGACCGAGGCGCCGACAATCCACGCAGAGGCGGAGGTCGGCGCCGACGTGACCCTCGGGCGCTGGACCGAGGTGGGGCGGCTGACGAAACTGGCCGCCTGCGAGATGGGGGATTATTCCTACATCTGCGATTTCGGCCATGTCGTGTGGTCGACCATCGGCAAGTGGACCAACATCGCCAACATGGTCCGGCTGAACCCCGGCAACCACCCGACCTGGCGCGCCTGCCAGCACCACGCGCTCTACCGCGCCAGCATGTTCGGCTGGGGCGCGGACGAGGCGGAATTCTTCGAGTGGCGCGAGGAGCACTGGGTGACGGTGGGCCATGACGTCTGGATCGGCCATGGCGTGACGGTGATGGCGGGCGTCACCATCGGCACCGGCGCGGTCGTGGGGGCGGGCGCGGTGGTGACGAAGGATGTCGCGCCCTACACCATCGTCGCGGGCGTGCCGGCGACACCGATCCGGCGGCGGTTCACGCAAGCGCAGGAAGACGCGCTGATGCAGATCGCCTGGTGGGATTGGGACCATGACCGCTTCGGCGCGGCGATCCCGGATTTCCGGGCGCTCTCCATCGACGCCTTCATCGAGAAATACGCCTGAGCCGCTCAGCGGGAGCCGGGCGACGAGGTGCGGCTGGCGCTGGCCAGCAGCGCAGCCCACGCGGCGGGCGCGGGGCGGGCGCGGGTCTCGGGCGGGGCGGGCGGCAGGCCGGGACCGCCCGGATGCAGGTGCAGCCCGGTCTGTCGGGTGCGCGCCAGCCGGTCGATGCGGAGTGCACGCGGCAGCCCCTCGGTCCCGATGCTGACCACCGCGCCGCGCCAGGACAGCGTCACGGGCAGTTGCAGCGCGCGCGCCATGTCGGCTGCGAAGGGCAGGATGAGGACCGGGGCCACCACCCCCAGCAGGCCGACGCCATCGGGCGGCAGATCGCCCGCGATGTCGCTGAGTGCCGTGCCGGAGCGGATCGGGCAGAGCGCGCCGCTGCGGCTTGACCAGACCCGGTCCCGCAGGTCCATGGGGGCGAGGGATTTGTCCTGATGCGCCCTGGGATGGGCGAGAAGGGCCGCAAGCGCCGCGCAGCCGTCGATCCTGGCGATGCACAGGAGGCGCACCGCGCGCCCGGCCTCGTCCGCCAGGTCCCAGGGCAGCCCCCCGCCGCGTGCGGCCCGGCGCGCCAGGTCCTCCACCTCGGCCAGCGACCGCGTTTCGCTCACGGGCCGACACCGGGGGCGGGCACCCCCGCAAAGACCCGCACGCGCATCCGGCGGTCCGACGGCGGATCGAAATCCGTCGCGCCGAGGAAGGAGACCGTCGCCCGGATCAGGTCGACCGGCCGCACCCCGGCGTCGATCAGGTTGTCGCGGATCTCGGCATAGGGGGCGAAGCCGGTGATCTGCGCCCTTCGGGTGGCGCGGCGATGCTCGGGGTGGTCCAGCAAGACATGCGCCACCGCGAGGTTGGCCGGGTAGCCGCCAAGGCAATGCCACGCGCGCACCGCGTCGTGCACGATGGCGAGCGGCAGCTCGAACGGGCCGGCCTGCGCCGCGGCGCGCGGCGACAGGCGCGGGTTGAACTCGTCGCTGGCCTTGGTCCAGGCCAGCGCCCCGGCACCCCCCGGCGACCAGTCGAGATCCAGCGCCCAGCCATGCACGGTCGAGATCAGCGCGCGCACCTGCCCGACGCTCATGCAGCCGTCGACCCGGTAGTCGCGGTCGAGCCGGTCGGACATGCAATGGCCGAGCCCGTCGACGAGGTCGCCGTAAGGCTCCAGCATCAGCGAGGCCAGCGCCTCCTGCCCGTCCGGGCCGAGGGTGTTGTCGGCCCAGTGCATCAGGCGCGACCAGGGCCGGTCGCCGGCGGGGCCTTTCGCCATCTCCTGCGCAAGTTGTGCCAGCTCGGCGGCAAGGGCTGCGTTGCGCGCGACCTGCATGGGGTCGCGGGCGCGGGAGGTTGCGGTGCTGGCGGCAAGACCGGCGAGGTGCCCGCGCACGGCGGACCATTCCAGCGGTCGAACGTGGCGCAGGGCGACGACCCGGCCGATCGCCTCCTCCCGCGCCATGATCCAGGTGTTGAAGAGGCACGGGTGCGACACCGGGAAGGCCGCCAGCCCCAACCCGGCGGACAGGCCGAGGCCGAGGGCGTCGTCGATGTCGGGGTCGAGGCGTGCGGCATTCCCACCCCCGGCGGCCCGCGCCAGATGCTCCACCAGGTCGCGGGCGAAGAGCCGCATCAGGAGCAGCATCAGCAGCTCCGCCTGAAAGGGCGCGTGCATCTCGGGGCGGTCGGCGACCTGGTCGCGGTCCGCGGTGCCGTGGGCGCCGGAGGCAAGGACCGGCCCGCTGTGCATCAGCACCCCCGAGGCCGCGACCATCTCGGCGTCGGGTTGCAGGCCGCGGGCAAGCCGTGCGACCGCGTGGTCCCAGAGGTCCGGGTCGCGGCCGGCCTTCGCCAGGCACAGTTCGTGCGCCGTGGCCCGGCCGATGTCGACGCGGGGCAGGCTGTCCGACAGCCGCGCGATGTCATCCGGGCCTGGCGCGCCATCGCAGAGCGCGACCCCGGTTTCCGCCCCCGCGACGCAGACGACAAGCGCGTAGTGCCGCGCGCCGGTGTCGACGCCGTAGACCGCGTGGCCGTTGCCGTCGGCATCGAGCTGCCAGCCCGTGCGGCGAATGACCCAGCGCTCTGCCGCGATCCGGCGCAGCAGCTGCCGGGCAAAGCTCAGGCGGCTGGGTTGCAGCGCGCCCAGCCGGTCGAGCCGCATGATCCGCTCGGGCGGGCGCAGGATCGTGGGCGTGATGACGCGGTCGAGGCTCATGGCACGGGCTGGGTCCGCGGCGGATGCGGGGGTGGTCCCACGCCAAGGGCGGACGGGACGGGCGGCCATGGAAAGACCGGCCCTTGATCGGCCTGTAGCCCGGCATCTCCCATCGCGTCCCCATCCGCGGCTGTCGCGGAGGCAGCATGGCCAACTGCGCGGGTGAGGTCAAATCAAAGCGGGAACCGTCATCCGATCTTCGTATTGGCATCCTCTGCGCGATCCGCACCGGGGATCGGCGGGTTGACCGGCGGCTGGCCGATATGGGCGAGCACCGCGCGCGCCTCGGCGGCGGTGCCGGCGGCGACCATCACCTCGGTCAGCAGCGTGCGCAGCGCGACGTGGTCGGGGTGGCGTTCGATGGCCATGACGAGAATCGCCTTGGCGGTGGGGAAATCGCCCTCCGCCATCGCGATGCGCGCCTTGATATGGGCGGCCTGCGCGGCCGGGATCGAGGCCTCTGCCACGGCCAGAACCTGCCGCGCGGTCTGGGCGCGGCCGTGGTCGAGCGCGACCTCGACCAGCATGTCGACGGCATCGGGCCGGTCGGGAAGGGCGGCGGACAGGCGCCGCGCGGAGGCGATCGCGGTGGGCAGGTCGCCCCGCAACAGATGCGCCCGCAGCAGCACGCGCGCCAGGTCGGGGGCGCCAGTCGGGCGCTTCTGGCCTGGCTGGGCAGACCGGTCGAGATATCCGGAGTCCGCCCGCGCCGCGGGAATTGCGTGTTGATCGTCTATTGCCGATTGTCGTGCCATGCCTGCCCCCAGGTTTTCTCAATGATATGCCGACCCGCGCAGCGCGGACCGGGCCCGGACCCTTGGCGCGCCCCGCAGATCGCGCAACGCCCCGGTATCCCACCGATATCCTTGCCAGCTTCGGTTAACACTTCGTTAATCGCGGAATCCGTCAGGATATATGACTTGTTCCACGGTTTAGTCGCTTTGGCTATGAAAAGCATGTGATCCGCAACGTTTTACTCTGCCGCCCGATGCCGCGCCGTTGCGTCAGGGGCGGAGTTGCTGCAACACTTTCGGCGATGTCATGTTCGCCCGAAATCTCCGGGCAGCCGTTCCGTTTGAAGGAGACTGTCTTGCTTCGGCCTCTGCGCTTTTTTTCCGCTTGTCCATTGATCCTTGCCGCACCTTTCGCCGCGTCTTTGCTGTTGCCCGCTCCCGCATTTGCACAGGGGATCGGCCTGCCCGAGCCGACCGTGCTGGAGATGCAGATGGAGCAGTTCGCCGCCAGCGTTCCGGGGTCGATCTGGGCGTTGAACCCGTATCGCAACGCGGTCGAACAGACCGGGACGGATGGCACGACCTATACGCTGACCTCTCTCAACCCCAACGTGAACTCGTGGTTCGTGTTGCAGGTCGCGCCGCAATCGGGCCGGGCGCGCAGCTATCACCTTGAAAACGCGGACCCGGACGGCACCGAGATCTCCCTGCGCGGCGGCGATGCGCCCAGCCTGACGATCGACCGCGAGGGCGACGTGATGGACTGCGCGCCCTGGCAGGCGGATGAGCTGGAAGAGGCCGCCGCGAGCGATCTGCCCTTCGCGCCGGTCTGCGACTGGGCGCTCTTCGTGCGCAACCCGGTGCGCGGCAACCGCACCTCGCGCGAGGCAGTGTCGCAATTCCTGCGCGACAACGTCATCTTCGGCGATTCGATCGTGAACCTGATCAAGGGCGCCTTCTACGAGGATGCGTTCATGGTCTCCTCCGAAGGCTTCGAGACCGAGGAGGAGATCGACGGCGTCGCGCTTCTGGGCTCGGCGCTGTTGTCCAACGCGCCCGCGATGCGGCCCTCGATGGGCTTCGAGCTCGACGGCACCGACGGCGGGTCGATGACGGCTGGGTCCTGGTACGAGGTCGCGGAGGCGCCGGGCATCTACGCCAGCGTGATGCAGCCCAGCATGATCGCGCGCAGCGTCTTCGACGTGCCGGGGGCCAACGGGCTCGACGGGGTCGAGAACCGCGCCGACGTCTACCTCGTCGCCTTCGACATGAGCCGGTTCGAGATCGGCTACGAGGTCGGCACCGACCACCCCGCGCTCGGCTGGTCGCCGCGGCCCTCGGGGCAGGGTCGGCATTACCAGGGGCCGGGGCCGGACGGGTTCGACCGGCCCGATCCGCTGGTCTTCAACGGGATGCTGTCGCCGAATTTCTACGAGACGGTCGCGGCCACCTTCACCGGCGGCTTCAAGCGCGAACACGGCGCCTGGCGCTTCGGCGATTACGCGACCTTCAACTGGGGCCACCACTACGGGTTCTACACCCATGGCGTGATGTTCTCACGGCTCTGGCCGAACCTCGCCACGCTCTACGTGCTCGACGACGGCACGCTGGAGATGCGGACCTGGACCGAGGAGGACGCGGGCCTAATGGATCGGCTGGTGACGGCGCGCCAGAACGGCGTGGCGCTGATCGAGAACGGCGTGCCGGGGCCGCGCGTGACATCGTGGGGCGGCGGCAACTGGTCGGGCTCGGCCGAGGCGAACCTGCGCACGCTGCGCGCCGGCACTTGCCTGCGCACGGTCGAGGGCCGACAGTTCCTGATCTATGCCTATTTTTCGAGCGCGACGCCCTCGGGCATGGCGCGGACCTTTCAAGCCTACCAATGTGACTATGCAATGCTTCTGGACATGAACAGCCAGGAGCTGACCTACATGGCGCTTTACACCCGCGAGGACGGCGATCTGGAGACGCATCACCTCGTCCGCGGCATGGCCGAGGCCGATCCGCGCGACGGCAACACGCGCATCCCGCGATTCGTCGAGGCGCCCGACAACCGTGATTTCTTTTACCTTGTGCGGAGGGACTGATGTCGAGACCGATCCTGAAGGCGGCACTGGGCGCGCTGACCGCCGCCCTGATGGCGCTGCCCGCGGCCGGGCAGGGGCTTGCCGAGCGCAACGAGCTGATGTTTCGCCAGATGCAGGAGGTCCGCGGCGTCTCGGCCGCCGAGATCGGCCGCATCCGCCAGATCTTCGCCAATTCGCCCAATGGCTGGATGGGGCAGGGCAACCCCGCCGTCACCCGCCACCCGATGACGCCCGAGGAATCGGCGGCGCGGCTGGGCGGGTCGGTCGCGCAGGTGCAGGCGAGCTACCGCAACCGCGAATACGAGCGGATCTGTGGCGAGCCCTTCATGGTGCCACTCTACGATCCCGCGACGCAGAGCCCCGGCGACGCCACAGTCTGCGCCGACATGTTCGAATACCCCAACGTCCCGATGGCCTACCCGGTGGTCTGGGTCCGCGCCAACGAGGCCGCGCAGCTGTGCGCCGCCGAGGGCAAGCGGATCGGCGACGCGCATGAATGGGAAGGGGCGGCCGCAGGCCAGCTGTTGCCGCCCGACTACCCGTTCGACCGCATCCGGGGGATGAGCGGGTCGGCCGCCGTGAACACGATGCGCAACCTGCACAATGCGCGGTACGCGAACACGTCGGGCACCTATTCCATCGGGCAATGGCGCTCGGGCGTCTGCGCGACGGGCAGCTCCAAGACCGCGTCCTGCAACGGCGGGTCCTTCACCGGCTGCGGCTCGAACACCTACCCGGCCGGCTCGTTCCCCGATTGCCGCTCGCCGCTCGGAGTCTACGACATCGACGGCAACGCGGCCGAGCATATGAACCTGCCGCTGTCCGAGGACCAGATGGCCAGCCGTGGCTCCACCAGCCTGGGCGTGACCGAGATGAAGGGGTCGTGGTTCATCTGGGACACGATCCGCGCGCATGAGCACTGGGCCCGCTGGCGCGCGCCGTTCTGGCACGGCAGCCGGGTGATGTCGGAGGGCAGCCACCGCAACTACCACCTCGGGTTCCGCTGCTTCCGCGACGTGCGCTGAGCGCGGACAGGCAGAATCGAAAAGGCCCCCGCAGCGATGCCGGGGCCTTTTTCGTTGATCGGGGGATTTTACTGCAGCGAGGCCAGGCGCACCGTGGTGCCGGTGAGCGGCCCGTCGCTGTTCAACAGGCCCGCCATCTGGCTGTCGGTCAGAAGACCGCTCAGGTTCATCGCGCGGCCGTTCACATAGGCCGTGCGCGAGACCAGACGGATGCCATGACTGTAATCTGCGTAGTATTCGCCATGCACCGTCGACAGCGGCTGGATCGGCGCGCCGTTGGAACGGTGCCAGCCGTAGATTGCGACGCGGCCGGGCGCGCCTGCGAGGCGGTTGGCGATCACCACGTCCTTCTTGTGGCCGGCAACCAGCACGGCGCCGCGGGCGCCCGCACGGGCAAACTGGCCGTTCACGGTCGCGTTGTGGCGCAGGAAGTAGTCGGTCGAGGACATAGCCGAGGTCGGCGGCATCGGCGAGGGCGAGATGCGGACATCGGCCTGCGCGTAGATCGCGTCGACCATGCGCGTCGTCGGCAGCATCATGTCGAAGGCATCGGCCACGCGCAGCGCGGCAGGTAGGCCCAGCGGCACGCGCACGTTGTCGGCGTCGGACCCGATGGCGAGGTAGTCGGGCGTGACGCAGATGGTGATCTGTGTCTGCCGCCCGCCGACCACGCCGGTGAAATGCACCGGTTGCAGCTCGCGCAGATGCGAGGGGATGTTGCCGCGCAGCGCCTCGGCCACCAGCGCGTCGTCGCGGCCCGAGCCGCTGCCGTTGCCCACGGCGGCCATGACGGCGGTGCCGCCGGCGGCATTGCCGGGGCGGCGCGGGATCGCGCGGGCGAGCTGGCCCGAACAGGGGTTGGCGCCGGCACGCGGCGGCACCGGATCCGACAGGCGCGGGCGGGGCGCCGCGTCTTCGGGCGAGGTGGCGGCGGCCAGCACCACCTCGGCCTCTTCCAGCACCGGGGCGCGGGTCGAGAGCGTGGCCGGGCGTTGCTCGGGCCGCGACGCGACGGCCGCGACAGCAACGGGGGCTGCGGGCGCCTCTGGCCGGGCGACCGGGCCGGGCAGGCCGAGCGCGCGCGCGGCGCTGAGGCCACTTGCCAGTTGCACGAGGCCGTTGCCCAATTCGGGGCGCTGCGGCGGCACGATGGACGGGCGGCCGGCGATCAGCCGGACGGAGCCCGCGGGCGAGGCGACGCGCGGTGCCACCGGCATCGCGGCCTCGGCCAACGTGCCGGGGGTGCCACGGGCGACGCCCGGATCGGTGAAGCCAAGCGCGACGACGGCCGGGTCGGCCGGCGCCAGCAGCGGGCGCACCCGCTCGGTCGGGCGTTCGACCGGGCGCACCGGGGCGTCGGCGCTGGCAAGCTCTTCCGTCACGCTGGCCAGGTGCGGCAGCGCCTTCGACACCACGATGTAACCTGAAACGGCGGCCACGCAGGTCGACACCACCAACGCCGCGATCACGGTGTTCGGAGTATCGAAAAGTCGCGTAAAGCTACCCGAAACGCGCGCCTTGGGCTGCGCAAATACTGTCCCTATCATGCGAACCGAGTATGCCGGACGCGTAAAATACTCAATAACGGCGAAAGGCTTTCCGCGCGGCGGGCAAAAAGCAGGCGGAAATCCGCCAGTTTCTTGGGCACCTGCGCGGAAACCGGCGCGCGGTTCAGATCGAGGTTTTCTTGAAGATCTGCTCGGGAATGGCCTTGATGATCGCCATGATCAGTCCCCAGATCCGCCGCACGTAGATGACATTGCGGGATTTTTCGACGGCGGCGACGATGGCGGTGGCAACCTCTGCAGGCTCGGCCACCAGCTTTTTCGGCAGGTCCATGCCCTCGGTCATCCGCGTCGCCACGAAACCGGGCAGAACGGTCACGACATGCACGCCCTTCTGCGCAAGGCGGTTCCGGAGGCCGGAGAGGAAGGCGGTGAAGCCGGCCTTGGCGCTGCCGTAGACGTAGTTCGACGCGCGACCACGTTCGCCCGCGACCGAGCTGATGCCGACCAGCGTGCCCGAGCCGCGCGCCTCCATCGCGTTGGCCAGCACCGCCAGCAGGCTCGCCGGCCCCTCGAAATTCGAGCGCAGGATCTGCGCGGCGCGGGTCATGTCGATCTCGTTCTCGTCCTGGTCTCCCATCAGCCCGATGGCGCAGACCGCTATGGCCGGCAGCGCCGGCAGGCCCGAGACAAAGCCCGCGTGGCTTTCGATGTCGAGCGCATCGACCGCGTGCAGGCTGACCGCAACGCCGTAGCGGGTCTCGAGGTCGGCCTTGTCATCGGCCAGCCGGTCGGGGTCGCGCGCGGCAAGCTGGATCGCGCAGCCTTTGGCGGCAAAGCCGCGCGCCACCGCGCGGGCCATGTCGGAGGACGCGCCGAGGATCAGGACCGGCCCCTGCACCCGCCCGCTCACAGCCCCAGCCTTTCGGACTGCAGAGAGATGAAGCGCCCGGCCGCCCCGGTCGCCGCCCGCATGGCGCGGAAGGCGGGGACGCGGTCATCCGACGCCTCCAGAACGGCGCGGGGCAGGCGGGCGTCCTTGGCGAGGTAGAACCGCCCGCCGTGGTCGAGCGTGATCTGGTCCAGTGTCTCCATCAGCTTCAGGCTCCGGTCATTGGCGGGAAAGTCGAGGGCGAGCGTATAACCCGCCATGGGAAAGGAAAACCGCCCGTCCTGCGCGCCGAAGCGTTTCAGGACCGACAGGGCGGAAGCCTCGCCAGACCGCGCGATGGCGCCGAGCAGCGCGGTGAGGCCGGCGCGCGCGCTGTCTTGCGGCAGGGCGCACTGGAACTGCAGGAAACCGGCGCGCCCGTAGCCGCGGTTCCAGTCGAGGATGGCGTCGAGCGGGTAGAAATAGCTCGCCCAGTCGACCAGCCGCGGCCCCGGCTTGCGCCGCCCGTTCCAGTAGTAGAGCGCGTTGAAGGCGTGCCGCGTGACGGGGTTCAGCGCGACGGCGGGCAGGTCGAAGGGCAGGCGGAGCGTGGGTTTATTCGGCGTCTCGTAGGGCCTGCCGCGCTGCGACGGCGGCAGGTCGGCCACCTCGGCGTGGCGGCCCAGCATCACGAGGCCGCGCCCCATCATCGGCCCGGTCGTGACGCAGTCGAGCCAGGCGACGGAATAGGGCGCGGAGAGCGTCGCATCCATCATGTCGATCGTGGCCTCCAGCGTCTGGGTGGCGCGCATGTCCTGCACGATCCAGCCGGTGGCGACGGGGCGCAGGCGGATCGCGGCGCGCAGGATCACCCCGGTCAGGCCCATGCCGCCCAGCGTCCAGCCGAAGAGGTCGTCACCCGGCGCGGCGCGGGTCACGCGGCCGCCGGCACCCATCACCTCGACCGACTCGACAAAGCTGCCGAAGCCACCGTCGATGTGGTGGTTCTTGCCATGGACATCCGCCGCGATGGCGCCGCCCAGCGTGACGAAGCGCGTACCGGGCGTCACCCACGGAAACCAGCCGCGCGGCAGAAAGCAGCCGATGATGTCGGCGAGCAGCACGCCCGCCTCGGCCACCAGCACGCCGGTCTCGGCGTCGAAGGACAGCATCCGGTCCATCGCCCGCATCTCCAGCGTCAGGCCGGGGCTGACGGCGCTGTCGCCATAGGCGCGCCCGTTGCCGCGCGCAATGAGCGGGCCGGCGGCCAGCGCGGCGGCGACATCGGCCTGCGCCCGCGCCCGCGCCACCCGCGTTTCGCTGGGCCGGAACCGGCCCCACCCGGCGCGCAGCGTCATGTCGCGCCCTCCATCGGGCGGAACACGTAGCGCCGGTCGAGCAGGTATTTCGTGACGTATCCCACGCCAAGGCCCAGCACCGCGCCGGTCTCGCGTGCCAGGTCGGTGCCCCAGACCAGCCAGAACGCAGTTTCGGTGAGCCAGAAGATCGCGGTCGTGACGAGACCCATCGCAGTGTAGAGCGCGAACTGCGCCCCCTGCGCGCGGGCGCCCGTGGTGCGGTCGTAGAAGATCCAGCGCTTGTCGAGCAGGTATTTCACCACCAACCCGACGCCCGTGCCCACCGCCATCGCCAGCACGAAGCGCCCCGCCGCGACCGGATCGGCCCCGGCAAGCACAAGGCGCTGCGCGCCGAGATTGGCCAGCGTCGCCACAACCGCGAAACCTGCGTAGCGCAGGACCAGCGCCGAACCCCGGGGCGGCCCGCTCACAGCAGCACCGCCAGTGCCACGAAAATCGCGGTCAGGCCCATCACCTTGCGGCTGGTGGAATTCTCCAACGCCCAGACCAGCGGGTCGTCGTGCATGTCGCCGCGCGCCGCGACCATGACCATGCGGCTGATCCAGAAGATCAGCAGCGGGCAGACCGCCCAGAGCATCCAGGGCGCGCCGAACTTCTCCTGCACCACCGGCTCGTCGATGTAGAGCGCCAGGACCAGCACCGCGAGATAGCCCGACGAGATCGCCATCTGGCTCAGCAAGCCGCGATCCTCCACCCGGTAGGCGCGGCGGGTGACGGCGCGCCCCGCGGCCTGGAGGTCGGTCAGCTCGGCCAGCCGCTTCACCGCCGCCAGCGCGAAAAACATGAACATCGACACCGCCAGCAGCCAGACCGACAGCTCCACCCCGATGGCCACGCCGCCCGCGATTATGCGCAGGGTAAAGAGCGTGGCGAGCATGCAGATATCGACCATCGTGTGGCGCTTGAGCTTCACCGAATAGGCCATGGTCGCGAGGAAATAGAGCGCCACGACCGCCAGCAGCAGCGGCCCGCCGACCAGCGCCACCGCCAGCCCCGCGATCAGAAGGACCGGGAACATCCAGGTCCCCGTCGCCGCCGAAAGCGCGCCGCTGGCGAAGGGGCGGTGGCATTTGCGCGGGTGGCTGCGGTCGTCCGACAGGTCGAGCAGATCGTTCAGCACATAGCCCGCCGAGGCGGTGAGGCTGAGCGCCACGAAGGCGATCAGCGCCGCGAAGAGCGTGGCGAGGTCAAAGGTGAGATCCGCGATCATCGGCACGAAGACGAGGGTGTTCTTCACCCATTGCCGGGGCCGGAGCGCGCGCAGCATCACGCCCGCGCGCGATGCGTCGGGCGGCAGGTGTTCGGCCGGGGTCCGGCTCTGCAGATCGAGCCGGTGGCGCAGGGCGGGGGCGGCGTTGACGCTGATCGCTCGGGCCGCGCCGGCCCAGGCCGGCAGGTCGGCCTCGCTGTCCCCGATGTAGTCGTAGCCGCCCGCTCCGTAATGCTCGACCAGCAGCGCCGCCTTGGCCGGACCCTTCAGGTTGGTCTCGCCCGTCGTGCCGAAAACGTCGTCGAACAGGCCCAGGTGGTTTGCGATGGCCCGCGCCAGCCGCAGGTCGGTGGCGGTGACCAGCGCCGTGCGCCCGCCCGCCGCGCGCCACGCCTTGACGCGCGCGATCACGCGCGGCTCGTAGGGCAGGGTGGCCGGGGCGATCTCGGCCCGCTCCGCAAGGCAGGCTTTCAGTGCCGGCCGACCGCGCATCAGCGCCGCACCGGCGGCCGGGATCGTCGCGGCCTCGCGGGCCACGGCGTTCCAGAAACTCTCGTGCAGCATGTCCGAGCGCAGCAGCGTGCCGTCGAGGTCGACGACCAGCACGCGACCCTCTGCCGCGGGCGCTGACCCGGCCGGCGCATCGCCGTTCTCTGAATCCGGGTGAACCAGGGCCTCGCTCCGTGAGTTTTTCCAGCGATTTCAAACGCCCCAGACCCTGCACCAGCGCGCGCGGCAACGCCAGTTCTTTCTCGCCTGCCGGGCGCGGCCAATGGGCGCTCGACAGGTCGGGGTGGGGCGCGTTACCGTCCGATTATCCATTTGCTGCCAAAGGATTTAACCGCCGTGCCCTTTCCGCGTGTCCAGACCTTGCCGCTGCGCCCGTTCTGCGTGATCTGCGCGCTCGCCCTTGCCCCCGTCGCGCCTGCACAGGCCCAGCAGGAGCCGGCCACGCCGGAGGCCACGGAGGCCGCCACCGCCGAGGCCGAGGCTGCTGCCGCCGCTGAGGCCGCCGTGGAAGCCGCAGCCGCGGCAGAAGCCGCCCGCGCCGCCGCCGAGGCCGCAACCGCGGCGCAGGCCGACGCCATGGCCGAGGCGGCGGCCGTCGCCGAAGCGCGCCGCGCCGCCGTGGCCGCCGCCATCGCCCAGCTTGCCGCCGAGCGTGAGGCGGCCCGGCTTGCCGCCGAAGCGCGCCGCGCCGCCGAGGCCGGCCGCGCCGCGCAGGAGGCCGCCGCCGCCGAAGCCGCGGCCGAGGTCGAGGCCCGCCGCGCCATCGTCGCCGCCGAGGTCGCCCGCCTTGCCATCGAGCGTGAGGCCCGCCGCCTGGCCGAGGCCGCCGTTGCAGCCTGCATGGACGCGGCCGGCCCGGCCTCCGCCGAGGTGCCGGTGAGCGAGGAGGCGCAGCGCGCGATCTTCGCCCGGCTCCGCGAGGCGCTGGCGCTCTGCGAGGCGGCGGCGGAGCTGTCGCCCGAGGCCGGCGGCCCGCTCTTCCACCTCGCCACCGTGGCGCAGGCGCGCGGCCAGCACCGCGAGGCGGTCGAGCTTTACGAACGCAGCGCCGGGGTCGGCATCGGGGCAGCGCATACCCGTCTCGGAGACTACTACAACTTCGCCATCGGCCCGATCCGCACCGACATCGACCGTGCGGTCACGGAATACCGCGCCGCCACCGAGCTCGGCGATCCGGCGGGCATGGCGACACTCGCCTTCATGCACCGGCTCGGCCGCGGCGTGCCGCGCGACACTGCCGAGATGATCCGCCTGTTCGAGGCCGCCGCCGATACCGGCTACCAGTTCGCGCAGATGGCCCTCGCGCAGACCTATCTGACTGGCGAGGGCGTGCCGGGCAATGCCGATGCCGCGCTCGGCATTCCCGATCCCGCCGCCGCCATCCCGCTCCTCGCCGCCGCCGCGCGCGCGGGCAACATGGAGGCCGCCCTTACGCTCACCCGGCTCTATGCCGAGGGGGCCGAGGGCGTGCGCCCCAACGCCTTCGCCCGCCTGCGCTGGACCCGCAGCGCCGCCGAGGCTGGCCACCCGCCCGCCATCGCCGCGCTGGCCTTCCTGCAGGAACAGGGGCTCGGCATCGCCGCCGACCCGGCCGCGGCGGCGCAGGGCTATGTCGCGGCGCTGGAAACAGGCGAGGTCAATGTCAACGACCTGCGTGCTGCCGGCGGTGATCAGCCGCCACCGTGGGAGCGTCAGGCGGCGATCGAATTCCAGCTGATCTTGCAGGAGCGCGGGCTCTACCAGGGCGCGATCGACGGCATCGTCGGGCCCGGCACGCTGGGCGGTGCGCGCGCGCTGGCGGATTAAGGCATCACGTCAACGTCGCGCTGCAATTCCTTGATCCTGCTCAGCGATCCATCGTATGATACTCGGCATTCGGTATCATGTCGGACGCGATGGCGAAGCGGTTCGACATGTTGAAGAAGGCGATGACATCGGCAAGGTCGAAGATCTCGTCCTGGCTCAGCCCCGCGTCGCTCAGTGCCGCGCGGTGTGTCTCCTCCACCGTCCAGGGCGCGGTCGTCAGCACCCAGGCGAAATCCAGCATCGCGCGCTGGCGCGGCTCCAGCTTTGCCACGCGGTAGTTCATCACCAGCATCTCGCCTAGCTGCGGGTCGCCCGACAGCGCCCGCACCGCCTGGCCATGGGCGACGAGGCAGTAGAAGCATCGGTTGGCGGAGGAGACCACCACCGCGACCATCTCGCGCTCCAGCTTCGACAGCCCCGAGGGCGCCAGCATCAGCGTGTTGTAGTATTGCGCAAAGGCCCGAAGCTTGTCCTGGTTGCGCGAGAACGTCCTGAGCACGTTCGGGACCATCCCCAGCTTGTCCATGCAGACCTGGAAATAGCGCTGCATGTCCTCCTCGAGATCGGCGGGGTCGGGCAGGTCGTAGATCGAGACGTGATCGGGTTGCGGCATCGGGTGTCCTCCTCGAAACGAGACTGACTTGCCTCCGCTCTGGCCGCAAGCAAGCGTCCTTCTCTGTTTCACAAGTATCCTGGGGGGCCCGGGGGGCAAAGCCCCCCGGCGGTCGCCTGCGTGAGCAGGCGAGACACCCGTCAGGCCACCGCCAGCCCCTCGTCGCTGAGCCCGTCGAGCCGGGGCATCAGCGACAGCAGCTCCTGCGTGTAGGGGTGGACCGGCGCTTCGAACAGCGCCTCGGTCTCGGCGACCTCCACGAGCTTCCCGTCCTTCATCACGCCGACGCGGTCGCACATCTGCCGCACCACCGGCAGGTCGTGCGAGATGAACAGCATGGTCAGGTTAAGATGCTCCTGCAGGTCCTTGAGAATGTTCAGGATCTGCGCCTGGATCGACACGTCGAGCGCGCTTGTCGGCTCGTCGCAGATCAGGAAGCGCGGCTGGGTCGCCAGCGCGCGGGCGATGGAGATGCGCTGCCGCTGCCCGCCCGAGAACTCGTGCGGGAACTTCAGCCCGGCGGATGCGCCAAGGCCGACGCGGTCGAGCAGTTCCGCCACCCGGTCGCGCAGCGCCTGGCCTTTCAGCAGGCCGTGGTGGCGCGCAGGCTCGGCCACGATCTCGTCCACGCGCATGCGCGGGTTGAGCGAGGAATAGGGGTCCTGGAAGATCATCTGGATCTCGCGCCGGTACCAGTCGGGCACGCCGCGATAGGTCGCCGTCACGTCGCGCCCCTCGAACCGGACCGATCCGTCGTCGACCGGGTAAAGCCCCGCGATCATCCGCGCGATGGTGGATTTGCCCGAGCCGCTTTCGCCGACGAGGCCGAAGACCTCGCCCTGCCGGATCTCGAACCGCGCCGCGTCGACGGCGGTGAAATATTCCCGCCGCGACGGCAGGAGCGCCTGTTTCGACAGGAACCGCTTGGTGATCCCGTCCGCCTCGATGAGCGGCGTGCCACGCGTGGCCGTGGTCTCGGGCCAGTTGCGGGCGAGATCCTCGATCGCGAAGCCGGTCACGCGTCCGCCGTAGCTGATGAGCGGGAACCGGTTCAGCTTAATCGTGGGGCGCGGCACGGCGGCGATGAGGGATTTCGTGTAGGGATGTTCGGGCTGGCCCAGCACGCGGGCGGTGGGGCCGCTTTCGACCACCTCGCCCTGATACATCACCGTCACCACATCGGTCGTGTCGGCGATCACGCCCATGTCGTGGGTTATGAGGATGACGCCCACCTGCCGCTCGCGCGCCAGACCCTTGATGAGGTCGAGGATCTGCGCCTGGATCGAGACGTCGAGCGCGGTGGTCGGCTCGTCGGCGATGATCACGTCGGGCTCCGAGCAGAGCGCCAGCGCGATCACCACGCGCTGCCGCATGCCGCCGGAAAACTGGTGCGGGTACTGGTTCACGCGCTCGCGCGGGTTGGGGATGCCGACGCGGTCGATCAGGTCCACGGCGCGCTCGTCGGCCTCGGCGTCGGAGAGGTTCAGGTGCGCCTGGATGGTTTCCACCAGCTGCTGCTTCACGGTGAAGAGCGGGTTGAGCGAGGTCAGCGGGTCCTGGAAGATCATCGAGATCTTCTTGCCGCGCAGCTTCGCCATCGCGGCGCGGTCGAGGCCCGAAATCTCCTCGCCCCGGAACCGGATGAGGCCGCCGCTGATCCGCCCCGGCGGGTCGAGAAGGCCCATGACGGCCGCGCCGATGGTGGATTTGCCCGCGCCGCTTTCGCCGACGAGGCCGTGGATCTGGCCCGGCTCCACCGTCAGGTGCGCCTCCTTCACCGCCACGAAGGTCTGGCGGCGGGTCGGAAACTCGACCGTGAGGTTCTCGATTTCCAGCAGGGCCATCAGCGCAACCTCGGGTTCAGCGCGTCGCGCAGCCAGTCGCCCAGCAGGTTCACGGCGAGTGCCAGGACCAGGAGCGTGCAGGCGGGGAAGAACAAGATCCACCACTCGCCGGAGAAGAGGAACCCCTGCCCGATGCGGATGAGGGTGCCGAGCGAGGGCTCGGTCGGCGGGGCGCCGACGCCGAGAAAGCTCAGGGTCGCCTCGGCGATGATGGCGAGCGCGAGGCTGATCGTGGCGATGACCAGCACCGGCGAGAGCACGTTGGGCAGGATGTGGCGCAGCATGATCGCGGCGGGCGAGCGTCCGATCAGGCGCGCGGCCTGCACGTATTCCTTGGATTTCTCCACCAGCGTCGCGCCGCGCACGACGCGGGCGAACTGCACCCAATCGCTGAGGCCGATGGCGATGATGAGCACCCAGATCGCGACGTCGTTGCGATATTCGGGCGGCGTGATGCCCTTGGCGACGCCAAAGATCAGCATCGCGACGAGGATCGCGGGGAAGGTGAGCTGCACGTCGGCCACGCGCATGATGATCGTCTCGACCAGCCCGCCGACATAGCCCGCGATCAGCCCCAGCGTGATGCCCAGCACCATCGCGAAGCCCACCGCGGCGAACCCCACGAAAAGCGAGATGCGCAGCCCGTAGAGGATGGTGGAAAACACGTCGCGGCCCTGGTCGTCGGTGCCGAGCAGGAAGCTGTCGCCGGTGAAGGCATTGGCCTCTCCCGGCGGGGTGAAGCCGTTCATCAGGTTCAGCGTGGCCGGGTTGAACGGGTCATGCGGCGCGATCAGCGGCGCGAAGACGGCCGAGAGGATCAGGAGCAGCGTCACCCCCGCCGAGATCATCGCGACGGGCGAGTGGCGGAACGCATAGGCGACATCGCCATCCCAGGCGATGGCGAGGCGCGACCGGGCGCGTTCGGCCGGGACGGTGTTGGGGCTGTCGGTCATCGCGTCATCCCTGTCCGCTCGTGCCACGCGGCGAGGGTCTCGTCGGGGTATCCCTCGAAGGTGCGATCGCCCTCTTCGATCTGCGGTTCGGCCCAGTTGGCGCGCGAGCCCAGCATCATGTGCACATGCTCGGGCGGCACGGGCAGATCGGTGTCGATCGCGCCCGCCTGGGGGTGGATCAGCTCCGGCCAATCCTGCGAGAAGACCCAGAGCGCCGAACCGCAGGTGTCGCAGAATGCCCGCTCGGTCCCTTCGCTGGAGGCATAGGTCTTCACATGTCCACGGCCTTCGACCTGCATGGTGTCAGCCCTGGCGCCGAGGTTGATGGCGTAGCCGCCGCCACCGGCGGTCTTGCGGCAGATCGAGCAGTAGCAGCGCATGAACGGCACCGGATGCGGGGCGTCGACGGTGAAGCGCACGGCGCGGCAATGGCAGGAGCCTTCGAGTTTCATCTGCGCCTCCTCAGGTTCTGAGCCGTGGGTCGATGGCGACATAGAGCAGGTCGACGGCCAGGTTGATGCCGACGAACATGACCGAGATCAGCATCAGGTAGGCGGCCATCACCGGGATGTCGACGAACTGGATCGCGTTGATGAAGAGAAGCCCAACGCCCGGCCACTGGAACACGGTCTCGGTGATGATCGCGAAGGCGATGATCGAGCCGAGCTGCAGGCCCGTGACGGTGATCACCGGCACCAGCGTGTTCTTCAGCGCGTGGCGAAAATTGATCGCCTTTTGCGACAGGCCCCGCGCGCGGGCGAAGCGGATGTAATCCTGCCTGAGAACCTCGAGCATCTCGGATCGGACAAGCCGCATGATCAGCGTCATCTGGTAGAGGCCGAGGGTGATCGAGGGCAGGATCAGTGCGACGAGGCCGGATTGCGTGAGAAACCCGGTGGACCAGCCGCCGACCATCACCGTCTGCCCGCGCCCGAAACTGGGCAGGAGCGACAGCTCGACCGAGAACAGGTAGATCAGCAGGATGCCGATGAGGAAGGTGGGCAGCGACACCCCGATCAGGCTGAGCGTCATGATCGCGTTGGCGGCAAGGCCGTTGCGCCGGATCGCGGTGAAGACGCCCAGAACGATGCCGAGCACCAGCGCGAAGGTGCCCGAGACGGCGGCAAGTTCCAGCGTGGCGGGCAGGCGTTCGGCGATGATCTCGGCCACCGGGCGGCCCTGGCGGTAGGAAATGCCGAGGTCTCCCTGCAACGCGCGGCCGAGGAAGTTCCAGTACTGGACAAAGAACGGGTCGTTCAGGCCAAGGTTGTCGCGCAGCCGTTCGATGTCCTGCACCGTGCGTTCCTGGCCCAGCATCGTGTCGATCGGGTCGCCCACGAAGCGGAACATGGAGAAGGCCACCAGCCCCACGACCAGAAGCACGAGCACGGATTGCAGGATGCGTCGCAAGATGTAGCTGACCATGGTGCCGCGTGTCCCTGTTGGCGTGTCGGTGAGACCTGCAATGGCCGGCGCGGCCCGTCAAGCCTTCCCCTGCCGTAAACCGCAGCACGACGCGCGAGGCCGCGCGTCGTGCCTCGTTTACCGGCGCAGCGTGGTCACAGCAGCCGCACCCAGCGCAGGATGAAGAAGTTGTCCGGCCGCTGGGTCAGCTCGATCCCGTTGCGCACGCCCCAGAGCAGCGGCTCGACGTAGAGCGGGACGTAGACCACCTCATCCTGGATGATCTGCGCCGTCTCGTCCAGCATCGCCTGCCGCGCGGCATCGTCGATCTCGGACTGGATCATCGGCAGCAGCTCGTCGACGCGGGGGTTGGAATAGCCGCCGAAGTTCCAGGTGCCGAGGCTTTCGCCCGCCGTGTTCACGAGGAAACGCAGCGGATGCTCGGCGTCGAAGGTGCCCGGCGACCAGCCCAACAGGTACATGTCGAAATTGCCTGCGCGCAGTTCCGGCCAGTAGTTCGACACCGGCACCGCCTCGAGCGAGGC
Source organism: uncultured Roseicyclus sp. (assembly GCA_937139335.1). GTDB lineage: Bacteria > Pseudomonadota > Alphaproteobacteria > Rhodobacterales > Rhodobacteraceae > Roseicyclus. Next base: position 265,482 of record CAKZPN010000027.1, on the reverse strand, counting down.
AGTCATGCCGACCTGCGCCAGCATGCCGACGATTGCCTGGCAGACGGCTTCGTCGTTGATGTAGCGGTCGTTGGTGCAGGACAGCGTGAACTCGAACCCGTCGGGATAACCCGCCTCGGCCAGCAGCGCGCGCGCGGCGTCGGGGTCGTAGGCGGGCCGCGTGTCGAGCCCGGTGGAGAAGCCGCGCGAGGAGGGCGGGACAAGCTGGCTGGCAGGCTCCGCCGAGCCGCGCATGATCGTTTGCAGGATCGCGGGCACGTTCACCGCATGGGCCACGGCTTGCCGGACCTGCACGTCGGCGAAGGGGTTGGGCTCGCCGTTGCGCAGCGTCTCGTGGTCATGCGCGAAGCCCAGCATGATCACCCGCGTCTCGATCCCGCGCAGGACCATCACGCCGTCGGCATTCTCGATCCGGTCGGCGTCCTGCACCGGCACCGGGTTGATCATGTCGATCTCGCCGGACAGCAGGGCCGCCACCGCCGTCGCGGGGTTCTGGATCGGCGTGAAGGCGGCTTGGGTGATGTTGTGCTCCGCCTCGCCCCACCAATCCTCGAAGGGCTCCAGCACGGTTTCGAGGTCGGGCTGGCGCGACACGAGGCGGAAGGCGCCGGTGCCGTTGGCGTTCAGGGTCGCGAAATTTTCGGCGTCCCGCGCCGGAAGCTCCGCGCCGTTCGCGGCCGCCCAGTCGGCGTCCATCATCATCCAGTTGGCGATGCTGTCGGGAAAGATCGGCTGCGGGGAAGAGGTCAGGATGTCGACGGTGTAGTCATCCACCACCACCACGTCGTCCACCACGGCGAACCAGCTGCGCACGTCGGATTGTTCGGAGGCTGCGCGCTCGTAGCTGAAGCGCACGTCCTCGGCGGTGAAATCGGCCCCGTCGTGGAAGGTCACGCCCTCGCGCAGGGTGAAGCGCCAGCCGGCGCCGTCCGGCAGCGGCTCCCACGAGGTCGCCAGCGATGGCTCGATGCTCATGTCGCGGCCGCGGCGCACGAGGCCGTCGTAGATGTTGTTGGCGAAGCTCAGCACCGGGGTGGAGGACACGGCATGCGGGTCCAGTGTCTGCGGGTCGGTGGTCGAGGACCAGCGGAAGGTTTCGGCCAGGGCCGGGCCGGCCAGAAGGGTTGCGGCCAGAAGGGCCGGGACTAGGCGTTTCATGATCTGTCTCCCCGTTCGCGCGCCGCGGAGGTCTGCCCCGCGGCGGTCATGCGGCAGCCTGACGCAGGTCGCGCCGGGATGCAAACGGCACCGTCTCACAGCTTGGTGAAATGCGGGCCTCAGCCCCAGATCAGGAGCATCACGTGGTAGAACACCGGGGCGGCGAAGATCACGCTGTCGAGCTGGTCGAGGAACCCGCCCTGGCCGGGGATCAGGTGGGACCAGTCCTTCACCCCCTTGTCGCGCTTGATCGCGGCGAAGACGAGGCTGCCGGCCATGCCCGCCGAGGCGGCCAGCGCCGCCATGGCCGCGGCCCCGATGATGCCGAAGGGGGTGATCCAGGCCAGCGCCGCCCCGACCAGCGCGGCCGCGGCGATGCCGGTGGCGGCCCCCACCACCGTCTTGGGCGACAGGCCCGGCGCGATCTTGCGGCGGCCGAAGCTGCGCCCGGCGTAGTAGTCGGCGAGATCGCCCACCTGCACCACCATCACCAGGAAGACGATCAGCAGCACCGAGCGGTCCGACCCCTCGGCCATGTCGACGGTCAGGAGCGCGGGCACATGGCTGATGCAGAAGACGCAGATCATCAGGCCCCATTGCATCTCGGCCACGCGCACGAGGAACCGCTTGGGATCACCGCGGAGCGCGCTGACGACGGGGAGCAGCAGGAAGGCGTAGACCGGGATGAAGACGCTGTGCAGCGCGGTCCAGCCGAGGCCGACGAAGACATATTGCAGCGGCAGGATCACGAAGGCGCCGAGCGCGAGCGACAGGTGGTCGGCGCGGCGCTTGGTGGCGTAGGTCAGGAACTCGCGCAGGGCCGCGAAGCTCGCGAAGGCGAAGAGCATCAGGATGCCGACGCGCCCCGACAGCACCGCGAGCGCGAGCAGGATCACCATCGCCCACCAGGAATGCACGCGGATCAGGAAGGTCTCGACCACCGGGTTGGTCTGGCCGTGGGGCAGGCGGGCGCGCAGGATCTCGCCCAGCACGGTCAGCAGCGACAGCAGCACGATCACCCAGAAGGCGAGCAGCAGCAGGTCGAGGGTGGTCTGGCTGGTCATGTCTCGGGGTCCGGGTCGTCGGGCTTCAGCGCCAGCAGGGCCGCCGCCGCGCGGGCGAGGAAATTGCCGCGGTTCTCGCCCTCCTCGACGCGGACGGGGGCGCCGAAGGTGACGGTGCAGATCAGCGGCAGGGGAATGACCTCGCCCTTGGGCATGATCTCGTTGAGGTTGGCGACCCAGGCGGGGACGAGGTCGACGTCGGGGCGGGCGCGGCCGATGGTGTGCAGGCCGGAGCGGAACGGGAGGAGCGGCGCGTCGCCCATGTTGCGGTTGCCCTCGGGGAAGAGGATCAGGCTGGAGCCCTCGTCGAGCGCCGCCAGGATCGCCGCCATCGGGTCCTCGGTCCGGCCCTCGCGGTTGCGGTCGACGAGGACGCAGTTGAAGACCTCGGGGCCGATGAAGGCGCGGAGCGGCGTCTTCAGCCAGTAGTCGGCGGCGGCGACGGGGCGGGTGCGGCGGCGGATGTGGGCGGGCAGGCAGGCCCAGATCATCGGCATGTCGGCGTTGGAGACATGGTTGGCGAAATAGACGCGCTGGCGGGCGACGGGGTCGACGCCCTGCCAGTCGGCGCGGACGGCGGTGATGAAGCGGGCGGTGAAGACGAGGGCGTGGCCGACGACGCGGGCGGCGAGGCGGCGGGTCAGGCTGCGCTGTGGGGTCTTTGGGATCATGCCCGTCCTCTTGCTGCGGGAGAGTGCGGAGAGGCGGGCGGGAAGGTCAAGGGGGGAGCGGCGGGTCAGCCCTCCGCCCCGTCCGGCGGGTGCTCAGGAATGAGCAGGGGGGGGTAAGGTGTTGGGATTGTTGGGGAAAGGGGATTGGGGGGTGGAGAGGGTGGGAATTGGGAGGCTCGGCCCACGCAGGTGCGGAGTTCCCCCTATTTAGTAGGTTAAAGGTTTTCATCGGCCGATTGCAGCGAATGCGGTTGCTTTCCTTCGTTTGACCTCGCACTCTTACAGAAATGATCTCTTACGTGCGCAATAAGGTGAGTGAAGAATGAACGAGATGGAATCTGCAAGCTGGGATCCACTTGAGGCGGCGGATGCAACTGATCAAGATGTCTTGGCCGCGGCAAAGAAAAGAGAAATTAAGAATATCCTAAAATCTTACGTAAGCAACTATGATCCATTCTCAGAACTGATTCAGAACGCTATGGATGCGGCAGAAAAAAGATCAATCAGTGAGCAAGGCTGTTCTCCAAATATTCAAGTGATTATTGATCTGCAAGAAAATTCGGTAGAGGTTGTCGACAATGGAGTGGGGTTTGAGCAGGCAGAGTTTCGTTCGTTTCTTGCACCAAATATTTCGTTTAAATCGGGGGGGCGCACTAGGGGGAACAAGGGCGTTGGAGTAACCTATGTTGCCTACGGGTTTAATGACCTCACGATTCGGACTAAGAACAAACATTTTACCTTTCAGGGTAGAATGAGACGCGGAAGGGAGTGGATCGAGGATTCTTCTGGTACTGTTTCTCGACCGGTCGTCGAGCCAGCTACCAATTCTAGTGCAGCCTTTGACGCTCTCGATCAGGGAACGAGTTTTAAAATTGTATTTTCGGGCCTCCACGTGAGGCCTAGCAATTTGGCTTGGTATCAGGCTCAAACGCCGGAGCAGTGGCTTTACCTGCTGTTGATTAAAACACCACTTGGCGCGATTAATTTGCCATCTCTCCTGCCGGCAAAGGTATCCTGCGACATCCGCGTTGTGGATAAAATCGGCAACACTCTTGAGTGCCAAGGAATAGAGGCAAACTATAAGTATCCCCACCTAGAAATTAAAGCCAGCCCCCAGCTATCTCAAATTGTTGAGGCGCAGACTAAGGCCATTCACGCTGGGAAAGATCCAACTAAAGCCGTCGAGAAATACAGAAAATCAAACGGAATTTACCAGATCTATGATACAAAGTCACTTAAGGGCATTGCCAACCTATCCCAAGAGCAAGTGGAACTGCTTGAGAGGTTCTCGACTGCAGGATACGGATACTTTACTTACTCCACAGAAGTTTGGGACCAGCTGAACGACAGCAAAGCAAAACTTAGAAAAGGACTTCGGATTATTCGTGGAGGGCTTCAAATTGCCAGCAACGGAATGGTTCAGGGCGAGCTAATCACAATCCCATTGACCAAAAGTATTGGCCACCAGAATCAGACCCACGTGGTGATTCATTTCGATGGCGCGGAGCCTGACCTTGGCAGGAAGGGCTTCCAACCGGAGCTTGAAGAACTCGCGGAGGCCTTATCCGTGGGAATAGTTAGACAACTCAGCGCAAGGCGGCACGAATTTCTGAAATCTGACAGCGGCGCTCAGGCTGATATCGACAAAGAGATTAAGGTCCATGAATGGCTGAAGAGTCTTGAAAAGCACGAGGAAGAGTTTCCGCTCGAATTTGCGAGCGAAAGGTTTTTTCTACCAACAAAGAGAATATCTGTTTCCTGCATTCCTCAAACGGAGCAAGATGTCGTCGTCCTTTTCAATCAGCTTTTGGCCGGCGGGGTTATTAGAGGAATTCGCCTGCTTTCCACCTCGCAGACTAGTCAGTATGACGGTGTTTTTAGATTCATTGCGGAGGAGCCTCTAGAGAACTTGATTTTTGATGAGGACAAGAATCCACTTGGCGTGTTCGAGGAGAGTCTTACTAAATCTTACAAGACACAGCCAAAGGTTCTGGAATACAAATTTAGCCTCGATGGCCTGATTAGAGAGTTCGAGTCTGGCTACAAGCATGAGAACGACGTGGATCTTGCAGTGTTTTGGGACATTGGTGTCGAGTATCAAAAGGAATACGACATTCTTTCTTATCTTGATTTCGATCAGACGCATAGGCGGCCGCACCATGGCCTTACGCACAGGCTCACATCTGCAAACTCGCATTTTGAAGTGATATGTCTTAGTGAATTATTTCAGGCGCTAAATGATCCAGCTGGTGCGCAGAGCTTTCAGAAAACACGATATGGCGCTGATATCTAGATAGGCGGTTTGCCTGCTCTTCTTTGGGTCAGCTATCGACGCAGGTTTTTATCACTATTGAGTAGTGTGTGTGGCAAGGAGAATGCTCGCCCTCCTACCTACCCCCCCACAAAAAAACCGCCCCGGTCTCCCGGAGCGGTCCCTCTCGTCTCTCGCGCTAAACCCTCAGTTCAGCTCGAAATACTTGAACTTCACGCTGTCGTCGGCGTCCACCTCGGTCGACCATTCATCCGCGATGCCCCAGTTCAGCACCTGGTTGTGGATCGGGATGTAGATCACCTCCTCCTCGGCCATCGCGAAGAGCTCGGCGACGGTCTGGTTGCGCGCCTCGAGGTCGGTGTTCGAGGTGAGCGAGGCGATCATCTCGTCCATCTCGGGGTTGGAGTAGCGCGTGGCGTTCCACGAGCCGCGGCCCTCGCCCAGCGTGTGGTAGAGGAAGTTGAACACGTATTCCGCGTCATAGGTCGGCACGCCCCAGCCGAGCAGGTAGAAATCCGTCTCCAGGTTGGCGATCAGCGGGAAGTGCTGCGCGCGCGGCGTGGCGGAGAGGTTCACGGTGATGCCGATCTGCGCCAGCATGCCGACGGCGGCCTGGCAGATCGCCTCGTCGTTGACGTAGCGGTCGTTGGGGCAGTCGAGCTGGATGGTGAAGCCGTCCGGGTAGCCGGCCTCCTCCATCAGGGCGCGGGCGGCCTCGACGTCCCATTCGGGGTATTCGTCGAGCTCGGGCGTCCAGCCGGCGACAGGCGGCGGCGCGATGACGCCCGCGGGGGCGGACTGGCCGCGCATCACCACCTGCTGGATCGCCTCGCGGTTGATCGCGATGTCGATCGCCCGGCGCACGCGGACATCGGCCAGCGGGTTGGCGCCGTCGACGTTGTCGCTGGTCAGGTCCTCGTCGCCCACGTTCATCCCGAAGAAGATGACCCGGTTCTGCGGCGCGGTGGCGAGCCCGATGCCGTCGGAGTCCGTGACCCGCTGGAGATCCTGCACGGGGACATCCTGGATGAAGTCGACCTCGCCGGTGAGCAGGGCGGCGACGCGGGTGGCGGGGTTCTGGATCGGGGTGAAGATGATCTCGGTCACGTCGAGCGGGAATTCGTCGGCGCCCCAGTAGTCGGGGTTGGCGGTCATCACCGTGCGCACGTCAGCCTCGCGGCTTTGCAGCACATAGGGGCCGGTGCCGTTGGCGTTGCGGGCGGAATAGGTATCCTCGCCGGCGGCATAGTCCTGGACCTCTTCGGCGCCGTTCTCGGCCGCCCAGCCCGCGTCCATCATCATGATGTTGGTGAGGTTGTTGGGCAAAAGAGGGTTCGGCCCGTCGGTCACGACCTCGACCGTATAGGGGCCGGCGGCGCGCACCTCGGTGACGCCGGTGAGCAGTTCCTTGAAGTTCGAGGTCTCGGAGCGGGCGCGGTCGAGGGAGAAGACGACATCCTCGGCGTCGAATTCCTGGCCGCCGTGGAAGGTGACGCCCTCGCGCAGCTCGAACACCCAGATGTTGGGGTCGTCGGCCGAGGGTTCCCAGCTGAGCGCGAGGCCCGGCTCCATCTCGCCCAGGTGGTTGCGCACGATGAGCGGCTCGTAGATCTGGTGCAGGAGGGTCGTGGTCGGACCCTCGTTCTGCGAATGCGGGTCGAGGGTCAGCGCCTCGGAGGCGCGGGCCCAGCGGAGGGTCTCGGCCGAGGCGGCCGCCGTGGTGAGGGCCGTGGTGGCCAGAAGTGCCGCGCCGAAGGCGGCAAAGCGCATGGTCATGGGTAGCTCCCTGTGGTTTCTTGATTGGACCTGCCTCAGTGTAGAAACAGGGCCCGCCGATTGTCCAGCGGCGAGGCGTGCGCGGGGCAGGGGGCTGACGAAGGGGGATGCTTTTGCGCGCGCTCGGCATTAGATCATGGGTACGCCGGACGGCCCCAGGAGACACCCCATGCCCGCCATCGCCGAGGAGCACAGCTGGATCGACCGGTTTGACGGGCTGAGCAGCCTCGAGCCACGCATCCGCGACCTGCTGACGGCGCGCAGTCAGGTGATCCGTCTGGCCGAGGGGACCACGATCTTCGGCCCCGGCAAGTCGCCCGATCACCTGCTGTTGCTGCTGCAGGGCACGGTGCGGGTGCAGCAACTGTCCGAGAGCGGGCGCGAGGTGGTGCTCTACCGGGTGACGGCGGGCGAAAGCTGCGTGCTGACCACGGCCTGCATGCTGGCCTACGAGGATTACGCGGCCGAGGGCATCGCCGAGACCGACATCGTGGCCGCCGCGATCCCGCGCGCGGTCTTCGACGACCTGATCGCGTCGTCGAAGGAGTTTCGCAACTTCGTCTTCCGCGCCTATTCGCGGCGGATCACCGACCTGTTCCACGTCATCGAGGACATCGCGTTCCGGCGCATGGACATAAGGCTGGCGCAGAAGATCATCGAGCGGGCGGATGCGGGCGTGCTTAAGGCGACGCATGCGCAGCTGGCCGCCGAGCTTGGCACCGCGCGCGAGGTCATCTCGCGCCAACTGGCGGAGTTCCAGCGCCGCGGCTGGGTCGCGCAGTCGCGCGGCACGGTCGAGATCCTCGACTGCGCCGGGCTGCGCAAGCTGGCCGAGACCTGAGCGCGTGGCATCGGCGGAAAATCTGGTGCGGCAGCAATGGCTTGCAGCTCGGCGGCCGATACACGCGACGGGTGTGTGACTGGGTCACACAGGTGTGTGACTAGATCACCGATTGCCGGGCGAACTTGCTGTAGTCATCCTTCTGCGAACAGGAAGGAGACCAGTCCAGATGACTGCTATCGTTGGAAATTGCGTGCGACTCGCCGAAAGGAGCCTCGCATGATCGAAACAGCTTTCACGCCCTGGCAGTCGCTGGGCGGCGGCGCGCTGATCGGGCTCGCCTCCGTGCTGCTGATGCTTGTCGCGGGCCGCATCATGGGCGCGACGGGCATCCTTGCCGGCGTCTTCACCCCGGCCTCGCGGTCGGATTTCGCCTGGCGCGCGGCGCTGCTGCTGGGCATGGTGACGGGCCCCACCGTCTACTGGCTGGTGACGGGCGGGATGCCCGAGATCACCGTGCCGGTGTCGATGCCGATGCTGCTGATCGGCGGCTTCATCGTCGGCCTGGGCGTCACCTACGGCTCGGGCTGCACCTCCGGCCATGGCGTCTGCGGCATGGCGCGGCTGAGCCCGCGCTCGATCGCGGCGACGCTGACCTTCATGGCCTCGACCGGCGTCACCGTCTTCGTCGTGCGCCACGTGATCGGAGGGTAACATGCAACTGATCCTCATCTACCTCATCGGCGTGATCTTCGGCACCGGCATCGTGGTGTCGGGCATGGCGAACCCCGCCAAGGTCATCAACTTCTTCGACCTTGCGGGAAGCTGGGACCCCAGCCTTGCCTTCGTGATGGGCGGCGCGCTCATCGTCACCGCCATCGGCTACCGGCTGGTGTTCGGGCGCGGCAAGCCGATCTTCGCGGGTCGTTTCACGCTGCCCTCGGGCCGCAACCTCGATCTGCCGCTGCTCGGCGGCTCGGCGGTATTCGGCGTCGGCTGGGGTATCGCGGGCTTCTGCCCCGGCGGCGCGCTGCCCGCGCTCGGCACCGGTCGGCTCGACGTGATTGCCTTCGTCGTCGCCATGCTCGGCGGCATCTTCGCCGCCCGCTACCTGCAATCGCTGTCGCGCGCCCGCGCGCAGGCGGCTTCGTAATCCCGGAGGAGACCGACATGACCGACTATCCCGTTCACATGGACATCCACCCCGAGGTCCAGGCCTTCTTCGACGAGGCCACGAACACGATCAGCTACATCGTGAAGGATCCGACGTCCGACAGCTGCGCCATCGTCGACAGCGTGATGGACATCGACTACGCCGCCGGCCGCATCACCTATGACCACGCCGACGAGCTGATCCGCCAGATCGAGACGCAGGGCCTGAAGCTGGAGTGGATCATCGAGACCCATGTCCACGCCGACCACCTGTCGGCGGCGCCCTACATCCAGCAGAAGCTGGGCGGCAAGATCGGCATCGGCGCGAAGATCATGGTGGTGCAGGACACTTTCGGAAAAGTCTTCAACGAAGGCACCGAGTTCCAGCGCGACGGCTCGCAGTTCGACGCGCTGTTCGAGGATGGCGACACCTACATGGTCGGCAACATGCAGGCCGTCGCGATCTACACGCCGGGCCACACGCCCGCCTGCATGGTGCATGTGATGGGCGACGCGGCCTTCGTCGGCGACACGTTGTTCATGCCCGACGGCGGATCGGCCCGCGCCGATTTCCCCGGCGGCGATGCCGGCACGCTTTACGACAGCATCCAGAAGGTGCTGGCGCTGCCCGACGACATGCGGCTCTTCATGTGCCACGACTACGGCCCCAACGGTCGCGACATCCAGTGGGAGACCACGGTGGGCGAGGAAAAGGCGCACAATATCCACGTCGGCGGCGGCAAGACGAAGGAAGAGTTCGTCACCTTCCGCACCGAGCGTGACGCGCAGCTTGCGATGCCGCGGCTGATCATCCCGTCGCTGCAGGTGAACATGCGCGCCGGTGCGATCCCGACCGACAAGGACGGGCGCCCGATGCTGAAGGTTCCGGTGAACGGGCTCTGACGCCCGCGCCAGCAGGCCGTCCTGCCGGGACGTTCTGGTCTTAATTCGAGGAGGAGGCGCCGACATGGACGCCAGAACGATCACGGCCGGCCTGTCGGTCAGCCCCCAGATCACCGCCGCCGACGTGCAGGCGGTGGCCGACCAAGGCTTTCGCGCCATCATCTGCAACCGCCCCGACGGGGAGGGGATGGACCAGCCGAACTTCGACGAGATCGAGGCGGTGGCCCGGTCCCTCGGCCTGCAGACCCGCTACCTGCCGATCACGGCGGGCAAGGTGCAGGACGAGGACGCGGTGGCCTTTGGCGCGCTGCTGACCGAGCTTCCCGGCCCGGTGCTGGCCTATTGCCGCACCGGCACGCGGTCGGCGACGCTGTGGTCGCTGGCGGTGGCACCGAACAAGCCGGTGTCGGACATCCTCGCCGCGACGAAGGCGGCGGGCTACGACATGGGCGGCGTGGTGCGGCGCATCGTGAACGGCGGCAAGACGCCCACCGACCGCGCCGACGCGCAGTTCGACGTGGTGATCGTCGGCGGCGGGGCGGCCGGCATCTCGGTCGCGTCCTCGCTGAAGTCGCGCAAGCCTGGCCTGTCGGTGGCGATCATCGACCCCGCCGATATCCACTATTACCAGCCCGGCTGGACGATGGTGGGCGGCGGCATCTTCGAAGCGCCGAAGACGGCCAAGACCATGGGCAGCCTGATCCCCGCGGGCGTCCACTGGATCAAATCCGCCGTCGCGGCCTTCGAACCTGCCGACAGTGCTGTTGTGCTCGACGGCTGCCGGGTGGTGAAATACCGCCGGCTTATCGTTTGTCCGGGGCTGAAGCTCGACTGGCACAAGGTCGAGGGGCTGGTGGACACGCTGGGGCAGAACGGCGTCACCTCGAACTACCGCTACGACCTCGCGCCCTACACCTGGGAACTGGTGTCGGGCCTGAAGCGGGGGCGCGCGGTGTTCACGCAGCCGCCGATGCCGATCAAATGCGCCGGTGCGCCGCAGAAGGCTCTCTATCTCTCGGGCGACCACTGGCACCGCGAGGGCGTGCTGAAGGACATCGACATCCAGTTCATGAACGCGGGCGGCGTACTGTTTGGCGTCAAGGACTACGTCCCGGCACTGCAAAGCTACATGAACCGCTACAACGCGGAGGTGAACTTCTTCCACAACCTCGTCGCCGTCGATGGCCCGGCGAAGAAGGCGTGGTTCGAGGTCAGAAAGCCCGACGCGGAGGTGGAGACGGTCGAGACGGAGTTCGACATGCTCCACGTCGTTCCGCCGCAGACCGCGCCCGATTTCATCCGCGTCTCGCCGCTGGCCGATGCCGCAGGCTGGGTCGACGTGGACCAGTCCACGCTGCGCCACAAGACCTTCGAGAACATCTGGGCCTTGGGCGACGTGATGAACGCGCCGAATGCCAAGACCGCCGCTGCGGCGCGGATGCAGGCGCCGATCGTCGCAGTGAACGTGGCCGACGACATTGACGGGCGCTCGCCCACGGCGATCTACAACGGCTACGGCTCCTGCCCGCTGACGGTGGAGCGGGGCAAGATCGTGCTCGCAGAGTTCGGCTATGGTGGCACGCTGCTGCCCAGTTTCCCGCGCTGGGTGATCGACGGAACCAAACCCTCCCGCGCGGCCTGGTTGCTGAAGGAACAGATCCTGCCGCCCTTCTACTGGAAGGCGATGCTGCGGGGCAAAGAATGGATGGTGAAGCCGGAAAAGGTCACCGCCCGCTGACAGGACACCAGGGTGGCCGCGACGCCGGCCGCCCCAACCGCTGGAACGACCGCACCGCATGTTCAAAACCCTCCGCACCTATGTTCCCGTGCTCGACTGGGGCCGCAGCTACAGCCGCGAGGCGTTTCAGGGCGACCTGATCGCGGCGGTGATCGTGACGATCATGCTGATCCCTCAGTCGCTGGCCTACGCGATGCTGGCCGGGCTGCCGCCCGAGGCGGGGATCTACGCCTCGATCCTGCCGATCATCCTCTACGCGATCTTTGGCACCTCGCGCGCGCTGGCGGTGGGCCCGGTGGCGGTGGTGTCGCTGATGACGGCGGCGGCGGTGGGGCAGGTGGCCGAGCAGGGCACGGCGGGCTACGCCATTGCGGCGCTGACGCTGGCGGTGATGTCGGGCCTGATCCTGCTGGGTATGGGGCTGCTGAAGCTCGGGTTCCTCGCCAATTTTCTCAGCCACCCGGTGATCGCGGGTTTCATCACCGCGAGCGGCATCCTGATCGCGGCAAGCCAGCTCAAGCACATTCTCGGCGTTTCGGCCTCGGGCCATACGCTGCCCGAGATCCTCGGCTCGCTCGCCCGGCACCTGGGCGAGGTGAACGCGATCACGCTGCTGATCGGGGTCAGCGCCACGGCGTTCCTGTTCTGGGTCCGCAAGGGGATGAAGCCCCTGCTGCTCGCCCGCGGCGTGCCGCCGAAACTGGCCGACGTGGCGCAGAAGGCGGGGCCGGTGGCCGCCGTGGTCGTCACCACACTGGCGGTCTGGGCGCTGGGCCTGTCGGATCGCGGCGTGTCGATCGTGGGCGCGGTGCCGCAATCGCTGCCGCCGCTGACGCTGCCCGGCTTCGACTACGAGCTGATCACGGCGCTGTTCGTGCCGGCGCTGCTGATCTCGGTCATCGGCTTCGTGGAAAGCATTTCCGTCGCGCAGACGCTGGCTGCAAAGAAACGCCAGCGCATCGACCCGAACCAGGAACTGATCGGGCTCGGCGCCGCCAACCTCGGCGCGGGCTTCACCGGCGGCTACCCGGTCACCGGCGGCTTCGCGCGTTCGGTCGTGAACTACGACGCGGGGGCCGAGACGCCGGCGGCGGGCGCCTACACGGCCGTGGGCCTGGCCATCGCGGCGCTGGCGCTGACGCCGCTGATCTATTTCCTGCCCACCGCGACGCTGGCCGCCACCATCATCGTCGCCGTGATGAGCCTGGTTGATCTGTCGATCCTCAAGACCTCCTGGGGCTATTCCAAGGCCGATTTCGCCGCCGTCACCGCGACCATCCTGCTGACGCTGGGCTTTGGCGTGGAAACCGGCGTGTCGGCGGGGGTGAGCCTGTCGATCCTGCTGCATCTCTACAAGACGTCCAAGCCGCATGTGGCCGAGGTGGGGCTGGTGCCCGGCACCCAGCATTTCCGCAACATCCACCGCCACGATGTGGAGACGGACCCGGCGATCCTGACCATCCGCATCGACGAAAGCCTCTACTTCCCGAACGCGCGGTTCCTGGAGGATTACGTGCTCGACCGCGTGTCGGCCGACTGCCCGATCAAGCATGTCGTGCTGATGTGTTCGGCGGTGAACGTCATCGACATGTCGGCGCTGGAGGCGCTGGAGGCGCTGAACCAGCGGCTGAAGGACATGGGCATCACGCTGCACCTGTCCGAGGTGAAGGGGCCGGTGACCGACCGGCTGATCAAGACGCATTTCCTCGATGACCTGACCGGCAGCGTGTTCCTGTCGCAATACGACGCCTGGGTGGCGCTGAGCCGGCCGAAGGCGGCGGAGTAGCCGTCTCAGTCCACGACGCTGAGCGCGGCGCGCGCCGACCGCGACATCGTGCGGCCCGCGACGTCGAAGAACTGCACCGCCTCCGCGTCGGTCTCGACATGCACGATCTGCGCCGCCTTGAGGCGGCTGCCGTGGCCCTCGCGCAGGATCAATCGGTCCTCGCCCATGCGCATGTGAACCAGCGTTTCGGCCCCCAGCGCCTCGACCAGCATCACCTCGGCCTCGGGACCCTCGCGCCCGATGCGGAGCTGTTCGGGACGCACGCCGACGGCATCGGCGCCGGCGGGCACGCCGCCCGCGATCCTGGCCATCGATTGCCCGGCGGGGGTGCGAATGTCGAACACGTTCATCGGCGGCGCGCCGATGAATTCCGCCACGAAGCGGCTTGAGGGGTGTTCGTAAAGGTCCATCGGGGTGCCGATCTGTTCGATCTTGCCCTCGGACATGATGACGATGCGGTCGGCAAGGCTCATCGCCTCGACCTGGTCATGGGTCACGAAGACGAAGGTGGCGCCGAGGCGGCGATGCAGGTCCTTGAGGTCGGCGCGAAGCTGGGTGCGGAGCTTCGCGTCGAGGTTCGACAGCGGCTCGTCGAAAAGGAAGACGGCCGGCTCGCGCACGATGGCGCGGCCCATGGCGACGCGCTGGCGCTGGCCGCCCGACAACTGCCGCGGCTTGCGGTCGAGGTAGGGCTCGATCTGCAGGGTGGCTGCGGCGGAGGCGATGCGCCGGTCGATCTCGGGGCGCGGCATGCCCTTGTTCTTCAACCCGTATTCCATGTTACGGCGCACCGACATATGCGGGTAGAGCGCGTAGTTCTGGAACACCATGGCGATGTCGCGTTCGGCGGGCTCGAGCTTGTTCACGACGCGGCCGGCGATTTCCACCTCGCCCTCGGTGATGGTCTCGAGGCCCGCGATCATCCGCAGGATCGTGGATTTGCCGCAACCGGACGGGCCGACCAGCACCACGAATTCCCCGTCCGGGATGTCGACCGACGCGCCTGCCACGGCGCTGACGCCGCCCGCATAGGTCTTGCCCACGTTTCTCAGTTTCAGCTCGGCCATGATTATTTCTCGCTGTCCACGAGGCCCTTCACGAAAAGCCTCTGCATGAAGATGACGACCGCGACGGGCGGCAGCATGGCCAGCACCGTGACCGACATGATGTAGTTCCAGAGCGGTTCGCTGTCGACCACGTCGGACATGCGCTTGATGCCCGCGACGATGGTCTGGTAGCTGTCGTCGGTCGTGACGAGGATCGGCCAGAGGTACTGGTTCCAGCCGTAGATGAAGAGGATGACGAAGAGCGCCGCGATGTTGGTCTGCGACATCGGCAGCAGGATGTCCTTGAAGAACTTCATCGGCCCCGCGCCGTCGATGCGCGCCGCCTCCATCAACTCGTCGGGGATGGTCAGGAACACCTGCCGGAACAGGAAAGTCGCGGTGGCCGACGCCATCAGCGGCACGGTCAGGCCGGTGTAGGAGTTCAGGAGGCCCAGCGTCGAGATCACCTGGAAGGTCGGCACGATGCGCACCTCGACCGGCAGCATCAGGGTGATGAAGATCAGCCAGAAGGCGAGGGTGCGGAACGGGAAGCGGAAGTAGACAACCGCGAAGGCGGAGAGAATCGAGATGACGATCTTCCCGACCGCGATGGCGAGCGCCATGATCATCGAGTTGGTCAGCATGACCCCGATCGGCACCGACATCTGCGAGGCGACGCCGCCGCGGAAGACGCCCGCGTAGCTTTCGGCGATGTTGTCGCCCGGCAGCAGCGGGATCGTGCCGCGGATGAAGGCCGAGGGTTCGTGCGTCGAGGCGATGAAGGCGACGTAAACCGGGAAGGCCACGATCAGCACGCCCAGGATCAGGACGATATGGGCCGCGATGTCGAGCCAGCGTTGATTTTCGACCATGTCTCCAGCCCCCTCAGTAGGTCACGCGGCGTTCCACGAAGCGGAACTGGATGAAGGTCAGGCAGATGACGAGGCCCATCAGGATCACCGATTGCGCCGAGGACGAGCCGAAGTTGAGGCCGACGTAGCCATCCTGGAAAACCTTGTAGACCAGGATGTTGGTGGCCTGCGCCGGGCCGCCCTCGGTGGTGGCGTCGATCACGGCGAAGGTCTCGAACAGCGTGTAGACCACGTTGACGACCAAGAGGAAGAAGGTGGTCGGTGACAGGAGCGGCAAGGTGATCGTCCAGAACCGCTTCAGTGGGCCCGCGCCGTCGATGGCGGCCGCCTCGCGCAGGCTGGCGGGGATGGATTGCAGCCCGGCCACGAAGAACAGGAAGTTGTAGCTGATCTGCTTCCACGCGGCGGCGATGACCACGAGGATCATCGCGTCATCGGGGTGCAGCGCGTGGTTCCAGTCGTAGCCGAAGATGTTTTCGAGGATGTAGGGCATGATGCCGATGGTCGGGTTGAAGATGAACCACCACAAGATGCCGGCGACGGCCGGGGCGACGGCATAGGGCCAGACCAGCAGCGTCGTGTAGCCGCGCGCGGTGCGGATCATCCGATCGACCGCCAGCGCCAGCAACAGCGAGAACCCCAGCGCCAGAACCACGGTCGCGACGGAAAAGACCAGCGTGACCTTGATCGAGTTCAGGTATTCCGGGTTGTCGAAGAGCCGCGTGTAGTTGCGCAGCCCGACAAAGGTCGAGGACATGCCGAAGGCGTCCTCGCGCAGGAAGGACATGCGCACGGCCTGGGCCGCAGGCCAGAGAAAGAAGATGCCCGTGATGATCAGCTGCGGCGCGAGCAGCAGGTAGGGCAGGCCCTTGTTGCCAAAGATCGTGCGTTTGGTCTGCATCGGTCCCCCGCGATGGAAAGGCCCGCGCCACAGGATCTGCGGCGCGGGCCGGTGTTCAGCAGACCAGGATCACTGGTTGGCGGCTTCGAAGTCGCGGATCAGCGCGTTGCCACGCTCCACCACGGCGTCAAGCGCGCCCTGGCCGTCGACGTCGCCAGCCAGAAGGCGCTGGAATTCCTCGTCGATGACGTTGCGGATCTGGACGTAGTTACCGAAGCGCAGGCCGCGGGAATTGTCCGTCGGCTCGTTCAGCGTCATCTGCTGGATCGAGACCTCGGAGCCGGGGTTGGCTTCGTAGTAGCCCTGCTCGGTGCTCAGGTCGTAGGCGGCCTGCGTGATCGGCAGGTAGCCGGTCTGCTGGTGCCATGCGGCCTGAACCTCGGGCGAGGAGAGGTAGTTGAAGAAGGCGGCCACGGCCTCCTGCTCTTCATCCGTGCCACCTGCGAGGACCCAGAGGGTCGCGCCGCCGATGATCGAGTTCTGCGGCGCGCCGTCCACGTCCTCGTAATAGGGCAGCATGCCGAAGCCGACTTCGAAGTCGGGCGTGTTGGCCAGAACGCCGGCGCGCGAGGCGGAGGAGTTCATGTACATCGCGCACTGACCGGCATAGAAAGCCGGCGGAGCGTCGGCACCGCCGCCGGGGCCACCGTACTGGAAGATGCCTTCTTCCTGCCAGCGGGCCAGGTTGTCCCAATGGCGAACCTGCACCGGGCCATTCACGGTCAGTTCGGTCTCGAGACCGCCGAAGCCGTTGGACAACGTGCCGATCGGCTGGTTGTGCCAGGCCGAGAAGTTCTCGAGCTGGGCCCAGCTGATCCAGCCGGTGGTGAAGCCGCATTCGGCTGCGCCCGATTCCATGATCTGGCGAGAGAATTCCTCGACGTCGGACCATGTGGTCGGCGCGACCTCGGGGTCGAGCCCGGCGGCCTCGAACACGTCCTTGTTGTAGTAGAGGATCGGCGTGGACGAGTTGAAGGGCATCGACAGCATGTTGCCCTCGGGGTCGGTGTAGTAGCCGACGACGGCGGGCAGGAAGGCCGAGGGGTCGAAGTCCGCGCCGGTCTGTTCCATCAGCTGGTAGACGGGCACGATGGCGCCTTCGGCGGCCATCATGGTGCCGGTGCCGACTTCGAAGACCTGCACGATGTCGGGCTGCTCGCCGGCGCGGAACGCGGCGATCGCGCCGGTCATCGTCTCGGTGTAGCTGCCGCGGTAGGACGGCACGACGACATAGTCGGACTGCATGGCGTTGAAGTCGGCGGTGATGCCTTCGAGGATGGTGCCAAGTTCACCGCCCATGGCGTGCCACCAGTCGATCTGGGTCTGCGCAGAAGCCTGCGCGCTCAGGGCAAGGACGCTGACGGCACTGGCCGCCGCGATCTGGCTAAACTTCATGTGTTTCTCCTCCGGCCGGAATACCGGCTCTGGTTTCGGTCAGGAAACGCAAGGGGGCCCTCGCGGCCTCCCCACCGCATGGCGACTAACGCGCAATTGTGACACGTGCGTTACAGTCACCCGGGGATCAGACCTGCGACCCGGCACAAAATCAACCAAAAGGTCAAGAAATCGACAGCCGCCGGTCCGCGCCGAAAATTTGGGCAGTCAGGCGGCGAGGTCGACCCAGACCGGGACATGGTCGGAGGGCTTGTCGCGCCCGCGCACCGCGCTGTCGATGCCCGCGTCCTGCATCAGGTCGGCAGCCTGCGGGCTGAGCAGCAGGTGGTCGATGCGGATGCCGTTGTTCTTTTCCCAGGCACCGGCCTGGTAGTCCCAGAAACTGTAGACCCCCGGCGCCTGGGTCCGGGCGCGGATCGCCTCGGTGAACCCGAGGTTGAGGATCTTGCGATAGGCTGCGCGGCTTTGCGGCAGGGCGAGCGCATCCTCGCGCCAGACCTCGGGGCGGGCGGCGTCCTCGTCTTGCGGGATGATGTTGTAGTCGCCGGCCACGACCAGCGGCTGTTCCGTGGCCAGAAGCGTGCGGGAATGCGCCTCCATCCGGGCCATCCAGGCGAGCTTGTAGTCGTATTTCGGCCCCGGCGCGGGGTTGCCGTTCGGCAGGTAGAGGCCCGCCACCCGCACCGCCGTGCGGTCGCCGATCACCGTCGCCTCGATCCAGCGCGCCTGTTCGTCCAGATCGTCGCCGGGCAACCCGCGGGTCACGTCCTCGAGCGGGAGCTTCGACAGGATGGCGACCCCGTTGAAGCCCTTTTGGCCATGGGTTTCAACGCTGTAGCCCATATCCTCGAAATGTTCGCGGGGGAAGGTTTCGTCGACCGACTTGATCTCCTGCAGCAGCACGACATCGGGCTGGAATTCGCCCAGCCAGTCGCTCAGCGCGACGATCCGCGCCTTGATGCCGTTGATGTTGAATGTCGCGATCTTCATGGTCGTCCCGCCCCGCTTGCCCACGCAAGTCGTAGCTGCCCGATGCTGCTTCGGCAACCGGCAGGTCGGGTTGCCGTCGGTCAACGCGGGCCTAGATCGCGAGTGGAATTATTGACCAGCCCGAAAGGACGCCAGAGATGAAATCGACCTTCGCCGCCGCCCTGATGACCGTGACCGCCGGAGCCGGCATGGCCGTGGCCGACATGCGACCGCCCGCCGACGCGCAACCGCTCTCGGCGATCCTTGCCTCGGTGGAGGCGGCGCATGATGTCGCCTGGATCGACGAGGTGGAGTGGGAGGATGATCGCGGCGAATGGGAGGTCGAGGTGAGGCTCGCCTCCGGCGGGCAACTGACGCTCCGCATCGACCCGGTCACGGGCGAGACGCGCTGAGGCCTACATCGAGAAGGAGGTACCGCAGCCGCAGGACGAGGAGGCGTTGGGGTTCTCGATCGTGAACCGCGCGCCGATCAGTTCCTCGCTGAAGTCGATCACGGCATCGGCGAGGAACGGCAGCGACACGCTGTCCACCACCACCTTCTGCCCGCCATGTTCCAGCACGAGATCGTCGGCGGCGGGATCGTCGAGCTTGATGTCATACTGGAACCCCGAGCAGCCGCCGCCCTCGACCGCGACGCGCAGCGCCTTGGGCGCCTCAGCCGCCTCGTTGATCTCGGCCAGCCGCGCATAGGCGCGGTCGGTGACTTTCGGGGGCAGGGTCAGGGTCAGGGACATGGGCACGGTCCTTCCGGCGCTGTCGCAATTCATTCTCTCAGCATATATGACTGCGGGTGTGGCCGACAAGAAGCGGAACCGATGCGATGCGCGCGCCCTATGCCTGCGACCCGACCCAGACCCGTGGCCGCCGCGTGCCGGAGGAGGAAAGCACCTTTCGCTCGCCGTTCCAGCGCGACCGCGACCGGATCATTCACGCCTCGGCCTTTCGCCGGCTGAAGCACAAGACGCAGGTCTTCGTGGAGCATGAGGGCGACTACTTCCGCACCCGGCTCACCCATTCCATCGAGGTGGCGCAGGTGGCGCGCACCATCGCCCGCGCGCTGGGGCTGGACGAGGACCTGACCGAAGCGGTGGCGCTGGCCCATGACCTTGGCCACCCGCCCTTCGGCCATACCGGCGAGGACGCGTTGCAGGAGCTTATGGCGCCGCATGGCGGCTTCGACCACAACGCGCAGGCAATCCGTATCGTCACCCATCTGGAGCGGCACTACGCCGAGTTCGACGGGCTGAACCTGACCTGGGAGACGCTGGAGGGGATCGCCAAGCACAACGGGCCGGTCAGCGACCCCGTGCCCTGGGCGCTGGCCGACTACACCGCCTTGCACGACCTGGAGCTGTCCACCCACGCCAGCGGCGAGGCGCAGGTGGCGGCCATCGCCGATGACATCGCCTACAATCACCACGACCTGCACGACGGGCTCAGGGCCGAGCTGTTTTCGACCGACGAACTGGCCGAGTTGCCGATCCTCGACGGCTGTTTCGCCGAGGTCGACCAGATCTATCCCGGCCTCAACTATTACCGGCGCCGTCACGAGGCGCTGCGCCGCTTCTTCGGCGTGCTGGTCGAGGACGTGATCGCCTATGCCCGCGCGGAGCTGGCCACGCTCGACCCGCAGAGCCCCGGCGACATCCGCGCAGCGGGGCGGCCGATCATCCGCTTCACCACACCATTGTTCAACGATCTCAAGGTGATCCGCGGCTTCCTGTTCCAGCGCATGTACCGCGCGCCCTCGGTCATCGAGATGCGGACCGAGGTGACGGCGGTGGTGCGCGAACTGTTCCCGCATTTCATGGCCCACCCGGACGAGTTGCCGAAACAATGGCGCAAAGACGTGGAGGACGTGACCGGCGAGACCGGCCTCGCGCGGCTGGTGTCGGACTACATTTCCGGCATGACCGACCGCTTCGCGCTGCAGACCCACGCGCGGATCTTCGGCACCACGCTGCGGCAGAGGGGCGTCTTCACCTGAGCCTGCGGCGGGCAAGCGGTGCAGGCTGCAATTGACCGCGCGCGCCCGCGTGATACACCCCCCGCGATCACCGCAGGGATAGGGTCATGACGCTTTTCGCCGATATTCACGCCGCAACTCTCGCCGCGCTCGACGCGATGGAGGCCGAGGGCACGCTGCCCGCCGGTCTCGACCGCGCGCAGGTGGCGGTGGAGCCGCCGCGCGACGCGGCGCATGGCGACATGGCGACGAATGCGGCGATGGTGCTGGCCAAGCCCGCCGGGATGAAGCCGCGCGACATCGCGACCGCGCTGGCCGAGAAGCTGGCCGCCGACCCGCGCATCACCAGCGCCGAGGTCGCGGGGCCGGGGTTTCTGAACCTGCGGCTGACGGCCGAGGCGTGGCGCGGGGTGATCGCGTCGATCCTGGAGGGCGGCGCGGCCTATGGCCGGTCGGACATGGGGCAGGGACGCAAGGTCAACGTGGAATACGTCTCGGCCAATCCCACCGGGCCGTTGCACGTGGGCCACACGCGGGGCGCGGTTTTCGGTGACGCGCTGGCCTCGCTCTTGGCCTTCACCGGCCATGACGTGACGCGGGAATACTACATCAACGACGGCGGTGCGCAGGTCGACGTGCTCGCCCGCTCGGTCTACCTGCGCTACCTCGAGGCGCATGGCCGCGAGGTCGCCTTTGCCGACGGAACCTACCCCGGCGACTACCTGATCGAGGTCGGGCAGGCGCTGAAGGACAAGGTCGGCGACAGGTTCGTGGACACCGGCGAACAGCTTTGGCTGGAGGAGGTCCGGGACTTTGCCACCGACAAGATGATGGAGCTGATCCGCGCCGATCTGGCCGCGCTGGGCGTCGCGATGGACGTGTTCTATTCCGAGAAATCGCTTTACGGCACCGGCCGGATCGAGGCCGCGATCGACGATCTGCGCGGCAAGGGCCTGATCTACGAGGGCGTGCTGGAGCCGCCCAAGGGCAAGACGCTGGAGGACTGGGAGCCGCGCACCCAGACGCTGTTCAAGTCCACCGATTTCGGCGACGACGTCGACCGGCCGGTGATGAAATCGGACGGCAGCTGGACCTATTTCGCGCCCGACATCGCGTATCATTACGACAAGATTTCAAGGGGTTTCGACGAGCTGATCGACATCTTCGGCGCCGATCACGGCGGCTACGTGAAACGGATGAAGGCCGCCGTCGCGGCGCTGTCCGAAAGCCGCGTGCCGCTCGACATCAAGCTGACGCAACTGGTGAAACTGAAGCGCGGCGACGAAGAGCTGAAGATGTCGAAACGCGCCGGCACCTTCGTCACGCTCCGCGACGTGGTGGAGATGGTGGGCGCCGAGGTGACCCGCTTCGTGATGCTCACCCGCAAGAACGACGCGCCGCTCGATTTCGACGTGGAGAAGGTGCGCGAGCAGTCCAAGGACAACCCGGTGTTCTACGTGCAATACGCTCATGCGCGCATCCAGTCGGTGCTGCGTCGCGCCGCCGAGGCGGGGGTGGAGCCGGGCGGGGCCGCGGATCTCGGCAGCATCAGTGACCCGGCAGAGCTGACACTGGCCGCCAAACTCGCGGAATGGCCGCGGATGGTGGAGAGTGCTGCGCAGACGCACGAGCCGCATCGGATCGCCTTCTACCTCTACGACCTGTCGTCGGACTTTCACGCGCTCTGGAACAAGGGCAATGCCGACCCGCATCTGCGCTTCTTCCAGGAGGACGATCCGGCCACAAGCCGTGGCAAACTCGCGCTGATTCGGTCCGTGGCGATTGTCATTTCCAACGGTCTTGGTATTCTTGGCGTAACTCCGGCCGACAAGATGTGAGGCGAAACAGACCTCCCGCTGGCCGGACCTTACAGGCACAAGCCCCGGCGCCGTGATGCGCCACGAGAAAAGGGGCGCAAGGGCAGGCGTGGCAGGCTATGACGGATATCGACTATTTCGACGAGGGTGACGTGCGTGGCGCGTCGCAGGGTCACGGACCGCGCTATGCGGAGGCGGAGGCTCCGCCGCGCATCGGCACCCTGGTGAACTGGGCCGGCGCGGTCGTATCGCTGGGTCTGGTCGTCGGCATGGCAGTCTGGGCGTTTCAACTCACGATGCGCGACGTGTCCGGCGTGCCGGTGATCCGCGCGCTCGAAGGGCCGATGCGGGTCGCGCCCGCCGATCCGGGCGGCACCCAGGCCGAAAATCAGGGCCTGTCGGTGAACCGCATCGCCGAGGGCGGCGTGGCCGCCCCGGTGCCCGACCGCCTCGTGCTGGCGCCGCCGCCGGTCGATCTGGAGCAGGTTTCGCTTGCCTCCGCCTCTGTCGCCACACCGCTGCCCACGCCCGCCTCGGTGAACAGCGAGACGCAGGCGCTGATCAACCGCTTGATGGCCGGCGCGGAACCGCTCGGCGCGGCTTCTGCCGCAACGGTCCCGGAAGCGGTGGAGGAGACCGGCGAAGAGGCCGCCGAGGGCGCAGCCCCCGAGGCGCCCGCCGCGGCGGAGCCCGCCCCCGTGGTCGAGGTGGCGCGGTCGCTGCACGTGATCCCGGGCTCGGTCCCCGGTGTCGCGCGGTCGCTGCGCCCGACAACCCGCCCCGCCGGTGTCGTCGCAAGCGCCCCCGCGGCCGCGTCCCCCGCGGACAGCGCGGCGGTGCAGGACATCGACGCCGCGACCCTGCCCGAGGGCACGCGGCTGGTACAGCTTGGCGCCTTCGACACGCCCGAGATCGCGCGCACCGAATGGGACCGGCTGACAGCCCGCTTTCCCGACTACTTCGCCGACCGCGCCCGCGTGATCCAGGAGGCAAGCTCGGGCGGTTCCGCCTTCTACCGCCTGCGCGCGCACGGCTTCGACGACCTTGCCGCCTCGCGCCGGTTCTGCGCTGCGCTGATGGCGCAAAGCGCGCCCTGCATCCCCGTGACTGTCAGGTAGGTCATGGCGGGGCTCTCGGCCACCATCCTCGGTCCCGAAGGCCCGCGCCTCTCGCCCGACGAGGCGCTGTTCTTTGCCGAGGCGCAGCCCTGGGGCTTCATCGTCTTCGCGCGCAACATCGAGGATCCGGTCCAGCTTTTGGCGCTGACCTCGGACCTGCGCGCCGCGGTGGGCCGCGACGCACCGATCCTGATCGACCAGGAGGGTGGGCGCGTCCAGCGGATGCGCGCGCCGCACTGGCGGCAATGGCGCCCGGCGCTCGACCAGATGGCACAGGCCGGCCCGTTGCGCGCCGCCCGCGCGATGCGGCTGCGCGCCCGGATCATCGCGCATGAATTGCGCAGCGTTGGCATCGACGTGAACTGCATGCCGCTGGCCGACGTGGCGCGCGACACCACCCACCCGATCCTGAAGAACCGGCTTTACGGCACCGAGCCCGACACCGTCATCGGCGCGGGCCGCGCCGTGGCAGACGGGCTGATGGCGGGCGGCGTGCTGCCGGTGCTGAAGCACCTGCCGGGCTATGGGCTGGGCGAGGTGGACAGCCACCTGACCCTGCCGCGCGTCGCCGCGCCGCTCGAGGAGCTGAAGCGCGTCGATTTCGCCGCCTTCCGCCCGCTGGTGCACCTGCCGCTCGGGATGACCGCGCATATCGTCTACGAGGCGCTGGAGGACGAGTTGCCCGCCACGCTCTCGGCCGCGATGATCAAGCTCATCCGCGAGGAAATCGGCTTCAAGGGCGCGCTGATGACCGACGACCTGTCGATGGGCGCGCTGCCCGGCCCGATCGGTGAGCGCGCGGCACGGGCGCGCGCGGCCGGTTGCGACCTGATCCTGCATTGCAACGGCGACGCCGCCGAAATGGCGCAGGTGGTGGCCGAGGCCGGCACGCTCACCGGTGCCTCGCTGGCCCGCGCCGACGCCGCGCTGGCGCTCAGGCGCAGCCCCGAGCCGCTTGACATCGAAACCGCCGAGGCCGACCTTGCCGACCTTCTGGACGGAGAGGTCTATGGCTGACCGGCCCATCGCCGCCAACGACACCGACGCCGAGTGGGATGCCGTCGCCTCGCGCCGGGCGGCCGAAGCGCTGATCGTGGACGTGGACGGGTTCGAGGGGCCGCTCGACCTGCTGCTGACGCTGTCGCGCACGCAGAAGGTCGATTTGCGCCGCATCTCGGTGCTGCAACTGACCGAGCAGTACCTCGTCTTCATCGAGCAGGCGCGCACGCTGCGCATCGAACTGGCCGCCGATTACCTGGTGATGGCTGCCTGGCTCGCCTTCCTGAAATCGCGCCTGCTGCTGCCCCCTGATCCCAGCGACGAGGGGCCGTCGGGCGAGGAGATGGCGGCATACCTGGCCTTCCAGCTCGAACGCCTGGCCGCGATGCGCGATTGCGCCGCCAAACTGATGGCGCGCGACCGGCTGCTGCAGGACCGGTTTCCGCGCGGCGCGTCACAGGAGATGACGACCGCCAAGCGGATCACCTATACTGCGGGCCTCCTGGACTTGATGCAGGCCTATGCCCGTATCCGCACCCGCGACGATTTCCGCCCCTATGTGATGGACCGCGACGCGGTGCTGACGATGGAGGAGGCCCTTGACCGGATGCGCGGGCTGATCGGTTTTGCCGGCGACTGGACCGACCTGATGAGCTACCTGCCCGACGGCTGGCAGCTTGACCCGAAACGCCGCCGCTCGGCCACCGCCGCCAATTTCGCCGCCGCGCTGGAGCTGGCAAAGGCGGGAAAGGTGCAGATCCGCCAGACCGAGACGTTTTCGCCCATCGAGCTGAAGCGCAGGGACGACCGATGACCGACGCCCCCGATCAACCGCAGCCGCGCGGCGACACGCTGTTCCGCGCGCCCCCGCTGGCCGAGCAGGAGCGCATGGTCGAGGCGATGCTCTTCGCCTCCGCCGAGCCGCTGACGCTGGCCGAGATGGAGGCGCGGATGCCGCACGGCTCTGACCCCGCCGAGGCGGTGCAGCTGTTGCGCCGGCGCTACGAGGGGCGGGGCGTGCAGGTGACGCGCGTGGGTGACGCCTGGGCGATCCGCACGGCGGCCGACCTCGGCTTCCTGATGGCGCGTGAGACGGTGGAGACGCGCAAGCTCAGCCGCGCCGCGATCGAGACGTTGGCGATCATCGCCTATCACCAGCCCGTCACCCGCGCCGAGATCGAGGAGATCCGCGGCGTGTCGGTGTCGCGCGGCACCGTGGACCAGTTGATCGAGTTGGAATGGGTGCGCTTCGGCCGCCGCCGCATGACGCCGGGCCGGCCCGTGACCTATGTGGCGACGCAGACCTTCCTCGATCATTTCGGGCTGGAAAGCGCGCGCGACCTGCCGGGGCTGAAGGAACTGCGCGAGGCGGGGCTGCTGGAAAGCCGCCCGCCCGACGGTTCCGAGGCCGAGGGCTTGCAGCGCGACGACACCGGGGACATGTTCGAGGATGATCCTGAGGCGGCGCTGCCCGGAGACGATGATTTCGACGATGATTTCGACGACGACTGAGAGCGGCACCCTGATCCGAAAGGCTTGAGCCATGGACCGACTGCTGAACATGCTGATCCGCCGCGTGATGGGCCGGCTGATGAACCGCGGTATCGACGCGGGCATCACGCGCTTCACCCGCGGATCGGAGACCGAGACCACGCCCGAGCAACAGGCGCGGACCCGCCAGACCTCGCAACGCACGAAACAGGCGATGCGCGTCGTGCGTCGGTTCGGGCGGTTCTGAGGCCGAAAACTCGCGGCGTTGGTTCGGGAAAACCGCAGTTTTCCCGGTCGTCTTCCTCGAGGAAAACGCGGGCCTGCCAAATCAAAACGGGCGCCCGAGGGCGCCCGCTTCGTTTCCGTGACCGCTGCGATCAGCAGCTGTAGTACATCTTGTACTCGATCGGGTGCGGCGTGTGCTCGAAGGCGTAGACCTCGTCCCACTTCAGCGCCATGTAGCCCTCGATCTGGTCCTTGGTGAACACGTCGCCCTTCAGCAGGAAGTCGTGGTCCTTTTCCAGGTTCTCCAGCGCCTCGCGCAGCGATGCGCAGACGGTGGGGATGCCGGCCAGTTCCTCGGGCGGCAGGTCGTAGAGATCCTTGTCCGACGGATCGCCGGGGTGGATCTTGTTCTGGATGCCGTCGAGGCCGGCCATCAGCAGCGCCGCGAAGGCCAGGTAGGGGTTCGCGGACGGATCGGGGAAACGGGCCTCGACGCGCTTGGCTTTCGGCGATTCCGTCCACGGGATCCGGATGCAGCCCGACCGGTTGCGGGCGGAATAGGCGCGCAGAACCGGCGCCTCGAAGCCCGGGATCAGGCGCTTGTAGGAGTTGGTGGAGGGGTTGGTGAAGGCGTTCAGGGTCTTCGCGTGCTTCAGCAGCCCACCGATGAAAAACAGCGCCTCGTCCGACAGGTCGGCGTATTTGTCGCCTGCAAACAGCGGCTTGCCGTCCTTCCAGATCGACATGTTCACGTGCATGCCGGTGCCGTTGTCGCCCGACATGGGCTTGGGCATGAAGGTGGCCGACTTGCCGTAGGCGTGGGCCACGTTGTGGATGACGTACTTGTATTTCTGCAGCTCGTCGGCCTGTTTCGTCAGGCTGTCGAAGATCAGGCCAAGTTCGTGCTGGTTCGAGGCGACCTCGTGGTGGTGCTTGTCGACCTTCATGCCCATGCGCTTCATCGTCGACAGCATTTCCGAGCGCAGGTCCTGCGCCGGGTCGATCGGGTTCACCGGGAAATAGCCGCCCTTGATGCCGGGGCGGTGGCCGGTGTTGCCCATCTCGTATTCGGTGTCGGTGTTCCAGGCGCCGTCGACCGCGTCGACTTCGAACGAGACCTTGTTCATGCTGACGGCATAGCGCACGTCGTCGAACACGAAGAATTCGGCTTCGGGACCGCAGTAGAACACGTCGCCGATACCGCTGGACTTGAGATAGGCCTCGGCCAACAGCGCGGTGCCGCGCGGGTCACGGTTGTAGGGCTCGCCGGTGTCGGGCTCGACCACGGTGCAATGTACGCAGATGGTCTTTTCGGCGTAGAACGGATCGACATAGGCGCTTTCGGTGTCGAGCATCAGCTTCATGTCCGAGGCTTCGATGCCTTTCCAGCCGGCGATGGAGGAGCCGTCGAACATGAAGCCCTCGTCGATGAAATCCTCATCGACCAGGTCGGCCACGATGGTCACGTGCTGCAGCTTGCCGCGCGGATCGGTGAAGCGGATGTCGACGTATTCCGCGCCTTCGTCCTTCATCAGTTTCAGGAAATTATTCTTGCTCATCGTGACCTTCCCTTGACGTAATGGTCGTGTGTCGGGCCCGCGCCGATCCGGCGGGGCCGCTGAAATCGCGCGCTAGAGCGCGTCGTCGCCGGTTTCCCCGGTGCGGATGCGGATCGCCTGGCTGATGTCGGAAACGAAGATCTTGCCGTCGCCGATCTTGTCGGTCTTGGCGGCGTCGATGATCGCCTCGATCGCGGCCTCGGCCATGTCGTCGGCCAGCACCACCTCGATCTTCACCTTGGGCAGGAAATCCACGACGTATTCGGCGCCGCGGTAAAGTTCGGTGTGGCCCTTCTGGCGGCCGAAGCCCTTGACCTCGGTGACGCTGAGGCCCTGGATCCCGATGTCCTGCAAGGCTTCTTTCACCTCGTCGAGCTTGAACGGTTTGATGATCGCCTCAATTTTCTTCATCGGTCTATGAGCCTCCTCGCCAGTGCGCGGCTCCCTGACAACACTTTCGTGCGGGGGCGTCCATGCGGTAGCCTGACCTTGCCGGAGGCACCGGGGGGATTCCCGGGGTGGCGATGAAAGTTAGGGCGATTGGCCTAAGAAATGAGCAGTTGGAAAACTTCGCCTCCGCATCCGCCCGGGACCAGCCTTCTGACGGCGGCGCAGATGCGCGCGATCGAGCGCGCGGCCATCGACAGCGGCCGAGTGACCGGGCTGGAGCTGATGGAGCGCGCCGGCCGCGGCGTGGTTCAGGCGGTGTTCGCGGAGTGGCCGGAGCTGGCCGCCGCACCGCACAAGGCCGTGGTGCTCTGCGGGCCGGGCAACAATGGCGGCGATGGGTTCGTCGTGGCGCGGCTGCTGAAGGACTGGGGCTGGGAGGTGGAGGTGTTCCTCTACGGCGACGCGGACAAGCTGCCGCCAGACGCGCGGGTGAATTACGAGCGGTGGTCCGCTCAGGGAAACGTGGCTTCTATCACAAAATTCGACCGACAGAAGTGGAGTGCCGATGTTGTCGTCGACGCCGTGTTCGGCACAGGCCTAAAACGCGCGATTGATGATCCCGATTTGCTGGAGTTGCTTTGGGAAGTCGATGACGCGACGGCGATCCGTGCCGACACAACAATCGAATATCAATCAACCCTCTCCGTGCCGCCGCCACGTGTGGTCGCGATAGATCTTCCAAGCGGATTGGATTCCGACTCAGGCCGGGTGATTGGCGCTCGACCACTCCATGGTCGTCGAGTGGCGCGTGCTTCATTGACGGTGGCTTTTCACGGACAGAAATTGGGTCACGTTCTTGCCGAAGGTCCGATCTTGTCCGGAAGAACCGTGATTGTAGACCTTGGTTTGAACGAGTGGTGTCCCGGGGCCTTGGCCCCGGTTCGCCCCCGACCCACCCTCGGGCCGGGAGCGAACCCCGGAATAGACATCGTGCGCTTGGCGAAACCCACGTTGCGCGACAAACGCGTCGCTTCCCACAAATACGCCCATGGTCACGCCCTGATCCTCGCTGGCGGCGTGGGCCGGGGCGGGGCGGCCCGGCTCGCCGCGCGCGGGGCGCTGCGCATCGGCGCGGGGCTCGTCACCGTCGGCTGCCCGCCCGACGCGCTGCAAGAGAACGCGGCGCGTCTGGATGCGATCATGCTGCGCCCGACAAGGGACGCCGAGGGGCTGGCGGAGCTTCTGACGGACGACCGGCTCAACGCGCTCTGCCTCGGGCCGGGGCTGGGGACCGGAGACAGGGAGGCCACGCTGGTCTCCGCCGTCCTGGCATCGAAACGCGCGACCGTCCTCGACGCCGACGCGCTGACGCTGCTGGGCCAACACCGCGACCTCTTCGCCGCGCTCTACAAGGACTGCGTCCTCACCCCCCATGCCGGGGAATTCGCCCGCCTCTTCCCCGACATCGCCGAGAAACTCGCCGCCCCTGCCGAGACTGGCCCCGCCTATTCCAAGGTCGACGCAACACGCGAGGCCGCCGCGCGGGCGGGGTGCGTGGTGCTCTTCAAGGGGCCCGACACCGTGATCGCCGCGCCCTCCGGCAAGTGTTCCGTCAACTCCGCCGCCTATGACCGGGCGGCGCCCTGGCTCGCCACGGCAGGGGCCGGCGACGTGCTGGCGGGGATGATCGCGGGGCTGCTGGCGCGGGGGTTCCCCCCGATGCAGGCAGCCGAGACCGCTGCCTGGCTCCATGTCGAAGCCGCGCGCGCCTTCGGTCCCGGCCTGATAGCCGAGGACCTGCCCGAGATGTTGCCGCGGGTGTTCCGCGACCTCGGGCTTTAGGCCGGCACGTTCAGCGGATCGGCCGAGGCCAGTTCGACCCCGTCCCCGTAGAACACCTCGGGCCGGCCGAAGCGGAGCGCGAAGCCGGTCACGTCCTCGGCCAGTTCCGTCAGCCGGATATACTCGCCGTCGACCAGCTGGCCCGCGGGGATGCAGACCTGCGCCTGCCCGTAGAGCGCCTTGGCCCGCCAGTCGCGCACCAGGATGCGCTGCGAGGCCGGCAGCCATAGATCCCGCTCCGGCCGGCCGCCGAGGGCGTTGTGCGTGATTTCCACGATGGGCGTGCCGGCGGGCAGGGTGACGTGATCGATGCCGGTCAGCGGCCGGGCGCCGTGGCGCGTGATGACCGCGTCGCCGGGATAGAGGTGTTCGGCCGGCAGCGCGCCGTCGAGCGTCAGCACGGAGGTGCCGGGTGCGATCGCCACGGGCGTCTGCGCGCCCATGTCATCCACCCGCAGCCCTGCTGCGAAGGGGGTGGTGTGTATCATGTCGAAACCTGCTCGGTCATGGGCGCTTTGCGCGCCCTTTTGTTTGTGAAACGACCGTAACGCGGCCATTTCGGCCTGCACAGGAAAATTCGCGCCGAACGCGGTGAACGATGTCAAAGTGTTGCGCGAATACTGGATGCTCATGGGCCGGAGCCTGCCCGGCACAGGTTACCATCGCGTTGACGGGCGCATTTTTCCGTCTCGCGCTTGTTCGACCCATCTGCTAGACGCTCGCGCCATGCGGGTGTGGCGGAACTGGTAGACGCACCAGATTTAGGTTCTGGCGCCGCGAGGCGTGGGGGTTCGAGTCCCTTCACCCGCACCACCCCTTCACTTCAATAGAAGATTTCGATTGATCTTTGCTGGTTCGATCGCACAATCACGCGCATGATCCACAAGCTCGACATGTTCATCGCGGTGGCGAAGGAAGGCCATTTCGGCCGCGCCGCCGAAAGCCTCGGGATCACCCAGCCGACGCTCTCCACCGGCATCAAGCAGCTCGAGGAGATGCTGGGCGTCCAGCTGATCTTTCGCGGCTCGCGCTACGGCGGGCTGACGCCCGAGGGGCAGCGCGCGCTGGTCTGGGCGCGGCGGCTGGTGGGCGACGCGCGCACCTTCCGCGAGGAGATGCGGGTGAGCCGGCACGGGTTATCGGGGCATCTGCGGCTTGCAGTGATCCCCACGGCGCTGACCTGGGCCGCGAAACTTTCGGCCCGCTGCGCCGTGCGGCACCCCAAGATCCGCTTCACGATCCTCTCGCGCACCTCGGTCGAGATCCTGAAAATGCTGGATAATCTGGAGATCGACGCGGGTCTGTCCTACCTTGACAACGAACCCTTGGGCCGCGTCACCACGACGCCCCTCTACACCGAGCGCTACACGCTGGTCTGCCATTCCGACAACCCGCTGGCGCTGCAATCCGAGGTGACATGGGCGGACCTCTCGGGCGAAACGCTGTGCCTGCTGACCCCCGACATGCAGAACCGCCGCATCATCAACCAGTGCTTCATGGAGGCCGACGTGACGCCCGACGCGCTGGTCGAGGCAAATTCGACCGTGGTGCTGGCGGCGCTGGTGGAGCAGGGCGGCTGGGTCACGGTGCTGCCGTCCGACAGCGCGCGGTTCCTAGCCTCGGGCAAACGGCTGTCGATCGTGCCGATCACCGGCGGGCATGTGGAGCATACCGTCGGCCTCGTCGCGCCCTATCGCGAGCCGCACACGCCGGTTCTGGATGCGCTTTTGAGCGAAGCGGTGCGGCTGGCGGCCGCGTAAGCGTCGCTTTCGGACCGCGGTGCGTCGTGTGCGCTCCATTGAGAAAATCTATCGGACAACGAAACAGCGATATTGATTGTCGATCAAATACTGCGATCCTGAAGGCTGACGTCCGGAGCCCGCCATGACAGCCACAGCCGCCCCGCACGAGACCGCGCAGGTCTCGGAGATCGCCCGCATCATCGCGGCCCACCTGCATCGGGAGGGTCCGCTGCTGCCGATCCTGCATGACGTGCAGGCAGGCTACGGACACATCCCAGCCGCCGCCCATTCACCGATCGCCGAGGCGCTGAACATTACCCGCGCGGAACTGCACGGCGTGATCAGTTTCTACCACGATTTCAAGGACAAGCAGGCCGGCGTTCACGTCGTGAAGATCTGCCGGGCGGAGGCCTGCCAGTCGGTCGGGGCGAACGCACTGTCGGAGGCCGTGCTGGGCAAGCTGGGCCTCGACTGGCACGGAACCACGCCAGACGGGCGCGTGACGGTGGAGCCGGTCTATTGCCTCGGCCTCTGCGCCTGCGGACCGGCCGCGATGGTGGACGGGACGTTGAAGGGTCGCGCGACGGTCGAGACCCTGCTGGCGGAGGTGACGGCATGAAGGTCTACGTCCCCCGCGATGCCGCCGCCCGCGCGCTTGGGTCGGATGCCGTCGCCGCAGTCTTCGAGGCGGCGGGGCATACAGTCATCCGCAACGGATCGCGCGGGATGATCTGGCTGGAACCGCTTGTGGAGATTGAAGAAAACGGGATCCGTAGCGCCTGGGGTCCGGTTGCGCCGGGCGACGTGGCGGGCATCCTCGACGGGTCGGTTGAGAGCCTCGGGCCGGTCGAGGACATCCCGTTCTTCGCGCGCCAGCAACGGCTGACCTTCGCGCGCTGCGGGCTGATCGACCCGCTCGACCTGGCCGATTACGAGGCCCATGGCGGGCTCAAGGGCCTGCGCCGGGCGATCGAGATGGGGCCGGAGGCGATCGTCACCGAGGTAAAAAACAGCGGCTTGCGTGGGCGCGGCGGCGCGGGCTTTCCGACCGGGATCAAGTGGGAGACGGTGGCGAAGGCCAGGGGTCCGCAGAAATACATCGTCTGCAACGCCGATGAGGGCGATAGCGGCACCTTTGCCGACCGGATGATCATGGAGGGCGACCCCTTCACGCTGATCGAGGGCATGGTGATCGCCGGCCTCGCGGTGGGCGCGACGAAAGGCTACGTCTACATCCGTTCGGAATATCCTGACGCCATCGAGGTGATGGAGCGCGCGGTTGAAATTGCACGTCAGAACAATATTCTCGGCCGTGTCCTTCATTCATCGCATGAGTTTGACATCGAGATCCGCGTCGGTGCGGGGGCCTATGTCTGCGGCGAGGAAACCTCGCTGCTGAACTCGCTCGAGGGCAAGCGCGGGGTGGTTCGGGCCAAGCCGCCGCTGCCCGCGCTCGAAGGGTTCATGGGCCGGCCCACGGTGGTCAACAACGTGCTGTCGCTCGCGACCGTGCCGGTGATCCTCGAGAAGGGCGCGGCGCTCTATGAGGGCTTTGGCCTTGGCCGGTCCAAGGGCACGATGCCGATCCAGATTGCCGGCAATGTCCGGCACGGCGGCCTTTTCGAGACGGCCTTCGGGATGCCGCTGGGCGAGCTGGTGAACGACGTGGCGGGTGGGACCGCCAGCGGGCGGCCGGTAAAGGCGGTGCAGGTCGGCGGGCCCTTGGGAGCCTATTTCGCGCCGGAGAAGTTCGACACGCCCTTCGGCTACGAGGAGTTCGACGGGCAGGGCGGGCTGATCGGGCACGCCGGCATCGTGGTCTTCGACGACAGCGCCGACATGCTGGGGCTCGCGCGCTTCGCGATGGAGTTCTGCGCGGTCGAGAGCTGCGGGAAATGCACGCCCTGCCGCATCGGCGCGGTCAGGGGCGTCGAGACGCTGGACCGGATCGCGGCGGGGGATGCCGGTGCGGTGCCGCTGCTGGTGGACCTCTGCCAGACGATGAAACACGGCTCGCTCTGCGCGCTGGGGGGCTTCACGCCCTACCCGGTGATGAGCGCCCTGGAGCAGTTTCCCGAGGAGTTTCAGGGTGTTCGGGAGGCGGCGGAATGAGCGTGAACGCCAAGGGTCCAGCGTCGTATTTCCCCTCGATTGAAAAGACCTATGGTCAGCCCGTGCAGCATTGGCTGGACCTGATCGCCGAGCGGGGCGAACAGCCCCACATGCAGACAGTCGGATGGTTGAAAGAGACACACGGGCTTGGCCACGGCCACGCGAATGCGCTGGTCGCCCATGCGCGAGCCACCCGGAAAGGGGCCTGACATGAAGGATTTCATCATTCCCTGGGATGACGACCGCGACATGGGCACCCGTGCGGCGACGGGCGCGCCGGTGACGCTCAGCATCGACGGGTTCGAGGTCACGGTGCCGGAGGGCACGTCGGTGATGCGGGCGGCGGCGCTGGCGGGCATCGCGGTGCCGAAGCTCTGCGCGACCGACAGCCTTGAGGCCTTCGGCTCCTGCCGGCTCTGCGTCGTGGAGATCGAGGGGCGGCGCGGGACGCCGGCGTCGTGCACCACGCCGGTCGGGCCGGGGATGGTGGTGCGGACGCAGTCGGAGATGGTGAAGTCGGTCCGCAAGGGGGTGATGGAGCTCTACATCTCGGACCACCCGCTCGACTGCCTGACCTGTGCGGCCAATGGCGACTGCGAGTTGCAGGATATGGCGGGCGTGGTGGGGCTGCGTGACGTGCGCTACGAGGCCCCGGAGGAGGGCATGCGGACGCATTTCGCGACGCGCGACACGGCCGGCGGGTTGAACCCCGAGTGGCTGCCGAAGGACGACAGCAACCCGTATTTCACCTACGATCCGGCGAAATGCATCGTCTGCTCGCGCT
Source organism: uncultured Roseicyclus sp. (assembly GCA_937139335.1). Lineage (GTDB taxonomy): Bacteria > Pseudomonadota > Alphaproteobacteria > Rhodobacterales > Rhodobacteraceae > Roseicyclus. The sequence continues at coordinate 230,932 of CAKZPN010000027.1, read as the reverse complement.
GCGTGCGGGCCTGCGAGGAGGTGCAGGGCACCTTTGCGCTGACAATCGAAGGTCGGGGCTTCGAGAGCCGGGTCAGCGCGGGCGGCGTTGGCGACGATTTCCTGACTTCCGACTGCGTAAGCTGCGGCGCCTGCGTGCAGGCCTGCCCGACGGCGACGCTGCAGGAGAAATCGGTGATCGAGCTGGGAACGCCGACGCGGTCCGTCATCACCACTTGCGCCTATTGCGGGGTCGGCTGCTCGTTCAAGGCGGAGCTGAACGGCGACGAGCTGGTGCGGATGGTGCCCTACAAGCATGGCGCGGCGAACCGGGGGCATAGCTGCGTGAAGGGGCGGTTCGCCTACGGCTATGCGACGCATTCGGACCGCATCCTGAACCCGATGATCCGCGACACGATCGAGGAGCCCTGGCGCGAGGTGAGCTGGGACGAGGCGATCGGCTTCGCCGCCGCGAAGATGCGGGGCATCCAGCAGCGGCACGGGCGGAAGTCGGTGGGGGTCATTACCTCCAGCCGCTGCACGAACGAGGAAACCTACCTCGTCCAGAAGATGGCGCGGGCGGTGTTTTTGAACAACAACACCGACACCTGCGCGCGGGTGTGCCATTCGCCCACCGGCTACGGCCTCGGCCAGACCTTCGGCACGAGCGCCGGGACGCAGAATTTCGATAGCGTGATGCAGGCCGACGTGGTCGTGGTGATCGGGGCGAACCCGACTGACGGGCACCCGGTCTTTGCCTCGCGGCTGAAGAAGCGGCTCAGGCAGGGCGCGAAGTTGATCGTGATCGACCCGCGCCGGATCGACATGGTGCGCCCGGCCCATATCGAGGCGTCCCATCACCTGCCGCTGCGCCCCGGCACCAACGTCGCCGTGGTCAGCGCGCTGGCCAACGTGATCGTCACGGAGAAGCTCTATGACGAGGCCTTCATCCGCGCGCGCTGCGACTGGGACGAGTTCCAGGAATACGCCGAGTTCGTGAGCGACGTGCGCCACTCGCCCGAGATGACCGAGATCCTGACCGGCGTGCCGGCCGAGGAGCTGCGGGCGGCCGCCCGGCTTTTCGCCACCGGCGGCAACGGGGCGATCTATTACGGGCTGGGCGTGACCGAGCATTCGCAGGGCTCCACCACCGTGATGGGCATCGCGAACCTTGCCATGCTGACCGGCAACATCGGCCGCGAGGGCGTGGGGGTGAACCCGCTCCGCGGGCAGAACAACGTACAAGGCGCCTGCGACATGGGCTCCTTCCCGCACGAGTTGCCGGGCTATCGCCACGTGAAAGGCGCGGAGGCGCGGGCGATCTTCGAAAGCGCCTGGGGCGTGGAGATCGACCCCGAGCCGGGGCTGCGCATCCCGAACATGCTCGATGCGGCGGTGTCGGGGAGCTTCAAGGGACTCTACTGCCAGGGTGAAGACATCCTGCAATCGGACCCCGACACGCGCCATGTCGCGGCGGGGCTGGCGGCGATGGAATGCGTCATCGTCCATGACCTGTTCCTGAACGAGACCGCGAATTACGCGCATGTGTTCCTGCCTGGCTCGACCTTCCTGGAAAAGGACGGAACCTTCACCAACGCGGAGCGGCGGATCAACCGCGTGCGCAAGGTGATGGCGCCACGGAACGGCTACGCGGATTGGGAGATCACGCAGCTTCTGGCCAACGCGATCCTGAAGGAAACGGGGGGCGCGGGCTGGCACTACACCCACCCCGCACAGATCATGGAGGAGATCGCGGCGACGACGCCCGGTTTCGCCCATGTCGATTACGCGCTGCTTGAGGAACGCGGCTCGGTGCAGTGGCCCTGCAACGACGACGCGCCCGACGGCTCGCCGATCATGCATGTCGACGGCTTCGTGCGCGGCAAGGGGCGGTTCATGATCACCGAATATGTCGCGACCGAGGAACGGACCGGACCGCGGTTTCCGCTGCTGCTGACCACCGGGCGGATCCTGTCGCAATACAACGTCGGCGCGCAGACGCGGCGGACGGACAACACGATCTGGCATGCCGAGGATGTGCTGGAGATCCACCCCCATGACGCCGAGGTGCGCGGGATCACGGAGGGCTCCTGGGTGAAGCTAGCCTCGCGCTCGGGCGAAACCTCGCTTCGCGCGCATCTGACCGACCGGGTCAGCCCCGGCGTGGTCTACACCACCTTCCACCACCCCGACACGCAGGCCAATGTCATCACCACGGACTTCTCGGACTGGGCCACGAACTGCCCGGAATACAAGGTGACGGCGGTGCAGGTGGGCCTGTCGAACGGCCCGACGGCCTGGCAGGAGGCCTACGAGGCGCAGGCGGAACACTCGCGCCGCATCCTGCCGGCGGCGGAATGAGCGCCAGCCGCTCCATATCCGCCCGCGCCATCGGGCCGGAGGGCGTGCGCGACACCGCGCGGTCGCTGCCCGAGGAGGTGCCGGTCGCCGTCACCTGCAACGGCACGACGCAGGCGGTGATGATGTGCACGCCCGCCGATCTCGAGGATTTCGCGGTGGGCTTCGCCTTCACCGAGGGCTACGCCCGCCCCGGCCAGATCGAGCAGGTGGAGATCGTGGACCTGCCGCAGGGGATCGAGGCGCGGCTCTGGATCGCGGAGGCGGCGGCCGAGGCGCTTGGCGCGCGGCGGCGCGCGATGATGGGGCCGGTGGGCTGCGGGCTTTGCGGCATCGACAGCCTGGACCAGGCGCTGCGCGATCTGCCCAAGGTGACGGCGGCGACGACGCTGACCCACGTGGAGGCATCCGGCGCGGCCGAGGCGCTGCGCGCGCATCAGCCGCTGCACGACCTGACCCATGCCGTGCATGCCGCCGGGTTTTTCGAGCCGGGCCAGGGTGTTGTGCTGGCCCGCGAGGATGTCGGACGCCACAACGCGCTCGACAAGCTGATCGGGGCGGCGCTGCGGGCAGAGGTCGACCTGTCCTGCGGCGCCATCGTGATAACCAGCCGCGTCTCCGTCGAAATGGTGCAGAAAACCGTGCTGGCCGGTTGCGGGATCCTGATCGCGGTCTCGGCCCCCACGGCCCAGGCGCTGCGGCTGGCCGACGACGCGGGGCTGACCGTGGCGGCGTTCGCGCGGGGCGGGCGGCTCGAGGTTTTCACCCATCCGCAGCGGATCATCGAAGGACGCGCCGATGTCGCCTGACAAGCTGACCCGCATGGCCAATCAGATCGCGACATTCTTCCGCACCCAGCCGGGCCCGGACCAGGCCGAGCGCGTCGCGGGCCACCTGAACGACTACTGGGGCCCCGAGATGCGCGCGGAGCTGAAGGCGCATGCCGAGGCGCACGCCGATGAGCTGGACGATTTGGTGAAGCGCGCGCTGCCGCTGATCTGAGCCGGGTCTAGAGCGTCCGCCGGTCCACAACCGTCACGCCATCGGCGACCGCGTCGCTGGGGTGGGTGATGATCCGCTCGCCGGCCTCCAGCCCCTCAAGTACTTCCGCCATGCGCGCGCCGCGCTGTCCCAACGTGATCGCGCGTTCGCGGGCAACATCGCCGTCCAGCAGGAAGACCGCCCAGCCGTCGCCCACGCGAAACAGCGCGCCGAGCGGCACCTGCAGCGCGCTGTCGCTTTCCCATTCCACCACGCGCAAGAAGACCGAGAAGCCATGCCCGAGGCCGGGGCGGCCCTCGGGCGGGGTGACGATCTCGAAGATCGCGTCGACGCGCTGTTCCTCGATCCCCAGCGCCGAGACGCGGGTGGCGGCGGCGGGCTCGATCCTTGTCAGCACCGCCTCCAGCGTGTCGGGGCCGCCCCAACGCTCCACGATGGCTCGGGTGCCGGGGCCGATGCGCACCGCGTCGGAGGACAGCAGGTCGGCCACGATCTCCAGATCGCTCGGGTCGCCGATGCTGAGCAGCGGCGCGCCGGCCTGCACCGGGTGCTCGCTGATCGTCGCGATGGAGAGCACGACGCCGCCTGCGGGCGCGGTCAGGATCACGCAGCACTGCGCGGCGCTGTCGTCGCCCTCGGGGCGCATCAGCGCGGCCTCGGCGCGAACCAGCGCGCCCTCGGACAGCGCGATGCGGGCCTCGGCGGCGGCCACCGCCGCCTCCGCGATGGCGCGCTGCTGGGTGGCGGTCTCGAGCTGCGTGGTGGAGGCGACGCCGCGTTCGACGAGCGACCGGGTCCGGTCGAATTGCGTGGTGGCGAAGGTCCGTTCCTCCACCGCGCGGCTCAACTCGGCGCGGGCGACGTTCAGCGCGGCGCGCGCCTCGGCGACCGCCGCCTCGGCCTGCGCACGGGTGCGGGCGTCGAGGAGAGTGGGGGAAGCCGGCTCCACCCGTGCCACCACCGTCGCATCCGCGATCACCGGGTCGCCCACGGCGACGGGCGCGCGCAGCGCGGTGCCGGCGATGGGGGCCGCGACCTCGTAGACATCGCGGATGCGGGTTTGGCCATCGGCGCCGATCGTCACCTGCATCGGGGCTGCGACGACTTCGTAGAGGTCGACCGCAACCGGGTCGTCGCGGAAGGCCACCCAGGCGAGCCCCCCGATCAGCGCCACACCGGCCAGCGACAGCCCTATGGTTCGTGTGGTCCAGACCATGTTCTTACTCCCGTGTCTTCATGACGGCGACCAGATCCATCCGGTCGATCCTGCGGCGGACGATGAGCACCGAGGCGAGGCTTGCGGCCAGCACCACGAGGCTTGCCCAGGCGAAATTGGCGGGCGCCAGCACCAGCGGGATCGCGTAGAGATCCGAGGTGAAGGAATTGGACAGCGCCTGCGCGATCCAGGCGCCCATGACCCAGCCGAGCGGTTGCGCCAGCACCGCCAGCAGCATCGTTTCGCCCACCAGCACGCCCGAGACCTCGGCTCGGGTGAAGCCGAGGATGCGCAGGCTGGCCAGTTCGCGCGCGCGTTCGCTGAGCTGGATACGCGCGCCGTTGTAGGCCACGCCAACGGTGATGAGGATGGCGATGGCGGCGTAGACGGTGTTCACGACCGTCACGTTCTCGCTGATCGTGTCCTGGAACGACTGCCGGTTCTCGTTCATCTCGATCAGGCCCGCCAGCATCGGCGTGTCCTGAAGGGCGGCGTGCAGCGCGGGCAGCTCGGCCTCGTCCACCAGCACGTTGGCGACCGACATCTGCGGGCCGCGCCGGAACATCGCGTCGAGCGCGCCGATCTCGACATAGGCGCCGAGGCCGAAATACTGCTCGACCAGGCCGGAGACGACCATCTCGTGCGTCTCGCGCCGGCCGGTGCGGAACTCCACCTCCAGCATGTCGCCCACGCCGATCTCGAGCTGTTCGGCCAGCCGGTCGGACAGCAGGATGCCGCCCGGCGGCGGGTCGATGGCGGTGCCGTCGGCGCCGATGACGCGCGAAAGCTCGGCACCCGCCGGGCGTGCCTCGATCGACACGCGCTTTTCGCGGGGCCCGTTGCGCAGGATCGCGGCGTGGAATTGCTGCGGCTCCACCTGCATCACGCCCGGCAAGGCCATGACATCGGCCAGCGCCGAGACCGGCCGTTCCTCGGCGAACAGGATCACCGCGTCCTGCCGGTAGGACTGGTTGAAGGCAAGGTCGATGATCCGCTCCAGCGCGCCGAACATGAAGCCCGAGGCGATGACGGCGGAGGTCGCGGCGCCCAGCCCCAGCATGGTCAGCGCGCTGCGGACAGGCCAGCGGATCAGGCTGCGCAGCACCATGATGGTGGTCTGCTTCAGGCGCAGCACCGCCATGCCGCGGTCAAGAATGGTCTTGCGGAACACCGGCGGCGTCGGCGGTTGCATCGCGACGGCAGGGGCGAGGCGGGCGGCCATGAGCGCGGCGCGGAGCGCGCCGATCATCGTGGTCAGCAGCGCCGCCAGCCCCGACATCGCGTAGATCCAGGCCGGCACGCGGAAGATGAGATAGGGGAAATCGAAGAACTCGGCGTATTGCCGCGCCATCCCGCGCGCCAGCAGCGTGCCGCCACCCCAGCCGATCGCCACGCCTATCACCGCGATCAGCGCGGCCAGCAGCAGGTAGTGCAGCGAGATCTCCAGGTCGAAGTATCCCAGCGCCTTCAACAGCCCGATCTCGGCCCGGTCGAGCGCCACGATCCGGCTCATCACCATGCCGACGAGGAAGGCCGAAATGGCGAAGAAGATCGGCGGCACCACCGTGGCCATGCCGCGCAGCTGGTCGATCTCGGTGGCGACGAAACTGTCGGAGATCTGGCCGTCACGGCCATAGGCGCCGAGCCCGCCGTAAGGGTCGAGCAACGTGTCGAGCCGGTCGATCACATCCTCCTCAACCGCGCCGGGCATCAGCCGCAGGGCCACGTGGTTGAAGGCGCCCGCCATGTCATAGGCCGCCTGCATCTCGGCCTCGGTCATCCAGATGATGCCGAAGCCCGCGTTGTCGGGCATCAGCGCGCCGGGGCCGATGGTGTAGATGAACTCGGGACTTCGGGCGGTGCCGGAAATGGTGAGTTGCCGGCGCTGGCCATTGATGTTGGCGTGGAACTGGTCGCCGATGTCAAAGCCGTTGGCCTCGGCGAAGGCGGTCGTCACCATCACCTCGCCGGGCTGTTCGGGCGGCAGCCCCGTGCGCAGGATCGGCACGTTCAGCAGCGGCTCGCCACCCTCGGGCCAGGACAGCATCTGCCCCATGGCAAGGTCGGTCTGGCCGGGCAGGTCCAGCATCGCGATGCCCTGCACCCGCGCTTCTGCCGCGACCACGCCCTCGATCTCGCGGATCTCGGGCAGCAGACGGTCCGGCGCGCGGCGGGTGTCGACGAAGACCTCGGCAAAGCGGTTGCGCTCGTAATAGGCGTCGCGCGTATCCTCGAGCGCGGTGTGCATCCCGAAGGCGGTGAGCAGGATCGCGACGCCGCAGGCCAGCACCATGGCGATGGCGAGGCCCTGCAGCCAGAGCCGCTGGAAATCGCGCAGGAGCTTGATGTCGATCGCCTGCATCCCGCTCACCAACTGATGTCATGCGGGGCAAGGCGGGTCTCGTTCACCTCGACCCCCGCGATCTTGCCGTCGGCGAAGCGGATCACCCGGTGCGCCATGGCGCGGATGCCGGCGTTATGGGTGATGACGACGGTGGTGGTGCCGAACTCGTCGTTGATCTGCTTCAGCACCTCCAGCACGGCGACGCCGGTCTTGCTGTCGAGCGCGCCGGTGGGTTCGTCGCAGAGCAGCACCTCGGGGCGTTTCGCGATGGCGCGCGCGATGGCGACGCGTTGCTGTTCGCCGCCCGACAACTCGGCCGGGAAATGGTCGATGCGGTGGCTAAGACCCACCATCTCCAGCGCCTCCGCGGCATCCATCGGGTCGGGGGCCACGTCGGTCACCAGTTGCACGTTCTCGCGCGCGCTGAGCGAGGGCACGAGGTTGTAGAACTGGAAGACGAAGCCGACATGGTCGCGCCGGTAGCGGGTGAGGGCGCGGTCGGGCAGGTCCGTCAGCTCCAGCTCGCGGAACCAGACGCGCCCGTCGGTGGCGTGGTCGAGCCCGCCGAGGATGTTGAGAAGCGTGGACTTGCCCGAGCCGGATGCGCCCAGCAGAACCGATAGCTCGCCGGTGTAGAGTTCGAGGTCGACGCCGGCCAGCGCATGGACCTGCACCTCGCCGGTGTCGTAGACCTTGGTCAGGCCTTCGGTTCGGAATACGCGTTGGGCTGGTCCGGTCATGATAACGCCAGTCTGTGGCACAGTCCGGGGTCTGTCGACTTGATCTGGCGCAACCGGCCTGCTTGACTCGCGGGGCAGGGGCCACCCCCGGACCCGAGGAGGCAAGCCGCCCATGCCCGACACCCGCGTCCACCGCCGCTACCGCAGCCAGGAGTGGTTCGACAACCCCAACAACCCCGGCATGACGGCGCTCTATCTGGAACGCTACCAGAACCAGAGCTTCACCCGTGGAGAGTTGCAGTCCGAGCGGCCGATCATCGGCATCGCGCAGACCGGCAGCGATCTTGTGCCCTGCAACAAGATCCACGTGTTTCTCGCGGACCGGGTCAAGGCGGGCATCCGCGACGCGGGCGGCATCCCGATGGAGTTTCCGGTCCACCCGATCCAGGAGACCGGCAAGCGCCCGACCGCGGGGCTGGACCGCAACCTGCAATACCTGAGCCTGGTCGAGGTGCTGCACGGCTACCCGATCGACGGCGTGGTGCTGACCACCGGCTGCGACAAGACCACGCCCGCGATGCTGATGGGGGCGGCCACGGTCGACCTGCCCGCCATCGCGCTGAACGGCGGGCCGATGACGGATGGCTGGTGGCAGGGCAAGCGCGCGGGCTCGGGCACGATCATCTGGGAGAGCCGGCGGCTGCTGGCCGAGGGCAAGATCGACTATGCGGAGTTCATGGAGCGCGCCTGCGCCTCGGCGCCCTCGCTCGGGCATTGCAACACGATGGGCACCGCTTCGACGATGAACGCGCTGGCCGAGGCGCTGGGCATGACGCTGCCCGGCGCGGCGGCGATCCCGGCGCCGTTCCGCGAGCGGATGGAGATGGCCTACCTGACCGGGCGGCGCATCGTGGAGATGGTGGAGGCGGACCTGAAACCGTCCGACATCCTGACCCGCGCGGCCTTCCTGAACGCGATCAAGGTGAACACGGCGATCGGCGGCTCCACCAACGCGCCGCCGCATCTGGTCGCCATCGCGCGGCACGCGGGGGTGGAACTGGACGTGACGGATTGGCAGACGCACGGGCTGGACCTGCCGCTTCTGGTGAACATGCAGCCTGCGGGGGAGTATCTGGGCGAAAGCTTCTTCCGCGCGGGCGGTGTGCCGGCGGTGATGGGGGAGCTGATGGCGGCGGGGCATCTGGACGGGACGGTGATAACGGCGTCGGGGCTGCCGCTGGAAGGGGCATTGGCCGGCGCGCGGAGCCGGGACGAGGACGTGATCCGGCCGGTGGACCGACCCTTGCGCGCGGCGGCGGGGTTCGCGGTGCTCACCGGCAACCTCTTCGACTCTGCGCTGATGAAGACCTCAGTGATCTCGCCCGAGTTCCGCGCCCGCTACCTGCAGGGCGGGGTCTTCGAGGGCCGCGCGGTGGTCTTCGAGGGGCCGGAGGATTACCACGACCGGATCAACGACGCAGACCTAGGCATCGACGCGACCACGGTGCTGTTCATCCGCGGCGTCGGCTGCGTCGGCTACCCCGGCTCGGCCGAGGTGGTGAACATGCAGCCGCCCGACGCGCTGATCCGCCAAGGCATCCGCCACCTGCCGACGGTGGGCGACGGCCGGCAGTCCGGCACGTCGGAAAGCCCCTCGATCCTGAACGCCTCGCCCGAAGCGGTGGTTGGGGGAGGTCTGGCCCTGCTCCGGACCGGCGACCGGGTTCGGCTGGACCTGAACGCGGGCACGCTCGACGCGGTGGTGGAGGAAGCGGAGTGGGCGGCCCGACGCGCGGCCTGGGACCCGCCCGACCTCGTCCATCAGACGCCGTGGGAGGAGATCTTCCGGACGCATGTGGGGCAACTGGCGCAGGGCGGTTGCCTGGAGCTGGCGACGGCCTACCAGCGGATCGCGAAGGACCTGCCGCGGGACAATCATTGAAGCGGGGAGGGGCTCGTGGTCTCGGATGAGCAGGGGCCGGGACGGTGACATGAAACCGGAACCGCACCCTGACACGGCGGCAGGCGGGCAACGCGGCCGGAGGCGCGCCTATGCCCCGCCGTGGGGAGTGCATAGCGACGGTGGCTTCTCGGCAACAAGCCTTGCGGAATGCGCCAACGGTGACGCTCCGACGGCGGATGATGCTGTTGCTCGCGCGGTAGCTGACGTAGATCCACGCAACAAGCCCTGCAAACGGCTCATCGAATGGAGTGATCACATGCTGCGCCTAGGTTCTACTCTCGCTGCCGCCGGTCTTGCGCTTGCCTCGCTGGCCACGCCCCTCGCGGCTCAGGATTTTTCGGTCGAGATCTTCGGGGGCGTCACCTTCGAGCGCGACCAGGATTACTCGGGTGTGGATTATCCGATGGATGTGGGCGACGCGCTGGGCGTGGCGGTCTACTACAACGGGTACGACTCGCTTTCGCCCAATCTGAGCTTCGGCCTCGACCTGTTCGGGACGCATTCGCTCTACATCGGCTATCCGGACGAATACATCGACACCGTGAGCCTCATGGCCGTCGCCCGCTACGAGCACGCTGTCAGCCAGACGCTGTCAGTCTATGGTGGCGCCGGTCTGGGTGCTATCTGGAACACATATGATTTCCCCGGCGACCGGGTGGAGGACATCGTGCCCGGCGGCCAGCTGTCGATCGGCGGGGTCTATTCCTTCAACGACATGCAGGCGGTTTTCCTGGAACTTCGCCATCAGCGCGGGTTCGACGACGCCAGCTTCGACGATCTCGGCGGCGATACGCAGGAATATCATTCCACATCGTTGCTGATCGGCTACCGCCACAGCTTCTGAGCGGCATCGAACGCGGAGACTTGCGGTCGCCCCATTGGGGCGGCCGTTTCTGTTTGGCGAGGGCGCCGGTGGGTGCCGGTGACCTTCGCCTCAACGCAAAAGGGCGCGCTCTCACGGGTCTTCTTCGAGGTCGGACCTGCCGATGGCTTGATCTGCCGATCAGGCGACGCGCACCCTAAGCCTTGCTCTCGTCGGGCTCGTTGTCCCGTTCGTTGCGCTCGCTGGGGTCGAAGTCATTCGGGTCGTAGCTGTCCGCGCCCTCGGCGATGCCGGTCACGTGGGTGGTTCCGGTCTCTTCGTCGTAGACCAGCCCGTAGCTCGCGCGCCCCTCGGACTTGTAGCGCCTGTACTCGCTGATGCCGGCATAGATGAAGATGCCCGCAAAGGGCGCGAGGATGAGGATGGCGATGAGGGGGGCTTGCATGGAGATGCTCCTGTGCTGGGCCACGGGTGGGCGCGGGTGCGCGGGCGCGGCGCGACGTCTTGTGCGTCGGTCTCACCGGCCGCGACAGGCTGCGGGCGCTCCGGTCTGGCGCGAGCCCCGACCCGTCGTGCGGCGTGACGTGGAGGCCGCCGGGGTCGGCGCGTCGACCACGCCCTGTTTCCGCCAGCCTCGGCTCTGGTCGGACAAGGGCCCGAACCGGAGCACGTCTTATCGACGTAGGACCCGGCGGACGCCGTTGCAACCTGCGGCATGGGAGTGAACACAAAAGGGCGCGCCATGGCAGCGCGCCCTTTCGGAATTCCGGGTCGAAGGCTGTATTACATCAGTTCGATGTTCACGGCGCTTTCGCGGCCGTCGCGGCCTTTCTCGAGGTCAAACTTGACCTTCTGGTTGTCGGCGAGGCCGGTGAGGCCCGAACGCTCGACGCCCGAGATGTGGACGAAAACGTCCTTCGCGCCGCCATCGGGCGCGATGAAGCCGTAGCCTTTGGTGGTGTTGAACCATTTCACGGTGCCAGTGGCCATATCCGTGGTCTCCTGTCGTTTCACACTGCCCGCACCATGCGGCAGTCCGGCGTAACCCATGCAAGATCGAGAGCACAAGCTTTGCCATGAGGGCAAAAGACAGGGGTCGATACAGTAGAGATAGCGGGTCGAATATGCCGCGTTTCGGGCCGCAAGTAAAGGCGATTCCCGTTTGTGGGCGGGCGCGCGCCGATGGCGACATGGCCCGGCGGTCGTCCTGCGCGATCCCGGATGCGGCGCCGATGCTGCCGTCCGCGGGGCACGCGCCCTCTTGACCGGCGGCGCGGAAAGCCTGAGCTAGGCACATGCGCACGCTCCTGATCCTCGTGGTTCTCCTCCTTGTCGCCGTCATTGGTGCGGCGCTCTGGTTTCGCAACGTCTCGATGCCGGCGGAGGTCTGGCACGTGGACCCCGGCGCCGTGACCCCGCCTGCGGTGCAGAATTTCGAGTTGCGCGTGGGCGAGGCCGCGCCGGTCTTCGACGTGGCGCCCGACGTTCTGGCGGCGCGGATCGACGCCATCGCGACGGCGGAGCGGGCCGATATGATCGGCGGCGCGCTCGCGCTGGGCGAGATGACCTATGTCGCGCGCTCGCGGATCATGGGCTTTCCCGACGCCATCTCGATCCGGCTGGTGCCGGTGGGGGCGGGCACGCGGATGGAGGTTTTCTCTCGCGCGCGCTTCGGCCAGTCGGACCTGGGCGTGAACGCGGCCCGCGTCGCGCGCTGGGTCGCGGCGGCGCGCGGGCAGGCGGGGTCTTGAGCGGGCACGCCCAGACTTGATCTTGACCCGGACCGCGCGGCCCGTCACATCGCGGTCATGTTGCCCGAGGATCGCCTGCACCAGATCACCGACCGGTTCGAGTATCTCGAGGCGCGGCTGAATGCCGGCCCGGCGCCCGACGAGATCGCCGCGATCAGCCGGGAATATTCCGACCTGAAGCCGGTCGCGGCACAGATCGACGCCTACCGGCGCCTGCGAGCCGAGATCGCCGAGGCCGAGGCGATGCGGGCCGACCCCGAGATGCGCGCGCTGGCCGATGAGGAGTTGCCTCGGCTGAGGGCGGCGCTGCCGGCGGCGGAGGAGGCGTTGCAACTGGCGCTGCTGCCGAAGGACGCCGCCGATGCGCGGCCCGCGATGATCGAGATCCGCCCCGGCACCGGTGGCGACGAGGCGGCGCTGTTCGCGGCAGATCTGTTGCGGATGTATACCCGCTATGCCGAGGCGCGCGGCTGGCGGCTGGAGATCGTCGACCTGCAGGAGACGGAGCTGGGCGGCATCCGCGAGGTGACGGCGCGGATCGAGGGCGAGGGCGTGTTCGCGCGGCTGAAATACGAGAGCGGTGTGCACCGGGTGCAGCGGGTGCCCGCGACGGAATCGGGCGGGCGGATTCATACCTCCGCGGCGACGGTGGCGGTGCTGCCCGAGGCGGAGGCGGTGGAAATCGACATTCCCGCGGGCGATATCCGCATCGACACGATGCGATCCTCGGGCGCGGGCGGGCAGCACGTGAACACGACGGATTCCGCGGTGCGTATCACCCACCTGCCCTCGGGGATCGTGGTGACGAGCTCGGAGAAATCGCAGCACCGCAACCGCGAGATCGCGATGCAGGTGCTGCGGGCGCGGCTCTTTGACCTCGAGCGCCGCCGCGCGGCGGACGCGATGGCCGCCGACCGCAAGGCGCAGGTCGGCTCGGGCGACCGATCGGAACGCATCCGCACCTACAATTTTCCACAAGGCCGCATGACCGACCACCGGATCAACCTGACGCTCTACCGGCTGGACCAGGTGTTGGGGGGCGATCTCGACGAGGTGATCGACGCGCTGGCCGCGGATGCGCAGGCGCAGATGCTGGCCGAAATGGATGGCTGAGGCGCGCGACGGCGGGGGCGTGACGCTGGCCGCGTGGATGGCCCATGTGCGCGGGCCGCTGGCGGAGGTGGCCGGCGGTGACGTGGCGGCGCGCGAGCTGCGCCTGATGGTGGCGAAGGCGGCCGGCTGGAGCGGGGCGCGGGTGAGCGTGGCGGGCGGCGAAAGCTTGCCCGGCGCGGTGGTGGAGGCGCTGGAGGCGATGGTCGCGCGGCGGATGCGCCGCGAGCCGCTGGCGCAGATCCTGGGCGACTGGCCCTTCTACGGGCGCAGCTTTCGCGTGACGCGCGATACACTGACGCCGCGGCCCGATACCGAGACGCTCGTGGACCTCGCCTTGGCCGCGCCGTTTGACCGGCTGCTGGACCTTGGCACCGGGACCGGGGCGATTGCGGTGAGCCTGCTGGCCGAGCGGGCGGGCGCGACCGGTGTGGCGAGCGACATTTCCGAGGCCGCACTGGCGGTGGCGGCGGAGAACGCGGCGCGGCACGGGGTGGCGGGGCGGCTGGAGCTGATGCGGGCCGACTGGTGGCAGGGCATCACCGGCCGCTATGACCTGATCGTGTCGAACCCGCCTTACGTGACCGAAGCGGAATATGCCGGGCTTGCCCCCGAGATCACCGAGTGGGAGCCGCGCGGCGCGCTCACGCCGGGCGGCGACGGGCTGGCCGCCTACCGGGTCATCGCGGCGGGGCTGGCCGCGCATCTGGCGCCGGGCGGACGCTGCCTGGTCGAGATCGGGGAGGGTCAGGGCGAAGCGGTCTCCGCACTGTTTTTCGCGGCCGGTCTTGACGCGGTGGCGGTCCATCCCGACATCAATGGCAAGCCACGCGTCGTGTCCGGGGCGATGCCGATGGGCAACTCTCGCGACTGAATCCCCGCCCTTGACGCGCATTTCCAAGCGATTTGCGAGCAATAGCGCGGATTGGGCTTGTCACGCGGCGCTGCGCATGTTTACTCAACCGCAGCGGCCGGGAACGTCGAAGGACCTTCCCCCGCGGTTCTACCACATATTCCGTGCCGTAACGCCAAAGCGCCGGTGCGGGTGACGAGTGACTCCGTGCCGCGGGCCCGGGCGCTGCCAACCCAGGACAACTGGAACCGAATTTATCACATGAGATCATCAAAGAACCGCTCGCGGTCCAAGGGGAACCGCAATCGTTCGGTCGGCAATATTGTCAACCGTGTCTTCGAGTCGTCTGGCCCGGAGGGCAAGGTCCGCGGCACCCCGCAGCAGATCATCGACAAGTACAATCAGCTGACGCGCGATGCGCAGCTGTCGAATGATCGGGTCGCCGCCGAGAACTTCGCCCAGCATGCCGAGCACTACCTGAGGATGCTGGCCGAAGCGCAGCGCGAACAGGACGCGCGCCAGCAGCAGGGCCAGCAGGGCGGCGGCAACAATGGCCGTGACCGCGGCGATGGCGATGACCGCGACGACCAGGGCAATTCGCAGAACGATCAGGGTCGTCAGCAGGACCAGGGTGGTCGTCAGCAAGACCAGGGTGGCCGCCAGAACGATCAGGGCAACCGGTCGCAGGATCAGGGCCGTCCGCAGGATCAGGGTGGCCGACAGCCGCAGCAGCGCGACAGAAGCGGCGAATTCGACGCGGTGATCGACAATTCGGACAATTCCGAGAGCGGGCTGGTCGAGACCCCGGAAAGCGCGCCGAAACCCAAGCGCAGCCGCACCCGTCGTCCCAAGAAGACGGACGATGGCGGGCAGGGCAGCGGCAGCGACGGCGGCTCCGAAGGTGGCTCGGGCGACAGCTCGTCCGGTTCGCCGCAGGAAGCGGCGGAATAAGGCTCAGCCCGCGACTTCGCGGGCGAGCGCGCAGAACCCCTCGATCGAGATCTGTTCGGCCCGGTCCGTGGGGCTGATCCCGGCTGCGACGAGGCGATCCTCGATATCGGGTGTCAGCCCTTTCAGCGCCGCGCGCAGCATCTTGCGGCGCTGGTTGAATGCCTTGGCCACCACCCGCTCCAGCACCGCCGGATCGGCGGGGTAGCGCGGCGCGGGCAGGGCGGTGAACTGCACCACGGCGGAATGCACCTTGGGCGCGGGCGTGAAGGCCTCGGGCGGGAGCGTCATCACCACGCGCGCGTCGCAGCGCCATTGCGCGAGGATCGCGAGCCGCCCGTAGGCCTTGGAGCCGGGGGTGGCCACGATCCGGTCGGCGACCTCGCGCTGGAACATCAGGGTCAGCGACTGCCATTTCGGCGGCCAGGTGGGTGGCGTGAGCCAGCGCACCAGAAGCTCGGTTCCGACATTGTAGGGCAGGTTCGCCACGATCTTGATCGGGGGCGTCAGATGCGCGGCCCAGTCGAGATCGAGCGCGTCGGCGTTCAGCACCTCGAGCCGGCCGGGGTAGAGCGCGGCGATTTCGGCCAGAGCGGGCAGACAGCGGGCATCCTTTTCCACCGCGACGACGCGGCGCGCGCCCTCGACCAGAAGCCCACGGGTGAGGCCGCCGGGGCCGGGCCCGACCTCGAGCACGTCACAGCCGGTGAGGTCGCCGGCGCGGCGCGCGATCTTGGCGGTCAGGTTCAGGTCGAGCAGGAAATTCTGCCCCAGCGCCTTTTTCGCGGAAAGACCGTGGGTCGCGATCACCTCGCGCAGGGGGGGCAGGCTGTCGATGGCGCTCATGCGCTCAGCCTTGCCGCGAAATCGCGGGCGGGCGCAAGCGCCTAGCCGAGGATGATGCCGAGCACGATCGACATGAGACCCAACGCCGAGACCAGCAGCGCGCCCATGTTGATCACCACGACGCGTTGCAGGCGCAGGCGCAGTTCGGCGTCGGGCAGGCCCGCGCGCTTGGCCGAGATCGCCGCGAAAATGCAGTAGCCGAGCGTCATCAGCCCCGCGATCGCCAGCGCCGTTCCGAGGTAGACCAGGGCCTCCATCCGCATTCCTTCACGCAACCGTCACCGTCTGACTAGGCCAGGCTTTCCGCGCTGGCAAGACTTGTGGCGCGGGCGCCGGACGGCTAGAGCGGGGGTCCCGAATTCCCCGAACCAGCCGCGAGACCCATGATGGATGTGATCGAGACAGAGACCGCCGACCGCCCCGACAGCTACCGCGTCACCGCCGACGAGCTGCGCCAGTTCATCGAGCGCTACGAGCGGCTGGAAGCGGAGAAGAAGGACATCGCCGACCAGCAGAAGGAAGTCATGGCCGAGGCCAAGGGGCGCGGCTACGACACGAAGGTGATGCGCAAGGTCATCGCGCTGCGCCGGCGCGAGCCCGACGACATCGCCGAGGAAGAGGCGGTGATGGAGATGTACAAGGAAGCGCTCGGGATGCGGTAGTCGCCCCAAGCCCTTGGGAAAAATGACAGGTTCTCTCAGAAAAAGCCGCGGATCGCCTGCGTGATCCGCGGCTTTTGCTTGTCCGGGCATCGGCGGGAAAGGCCCCACGTTCGGCTGAACTCCGCCCAGCCTGCGCCGTCCGCGGGCGCGCGGGAACAACGGGGGTCGCAGCGGCTTTAGGGCGCACGGGTCTTTCCGGCGTGCGGACCTGTGACATGAGCCACGCCACCCACGGGAGAATACGATGAAACGCAATATCCTTACCCTCGCGATCGCCGCCCAGATGGCGGCCTTCGGCGCCGTCGCCCAGACCTCGGACACCGGCACCGCCGACCCGGGCATGGCGTCCGGGTCCTACGGAAGCGACTGGTCCGCGACCCTCGGCGCGGCCATCTTCGAGGAAGACGGCACCACCGTCCGCTCGGAAAGCGAGCTGTCCACGCAATGGTCGACCCTGTCGGCCGAGGATCAGGACATGCTCCGCCGCGACTGTACGGCCTACATGGCGGAGTCGGGCGACGGCGCTGAAGCCGGCACCGATGAGACCGGAAGCACCGAGACCACCACGGACGGGACCGGCGCGATCACCGGCGATGCCACCGCAAGTGCCGATGTCGCGACGGGCGGGGCAGACGCGACAGCCGATGCCGGCGCCGACACCGGCATGGCCGAGGGCTCGACCTCGCTGGAGGTGTCGATGGAGCAGATGGAGGACATCTGCGCCGGCGTCGAAGGTCTCTGATCCGGTCGGAAGGCGCGCGCCTGCGCGCCTTCCACCCCCAAACCGGGCTAGGGGCTCAGCAGCGTCACGCCGGGAACGCGCGCGATCTCGGCCATGTCGTCGTCGTAGCTCTGCGTCAGGTGCTCGATCAGCGCGGGCGTCCAGCCCGGCAGGTCCAGTTCTTCCTCGATCTCGGTGTCGATCGCGTAGCGGTCGAGGAAGGCGCCGATGATCCGGCGGCGCTGGATCTCGGACTGCGGCGGGTTCTCGGCCATGTAGCGCTGCAGCCGCTTGAACCCGGTCTTGTCCATGATCGTCTCGATCAGGTCGTCGGTGCCCCTGAGCGGGAAGTCGAAGGGCACGTCCGCGATCTCGCGCAGGATCTGTCCCCACAAGAGCGGCGTATCCTCGTTGCACCAAACCGTCACGGACAGGCCCGGATGGGCCAGCGTGAGGCGGCGCAACATCTCGGACCAGGTTACGGCATGGGGCTGCATGTCGGTGGTAAACTCCCCGAAATCGCCGAACTTCGAGCCGGTGAAGAGCGCCGGGATGAGCGTGGCGGGGTTGCGCAAGCCGATGAAGATCTCGGGTTTGGAATGCGGGAACAGCGCCCGCAGATTGGCGATCTGCCGGTCGATCATCGGCCAGATCTGCGCGCCCTGGACGACCAGCCGGTTGATGCAGATGAGCCGCGGGTCCGAGAAGATCAGCCGGTCGACCTGCGCCTCGTCGACGATCGCGTCGAGCAGCGCCTCCTGGACGTCGAAGCTGGCGGGGCGGCCCTTCAGCGCGCGCATCGTGTCGCGCAAGAGCGGCCGGTAACGCTGCTGTCCGGGCACAAGGATGCCGTCGTCGGCCAGCCGTGCCCGGTTCTTCACCAGCGATTGCAGCAGGAGGCCGGCATCGGTGCAGGGTGCCCCGAGATGAAAGACGACCTGCATGCTGCGCTCAACCCCACCGTTCCGTGCCCGCCGGACCCTATACCGGCCCCGGCGGCGCTGCAAACCCGCCCATGCTTGCACGGCCGCCTGCCTTGTCGTATCTGGACCGCGGGCGCCCCTATAGCTCAGCTGGTAGAGCATCTGATTTGTAATCAGAGGGTCCGCGGTTCGAGTCCGTGTGGGGGCACCAACCATATCAATGACTTACAGCGCTCCAATGCTGATCCGCGCGCGCCGGGCTACCGCCGGGCTACTGACTTGAGGGGCAAGCGTCGTCACGATCGCCGGTTCACGTCGAAGATCCTGATTCCCGATCGCGCAGCCCGCCCTGGACAATCGGCAGTGCCGCCAGCGTAGCCAGTTTCCGTACATCGCCGCACCCCCCGCACCCCGCAGGGGAAAGGCACCGTCGCGCTTCTCAGCGACGGCAGGACAGCATGAAGAGCCGGGGGGGGGGCGATCGACCAAACCGAGGAGATGCGCCGGCAGCGCCAAGCCCGGAGGCTCGATCTCGACCGGCATGCTTCAAGCCCTGACCTACGCCCGGTCGATTGACCAGGCGCCCGGGGCCGGACCGGCCAGTCGACGCCCAGCAAAGGATCTATCCGCAGCTCCGGGCCGCCGGGCCGTGGAGATTCACGATCCCCGATCAGGAGGCGTCCGTTCCAACGCCGCCACCCCACACCCCGCAGGGGAAAGGCACCGTCGCGATTTTCGTCGACGGCGGGGCATCATGAAGGCCAGGGGGCGCGGCCGGCCACGTCGACACCAGCTCGGCCGTGTCGCGGTTTCGGAAAACAGGGGCGGGCGCGCCTGGTGGGGCTCCAATCCAAGGCTGAATTCGGAATGGAGTAAGGGTTTTCTGATTGTAACTTCTGTAACTCTGTAACATACATAGTAAGTAACTGATTTTACTTTAAAAAAAACACCATCGCTCGGTTACAGCTTGGTTACAGAATTTCATGATCTTGTAACACCCGGGCCGCGACCGATCCTCCGGCATGGAGAGCTTCGAGTGTGCTGCAGCGCACCAAACACCTGTTTTTGTTACAAAATGTCTCAATGGCCCGGGGGTTGCACCCTTGGAAACTTTGCCAATGGCAAAACTCGCACGCTACGCCGCACCGTATAGCAGTAGGCTCAGAAGGACCCGCTTTGTTGCACGCGTCGCGCAACATCTGCACCGTGCGGCGCACCGATCCACCGTCCGATCCTCGTCTTCATGGGTTTCTTCGGCTCGCCACCGGTCAGGCTCAGGCACGCGCGACGGAGCTATGCCCCTGCGGGGCGCGGGGTGCCAAGGATCTGGTATGCCTGCGCCTCAGCGTCCTGACGGGACAGGCCAGCATCGTACTCGAGGATCGCCGCGCGCTCTTCAGCCACGTCCAGCATCGCATCATCATCTGTCTTTGGATGCCTGACGGCTGCAGCCGAGGCGAACAGATCGCGAAGGCAGGCCCAATCCGGAGGCTGAAGGTCAGAACGATCCTTACCCATCGGCCACGCCGCCGTCGGCTTCTACCTCACCGCCCATCAGCTCGGCGGAGATCTGATACAGCCGGAACTTCTTGCCGGCATTAGGAACGTGAATGATCCGGGACTTCTCTTGCTTCGGCGCGTGGGCGACGATGACGCCGTCCGCGACCAGCGCATCGGTGACCGATCGGAAGTCGAGCCCGTCGAGCACCTCGCGAAGTCCGTTGGACATGAAGTACCATTCGTACTGCTCGAGGTGATTTCCGCCGTCGCCCTCGACCTTCACGAATCCCAGGCGGTTGGTGATTACGGCCCGGTCGGCATTGAGATGGAACTTCTGGAATCGCGCCGCACCATCGATCTCGATCGCGCGCGCGATCCGTCGCTTCGCCTCGGCCGTCTCGCCTGCGCCAACCCCACCTCGTTCGGAGACCCAGTCCCTGAAACACCGAAGCGCGGCCTCAATGGCGGCACCCTGTTTCCATCCCGTCACGCCCAGGCTTGTGGCCAGCTCCCCGCCCGCCGCGACGAGCGCGAAGCGATCGGCCACCCGGCGCACCTGACCATCAGCCCCGGCACTCACGGCCGCCGCGGCAAATTGCTTGCGGAGTATCGAGAGGTTCTCTCGGACCGCCATCAGATCGCCCGCCAGCGCCTCGAGGAAAGCCCGAGCTGGTGTGCCGTAGTGCTCGCCGGCCGCCCGCTTGATCCCCTGCGCGAAGGACGCGGCATCGTCTGCCTCGTGTAGATCTTCGAACAGACCGAGTCCGGCGCCGGCATCGGCCCGGATGTCGATGACGCGAACCTGCATGCCGGCGGCAACGCGCCCTCCACCTTCTGCAATCTTGTCGGCGAGTGCGATTTCGCCGGTAGATAGGAACAGCAGCCGCCATGATGCCGCCCGTCGAGCGTGCCCCTCGCGGCCAGCTCGCGCCTTGCCCTGGCCGTTGGCGAGCATGTAGGCGGCGGCACCTGCGGCGCGAGGCTCCACCTGGGCGAGCTCATCGAGACAGAGGAGGGAATTATTGTGGATCTCGGCCAGGCTCTCCAGGGCGTTGTCTGTCGCCCTCCAGGTTTTCATGTAGCCCCGCAGTCCACCGCCGCCCCAGACCGACCCGGCGGCTATCAGGGCTGTCGACTTGCCGACCGAAGACCCGCCACGAAGGTGGAACCCGCCGCCGTCGTCGTCGGTGAATTCAAGCAGTGCAGCAGCGAAAGCTGCGGAGATCGCGAGGGTGAGACGGGAGTTCTTTTCGGCGGGCCGCGCCACGCCGTCTCGCCATCCTTCAAGGGTGCCAGCGACCTCATATGCATGGTCAATCCGATGGGCGCTCTGCAGCAGGATCCTGTCGGCAACATCCCCGGAACCGATGGTCGCGTCGGGCAGCACGAAGACGTTGCCGTGCCATCCGGTTTGGCTGACGCATCGCGCTCTTGTATCTGGCTCGGCTCCGAAAAGGTACTCGGTCAGCCACTCCTTCCACTTCCGGCCGGCACCGGCCACAGGCTCAAGCCCCAGGTCCAGAAGCTTCGCCCGCAGGTCCCGACCGTCGCCGGCCAATAGCGACAAAGGCATGGCCCATAAGTGCTCTTCCCCGTCTCGGTCGACCACCTGGAGAAGGCGACCCCAATCCTCGCCTTCGGAGGTTCTTGTGAGAGCGAGTACGTTGAGCTCAGACGCGAACGGAACCCATTTCTTCCGGAGCTTTCCGTCGACGCCTTCCTCCTCGGTCTGTCTGCACAGCCGACCGTCCTGCACCTTGAATGGGAACGCGGAGGGAGCGCGCTTTCTGGCGGCCTTCGATGGCTTCTTGGCCTCTTCGACTCCGCTCTTGATCTTCTGGGCGATTTTGTCTGCCCCGCTCATCACGTCCCCACCAGCTCGTCGTTGAAGTCTGCGCCTGGCCGGTCCGGATGGACGATCGACACTCGCCGTCCTTCCCGTTCGAACCGCTCGGCCGCGACGCCGGCCGCAGAGAGGCCGGCAGAATCGTTGTCCGCGCAGATCACGACGACCTCGGCGATTGGCCGTGGTGGCAACAGCACGCCCTTCAGGCCCGAGGAGCTGAGCGTGGCCCAACAGGTGAGACCGGAAGCCATGCTAACGCTCAGCGCGGTTTCGATGCCCTCCGCGAGGGCGATTACGGGCCTGTTGGGGCCGAAGCGGACCGCGCCGCCGGCGCTCGGCCCCAACATCATTTTTGCGGGCGACACGTCCGCCTTGCCCAACCCGTCGGGACGCAGATAGGTGCGGTGGATCGCTGTTGGAAATCCTCCGACTTCGCGGATACGCGCCACCATTCCAGGAAAGACCCCACCCGATGGCAAGTGGCGAAGGGCCGGGTGAAACCTCAAGGCTCTGGTCATGTGGTCCAGCCGCAGCCGGCCGATGCCGCGATGCGCGAGGTATGTTTGAACCAGCGTTCCCGAAGCACAGACGGCCTCTTCGAAGATCGACGTGGCCGCCTCAGTTCGCCGTTCCTCGGCCTTTCGCTCTTCAGCCCGCCGCCGGTCGCGTTCTTCCCGGTCGACGCTCGACAGCCCCAGTTTGAGATCGACGCCACGCATCCAGGATGGCGCCTCCCCTCGCATCGCCGACCAAACGTCACATCCCGACTTGTGGCAGTAGAACAGCAGGCGCCCGCCTTGCTCCGAGACGGAGAGCGCCCGCTGATCGGGGCGACCCTCCGGCTGGCACAGAGGGCAGGGCGCGAGGCCCTGATGGCCACGCCAATCCCCTCCAAGCGCTCGTGTGATGCGCTCGGCATCATTCATTTTTGGGTGACCTTGAGGAGACCGTCGGCCAGCGCCGCAGATAGGAGCGAGTCGATCTCCCACTCCGTCAAACGACCGCGGGCCAAGCCGCTCCAATTCGGCGGCCATGCCGGCTTCGCATAGTCCTTGAAGTTCGGAACCAGCATCTCCGAGATCTGCGCAGGACGCGCCCCCACCAACCTTTTTTTAGGGGTGTCCGGATATCCGAACGCGACGCCCTCGGGCATGTGCAACGGCTCCGCACCGTCGGGAAGATCCGCGTTGGCCGCGAGCACCGCAGCCCGCGCCTGGGCAATGTCGCCGATGAGAGAGAGGAGCGCCGCCTGGATGGCAGGATACTCTTTCCTGATCCTTTCTGCGCAAGCGTCGCGCACAGCCTCTGACGCGCTGAGCACCTTCCGCTTTGCCTCGACAGCTTCTTCCGCGGCTCGGATATCGAAAAGCTTCGCGAGCTCTCCGCTCCAGTGAGTCCAGCGCTCGAGGTTGAACCGCGCCTTGCTTACCGCGTCGTGCTGCGCCTCCACCTGTGCCTGGGTGAGCGACACGTCGAGCGCCGCCACGCGTGCGTTTTTCACGGCTTCCTCCGCAGTCGCGATCTCGGCCTTCGCGGCTTCGAGCAGTTCGGCGACCTCAGCGGAGCTGACGGAGGAAGGCTCCTGCAAAGCCTTGGCCAGTCTCGGGTGTAGATCGGTTTGCTTTTTCAACATTTTCGTCTCCATCGATGGTTGGTGGTCAGGGGGGAAAGGTCAGATCGTAGGCGGCAAAAGCGTCTCCAGGCGGCGCTCGATCTCATCGTCGAGCGGCCGCCAGTAACTGCGCGCCGGCACCCAGTCCGGGGGCCAGGCTGGCCTTGATCTGTTGTTGATATCCGGAAGGACCATCTCGGCGATCAGTGGCGGCCGCGCGGCTGGATCCGTAGCCGCCGCCGAGTGCCGGAATGCCACGGCCTCGGGCATGGCGATGGGCTCAGCTCCTTGCGGCAAATACCTGTTTGCACGTGAAGCGGCCTCCGTCGCTTCTGCGATACCGCGAAGCAGTGAGAGAACCTCCGCCTGCACCTGAGGCCACCGCGATCGGATGTCCGCTGCGGATCGGGCGACAAGGTCAACAGCCCTATCGTAGGTCTCACGTCGCCGCTCTTCGGTTTCGACAGCACAGCGCCGCTTGAACCAGGTGGACAACTCCACGTGCAGGGCTCGCAGGCGCACCACTCGGAACGCCGACTGCGCGGCGATCTTGCGCCTTCTCTCGCTTTCGGCATCGCAAGTGAGCAAGGACGGGTCCAAGGCCGCATGTTCTGCTTTCGAAGCGGCCGCCATCAAGGGTCCGAGTTCGTCCGAGATTGCCTCCATCAGAGAGGCCAGATCGTCCGAGCTGACCAAAGATGGGTTTCGCAGCGTCTCGGCGATCCTTTCTTCAATGGGGCCGAGCGCTTTTGACGTGCGGCGCTTCGGTTTTCCGGACATGGGACTGATCATCGGCAAATCCCGATCACGCCGACCCAGAGACCGAGTCCATCGCGATGCCGGACCGCCTCCGTTCGGCTGAAAGCTGGGACAAGAGCCAGAGCTTGAAGCAATGGGCCAGCTCGCTGTCACCCCTGGCCACCTCGGGCAGCCAGCGAAGGCTGATCGTCGCCCGCCCCTCAAAGTCGAGACCGACGGCAAGCCATGCATCCGAACCCTTGACGGGCTTCGACATGAACGGGAAGCGAATTGCCTCCTGCGGGGAGAGACGGCGCGTGCGCGGTCGACAGTCTTCCCGAAGCATTCGGTAGATCTCGGAACGTACGATCCGCCTGGCGACCGGGTGTTCGATCCTCGCGAAACCCCCGTCGAGACCACCCACGACCATGCTTTCGACGTACGCCAGCGACAGGGCCGCCGCCTTTCTGCGCAGCTTCTTTCTGGCGGCACGCGTCAGGAGGAAATCGTCAGCCACGAGACACCCGCGCGCTGGCTTCATCGGAGGTGCTCTGCACCCGCTGCGCGTCGATCCAGCTCCGCAAATCGGCCACACTATACCGGACAAGCCGGCCGATCTTGATCATCGGGGGGCCGCCGCCCCTGACTGCAGCGATCTCGAGCCAGCGCCGGCTGATATTGAAGTGCTCCGCCACCTCACGGCGGCTCAACAGGCGTTCTTGGGGAAGGGTATCCGAATTGGCCATGATGTGCTCCTGCTCAACTGAGGCAGAGATTGCCACGGACGGCCGGGTGGAATCCGCTACGCTATTTCGGTGCAACTGTTCCGCAACTCTTCGGCGCATGGCGCTGGAGGTATCAGGCGCTGACGGCGGGTCTGTGATCGCACCCATCGGTCACGCTTTTCCCGTCGCAAATGTCGGCTATGCCTCGCGAATGGGTGCGGGCCAGATCATTGGCCCGCACCACAGCCTCGAACATTTATGAACTTGCAGGCGCGTCAGGCGGCGCGCGGAGCGCCTTGTTGGAAAGACAGGAAAACCTGTTCAGCCGCCGCTTCGACAGCATCGCCGAGGCCGACCAAAGCCTGCATCGTCTGCCGCCCGAGCGGCTCACCGTATCCCTTGCCGGCTATCTCCCCGATGACCATTTGCTGGGCAGCGATGAGGTTCTGGAGCCGCTTCAGCCGCTCCTCGAGATCGTTGGCGCTCATACCAACTCTCCTTTTCTCGCAAGATCCAATAGGCGGTGCGCTGCGCTTGCATGGCGGGCGAAGGTGTCCAGGAACCCGGTCTCGATGCCCGAGCGCTTTGGTCCAGCCCGCATCATGTCGAAGACGGCCCAGGGCAGGAGTGCGGGAAAGTTATGACGGGTCATGTGGTCCAAGGCGAGGAGGGCGTAGCGCTCGCCCGTTTCGCAATCCTCGGAATAGTTGCCACTCGGATGGACGCACCAGAAGATGCGCGGCCGGCACGGATCCGCCAGCTGTTCGGCCGGGGACGCATTTCGCACGAAGGGCAGACTGAGAAGCGAGCCCACGGACTCCTCTTCACCCTCAAACGAAGGATCCATTGCCGCGACAGAAACCAGCACATCCTTAAGGCGTTTGAGATGGATCATGTTGCCCTGTCCGTTGGATGCAGGGATGGGTTTGGCCATGGCCATTTTGCGATCTCCTTTCAGATCAATTTCGGGCAGTCCGATCAGCGGTCTCAGCTAAACGGTTCGCCCTGCTTCAGTTATTGATGTTGGAGCCCGCAGCTGCGCGCTCCATTTTTTCACGAAGTGCGCGGACCACTTCGCTGTTCTGCGAGCTTCCGTTGCTCTTGGCCTGAAGCTCCAGCCACTTCTTCACGTCGCAAGGTAGCCGCAGGGGAAGTTGAACGGTCTCCGGCATCTCTATCTCCGATACATCACGGTGATATCATATCACGGTGATATTATTGACTGTCAATACATGAAATCAGATTGATATGAAAAAGAGGTTCCTCGATGATCGATCGCCGCACCGGCCGCGCCTCGGACCAGTTTCCGCTCAGGATGCCTGAGGGCATGCGCGATCGCATTCGGGCTGCAGCGGAGGAGAACAACCGCAGCATGAATGCCGAAGTCGTCGCGCGACTACAGAAGAGCTTCGACACCTTCTCTGTGGATCGACACGTGGTCGCGACGATCGCAAAAGACCTGGTCGCTGAGCTTCGCAAGGAACTCGGCCTCCCGCGAGACGACGACACGAGCGCAAAATAGCGGGCCCGGGGTGCTGTGCGAAACTGCGGCGACAGAAGATCGATCTGCCACAAGCGGTCGCGTCGCCCTATGCGTGCAGCTGCGAAAGGCATCAAGGCGACCGAAACTCAGGATGTCGCGGCCGCCCCTGGATCAGGGTGAGCCGCCTCGAACGGGGCTGAGGTGGCAACTCCCTGCTGGGCGTCGGCGCTGAGAGATGCCTGGAGATCCCGCGCAATTGTGCCCATCAGTTCGTTAAACACACTCAGCACGGCCATTTCCATCGCGCGGGCCTCGACGATCCCGGCGAGCCGCTCGGCTTGATCTTTTGCAACTTGCGCGCTCCGCTGCCACATCAAGGATCCCACTTCCAGAACCGCGGCTTCGACCTCCGACCGCTTCAGCGTCTGGCCAAGCCGCTCCGCAAGCTTCAGTTCCGCCTCGGAAGCGCGCGCATGCTCAGCGCGGGCGCGAGATGCGTTGAGATCGTCCACGGATCGCAAGTGAAGTGGCGGGTCAGTACGCCGACCTGACCCGCCCCCGGCGTCAGGCCCTCGCGTTTGCAGTTTCGGGTTGAGGGTAGCCTGTCGATAGGTAAGCACGTCGTTGACGTCGACCAGGCCATTGGCGTCGAGAAGCTGCGGATTGTCCCGGCACAATCTCGACATGGTCGATTTGTGCAGTCCGAGCCTGCGCGCTGCCTCTGACCTGGTGACACGGAACATGGAATTTGCCCCCTCGGATGACGCCATGTCGATCACACCCCGCCTTGAGAGTAGGGCGCGCAGCTGCGGGCGCGGCTGTCTTCCTTGCGGCCCACGGCCTCCTGAATCGTCGCGGTGACGACGTCATGGCAAAGCCGGACCTCGCCGTCGCAGTCGAAGGTGCGCCACTTGTGCAGCGGGCCGAACTCCATCCGGCAAAGCATCTTGAAATGCTCCGCATCGACCATCAGGAGCCTGGCCAGCTCGTCGATGTCATCGGGCAACGTGCCGATCGGCGAATGGTCGAAGGAAATGCAGATCAGGTCGAAGTAGAGAGCCCGACACTCGGGCGTGCCGCGGAGCCGCATGTCGGAGTTGAGCCAGCGCCGATGCTCCCACTGGAAGAACAGACCGCTTTCCGAGCGCTCGCCACAGCCGGCTCCCAAGTCGCGCGGCGCCGCCTCCTGGATATCGGCGCGGCCGAGTGTGACGATCGTCAAACCGGTTGCCCCCTTTTTCGTGCGTTTGTGACGGCGTTGACCGCCCGCCTTTCGATCTCGGGCATCGCCGCGCGGAGAGCGCCCACGATCTGGTCGGCGACCCCGATCTGCGCGCCGCGGGCATCGATGTGGAAGATTGGCGACGCCTGACCCGCATTGCCCTGGCCGCGCGTGTGGTCGACGACTGTCTCGTCGGGGTGCAGCATGGCCATGAAACCGCCGCGACCGTCGAGGCCGCCCGATCGGGGACCCGAGCCGGTGTAGCCGCCGCCTTCGAGGGATAGCGGTTTGGCGGCGCCGCCACCGAAGCCGCCGCCGAAGACGGAGCCGAGGATGTTCCCGAGAAAGCCGCCGCCCCCGCCGCCGCCTGCCGTCGAGAAGACTGACATGAGCGCCTGCCGGATCCCGGCATTCAGGATATCGTGGGCGATGCCCTGGAACACCTGCGCGAGACCCGCACGCAGATCCTCGCCGTAGACCGCGGTCCGCGCGAGCGAGTCTGCGATGCCGTCGATGGCCCTCTGGGCATGTTCATTGTCGAGGGCCGCGAACTCGTCCCCGAGGGCCGCCACAGCCGCATTGAAGGCAGTCTGGCTGATCTCGCCGGCGGTCAGACGCTGTTGCAGCGCGGCCAGCACGTCATCGTAGGACACGGCCGAGACCTCGACCTGTCGCAGCACCTGGTCGGCGCGCCGCATCGCCTCGGTGACCTCCTCGGATTCGCGCGCCGCACCGCCGCCGCTGCGACTGCTTTCCCGATCTGCGGCCTCGAGCGCGCGCCGGTAGGCCGTCCTGCGATCCTCGAGAGTCTGCTGCCAGACCTCTTCGCCGGTGGTCGGCGGCAGGTCGTTCTCGGCCCAGGGCGGGATCTCGCCCCGCGCGATGCCCGCTCGGACGTTCCGGGCCCCGAACTCGTCGGTCAGGTCCAGCGCGGCGGCGAGGTTGGCGTAGAGATCGCCGGCCGCATCGGCGCCTGCCCGAATCCGGCCCGCGATATCGACCCCCGCCAGCTCGGCTGCACGCTCGCCGGCCGCGAAGAGTGAGTCGTATAGCGATAGGGCTGCCTCGTCGGCATCGTCGAGGTTGTTCGTGGCGGTCGCGACAGCGAGCAGGAGCTGCTGGATGGTCTCGAATTGCTGCTGCGGCCCGGTCGCGTTGCCGAGATCGGCAAACAAGGTCGCGAGCTGCCGCGCAACATCTGCCGGCACGTCCAGCGCCTCGGCGAAGCGGTCTACGCTCTCAAGCGCTTCGGTGAGCGACGTCCGCATCGTCAGGAAGTCCACGAGCTCGGCCTGCAGGGCCATGCGCTCAGTCGCATCCGTCGCGCGCGTGATCTGCATCTGGATCGCCGCGATCCGGTCTTCGGTTTCGTCGAAGCTCATATTCAGCTGCCGCACCTCGTCGAGGTCGCCGAGTGACGACAGGTCGAACCCGAACCCCTCGGTCACGGAACGGGACACGTCGGTCAGCGCCCGGGCCGCGCGCATTTCGGAGATCCGCCGCTCGATCTCGAAGAGCTCGCGCATGGCGGAGGCGTTCTGGCCGAAATCTGCGCCGAGCTCAGTCGGCGTCTGGCCGAGCCGTTCCTGCGCCTCAGTTAGCCGGTCGAAGGTGGCGCCGAGGCTATCCATCTGCTCTTCGAGCTGATTTCCGGTATCGCGCCCCTCGAGAAACCCGAGCGCCATCGGCGTCAGGAAGCCCACCACCGTGCCGATCGCCACACCCACGCCGCCGAACATGAGTCCGATGTCGGGCAACTGGATGGCAAGCGCCTGCAGATAGTTGCCCGTCACTGCGCCCTGCTGCCCGACCTGGTTCAGCTGCAGACCGAGTTGCCGGAAGTTGCCACGAGATCGCGTGACGCTCCGGTCCACAGCGGCCAGGCGGGTGTTCATGTTGGCCGCGGATTGGTCGATTCCCCGCATCGACGTCGACCCTGCGGCGCCGATGCCCTGCATCTCCTGGATGACTTGTTGCCCGCCCTGCGACGAGAAGCGGACCTGGACGCGGGTGTCGCTCATTTCAACGGCTCCTCAGCTGGTGGCACGAAGGACGGAAACGGCCCCGCGCTCTTCGGCCCGAAGAAGGGACACGTACGCGTCGAAGCTTTCACGAAATTCTGCCCGAAGTGTCGGGTTCCGGTTCCATTCCGCCTTCGCCCTATCCTCAAGGGGTGCATTCGCTTGCCCAGACCGCCCTGAGACGACGCCCTCCGGATCAAGGTCCTGCTTGGCGAGACCACTGAACCGGGAGCGCTCGACCCTCGCGATCTGCAGCGCCACGTCGGAAGCAGAGGAATGGCCGTCGGCCTTCGCTTCGGCGATGAGATCCTCATAGCCGGGGAGCGCCACCCCATCGATCGCGGCGATGCGGCTGCGCTCATCCTTGGCCGCGTTCGTGGCGACGGGGCCGGCGACCGCCGCACGAGCCTCTGCCTCGAGCTGCGCCGCCAGGTCGGGCCTGTTCCGCCGGACCTGGTCGGCAGTGATCGAATTCAGGTTCATTTTCTTCACCGTGTGCTTATTCACTGAGTTGCATTAAGTTTCATTCACCGCATTTGGGTTTCATTTGATCATTCCAAAATGCAGGACGTGAATGACATGCGCATAGAGATTTGGGTCATCTCTTTCTGCCATATATCACGGGGAAAGGTGATCGTGAAATAGATCAAATTCGCAATGCGGCCCGATCGCGCGAAATGCCATATTCGCGAACACCATACGTTTTCCCGTCGCGAGGCAAAAAGGTCAACGTGCCAAGGTACTGGCCCGCAAGCCGACTTCGCAGCAGGGCGAGAGCGCGCCGAAGCCCCGCGCCGGCGCGAGGTAAAGGCCCGTCCATCGGTGAATCTTATTGCGAGGCGCCTTCAGACATCGCTCAGCACCGAGACCCAACCGGGAGTCATCGATCGCGTGGGCTTACCGGCGCCGCCTCAGCCCGACCGAGGCGGCTCACCCTGGTCGATGCGCTGCCGCAACATCCCGAGTTTTGTCGCCGTGGTGTCTTCCTCGGCTGTGCGCTCAGCGATGTGCAGATCGCGCAGGCCGGACCATTCATCCATTTTGCGCACCACCCGGAGCACAGCACTCGCGAGGCATCCGTCTCGATCGTCGGCCCCATCCGTCAGGACATACCACGTTTGCTCGCGCCGCTGTTTGGTCGTACCCCGGCGCCAGCCATAGAACCGCTCATCCGGATCTGCACCGCTGCGAGATGGTTTATCCATTTCGTTCGGCTTATATCCCGGGCGCCCCATCATCAGCTTCTCATGCTCCACGAGTGCGATCTTGACAGCCATTGGGCGGGGCAATTGCCGATGGTTCTTTCTCCACCGCGGCCATTCGCTGATCTTCCCGCTATCAAGAAAGTCCGGCCATATGTGTGGTTGCCGAAGACGATCCCACTCCTCAACCAAAAGGAGCGCTATCGCCGCTACATCTTCAATTCCCTCACGGAAGTGCGGCCGCCCTCGGCGCTTTGGGACAGTGAATTCCGTGCAGAGGGCCTGCCAATAGAACTCAATGCACCTCACCGGCCTTCCAGCGGAACAGGCCGGAAGATGTCGACCGGTGACCTCTTTCATCAGCTCCGCGAAGGTCACAATTAGATCCCTCGAAAGATCGTCGATCGGGGAGTGCGGCCGGCCTGCGATCGGAGTCGCCGTATCGAGACAGGCCCAGGATGGAAGCCACTGAACGTCGCGGACATGAGCATGAAGCACCGGGTGCGACATCAGTGTTTTCCAGCCCCATGCAAACGAGCGCGCACACACATTCTTCGGGTCTGGACCTTCAGGGTCGAACTCGCCCGCCCCTACCTCGGGCCAATCATCTGGCGCGACCAGTGGCACTTTGAGGGGGCCGTACCGATGCAGCCACCGGAGGTCCAAGATGCTTTCCTGAACCTCGCGCCATTGGTCTGCCTCGAGGCCTGGATACTCCAAAAGGGATTTCGCCAAAACAAGGCACCCGGAGAGGTCGAGCCCGATGCTTCCGACTGGCGGCTCCATCGGGTGCGCGGCTGTAGGGCAGGGGGCATGGACCTCGGAGCAAAGGATCTCCTGGTATCTTTCGCAATGCTCAGGGTGGTCATGATTGAGACAGGAGGTCAGGTGTTCGCCACTCAGATCTTCGACGCATTCCGCGAAGACGCTGACGAGGTCCATCAGGAGGTCGTCCCTCTGCCTGGCAGAAATCGGTGTATCCTGGTCGAGATCGGCCCAAGCCGGAATTCTCTCGCGCCTTCGGACGTGCGCATGAAGAACGGGATGCTCGGAGAGAATGCACCATGGCCAATTGAAAGACCATGCGCGCACCGAGGAGAGCGAGACGTTCTCGATATCGTCAAGAGTGTAGTCGCCCCGGCCACCCTTGCAATACCACTCCGGAACCGTTCTGGATCGAAAAAGCGTAGGGGCGACACGATCGATCTCGACTGCCTCGGCTTGAGCCAGACCTGGCGCCGCCAGAAGTGTCTCGGCAAGGATGAACAACCCCACACGATCCAGCTGTATAGTGGCGCGCCTCGGATCGAAGAAGCGCCGCCTCGGCGGCTCAAGGCCGGTGGGTTCATTCATTGCAACATGCCCCGAAAAGTGCCCTAAAACTAAACCTTTCGTTCCGACGTGTAAATTGCATCTAGATACGCTGTGGCGCGATGGATTGCGCGGCTTGGCGCGTAGAGCATTCCTCCGATTGTAACGTTGTAACCGCAGGCCCGACATCTGTAACGGAAATGCTGCCTCAAATCAGACAGTTGCGAGGCTGGGTTACAGGTTACGAAAGTTACAGCAGTTTGAGGGGGTGCGAAGAGTTTGCACAGGGTCGATCGGTGATCGATTCCGGCGCCCGTTGCATGTCTCAGCTCTCCCGCTCTTCCCCGCCGTCGGCGACAATTGCAGCCAGCGTGAAGCCGGGCTTCATGGCGCCATCGATCGTGCCGGCGATGAGGTCGGCCGCTGCCTTCTGCGGATCGTCTGCGAGGTGCGCGTATCGCGCCGTCGTCTTGACTTCTCGATGACCGAGCAGCGCGCCGATCATGGGCAGCGAGAGTCCGCTTGCGACAGCGACGGAGGCATAGGCGTGGCGCAGATCATGAAGGCGCAGCCCCTCGAGCCCTGCAGCCTTCCGAATGACCTTCCAGGGACCATCTATTCCGGGGAGCCGGCACTCGGGATCCGTGCGGTCGGCGCCCCGAACCACGAACCCCCATTTGGGCTCACCCTGTTCCTGAGACGCATCGGCGAGCAGCTGCACGGCCGGTGGAGGGAGCTGCAACGTGTTCCTGCCGGTCTTGGTATCCGGAAGAATGGCCCGGCCGGCCTCCAGAGACACGTTCTCCCACCTGAGCCCGATGATCTCGGATTTTCGGCCACCGGTGAGGATCAGCAGGCGCAGGGCGCGGATCGCCTGGGGATTGACGTGGCGCGGGATCATCTCGCCGCGCTCATTGGGCACCTTCAGCCGACCTGTTTCTGCATCGGCAAGCACGACGCCCAGGCGCTGGAATTCCGCGATGTTCAGGTATCGCTCGCGCGCCTCCTCTCGATACCTTTGGACACGACGACACGGATTGGAATGATCCGGCCGCATGCCCCAGAGCTCAGCGAGGCCCATCGCCTTCGAAAGCGCCGCGATGGCACGATTTGCCATATAGGGCGTCTTGTGAAGCGCGCCGTGGAAGCGGGACACGTCGTTCGCAGTGACGTCGGCAACCTTCAGATGGCCGAGCTTTGGCCGAAGCAGATTTTCGACGATCAGGCGGTTGTTGAGGATGGTCTTGGGCTTGTTTCGCTTCTCGACATGCTCCTCGAGGTAGCTGTCGAGCAGATCCGAGACCGTCGGCGCCTCCCGCGCGGCGATCCGGGATCCTGCCGGATCTCCGCCCAGCGGGACAGAGGCCGCCCATTTCTGAGCGACGTTGCGCGCCTGGTCAGGAGTGATCGAACCGTGCTGCCCGATCGTACCCCAACGATCCCGACCATCGCGGCCGCCGCCAACCCGGTACTTCAGAATGTAGGTCTTGCGACCGTTAGGCGTGACGCGGATCCCGAAGCCGGAGATCTCGGTGTCCCATGCGGTGTAGCGCTTCGACCGCGGCTCCAGAGCGTCGACTGTACGCTTCGAGATCCTGACCTTCTCAACCATGAGATCCTCCGATGAAGCTACCCTTGGGCTACTACCGGGCTACCACGCAGATTGAAACCCCCTGCAACACTGCGCAATCTGATGATGCGCCAAGTCGTTGATTTCAGGAAGGTAGTGCATTGGCGCGCAACTTGGCGCTATTGCGCGATACTGTTGTACGCTTGATTTGTAATCAGAGGGTCGGGAGTTCGAGTCTCTCTGGGGGCACCACCTTCAACTCTGTTCCATCTAGGTACCGTAAGGCCTTGAAGGGGAAGGTCGTTTCTCCGGTTTGAACACCCGTTTCGCGACTGAAGATCAGGGGCCGGGAAAAGACCAATCTCAGAGCGGTTCTCTTGACCTCCAAGTCTCCTTTTTCCCACATATCGTAAGGGCTTGAAAGAAACTTCATTGAGAGTTCGAACATTTCCTCGAACGAGCGGTGGGGCGTCGCCAGTTTCGACACTTCGCCTTCGATTATTGCCTTCTCCTGTTCGAGTTCCGAGATGCGGCCTTCGTATGCGGCGATCATCCTCTGGTTCTCGGTTTGAACGAGTCTTTGGAGCAGGCTGTCGACATCACGCTCGATCTGCCGCTTCTTTTTGTTTAGACGGTTGGTTTCGTTTGCTGCCGAACTGGTCCGTTCATCCCATGCGTCTCGAAAGGTCTTCTCTGCGAGTTCGAACGTGGTTTGAGAGGGTGTGAGCGTCTTCAGCATTTCTGCGAATTTGGCTTCAAGCGGGTCTCGTTGGATGGACTTTCCTTTCTCAGTACAGCTACGGTATTGGCAGAGGTAATACGGATACTTCTGCCCAGTGTGGCTCCGCGCCCAGCACGCTGTCAGGGGATGGTTACAAGCTTCGCAGATGAGAAATCCCCGGAGGGGAAAGTCACTGCTGATGTCCTTGCGCGCAGGGGCTACGCTTCGCTCCTTCAGACGTTCCATGATGATCAGATGTGTTGGGTAGCTGATTAGGGGTTCGTGCTCGGCCTTGGTTAGGGGAATGCCCCACTTGGGGAACTCCAAGTATCCGGCGTAGAGCATATTCGTGAGAACCCTTTTTACTTTGTCGAGGTGAACATCTGTACCACGGTAGCTTTTTGGAAACTCCGGCTTAGAAACGAGGAACCGCTTTACTTCAGACTGTGTCTGGAAGCGACCGTCCGCAAAGCCCTCAAGGGCTTCCTTGAGAATGCTCGCCAGAGGCTCTGTGGGCATCAACACCTTCCCGCCACCGGGGGCCCTTTGGTACGTGTATCCAATCGGTGCGTGGAAGACCCAGTAGCCGTTCTGAAGGCGCGCTACCGTCCTGCGGTGTGATTGTTCAGTGTTCAGTGAGCCACCGTGTTCGGCAATTGCTGCCATGATCGTCTCGATGAAGCGGCCTCCGGCGTCCTCACCGAATACTTGATTGGGACTTTCGATCTTTGCGCCGCACGCGGTGATCTTGTCCCTGAGCGTACCATGGGTGGAGACATCTCTAGCGAAGCGGGAAATATCGTCGACCACTACCACATACTCTTCGGTACTCACCGTACTCAAGAAGCCCAGAAGCGCATTCATGCCGGGGCGCTCCCGAAAGCGCCCAGAAATGACGTCGGTGAAGACCTCCTTCACATCGTACCCTTTTCGATCCGCATACTCGCGGCAGCTCCGCTCCTGGCTCGAAAGACCCGATCCGTCGCTGGTCTGTTTGGTTGAAGACACCCGTGCGTAGATTACACATCTCTTGGTCTTCACGGTGATGGGGTTCGTAACGATCATGACCACTCCTCTCGCTTGGTTCGGTGGGAGGCTGTGTTTCGACTGAAAGTGTCTGCGATTTCAGAAAGTTACAGGTTCAGGTTCGCTGCATCGCGTGCCTGCTGCATGGGAGATTTGCCGAAACCAAGGTCAACAAAGGCGGTGACGATGATACCGAGTGCGGAGGTGAAATCCGGGTTGTCCGCTGCCAGCCACTCCTGTTGTTCGACCCCATTACGGTCGTCGGTGAAAGGTGGTGCAGCGTCTACCGACGGCACATGCCGAAATTCGTACTTCGAACCCTGCTGTTTCATGTTCAAACCCTCCTTGTCGTTGTGGTGACTCTGGGAATCCAGTTGCTATGCCATCGTTAGTGCTATGGGCGAGATACCCATGTAAAGCATTGATATGGTAAGATTTAATTGCGTCTTGGCACTTGGAAATAGGCACATTGGCGAACGCAAAAGCTCGCTCTTTCAACCACTTCACAGACACTAGATTCGACCAGATGGGAAAAGGCACATCTTAGGCACACGGCCTCCCTCAGTGTTGTCCGATCTAGTGACCAAGTGTCAGAAATACTTGCCCGAATCGGTTGGGTTGCTGGATCAGAAATCGATCACGTCCCAAGCAGTGTGTAAGTTGACTAGCCGGTCTCGTACGCGGTAAGCGGAAAGCGCGCATGGTCGGTGTCTGCGTGCATGGCCAAGTGGTAGTTGCATATGCAACGGTGCCGTATCGGTTCTCAGTTCCATCGCCATCCGCCGCCGTCGTTGGCGCGTAAGGAACGTCTGCGCGGATCACTCGCCTCAGCCACGAACTCATGTTTCTCAGGGAATCTTGTTGACCTAGGATGCGACACTTCGAGGGCAGTTGTCAGTCGGCACTGGACTTTGGGTAGTCCTTGCATGCAGTGTAAATTTTGACCGCCGTACAAGGATGAGCGGCGTACAAACAGTCAATAAACGACTACTCAGATCAATGAACCTTGCCGAATAATGAACAAAAGTTTAGCCAATAGCCACGCCACACCGAAAAGGATGCTCCCATTTTTAAAATGGGCCGGGGGAAAGCGTTGGCTGATAGAGCAACACGCTGACTTGATTCCGCAAAAGTTTGGACGATACTTTGAACCGTTCTTGGGAAGCGGATCCATATTCTTTCATTTAGCTCCAAGAGCGGCGACTCTTTCCGATACGAACCACGAACTTATTGAATGCTACGAGCAGATCAAACTTTACCCCAAACAAATTCGAGGGCTCATGGAAGTGCACCATCGTTGCCACAGCGAGGAGCACTACTATTCTGTTAGGGCAAAGGCCTATAGTGATCCAATCGAGCGAGCAGCAAAGTTCTTGTACCTAAACAGAACTTGCTTCAACGGTATTTACAGAGTTAATTTAAAGGGAACTTTCAACGTTCCAATGGGAACAAAAACAAACGTTGTCTTGGGAACTGATGATTTTGAGGCAATCGCCTCTCTGCTGAGCACTGTAACGCTTCTTAAAGCTGACTTTGAGACCGCAGTTGCTGGTTCTGCTCGCGGGGACCTAATTTACTTTGATCCACCGTACACGGTGAATCACAACAATAACGGATTTCTTA
Organism: uncultured Roseicyclus sp.; assembly: GCA_937139335.1. Lineage (GTDB taxonomy): Bacteria > Pseudomonadota > Alphaproteobacteria > Rhodobacterales > Rhodobacteraceae > Roseicyclus. The sequence continues at coordinate 194,154 of CAKZPN010000027.1, read as the reverse complement.
AATACAATGAGAAAATCTTTAGTTGGAGCGACCAAGTGCGGCTGCGGGATGCTGTAGAGTCCGCCGCCAGTAGAGGAGTGACCGTAATGGTTTCGAATGCAGCTCATGATAGTGTCATAAAACTTTATGACGGTATCGGCGAAACGCATTTGCTGTCGCGTGCTAGCGTGCTGTCAGGAAATGCTTCAGGCCGCGGCAGATACGACGAAATATTGGTAGTCGTGAATGGCTGAATTGTGGAAGCGCGCTAAGCTAACGTGGAATCGGTACAAATCGATTCTGGCAAATGCAGCGCTGTCTCTGTTGGAGGCTTGTATCGTACTTGCCGTAACGCAGTTGCCGCTTCTTCTTGGTTTGATCAGCCACGTGATGGGATCAGCGGGGCAAACGTTCTCACTTGAGACTGCTGCCCAAGTCTTCAGCCGAACATTTTCTCCCGGCGACGTTCTGAGTTACTCGGCAGGGATTTTGGGCTCGTCCATGGCGTTCTTTTTGGTCAACCTTGGTGTTTTCAAGCACAAAACCATTTTGGTGGTTCCGTTGATTATCGCGCCAATTGCGGTGCTTTTTTTCGCCGCTCCCGTTTATATTCAAGACATAGATGGGCAGGTGGGCAATACGGAGTTTGTAACATTCTATATTAAGGTCTTGCTTAGCGTTTCAGTGGTCATTTGGTTGTTCTCCCTATACCAATCGCGGGTCGTTTTCGATGTTAATTACCCAAGGAAAACTGCCGCTGATCGAATCGTCGAAGAAATCGAAGGCCACGTGTGATGTCAGATATAAACGAGATTTCCTTTAAAGCCTTCAGAATGAAACAGCCCATTGGCGAATTCTATGTGGGTGTCATGGATGCAAAAGATTTAGTTAGTGTCTCGGTTGCGGATGTTCGGCGGCTTCATGAGAATGAGTTTGACGAGTATATTGGCATTCAACGTCGGTTGTCGCCGAGCAGGACGAAGGAATTGAAAAAGTACGTCCTTACTGAAGACGCCACCTTTCCTACGGCAGTGATACTCTCTGTCGACTCTGATAACGCCGAGTATGATGAGAAAACCAATATGCTTCGTTTGGTTGCATCGGAAAAAAAGAAGATCTGGGAGGTTGCTAGCATTCTGGATGGGCAGCACAGAGTTGATGGCCTCACTGCGGTTAAAGGCAGAGGCTTCGAAGTCAGCGTGTCCATCTTCGTAGGTGCTGATGTTGCTACTCAAGCCAATATCTTCGCGACCGTAAATCTCGCTCAAACAAAGGTAAATAGAAGTTTAGTTTACGACCTATTGGACTATGAAAAGAAGCGAAGCCCTCAGAAGTCAGCTCATCATATCGTTGTCGCTCTCGATCAACTTGCAAGCAGCCCTTTCCGGAAGAGGATTAAGCGGTTGGGCAGCGCAACTCAAGGTCGCGTTAGCGAAACGATTACGCAAGCCGCACTTGTTGAGTCTTTGCTAACCTTCATTACTGGCGACGCCATGATGGATCGAAACACGTTTCTGAAGAAGCTTATTCCAGAAAGACCGTCACCTGAAGAGTTGAAGAGGCACCCTTTTCGCGAACTTTTCCTGCGAGAGCGCGATACGGACATCACGAGGATCGTGCTGCACTTTTTTCGCTCAGTTCAAGCAAAATGGCCGGAATCTTGGGATGATCTTGAGCGGCGAGGAAACGTTCTTCCCAAGACCAACGGTGTAAAGGCTCTAATGAGATTCTTGCGCCCTGTGTATAATGATATTTGCGAGAGAAATGGGGCGCATTCCCTGATCCCGGATAGCTCAGACTTCGACCCATATTTCGAACGTGTTGAGCTGAAAGATGAAGAGTTCAACATCACGACGTTCCCACCGGGCACATCCGGAGAGGCCGGTCTCTTTAGGATTTTGGAGGCGAGCCTCATTAGGAGTGAATCTGACAAGCCACTATTTGACAATTTGTAGTTTCACAATCAGAAAAGGGCTCTCTGGTGAGTTCGGAACTACATCGGTAGGGACAGTCTACGCCATCCGGAGTTCAACATGTCAGTTCTGAGCGAGCAGAGCAGAGGCTGTGTCTCCTTCTTACCACGCCTAGCACTCTCGATGACGGAAATCACGGGCGCAGTTGTGCTTCCCATCGCAACATTTCAGCGAAAACTTGGTTTGAAGTTTGTCGCTTTAGGTGCACCATTGCCAATCATGCGCGATAGAGGCCGGCTGCGACCCGTGCGCGGTTGATCCTGCAGGGGTTTTCGGCAACACCTCGGCAACGGGTTCTGGCAGGCAACAAGGGCGATTCCCATGCGCATCACGATGATCGGCACTGGCTATGTGGGGCTCGTCTCCGGGGTCTGTTTTTCGGATTTCGGGCATGACGTGGTCTGTGTCGACCGCGACCCGGGCAAGATCGAGAAGCTGAACGCGGGCCAGGTGCCGATCTACGAGCCGGGGCTCGACGCGCTGATGGCCAAGAACGTCGAGGCCGGGCGGCTGAGCTTCACCACCGATCTTGGCCCCGCCGTGGCCGGCGCCGACGCGGTCTTCATCGCGGTCGGCACGCCGACGCGGCGCGGCGACGGGCATGCGGATCTGACCTACGTGATGGGCGCGGCCGAGGAGGTGGCGAAGGCGCTGACCGGCTACGCGGTGATCGTCACCAAGTCGACGGTGCCCGTCGGCACCAACCGCAAGGTCAAGCAGGTGGTGGCGAAGGCCAACCCGGCGGCCGAGTTCGACGTCGCCTCGAACCCCGAGTTCCTGCGGGAAGGCGCGGCGATCGACGATTTCATGAAGCCCGACCGTGTCGTCGTCGGCGTGCAGACCGAGCGCGCGGGCGAGGTCATGGCCGACATCTACCGCCCGCTGTTCCTGCGCGAGTTCCCGATCGTGACGACCGACCTGGAATCGGCCGAGATGATCAAGTACGCCGCCAACGCCTTTCTCGCGACCAAGATCACCTTCATCAACGAGATCGCGGCGCTGTGCGAGCGGGTCGGCGCGGATGTGAAGGAGGTCGCCAAGGGCATCGGCCTCGACGGCCGGATCGGCAACAAGTTCCTGCACGCCGGCCCCGGCTACGGCGGCTCGTGCTTTCCCAAGGACACCAGTGCGCTGGCCCGCATCGGGCAGGAGCACGCGGCGCCGCAGTCGATCGTGGAGACGGTGATCCGGGTGAACGACGGCGTGAAGGCGCGGATGATCGAGAAGCTGCGCGACCTCTGCGACGGCACGTTCAACGGCAAGACCATCGCGGTGCTGGGCGTGACCTTCAAGCCCAACACCGACGACATGCGCGACGCGCCGAGCCTGACGATCGTGCCGGCGCTGGTCGGCGGCGGGGCGAAGGTGCGGGTGGTCGACCCGCAGGGCCGGCGCGAGGGCGAGGCGCTGCTGCCCGGCGTGCACTGGGCCGACGACCCCTACAAGGCGGCGCAGAACGCGGATCTGGTGGTGATCCTGACCGAATGGAACGAGTTCCGCGCGCTGGACTTGAAGGCGGTGGCCAAGAAGATGACCACTCCGCGCCTGGCCGATCTGCGCAACATCTACTCCGCCCCGGACGCCAAGCGCGCCGGCTTCGTGGCCTATGACTGCATCGGACGGCCGGGGCTGACGCGCTGAGTCAGCGGTAACGCTGCATTGCAGAGATCCGACCGGCTGCCGGGCAAGGATCTCGACGGCGACGCGATGTCGCTTTCGGGTGGCGTCGCCGCCGAGAATGCGGGCAACAGGCTGTAAAAGCAGGCAAAGATTCGCGGCGCGTTCCGTCGCTCCGTGTCGCTTCCGGGCCGAACTGCCGCTTTTTTGCGCCTGCGGCATTGATTTTTGCCGCCTGTGATGCAACATTTACGACACTGATTGGTTTGTGAACGACACATGCCGTGCAGGGGCCCCACCGGCTCCCGCGCCCCGTTCCGCGCGTCCCGTGGCCGAACCCCAGAGGATACATGAAACATCAGCCGCTCGCTGGCGACCCGTTGCCGTCTCACGCCCACCCGTTCCGCAGTGCCACCGTCATCGGGGCGGGCGCCTGGGGGACGGCGCTTGCCGCGACGCTGGCGAAATCCGGCGTGACGACGCGGCTCTGGGGTCGCGACCGCGCGGTGCTGGACGAGATCAACGCGCAGCACAGCAGCGAGAGCTTCCTGCCCGGCGTGCGCCTGCCCGAGCGTCTGAGCGCCGAGCCCGAGATGAAGGCGGCGCTGGTCGCGGCCGAGGTGATCCTGATCGTGGTGCCCTCGCGCGCGATCCGTTCGGTGTCCCGGCAAGTGGCGGAACATGCCCCGCCCGGCGTCCCCGTCGCGATCTGCGCCAAGGGGATCGAGGCGGAAACCGGGCTGTTGATGACGCAGGTCGCCGAGGAAGAGCTCGGCAACCGCAAGGTCGGCTGCGTCTCCGGCCCCACCTTTGCCCGCGAGACCGCGCTGGGGTATCCGACGGCGGCGACCGTGGCCTTCGCCTTCACCTACGGCGACCGTCTGAACCCGGCCGAGAGCCCGGCGGTGCGGCTGGCTTTGTCGCTGTCGACCGAGAGTTTCCGCGGCTATGTCTCCGACGACCTTGTCGGCGTCGAGATCGGCGGCGCAGTGAAGAACGTGATCGCCATCGCCTGCGGGATGATGACCGGCGCGGGCTTTGCCGAGAATACGCGCGCCGCCCTCATCACCCGCGGCGTCGACGAGATGAAGACGCTGGCCGAGGCGCTCGGCGGGCGGCGCGAGACCGTCACCGGCCTGTCCGGCGTGGGCGACCTGACGCTGACCTGTTCCAGCCCAACCTCGCGCAACATGGCGCTGGGTCTTCAACTGGGGCAGGGCGTGGCGCGGGACGCGTGTTTCGACGGCGAACCCGTGGTGGTCGAAGGCGAGGTGAACGCGACCTCGGTCACCGACCTTGCACGCAAGCTGGGCGTCAACCTGCCGATCTGTGAAACCGTCCGCGCCATCCTGCACGAAGGCCGCCCGCTGGGCGAAGGCTTCGCGGCACTCTGGGCCCGCCCGATCGAGGCCGAGCCGAAGGCGATGGACCTGTCGTTTTCCCATCCCGCAACCGACCAAGACATTGCAACACTTGCAGAAAGGATCTCATGACCCGTCACGAACCGTTTCCGACCAGATCTATCGCGGACAAGGATTTCGTCCTCGCCACCGACCTCGACGGCACCTTCCTCGGCGGCACCGACGCCGAGCGCCGGCAGTTCTACGACTGGATCGAGGGAAGCCGCGACCGCGTCGGCCTGATCTTCGTGACCGGGCGCGATCCGGGCTACATCCGCGAGTTGACTCGCAAGCAGCGCGTGCCGAAGCCCGACTATGTCGTTGGTGACGTCGGCACCACGATTGCCGAGGTGGACGACAACCATTTCCTGACCCCGATCGAGCCGCTGGAGGCAGAAATCGCGAGCGCCTGGGGCGACGCGGGCATGCGCGTGCAGGCCGCGCTGCAGGGCGTGCAGGGGCTGAAGCTGCAATCCTCGGGCTTCCGCTACCGCGTGAGCTACGACATGGACCCCGAGCAGTTCGAGACCCGCGCGCTCGACATCGTGGCGGGGCTGGGCCTCGACGCGCTGCTGTCGGCCGGTCAGTTCTTCGACGTGCTGCCCAAGGACGTGTCCAAGGGGCCGTCGCTGCTGCGCCTGCTGGCGCATCTGGAGGTCGACAACCGCAAGGTTCTGGTGGCGGGCGACACGATGAACGACCTGTCGATGCTGACGATGGGCCTGCCCGCCGTCGCCGTCGGCAATTCCGAGCCGGCGCTGCTGGCCGAGGTGGAGGGGCTGGATCACGTGCACACCGCGCGCCAGCATGGCGTGGCCGGCATTGCCGAGGCGATCTTGCACCACAAGCTCTACTCGTAACGGGAGGAGGCACCCATGGCATCCGAACTCGTCATCGTCTATCACCGCCAACCCTATGAAGAGGTTGAGGAAAACGGGAAGATCGTGTTCCGCGAGAACAAGAGCCCCAACGGTATTGTGCCGACGCTCAAGGGGTTTTTCGGACATGTGAACCAGGGCGCCTGGGTGGCGTGGAAGCTGACCGACGATCCCGAGAACCCCGGCTTCGAACGCCGGGTCGAGATCGACGACGTCCACGGCCGCTACACCGTTTCGCGGCTGGCCCTGACCGAGACGCAGGTGAGCGAATTCTACCACGTCTCGTCCAAGGAGGCGTTCTGGCCGATCCTGCATTCGTTCAAGGAACGCTACAACTATGACCCCGTGGACTGGGAGAATTTCCAGGACGTCAACCGCCGCTTCGCCGAGGCGGCCGCGGAAGAGGCGGCCGAGGGCGCTCTGGTCTGGGTGCATGATTACAACCTGTGGCTGGTGCCGGGATACCTGCGCAAGATCCGGCCCGATCTGCGCATCGCCTTCACCCACCACACGCCGTTCCCGTCGGCGGACATGTTCAACGTGCTGCCCTGGCGCAAGCAGATCGTGGAAAGCCTGCTGGCCTGCGACGACGTGGGCTTTCACATCCCGCGCTATGCCGCGAATTTCGTGTCGGTGGTCCGCAGCCTCTTCGATGTCGAGGTCTCGACGCCGGTGCGGGTGCCCGACAAGTTGTTCACCGAGGGTACCGCGCTGACCGAGCGGGTGATGCACGAGACGATCACCCACAACGACCACGAGACCGGCGTGAGCGTCACGCCGCTGGGCGTGGCGGTCGGCTATATCGAGGATCTGGCCCGCCGCGAGGAGACCGAGGCGCGGGTCAAGGAAATCTGGAACGACCTCAAGCAGCGCAAGCTGATCCTGTCGGTCGGCCGGACCGACTACACCAAGGGCGGCGCGCAGCAACTGCAGAGCTTCGAGCGCGTGCTGGAGGCGAACCCGGACCTGCGCGGCAAGGTGCGGCTGATGCATGTCTCGGTCTCGGCCAACCGTGCGATGTCGGCCTACGAGGACATCCAGACCGAGATCGAGCAGATCGCGGGGCGCATCAACGGCCGCTTCGGCACGCTCGACTGGCAGCCGGTGGCGCTGATGTCGCGCGCGATCCCGTTCGAGGAGCTTGTGTCCTATTACCGCGCGGCGGACGTGGCCTGGATCACGCCGCTGGCCGACGGGATGAACCTGGTGTGCAAGGAGTTCGTGGCCGCGCGCGTCGACGGCGACGGGGTGCTGGTGCTGTCGGAGTTCGCCGGCGCGGCGGTGGAGCTGAGCGATGCGGTGATCTGCAACCCGTTCTCGGCCCGCGCGATGGACCGCACGATCTGCCAGGCGCTCGACATGGACAGCACCGAACGGCGGCACCGGATGGAGCGTCTGCGCGCGGCGGTCGCCGGCAACGACCTGAGCCAGTGGGGGCCGGGGCGGCTGAGCGTGACGCCGGGGGCGACGCAGGCGGCCTGAGGCGCCCAGCGGGGATTGGTGCGGACCTGCGCGCCGGTGTCGCCCGGATTGGGCTTGCGGACCCCGGTTCACAACCCTAGAACAACGCAAATTTCTGAGGACATCGGGTTGGTCCCGGGTGCATCGCGTGCCCGGTCCGGCCCCGAATTTCGTGAGGATGCGATGCAGATCAACGAGACCTTGGCCGAGGGCCTCAAGCGCGAATACCAGATCATCATCACCGGTTCCGATCTGGAAGCCCGCGTGACCGAGAAGCTGGTCGAAGCGCAGCCCGAGGTCGCCATGAAGGGCTTTCGCAAGGGCAAGGTGCCGATGGCGCTGCTGAAAAAGCAGTTCGGACCGCGGCTTCTGGGCGAAGCGATGCAGGAAGCCGTCGATGGCGCGATGCAGGGCCATCTGGACGAAAGCGGCGACCGCCCGGCGGTGCAGCCCGAGGTCAAGATGACCAACGAAGACTGGAAAGAGGGCGATGATGTCGTCGTCGCCATGTCCTACGAGAAACTGCCCGAGATCCCCGAGATCGACTACAAGGCGCTGAAGCTCGAGAAGCTGGTGGCCAAGCCCGGCGACGACGAGATCGACGAGGCGCTGAAGAACCTGGCCGAAAGCGCGCAGAACTTCGCGACGAAAAAGGGCAAGGCGGCCGATGGCGACCAGGTCGTGATCGACTTCGTCGGCAAGCTCGACGGCGAGGCCTTCGAGGGCGGCTCGGCCGAGGATTACCCGCTGGTCGTCGGCTCCAACTCCTTCATCCCCGGCTTCGAGGAGCAGCTGGTGGGTGCCAAGGCGGGCGAGCAGAAGACCGTCGAGGTCACCTTCCCCGAGGAATACGGCGCCGAGCACCTGGCCGGCAAGGCCGTGGTCTTCGACGTGACCGTGAAGGAAGTGAAAAAGCCCGTCCCGGCCGAGGTCGATGACGAGCTGGCGAAGAAGTACGGCGCCGAGGATCTGGCTGCGCTGAAGGGCCAGATCGCCGAGCGCATGGCCGCCGAATACACCGGTGCCGCGCGCCAGGTGCTGAAGCGCAAGCTGCTCGACCAGCTCGACGCACAGGTGAGCTTCGACCTGCCCGACAGCCTGGTCGAGGCCGAGGCAGGCCAGATCGCGCACCAGCTCTGGCACGAGGAAAACCCCGAGCACCAGGGCCATGACCACCCCGAGATCAACCCGACCGACGAGCACAAGTCGCTGGCCGTGCGGCGCGTGAAGCTGGGCCTGTTGCTGGCCGAGCTGGGCCAGAAGAACGAGGTCAAGGTCTCGGACGCCGAGATGACCCAGGCGATCATGATGCAGGCGCGCCAGTATCCGGGTCAGGAACGGGCGTTTTTCGAGTTCATCCAGTCCAACCAGGGCGCGCAGCAGCAGATCCGCGCGCCGCTGTTCGAGGACAAAGTCGTCGACTTCATCGTCGAGCTGGCCGACGTGACCGAGAAAGAGATCAGCAAGGACGAGCTGAAGGCCGCGGTCGACGCGCTGGAAGACGAATGATCCCGCGCCCTCGCGGACGCTGAGACGGACGGACAGGGCGGCCCCGCGGGCCGCCCTTTTTCGTTCTGGTGATCGTGGCGCGGGAATCTGTGATCGCCGCGCAGTTTTTCTAGCGCGCTCGGGTGCCCTTGCGTAAGGTCCGCACAGGCAACAGGGGGGCGGGGTTTCCGCAGTTCCGCGGTCGTCCGATTACCGGATAGCTTGCACCCTGTCGCACAACGGGCCCGTTTCGCGAACGGGTCGGATCATCATGTGGAGGGAAATCCCATGCGTCTTTTCGTACTAAGTCTTTTCGGCGCGCTCACCTGCAGCACGGCGGCCATCGCTTGCCCCGCTCTGAACATGTCACAGGGCGCAACCACCTTTGGAATGGATCAACTTGGCGCCCCGCAAAGCGTGTCGCTGACAGCCGGGGGCGAGAATCAGCTCGACCAGTGCGGGCTCGGCATGCTCGGCTTCGGGCAGTTCCGCTCCGCCCCCGATTACTCCTTCGTCGTCAGCGGCGGCGCCGCGCAGGATGTCGTGCTGGCCGTCACCTCCGAGTGTGACGCGACGATGCTGGTGAATACGGCCGACGGTCAGTGGCACTTCAACGACGACGCGAACGGCAACCTCGACCCGCGCCTGGTCGTGCCCGCCGGTGCGGCGCTCGACGGTCAGGTCGATGTCTGGCTCGGCACCTTCAATGGCGGCGAGTGCGCCGCGACGCTGAACATCGCGCAAGCCGGCGTCGAGATGCCGGTGGCCCCGCCGATGGCCGTCGAGCAGCCGTCCGGTGATGCACTGGCCCTGGTCACGCCGCCGCCCGCGATGCCGAGCTTCCCCGCGCCCGTCATCCCCACGCCCGAGGCCCCGGTGCAAACGCAGACCCCGCAGCCGGTTCCGGTCCAGCCGGTCCCGGCGCCGCAGTTCGTTCCGGCGCCGCAGCCTGTGGTTCCGCCGCCGCAGCCCGTGCCCGCCCCGCAGGCCATCGTGCCGCCGCAACCGGTTCCGGTTCCGGCGCCGATCCCCGTTCCGCCCCCGGCCCCGGTGCCGGCCGCGGTCTGCCCGAACCCCAATATCGTCGGCCCCTCGCTGACGTTGACCGGTGGGCAGCTGATGTCGCCGCAGGCCTATGTGGCCCAGGTCGGCGGCCAGCACGAGGTCTCCAACTGCGCCGGCATCGACGGCTGGGGCTACGCCAACGAGGCGCCGAGCTTCACGCTCTTCATGTCGCAGATGAACGGCTATACCTTCAGCGCGGAGACCACCACGGAATGCGATCCGACGCTGATCATCCGCGATGCCTACGGCCAGTGGTATTTCAACGACGACGGCCCGAACGGGCTTCAGCCGCGGCTGGAGATCGACGGGAATTCGCTGAACGGCCGCGTGGATATCTGGGTCGGCGCCTTCGGCAACTCGGCGTGCCAGGGCACCATCACCTTCCGCACCGTTTCGGCCGCACCCGCGCCGCAGCCGCCGGTGACCCCGGTGGGCGGTTGCCCCAACCCCGGCATGCAGGGCATTCCGGTGCAGACCACCGGTCAGGCGCTCTACAGCCCGACCGATTATGCGCTGGTCGCGGGCGGCCCGACCGACCTGTCCACCTGCGGCCTGCCGGTCTCGGGCTGGGGCTGGTTCTCGGCGCAGCCGTCCTACAGCTTCTTCCTCTCGGGGATGCAGGAGTATGGCCGGCTCGAGATCGAGGGTGAATCGACCTGCGACACCGTCATGCTGGTGCGCACGCCGAACGGCTCGTGGTACTTCGACGACGATTCCAACGGCAACCTGAACCCGCTGATCAACCTGACCGACACCTTCGGGCTGAACGGGCGGCTGGACGTGTGGATGGGGTCCTACAACGGCACCACCTGCAACGCATCGATCGAACTGGAGACCTGGTACAACTGATCGGCCGAGGCCGGTCACCTGACAACGTCCGGGGCGCGCCAGAACAGGCATGCGTATTTGCGCAAAGCGCCAGCTTGCCGCGGACAATTCCCCCTCGAGGGTCAATTCGACCTCAACTCATTCCCTAGGAGATCATCATGAAACGTCTTGTTACCGCCGCATTTTTCCTGCTTGGCCTGACCGGCGTGGCGGCCGCCTGTCCGAACGTGCAGATGGCCGGCGTCCAGAACTACTACACCACCGGGCAGGACCTGTGGTCGCCGAACTCGTACAACGTCATCGCGGGCGGCAACCAGCAGTTGCGGAACTGCGGGTTCAACAACACCGGCTGGGTGATCTCGCAGCCCGATTTCGAGTTTCGCCTCGACGGTCTGGAATCCTACAACCGCCTGAACATCCGCGTGAATGCCAACTGCGATACCGTGCTTCTGGTGAATGACGCCACGGGCCGCTGGTATTTCAACGACGACGGCGGCCAGGGGCTGAATGCGTCGATGGACATCATGGGCGCGCGCTCCGGTGTCTATGACATCTGGGTCGGCACCTATCACTCGGGCACTTGCAGCGCCACGCTGACGCTTGAAACCTTCTGATCCGAAACGACCGCTCGACGAGGCCCCGGTTCGCTCCATGCGATCCGGGGCCTTATTTCGTGCCGGGGTGTCAGGGCACTGCGAGGCGCATCAGGGCCGAGCCCGCGCCTTCGTCGGTGACGAATAGGATGGAGCCGTCGGTGTCCACCGCGACGTCGCGCACGCGGCCCACGCCCTCGGCCAGCCGTTCCTCACCTGCCACGGTGTCTCCATCCATGTCGAGCCGCACCACGGCCTGCGCGACGAGGCCGGCGGCGAGGATGTCGCCCTGCCAGTCGGGGAACATCCCGCCATCGTAGAACACCATGCCGCCCGGCGCGATCACCGGGTCCCAGTAGTAGCGCGGCGGGATGAAGTCCGGCGCATGGGTGTAGCGGCCACCAGCAAGTTCGGACCCGTCGTAGTTTTCGCCATAGCTCACCTCGGGCCAGCCGTAGTTGCCGCCGGGCTCGATCAGGTTCAGCTCGTCGCCGCCGGCGGGGCCGTGTTCGACGACCCAGAGATTGCCGGTGTCTGGGTCGACGGCGGCGCCCTGAACGTTGCGGTGGCCGTAGCTGTGCAGCTCGGGCAGCGCGCCGTTCATGTCGTCAAAGGCGCTGTCCTGCGGCGCCGCGCCCTCGGGCGTCACCCGCACCACGGCGCCGTAGCTCGTGGCGGGATCCTGCGCGCGGTCGGAATGGGCCATGCGCTCGCCGGTGGTGATGGCGATGGTGCCGTCGGGCAGCGGCACCACGCGGCTGCCGTAATGGCCCGCGACGGTAGCAGGTGGGGTCTGGCGGAAGATCTCGGTCACGCCCTGCAAGGCCGTGTGATCCTCGGAGAGCGTCGCGCGCGCGGCGGCCGTGGCGGACTGGCCGTCGCCCTCGGGGGCGGAGAAGGTCAGGTAGATCACCCGGCTCTCCGCGAAGTCATGCGAGAGGGCCACGTCGAGCAACCCGCCCTGGCGCTCGGCCACGACCTCGGGCGTGCCGGTGATGGGCTCGGAAACGGTGCCGTCGCGACCTACGTGGCGGAGCGTGCCGCCGCGTTCGGTCACGAGATAGCCGGCGTCGCCGGGCAGCACGGCCACGGCCCAGGGCGTGGTCAAGTCTTCGGTGATGGTCGACATTACCGGCGCGGGATCGGTCCGCTGCGCCGGGGCCTCGGTCTGTTCGGCAAAAGCGGGGGTGGTGTCGGTGCGGTTCGGCTCACCGTCCGGCCAGGGCTGCGCGAGCGCCTGCGTGGCGGGCAGGGTGGCCATGGCGGCGAAGGTCAGGGCAAGTCTCATGTCGGGGTCCTCCGGTTATGGTGGTCCCCCAAAAAGATAGGCCGCACCCCGGAGGATGCGGCCTGACAATTTCTTGAGGTGGCGGGTTTCAGCCCTGCCGGTCGTCGTCGTTCGACCGTGCGTCGCCGTCCTCGTCCTCGTCGTTCTGCGCGCCGCCGATGTCATCGAACAGCTCGGAGATCTCGAACTCGGCTGCGGCTTCTTCTTCCGCAGCCAGTTCCTGGATCGTCTTGCCCGAGGCCTGAAGCTCGGCCTCTTCGGCGGAGCGGGCCACGTTCAGCACGATCTCCACCTCGACTTCGGGGTGCAGCACGACCTGAACCGCGTGCAGACCAAGCTCCTTGATGGGCTTTTGCATCTGCACCTGGCGGCGGTCGACGGTGATGCCCGCCTCGGTCGCCGCGTCGGCCGCGTCCCGGGGCGTGACCGACCCGTAGAGCGCGCCGGCGTCGGAGGCCGAGCGGATGATCACGTAGCGCTGACCGTCGAGACGGGCGGCGAGGGCTTCGGCCTCTTTCTTGGTCTCGAGGTTCTGCGCCTCGAGCTGGGCCTTCTGGGCCTCGAAGCTCTTGATGTTGCTGTCGTTGACGCGCAGGGCCTTTTTCTGCGGCAACAGATAGTTGCGGGCGTATCCGTCCTTGACGGTCACGACCTCGCCCATCTGGCCCAGCTTGGCCACGCGTTGCAGAAGGATGACTTCCATCGGATCGTCTCCTTACTTCACGGAATAGGGCAGAAGGGCCAGGAACCGGGCGCGCTTGATGGCCTGGGCCAGTTTACGCTGATTCTTGGCACCGACGGCGGTGATGCGGGAGGGCACGATCTTGCCACGCTCGGAAATGTAGCGCTGCAGGAGACGCACGTCCTTGTAGTCGATCTTGGGGGCGCCATCGCCCTCGAACGGATCGGACTTGCGACGGCGGAAAAACGGTTTTGCTGCCATGGTCTTGTTCCTTCCTCTCAGCGACGTTCGCGGCGTTCGCCGCGGTCGCCACGATCACCACCCCGGTCGCCACGATCGCCGCGGTCGCCCCGATCCCCACGGTCTCCGCGATCCCCACGGTCTCCGCGATCGCCGCGGTCACGGTCGTCACGCTTCTGCATCTGGACCGAGGGGCCTTCTTCGTGGCCCTCGACCTTCACGGTCAGGACGCGCATGACGTCGTCATGCAGGCGCATCAGGCGCTCCATCTCCTGCACGGCCTCGGAGGGCGCATCGGTGCGGATATAGGCGTAGTGGCCCTTGCGGTTCTTGTTGATCTTGTAGGCCATGGTCTTCAGGCCCCAGTACTCGGTTTCGACAACGGCGCCGCCGTTGTCGCTGAGGACCGTGCCGAAATGTTCGATGAGGCTTTCGGCCTGCGTGCCGGAAAGATCCTGACGCGCAATCATCACATGCTCATAAAGAGGCATGGAAGCTCCAGTTCTGTTGCGGGCGTCTTTCAAAGGCCGGGGCATTCGCATCTCCGCCCCCCGGACCACGAGGTAGAGCGCCGATCAAATGACATGCGGCGGAGACCTGCGGCGTATAGCGGTGGCTCCGGGGCGTGGCAAGCCCTTTGCCGTGTTGGTGGGCAGGGGCGGTTTGCAGCGGCGCGGAGCCCGGAACCCTCCGTGATGCGGCCACATTTTCGACAAGAGCGCCCGGTAGGGAAGGACGGAATTGAGCTGAGTCGCGTTGTTAACCACCCAGGATGTTCCCCGATGCCACGTATCTTCCCCCCCCTTCGCGCCTCGATCTCGCGATTCCTGCGCCAGGAGGCCGGGCTCGCGACGGTGGACTGGGTCGTCATCTGCGCTGGCGCGACGGGCATGGCGATTGCGGCCATGAACATGGGGACGGATACGGCCACCACCTACAGCACCGTGGTGCGCGACGAGATCCAGAATCCGTATTTCGACACCGACTGGACCTCGACCGTCGAGATCCCGCCGCGCGAGGAATGGGAAGACCGCGATCCGATCCTCATCGTGGTGCCGACGCCTGACCCCACGCCGGAGCCGGAGCCCGAACCTGTCCCCGACCCGGTACCGGAACCCGAGCCGGAACCCGAGCCTGTTCCGGAACCCCAGCCAGAGCCGGACCCGGATCCGACCGGGGGCGGTCCGCAGATCGTGACCGGTATCATCCCCGGCTGCCCGTCGGCCGCGTATATCGCCCAACCGCTGATTACCACGGCAGCGCGACTGGTCGCAGACGGGCTGGAGGTCGATGTGACGGCATCGGGCAGCACGAACATCGTGTCGTGCAACGGACTGCCCGGGCGCGGCTACTTCAACGCCAACCCGACTTTGACGCTGGATCTTTCAGGCTTCAGCGACGATCTGCGGCGCGTCGAAGTCACGACCAACAGGTCTTGCGACGCGGAGATCTTGCTGCGCGATGCGCAAGGCAACTGGTATGCCGGTCGCCGCAACGCCGACAACCGGCTGCGCATCGAGGACGATCTGGCCAATCTGAACGGCCTGATCAGCATCTGGGTGGGCATGACCTACGGCGGTTCGTGCAGTGGAACCGAGGTCGAGATTTCGGCTCGGTAGCGAATTCCGGCGCCTGCACGGGCGCGGTCCCGGCCAGACCGTTGCGCCAGGATCGCCCTTGGGGTAGCCCCGTCGCAGGAATTGGCGACGAGGGACCCGATGACACGAGCCTTTCTTTTTCCCGGACAGGGTGCGCAGACGATCGGCATGGGCCGTGACCTGGCCGACGCCTACCCGGACGCGCGCGCCGTCTACGACGCGGTGGACGAGGCCCTGGGCGAGAAGCTGTCGGCGCTGATCTGGGAGGGCGAGCAGGACACGCTGACGCTGACCCGCAACGCGCAACCGGCGCTGATGGCGACGTCGATGGCGGCGATGGCCGCGCTGAAGGCCGAGGGGGTCGAGGTGACGGCGGCGGCTTTCGTTGCCGGTCATTCGCTGGGCGAATACACCGCGCTGTGCGCTGCGGGCGCGCTGAGCCTGGCCGATGCTGCGCGCCTCCTGCGGCTGCGCGGCGAGGCGATGCAGGCGGCGGTGCCGGCGGGCGAGGGCGCGATGGCGGCGGTGTTGGGCCTTGATTTCGACGCGGTGAGCGCAATCGCGCAGGAAGCCGCCGAAGGCCAGGTCTGCGCCGCGGCCAATGACAACGATCCGGCACAGGTGGTCCTGTCGGGCGATCGCGAGGCGGTGCTGCGCGCGGTCGAAATCGCGAAGGTGCAGGGCGCCAAGCGCGCGCTGCTGCTGCCGGTCTCGGCCCCGTTCCACTGCGCACTGATGCAACCCGCCGCCGACGCCATGGCCGAGGCGCTGCGCGACACCCGGTTGACGGCGCCCGCCGTGCCGCTGGTCGGCAACGTGACCGCCGAGGCCGGAAGCGATCCCGACCAGATCACCGCGCGGTTGGTCGAGCAGGTGACGGGCCGGGTGCGCTGGCGCGAGAGCGTGGCCTGGATGGCGGCGCAGGGCGTGACGGAGACCTGGGAGATCGGCGCGGGCAAGGCGCTGAGCGGCATGGTCAAGCGTATCGACCGGACGATCGCGACGCGGAGCGTCGGCACGCCGGATGAAGT
The DNA here is from genome assembly GCA_937139335.1 of uncultured Roseicyclus sp. Classification (GTDB taxonomy): domain Bacteria; phylum Pseudomonadota; class Alphaproteobacteria; order Rhodobacterales; family Rhodobacteraceae; genus Roseicyclus. The sequence goes on along the minus strand of CAKZPN010000027.1, from coordinate 178,033 downwards.
GAAAGCGGCGGCGGAGAGTCTGCACGATGCTTAGGCGGTTCGGCATCGCGCTGGCCGTCATCGTCGTGATGGCGGGCGGTGCGCTGGCGCTGATCCGGCTCGTGGGTGCGGGCGCGACCGAGTTCCGGGTCGAAGGTACGGTGCTGCGGATCTCGGGGCCGATCAGCGGCGCGGCGGCGGATCGTCTGCAGCGCACGCTGGAGCAGACGCCCGGCCTGGAGGTGGTGGCGCTGGGCGATATTCCCGGCGCGGATGACGTGGCCTGGGTCACCGGAATGGGTCGCCTGATCCGCGCGGCCGGGCTCGAGACGCGCGCCACGGGAGCGGTCGTGAACGACGGCATCTTCCTGTTTCTGGGCGGCACGGAGCGTTCGGTCACGGGCGGAGCGCTGGTGCTTCAGAGCGATGCGGTGCAGCGCCGGATGGGCGTGGCGGTGGACGCCAGCGCCGCGGCAGAGGGGGATCGGCAACGGTTCGTCGAGGCCATGCTGGGCGATGGAGACTTTGCCGCGTTCATGGCCGAGACGCGCGCCACGCGGGACAATTACACGCTGACCGAAGACGACATGGATCGGTTCGGTCTACAGACGGCGAACTGACGAAAGGAAGACTCCAACATGTTCGATCTGACGGGAAAATCGGCGCTGGTCACCGGCGCGTCGGGCGGCATTGGCGCCGAGATCGCGCGCAAGCTGCACGCCGCCGGGGCGAGCGTGGCGCTGTCGGGCACGCGGGTCGAGCCGCTGGAGGCGCTGGCGGGCGAACTTGGCGCGCGGGCGCATGTGCTGCCCTGCAACTTGAGCGATGCCGAGGCGGTCGAGGCGCTGCCGAAACAGGCGGTGGAGGCGATGGGCGCGGTCGATATCCTGGTGAACAACGCCGGGATCACCCGCGACAACCTCTTCATGCGGATGTCGGACGACGAATGGTCGAGCGTGCTGGAGGTGAACCTGACCTCGACCATGCGGCTTTGCCGGGGCGTGCTGCGCGGCATGATGAAGGCGCGCTGGGGGCGGATCGTGAATATCTCCTCCATCGTCGGCGCGACCGGCAACCCGGGGCAGGGCAACTACGCCGCCGCCAAGGCCGGGATGGTGGGCATGTCGAAAAGCCTCGCCTACGAGGTGGCGAGCCGGGGCATCACGGTGAACTGCATCGCGCCGGGCTTCATCGAGACGGCGATGACCGGCAAGCTGACCGAGGATCAGAAAGGCAAGATCCTGGCGCAGATCCCTGCGGGCCGCATGGGCCAGGCCGCCGAGATCGGCGCCGCCGCGCTTTATCTCGCGAGTGCCGAGGCGGGTTACGTCACGGGCGCGACCTTGCATGTGAACGGCGGGATGGCGATGCTGTGAGCGCCGCCGGGGCCATCGGACCGGGTTATGCGAAGGCCGTTGCCTTCGCTCTTTTCTATGCTATAGGCGGCGCAGATTTTGCCGGGGCCCAGGGTTCCCGACAGGGACGCATCCGGCTAGTGTCCGGGTGTCAAATGAGCGGGCCGAGAGGCAGAACGCAAACGAAGGGGCCGGGACGAGCGGCGCCGCAACGAACGAGGATGAACATGAGCGACATCGCAGAGCGCGTGAAAAAGATCGTGGTCGAGCACCTGAGCGTCGAAGAGGATAAGGTGACCGAGAACGCTTCATTCATCGATGATCTGGGCGCGGATTCGCTCGACACGGTCGAGCTGGTCATGGCCTTCGAGGAAGAGTTCGGTATCGAAATCCCCGACGACGCAGCCGAAACCATCCAGACCTTCGGCGACGCGGTCAAGTTCATCAAGGAAGCGCAGTAAGCGCGCATCCGGCGACGGATTTTCAGACGGCCCTTGCAGCGATGCGGGGGCCGTTTTGCTTGCGGGGCGCGACAAGCCGGACATGTCCGGACGCGGCGGACCGCCGGGCGTAAACGTCAAGGGCTCGGAGGGATTGCGCACCGGTTGCCGGGCGCGGTATCACCGCGACCAAGACAAGGACTGTGACAAAGGGGCTCAGGGCATGCGTCGAGTGGTTGTGACGGGACTGGGGCTGGTGACGCCCCTGGCCTCCGGGGTGGAGAAGACGTGGGAGCGGCTTTTGGCCGGGCAATCCGGCGCGGGCACGATCCGGCGCTTCGATGCGAGCCATCTGGCCACGACCTATGCCTGCGAAGTGCCGGTGGGCGATGGCAGCGACGGCACATTCAACGCCGACGACTGGATGGAGCCGAAGGAACAGCGCAAGGTCGATGATTTCATCCTGTTCGGCATGGCCGCCGCGATCCAGGCGGTGGAGGATGCCGGTTGGACGCCGACCGATACCGAAAGCCTCGAGCGCACCGGCGTTCTGATCGGTTCGGGGATCGGGGGGCTGTCGTCCATTGCCGATACTTCCCTCACCCTGCGCGACAAGGGTCCGCGGCGGGTGTCTCCGTTCTTCGTGCCGGGGGCGCTGATCAACCTGATCTCGGGGCAGGTCTCCATCCGCTACGGGTTCAAGGGGCCGAACCATGCGGTCGTCACCGCCTGTTCGACGGGCGCGCATGCCATCGGGGACGCCGCGCGGCTGATTCAGTGGGGCGACGCGGACGTGATGATCGCGGGGGGCGCGGAAAGCCCGATCTGCGAGATCGGCATCGCGGGGTTCAATGCCTGCAAGGCGCTGTCGACCAAGCGCGGCGACGAACCGCAGAAGGCCAGCCGGCCGTGGGACGCAGACAGCGACGGTTTCGTCATGGGCGAGGGCGCAGGTTGCGTCGTCTTGGAGGATTACGAGCACGCAAAGGCGCGCGGCGCGAAGATCTACGCGGAAATACTGGGCTACGGCTTGTCGGGCGACGCCTACCACATCACCGCGCCGCCGCCGAACCACGAGGGCGCCGAGCGCGCGATGCGCGCGGCGCTGAAGCGGGCCGGGCTGGAGCCGTCGGCCATTGACTACGTGAACGCGCATGGGACCTCGACCATGGCCGACACGATCGAGCTGGGCGCGGTGGAGCGTCTGATGGGCGATCACGCCGGTCATGTGCTGATGTCGTCGACGAAGTCGATGACCGGGCATCTGCTGGGGGCCGCGGGCGCGATCGAGGCGATCTTCTCGATGCTGGCGATCCGCGACCAGGTGGCGCCACCGACCATCAACCTCGACACACCGGCCGCCGAGACGGCGATCAACCTGTGCGCCAACGCGGCGCAGAAGGCGGAGATCAACATCGTGCAGTCGAACTCCTTCGGCTTTGGCGGCACCAATGCCTGCCTGATCATGGGCCGGGTCTGACGCGCCGATGTGGAAGAGCGTCGCCGCCAACGGGATGAGTTTCCTGATCATCGTGTTCATCGCGGTGGCGGGCGCGATTGCCTGGGGCCAGCGCGAGTTTCGCGCGCCGGGGCCGTTGACGGAGGCGACATTTTTCGAGGTGCCGCGCGGGGCGTCGCTCAGGCGCATCTCGGATGATCTGGCGGAGGTCGGCGCAGTATCCTCGGCCGTGCTGTTCCGGGTCGGCGCGGATTACGCCGGGATGGGCGACCAGTTGCGCTTCGGCACCTACGAGATCCCGGCCGGTGCCTCGATGGAAGAAGTGCTGGCGATCGTGACCGCGGGCGGGCCGTCGCGCTTTCGCTACACGGCGACCTATGTGCTGCGCCTGTCGGGCACCGGCGAGCTGCGCCTGCGCGAGCGGGTGCCGGGCACCGAAGAGATCCTGGAACTGGCCGATTTCGCCTATGAGGACGGGGTGCCGGAGGTCTATTCGGAGCTGGTCGAAAGCGGCACGCCGATGGTCTACCGCGTGTCAGTCCCCGAGGGGCTGACGAGCTGGCAGATCGTGGAGGGCCTGCGCGCGGCGGAGTTCCTGTCGGGCGAGATCGCCGAGGTGCCGCCCGAGGGGATGCTGGCGCCAGACACGGTCGAGGTGCAGCGCGGGGCGGACCGGCAGGAGCTACTCGACGCGATGCAGGCGGCGCAGGAGGAGATCCTGGCGGAAGCCTGGGCGGAGCGGCAGGACGGGTTGCCGCTGACGAGCCCGGAGGAGGCGCTGATTCTCGCCTCGATCATCGAGAAGGAAACCAGCGTGCCCGACGAGCGGCGGCAGGTGTCGAGCGTCTTCGTGAACCGGCTGAACCGAGGCATGCGGCTGCAGACCGACCCGACGGTGATCTACGGGCTGACCGAGGGGCGGGGGATTCTGGGGCGGGGTCTGCGCGCCAGCGAGCTGCGGGCGGAGACGCCCTACAACACCTATGTCATCTCCGGGCTGCCGCCGACGCCGATCGCGAACCCCGGCCGCGCGGCGATCGAGGCGGCGGTGAACCCGGACGACACGCCGCTGCTGTTCTTCGTGGCGGACGGGACGGGCGGGCACGCTTTCGCCGAAACCCTTGAGGAACATAACAGAAATGTTGCGCGCTGGCGGCAGATCGAGGCCGAGCAGGGTGCTGCGGGGCAGTGAGCGCGCGGGCCCCTGGTTAACGTGGTGTGAACGCCATAGGTCGCGTTAACCCCTTGTAAAGAAAAAACTTCTTGACCATGCGAACGCTCCGTGGCATCTGTTTAGGCACGCTGGAAGACATGGGTTAGACGGCCTCGGGGGGATGCCCACGGGCCGTTTTTTTGTGACCTGAGCGGGGCTAGACCCCGGCACCCATGTGCTGCTCGTGACCGAGGGAGTTTTCGGACACGGGGACATTTCATGACTGAGACCTTTGAAGACGGTGATGCCCTGGCCCATGCGGACCGGTCGGTCGCGCAGGCCTACAAGGCGCTGGAAACGGCGGTGGAGCTTCTGGAGAGGACGCTCGACACCGCGCGGGCGGCGCAGACATGCAGCGAGGCCGACGTGGTCAAGGACGTGCGCGCGGTGGGCGCCGCCTTTTCGCTGGCCATTCAACAGGAGGCCAAGGCCCGTGACGCAGGAAGCCAGAGATACGGGCGGCGGGGCGGGGGCGGCGTACTCGACCTCGACGCCGCCCGGCTTGAGATCGGCCGCAGGCTGGCTCGCCTCCGCGCCGCCGGAGACGGTGCAGACGTTCCTGGAGGGGCTGAGTGACGGGTGCCTCGCGGCGCTGCCCTACCTCTTCGAGGTCTGGGCACTGCCGCACCAGCTGCCGCCCGAGGGGGACTGGACGAGCTGGGTGATCCTGGGCGGGCGCGGGGCGGGCAAGACCCGCGCTGGGGCCGAATGGGTGCGGGCCATGGTTGAGGGGTCGACGCCCGAGGCGCCGGGGCGCGCGCGTCGCGTGGCGCTGGTGGGTGAAACCTATGACCAGGCGCTGGCGGTGATGGTGAAGGGGGAGAGCGGGATCATCGCCTGCTCTCCGCCCGACCGCTGCCCGCGTTGGATCGCGGGGGAGCGGAGGCTGGAATGGCCGAACGGGGCCGAGGCGCGGCTCTATTCCGCGCATGACGCCGAGGCTTTGCGCGGGCCGCAGTTCGACGCAGCCTGGGCCGACGAGCTGGCGAAATGGCCGAAGGCACAGGAGACCTGGGATATGCTGCAATTCGGCCTGCGGCTGGGAGAACGCCCCCAGCAGGTGGTGACGACGACGCCGCGCAATGTGGGTGTGCTGAAGGCGCTGCTGGGCCGTGACAGCACGGTGGTGACGCAGGCCGCGACCGAGGCGAACCGGGCGTACCTCGCGCCGAGCTTCCTGCGCGAGGTGCGGGCGCGCTACGGGCAGACGCGGCTGGGTCGGCAGGAACTGGACGGCGAGTTGCTGGAGGATGCGGAGGACGCGCTCTGGACGCGGGCGCGGCTGGATGGGCTCAGGGTGGACCGGGCGCCGGAGGGTGCGCGGGTGATCGTGGCGGTCGACCCGCCGGTGACGGGGCACGCAGGCTCTGACGCCTGCGGGATCGTGGTGCTGGCGGTGGTGGAACAGGGGCCGCCGCACGATTGGACGGCGGTGGTGCTTGAGGATGCGAGCGTCGCGGCGGCCAGCCCCAAGGAATGGGCCGAGGCGGCGGCTGCGGCCTATCACAGGCACGGCGCGGCGCGGATGGTGGCCGAGGTGAACCAGGGCGGCGACCTGGTGACGACGCTGATGCGGCAGGTCGATCCGCATGTGAATGTGAAGGCCGTGCGGGCCAGCGTCGGAAAGACGGCGCGGGCGGAACCGGTGGCGGCGCTTTACGAACAGGGGCGGGTTCGGCACCTGGGTGTGTTGGCCGCGCTGGAAGACGAGATGTGCCTGATGAGCCTGAGGGGCTTTGCAGGTGCGGGCAGTCCGGACCGCGTCGATGCGCTGGTCTGGGCAGTGACCGAGGGGCTGCTGGTGCCCGGCGGACGGGCGCTGAGCCCGCAGATCCGGGGCCTTTGAGACCAAGCTCACGGAAGTTTCGGACGACCCCGGTTCGGGGTGCGAGGGCGGGTGCCGTTTGGGGCGCGCGGCCTGTCTTGATGTATCGCTTGAGGAGAGAGGCGCATGGTATTGGATTTCTTGCGGAAAGCCCCAGAAAAGATGCCGGAGCGCAAGGCCTCGGCCGGCGCAAGGGTCGCGGTCTGGGGCGCGGTGGGCCGCGTTGCCTGGAGCCCACGGGACACCGTCTCGCTGACCAAGGCCGGCTTCCAGGGCAACCCGGTGGGGTTCCGTGCGGTGAAGTTGATCGCGGAAGCCGCGGCGGCCCTGCCGGTGGTGTGCCAGGACGCTAGTTGTCGCTACGAAACGCACCCGGTGCTGGGCCTGCTGAACAGGCCGAACCAGGCGCAGGGCCGGGCCGACCTGCTGGAGGCGGCCTATGCGCAGTTGATGCTGTCGGGGAACGCCTATCTGGAGGCGGTGCCGGCGGCGGAGGCCGGGCTGGCGGAGCTGCATGTGCTGCGGTCCGACCGGATCAGCCTGGTGCCGGGGAGCGACGGATGGCCGACGGGCTACGACTACGTGGTGGGGGCAAAGAAACATCGCTACGCGGCCGAGATCATCTGCCATATCAAGACCTTCCATCCGCAGGACGACCATTACGGGCTGGCGCCGTTGCAGGCGGCGGCAACTGCGCTCGACGTTCATAACGCGGCCTCGCGTTGGTCCAAGGCGCTGCTCGACAATGCCGCGCGGCCTTCGGGGGCAATCGTCTATCGCGGTGTCGACGGGACGGGCACGATGACCCAGGACCAGTTTGAACGGCTGCAAGGTGAGCTGGAGAGCCACCACCAGGGCGCGCGCAACGCCGGGCGGCCGATGCTGCTGGAGGGCGGGCTCGACTGGAAGCCGATGGGGTTCAGCCCCAGCGACATGGAGTTCCAGAAGACCAAGGAGGCGGCGGCGCGCGACATCGCGCTGGCCTTCGGCGTGCCGCCGATGCTGCTGGGGATCCCGGGCGATGCGACCTATGCCAACTACGCCGAGGCGAACCGCGCCTTCTACCGGCTGACAGTGCTGCCGTTGGCGCAAAAGGTGCTGGCGCAGATGGGGCACTGGCTGAGCGGTCTGACCGGTGATGTGTTTGAGATCAAACCGGATCTGGACCAGGTGCCGGCGCTGTCGGCGGAGCGCGAGGCGCAGTGGCGGCGGATCGCCGGGGCAAGCTTTCTCACCGAGGGCGAGAAGCGACGGATGCTGGGCCTGCCGGATCGACCGGAGGGGGCATGAGTGACCGGGGTGCGGGCGGATCGCGGTATCTTTACGCGCCCTTTGACGCGGCCAGCGCCCGGATCGAGGCCAACGAGCGGGTGCAGGACGAGCGCTGGCAGGCGCTGAGTTTCCGGCTGGAGGGGATCGAGACGGCGCTGGAACGACTGGAGCGGCGGCTGTGGCTGGCGGTCTTTGGCGTCGTCTCGGTTATCCTGGCGCAAGGCGTGAACGAGCTGATCCAGCTGAGTGGCGCGGGATAGGAGCGGATATGAAAGACGATTATTTGCAGGGGCTTGAGACCAAGTTCGCCCGGTTCGACGAGGCCGGGCTGACGGTCACGAAGGGCCGCGAGATCGAGGGTTATGCGAGCCTGTTCGGAGCCTGCGACCAGGGCGGCGATATCGTCTCGCCGGGAGCGTACGCGGCGAGCCTGAAGCGGCTGGAAGGCGACGGGCGCCGGGTGAAGATGCTGTGGCAGCACAACCCGACGGAGCCCATCGGCATCTGGGACGAGGTCCGCGAGGACGCTCGGGGGCTCTACGTGAAGGGACGGCTGCTGAAGGAGGTCGCGCGGGCCCGCGAAGCGGCGGCGCTGATCGAGGCCGGGGCCATCGACGGGCTCAGCATCGGCTACCGCACGGTGCGCGCCGCAAAGGACGGGCAGGGGCGCAGGCTCCTGTCGGAGGTGGAGTTGTGGGAGGTGTCGCTGGTGACGTTCCCGATGCTCCCCGAGGCGCGGGTGAGCGCCGCAGCCGAGGCCGCGGAGGCCAAGGCGGGCGACGACCTGCGTGACCTGGCGCGCGTGTTCGAGGACGCGCGGACCAGTCTGGCGGCGCTTCAGCTCCGCTGACCCCAAGGCAATCATTCAGAGGTGATGCATGACCGAGACCCGATCCGGGGCGGCGGAACAGCCCCGTGCGGCCCAGGCGCCGTTGGTTGAGGTGAAGGAGGCCCTTGGTGGGTTCCTGAACGAATTCAGCCAGTTCCAGAACGACCTCAACGTAAAGCTACAGAAGCAGGAAGAGCGTATCGCAATGCTGACCACGAAAACCATGACCCATGCCCGTCCGGCCTTGTCGGCGACGATCGACACCGGCGCGCCGCACAAGAAGGCGCTCGCGACCTATCTGCGCAACGGCGACGATGACGCGTTGCGCGGCCTCGAGCTGGAGCAGAAGGGCCTGAACACGGCGGTGAACGCCGAGGGCGGCTACCTGGTCGATCCGCAGACGGCGGAGACCATCCAATCGGTTCTGCGCAGCGCCTCCAGCCTGCGGGCGGTGGCCAATGTGGTGCAGGTCGAGGCCAGCTCCTTCGACGTGCTGGTCGATACCACGGACACCGGAGCCGGCTGGGCCGACGAGGTGACGGACACGTCGGAAACGGCGGCGCCGCAGATCGAGCGCGTGTCGATCCCGCTCTACGAGCTGTCGGCGATGCCCAAGGCGTCGCAGCGGTTGCTGGACGACAGCGCCTTCGACATCGAGGGCTGGCTCGCGGGCCGGATCGCGGACAAGTTCGCCCGCGCCGAGGCCGCGGCCTTCATCACCGGTGACGGGCAAGGCAAGCCGATGGGGATCCTGAGCGGGTTGACGCTCCCCAACACGATCTGGTCCTGGGGGGTGCTCGGCTACGTCGCCACGGGAACCGCGGGCGATTTCGACGCCAGCAACCCGGCCGATGCCATCGTCGACCTGGTCTACGCGCTGGACGCGCAATACCGGGCGGCGGCGAGTTTCGTCATGAACTCCAAGACCGCCGGCGCGGTGCGCAAGATGAAGGACGCGGATGGCAGGTTCCTGTGGTCGGACGGAATGGCTGCGGGGGAGCCGGCGCGGCTGATGGGCTACCCGGTGCTGATCGCCGAGGACATGCCCGACATCGCGGTCGACAGCACCGCGATCGCCTTCGGCGATTTCGGTGCCGGCTACACGATCGCGGAGCGGCCCGACCTGCGCGTGCTGCGCGACCCCTTCAGTGCCAAGCCTCATGTCCTGTTCTACGCCACCAAGCGCGTCGGCGGGGCGATCTCCGACTATGCTGCCATCAAGCTGATGAAGTTCGGCCTGTCCTGACCTCCGCGTGAGCGGAATGTCGAGACCCCGCCCCCGGCCGGTGACGGCTGCGGGGCGGGCGGGGCGGTGAGCCGCGCGCGGTCCAGCTGCGCGTCTCTCCGCTCGAGCAGCGCGGGCGGTGCACCGTCCCACCCCTGAACACGGCAGGTTTTTCGGAGACAACAACAATGATGATGGTCGAATTGACCTCGGTGCCCGGTGCGGCCTTGCCCGTCAGCGAGCTGGCAGAGCATCTGCGGCTGGCGCGCGGATTTTCCGATGACGGCAGCCAGGATGCGCAGCTGGAAAGCTGTCTCAGGGCGGCGCTGTCGGGGATCGAGGCGCGGATCGGCAAGGCGCTCTACGAGCGGCGGTTCGTGCTGACGCTGATGGCGTGGAACGGGCCCGCGGTGCATGCCCTTCCGCTGGCGCCGGTGAGCCGGATCGTGAGCGTGAAGCTGATCACGCGGGCGGGCGCCGAAACGCTGGTCGACCCGGCGCGCTACCAGTTGCGGGTGGATGGGCATCGGCCGGGGCTGGCGGCGACCGGCAGCACGCTGCCCGCGCCGGGCATGGGCGGGACCATCGAGGTCGAGTTCACCGCCGGCTACGCGCCGGACTGGTCCGGCATTCCGGCCGACCTGCGGCAGGCCGCGATGATCCTGGCGGGCGAGTTCTGGGGCCAGAACCTGGACGCTGAGACGGGCATCCCCTTCGCGGTGTCGGTGTTGCTGGAGCCGCACCGGCCGGTGCGGTTGCGCGGGGCGGGACAATGAGCGCGCCCGCGATGACGCGCCGCCTGCTCCTGGAGGCGCCCGAGCGGGTCGCCGACGGCGCGGGCGGTTTCAGCGAGGTCTGGGTCGCGCGCGGCCATGTCTGGACGGCGGTCGAGACGCGGGGCGCGGGACGCGAGGTGGACCAGGCGGCCCGGTTGCAATTGAAGATCACGATGCGCGCGGTGCCGCAGGGTGCGGCGGCGCGTCCCGATGCGGCGATGCGGTTTCGCGACGGTGCGCGGCTCTACCGGATCGAGGCGGTGCACGAGGGCGAGCCCTTGGGCCGCACGCTGGTCTGTTTCGCGGTCGAGGAGGTGGGGCGATGAGCTACGGCATCACGGCGGCGCTGCAGGCCGCGGTCTATGGCGCGCTGAGCGGTGACGCGGCGGTCGCGGCGCTGTCGGGGGGCGCGGTCTATGACGCGCTGCCGCCGGGGCCGGTGCAGCCGCTTTACCTGACGCTCGGGCCGGAAAACGCGCGCGACGCGTCTGACAAGACGGGCGCGGGCGCGGTGCATGATTTCGCGGTCACGGTGGTGAGCGAGGCGGCGGGTTTCGCGAGCGCCAAGGCGCTGGCGGCGGCGGTGTCGGATGCGCTGACCGGCGCGGACCTGACGCTGGCGCGCGGGCGGCTGGTGCGCATGGCGTTTTTGCGGGCGCGGGCACGGCGGGTCGATGGCGGCCGCGAGATCGAGCTGTGGTTCCGCGCCCGCGTGGATGAGGACGCGTGAGCGTCGTCTGGCAATTATCTGATAGAATTGGAGAACGATATGGCGGCGCAAAGCGGCAAGGACCTTCTGGTGAAGGTCGACATGGACGGGAACGGCGTGTTCGAGACGGTGGCGGGGCTGCGCGCCACGCGGCTGAGCTTCAACGCAGAACAGGTGGACGTGACGAGCCTTGAGTCGGCGGGCGGCTGGCGCGAGCTGCTGGGCGGGGCCGGCGTGAAATCGGCCGCGATCTCGGGCTCGGGCATCTTCCGCGACGCGGCGACGGACGAGCGGGCGCGGCAGATCTTCTTCGATGGCGCGACGCCGGATTTCCAGGTCGTGATCCCCGATTTCGGCATCGTCGAGGGGGCGTTCCAGATCACCGCGATCGACTACGCGGGCAGCCATGACGGCGAGGCAACCTACGAAATGTCGATGGCGTCGGCTGGCGCGCTGACCTTTACGGCGATCTGAGCCATGGCGAACCCGTGGGCGGGCGAGGTGGCGCTGGTCGTGGGTGGCGAGCGGTGGGCGGCGAAGCTGACGCTGGGTGCGCTGGCGGAGCTGGAGGCGCGACTGGAGGTCGACAGTCTGGCCGAGCTTGTGGAGCGGTTCGAGGGCGAGAGCCTGCGGGCCCGCGACGTGCTGATGCTGGTCTGCGCGGGATTGAGGGGCGGCGGCTGGCGCGGCGACCTGCCCGAACTTCTGTCGGCCGAGATCGAGGGCGGCCCGCTGGAGGCGGCGCGGGTGGCAGCGCAGTTGCTGGCCTTGGCCTTCGCGGTGCCGGAATGAGCGCGGCAGGCTTCGATTGGCCCGCCGTGATGCGGGCGGGTCTGCAGGGGCTGGGGCTGGCACCCGAGATGTTCTGGCGGCTCACGCCCGCGGAGCTGCTGATGATGCTGGGCGACGCGCCCGGAGCGGCCCCGATGGGGCGCGCCCGGCTGGAGGCGCTGGCGGCCCGGTTTCCCGATGTAACGGACAAGGAGACAGGCGATGGCCGGGCTGGATGACGACATGGCGGCGCTGGATGTGCAGATCGCGGAGCTGGAGGTGAGCCTCGCGGGGGCCACGAGCATGACCGCCGCGTTCCAGGCGGAGTTGCGCGGGATGCAGGGCACGATGCTTTACACCGGGCGCGAGGTTCACTCGATGAGCCGGGCGATCGGCGGCGGGCTCAGACGCGCCTTCGACGGCGTGGTTTTCGACGGGATGCGCCTGTCGGACGCGCTGAGGACGGTCGCGCGCAGCATGGTCGACGCCGCCTACAACACCGCGATGCGGCCGGTGCAGAATGCACTCGGGACAGCATTGGCGAACGGGATCAACGGGTTGATGGGTGGCATTTTGCCGTTTCAGAAGGGCGGCGCGATCTCGCAGGGGCGCATGATGCCGTTTGCCCGCGGCGGGGTCGTGCAGGGACCGACCGCGTTCGCGATGCGCGGCGGCACGGGCCTGATGGGCGAGGCGGGGCCCGAGGCGATCATGCCGCTCCGCCGCGGGGCGGACGGGCGGCTGGGGGTCGCGGCGGCAGGTGGCGGCGGGCCGGTCCAGGTGGTGATGAACATCACGACGCCCGATGTGCAGGGATTCCAGCGCAGCCAGACGCAGATCGCGGCGCAGATGGGTCGGGCGCTGGCGCGCGGCCAGCGCAATCGCTGAGGGGGCGGGATCATGGCATTTCACGAGGTCCGGTTTCCCGCCAACCTGAGCTTCGGCTCCACTGGCGGCCCCGAGCGGCGCACCGAGGTGGTGACGCTGACCAACGGGTTCGAGGAGCGCAACACGCCCTGGGCGCAGTCGCGGCGGCGCTACGATGCGGGAGTGTCGCTGCGCTCGCTCGACGACATTGCGGTGTTGATCGCCTTCTTCGAGGCGCGGCGTGGGCAGTTGCACGGGTTCCGGTGGAAGGACTGGTCGGATTTCAAGAGCTGTGCGCCCTCCGCCACGCCGGATTTCCGCGACCAGGACATTGCGGTGGCGGACGGGGTGGCGACGGAGTTTGCGTTGAGCAAGACCTATGCCTCGGGCGGGTACGCCTATGTGCGGCCGGTCGCGAAGCCGGTCGAAAGCACGGTGCTGGTCGGGATATCTACGGATGAACAGGTGCTTGGCGTGCATTTTGAACTGGACCTCGCGGCTGGTCTCGTGCGGTTTGCCGAGCCGCCGGACGCGGGCGAGGTGATCACGGCAGGGTTCGAGTTCGACGTGCCGGTGCGTTTCGACACGGACGCGATCCAGACCTCGGTCGCCAGTTTCCAGGCGGGCGAGGTACCGAACGTGCCGGTGGTGGAGATCCGGCTGTGATAGGGGTGGCGGCGCTGGACGCGCACCTGGCGAGCGGCACGACGAGCGTGTGTCGCTGCTGGAAGTTGGAGCGGGCCGATGGAAAAGCATTCGGCTTCACCGACCACGACCGGGCGGTGGATTTCGACGGCGTGCGTTTCAAGCCCGAGACCGGGCTCACGGCTGCGGCGCTGATGCAGACCACCGGCCTGTCGGTCGACAATACCGAAGCCGTGGGCGCGCTATCGGACGTGGCGATCACAGAGGCGGATATCGCCGCCGGGCGCTTCGACGGGGCGGCGATCGAGGCCTGGCTGGTGCAATGGGACGCGCCGGAGAACCGCGTGCTGCAATTTCGAGGCACACTGGGAGACCTGACGCGAGCAGGCGGGGCCTTCACGGCGGAGCTGCGCGGGCTGGCGGAGCGGATGAACACGCCTAAGGGGCGCGTCTACCAGCGTGGATGTTCAGCGGTGCTGGGGGATGGCGCGTGCCGGTTCGAGCTGGAGGCGCCGGGCTATGGCGCGGAGGTCACGGTCGCGGCGGTCGAGGACGGGCGGGTGTTCTGGCTTGCCGGGCTGGGTGGGTTCGAGCCGCGCTGGTTCGAGCGCGGGCGTTGCGTGGTTCTGGACGGCGCTGCGGTAGGGCTGGTCGGCGCGGTGAAGATCGACCGGCATGAGGGTGGGTTGCGCCGTGTGGAGCTGTGGGACCGCTTGCGGGCCGGCATTGCCGCGGGCGACCGGGTTCGGCTGACGGCGGGCTGCGACAAGCGGATGGAGACCTGCCGCCTGAAATTCGCCAACCTGCTGAATTTCCGCGGGTTCCCGGACATTCCAAGCGAGGACTGGATGGTGGCGCACCCCTCGCGCCTGTCCGCGCGCGACGGCGGGAGCCGGCGGTGAGTGCTGTGGTGGCCGCCGCGCGCGGCTGGATCGGCACGCCCTACGTGCACCAGGCGAGTTGCCGGGACGCGGGGTGCGATTGCCTGGGGTTGCTGCGCGGGCTCTGGCGCGAGGTTCACGGGGCGGAACCGGAGCCGGTGCCGGCCTATACCGCCGACTGGTCCGAACCCTCGGGAGAGGAGCGGCTTTGGGCGGCGGCAACCCGTCATCTGCTTGGCAAACCGATTGGAAACGCCGCACCCGGCGACGTGCTGCTGTTTCGCATGCGCGACGGCGGGGTGGCGAAACACGTGGGTGTGCAGGCCGAGGTCGGGTCGGCACCCACGTTCATCCACGCCTATTCCGGGCGTGGCGTGGTGGAAAGTGCGCTGACGCCCCCTTGGGCGCGGCGGGTGGTGGCGCGGTTCGCGTTTCCGGAAAGGATGTGACGGCATGGCGACGATCCTTCTGTCGGCTGCGGGCGCGGCCATCGGCGGCATGGCCTCGGGCACGGTGCTGGGCCTAACCGGCGCGGTTATCGGGCGCGCGGTCGGTGCGACGTTGGGCCGGGTGATCGACCAGCGGCTGCTCGGCACCGGCTCGGACCCGGTGGAGCGAGGGCGGATCGACCGGTTCCGCATCACCGGGGCCGGCGAGGGCGCGCCGGTGGCGCAACTGTTCGGGCGGATGCGGCTGGGCGGGCATGTCATCTGGGCCACGCAGTTCGTCGAGACGGCGTCGACCCGCGGCGGCGGCAAGGGTGCGCCGCCGCAGCCCAAGACCACGACCTATTCCTATTCCGTGAGCCTGGCTGTCGCGCTTTGCGAAGGGGTGATCCGCCGGGTCGGCCGGGTCTGGGCCGACGGCGTGGAGCTGGACCTCGGCACCGTCAGCCTGCGCGTCTATCACGGGACCGAGGACCAGATGCCCGACCCGCTGATCGAGGCGGTCGAAGGCGCGGGCGCGGTGCCGGCCTATCGCGGCATCGCCTATGTGGTTTTCGAGGATCTGGATCTCGGCCCTTTCGGCAACCGCGTGCCGCAGTTCGCCTTCGAAGTGACGCGCCCGGCCCAGCCCAAGGGCGAGATGCTGCCCGCCGCCGCCGATCTCGTGCGCGCGGTGGCGCTGATGCCGGGGACGGGAGAGTACGTGCTGTCGACCCGCCAGATCAGCTATCGCAAGGGGTTCGGACAGGACAGCGCTCTGAACACCAGCGCCGAAGGTGGCGGGTCGGATTTCACCCGCGCGCTCACGCAGATGCGCGATGTGCTGCCAGAGCTGCGCTCGGTCAGCCTGATCTACGCCTGGTTCGGGGACGATCTGCGTGCGGGCCAGTGCAGCGTGAAGCCCAAGGTCGAGGACAAGAGCCGCGACGGCGTGCAGATGCCCTGGACGGCGGGCGGCATCGCGCGGGCCGAGGCGGAGGAGCTGGCGCGGGTCGATGACCGGCCGATCTACGGTGGCACGCCCGCCGACGGCTCGGTGATCGAGGCGATCGAGGCGATCCGCGACGGCGGGCAGGAGGTGATGGTCTACCCGTTCCTGCTGATGGAGATCCTGGCGGGCAACGGCTTGCCGGACCCCTGGGGGGGCGCGGAACAGCCGGTGCTGCCCTGGCGCGGGCGGATCACGGGCGATGCCGCACCGGGTTTGCCGGGGAGCCCCGACGGGACGGTGGCCAATGCCGCCGCCGTCGACGCCTTTTTCGGCACGGTCAGCGCGGCGGATTTCACCGTGACGCCGGGCCGCGTGAGCTACACGGGACCGGCCGAATGGTCATATTCCCGCTTCGTCCTGCATGCCGCCGCGCTCGGGGCCGCTGCGGGGGGCGTCGACGCCTTCTGCATCGGTTCGGAGATGCGCGCGCTGACGCAGATGCGTGACGATCTGGGCTTTCCGGCGGTCGCGCGCTTTCGCCAATTGGCGGCGGAGGTGCGCAGCCTGCTTCCGGAGGCCAAACTGGGCTACGCCGCCGACTGGTCGGAATATTTCGGCTACCAGCCGCAGGACGGGTCGGGTGACGTGTATTTCAACCTCGACCCGCTCTGGGCCGATGACGCGATCGATTTCATCGGGATCGACAATTACATGCCGCTGAGCGACTGGCGCGACGGCACAGAGCACGCCGATGCAGGTCACGGGACGATCTACGACCTCGATTATCTGCGCGCCAATGTCGAGGGCGGCGAGGGCTACGACTGGTTCTACCCGACCGAGGAAGCGCGGGCAGCGCAGCGGCGGGTGGCGATCACCGACGGCGCTCACGACGAGCCCTGGACCTTCCGCTACAAGGATATCCGCGGCTGGTGGGAGAACCCGCACCGGGACCGCAGGGCAGGCGAGCACCTGCCCACGCCTTCGCCCTGGGTGCCGCGATCGAAGCCGATCCGGTTCACGGAGCTTGGTTGCCCCGCCGTCGACAAGGGCACGAACGAGCCGAACAAGTTCTTCGATCCCAAAAGCTCGGAAAGCGCGCTGCCGCGGTATTCCTCTGGCCGGCGCGACGACCTGATCCAGGCGCAATACCTGCGCGCGGTCCTGTCCTACTGGGCCGTGCCGGGCCGCAACCCGGTCTCCGACGTCTATGGCGGCCCGATGCTGGAGATGGACCACGCCCATGCCTGGGCCTGGGACGCGCGGCCCTGGCCTGCCTTTCCCAACGAGATCGACCGCTGGTCGGACGGCGCGAACTGGCGGCTGGGCCACTGGCTCACCGGCCGGATCGAAGCTGCCCCGTTGTCACATGTGGTGGCGGAGCTCTGCGAGGCGGCGGGGGTCACGGCCTATGACGTCTCGGCGCTGCACGGGCTGGTGCGGGGACACCTGTCAGGCGAGACCGAAAGCGCGCGGGCGCGGTTGCAGGCGCTGATGATGGCCTACGGGTTCCAGGCGGTGGAGCGGGAGGGGCACCTCGTGTTCCTGCCCTTGCCCGTCGGACCCGAGGCGGTGATCGAAGCCGATTGGACCGCGCAGGTGGACGAAGACGCGGGCGGGCTGACCGCGATCCGCGCCGCCGAGGCGGAGATCGCGGGGCGGGTGCGGGTCAGCTTCACTGCGGCCGAGACCGGTTACGAAGATCGCGTGGCCGAGGCGGTGTTTCCCGCCGATGCCTCGGACGTGGTGACGGCAAGCGACCTGCCGCTGGCCTTGACCGGGCCGGAGGGGCAGGCGGTGGCTGAACGCTGGCTGGCCGAGGCAAGGGTCGCGCGTGACCAGCTGCGCTTCGCCCTGCCGCCGTCCCGCCGGGCGCTGGGCGCGGGGGCGATGGTGGCGCTGGAGGACGGCTCCACGTGGCGCATCGACCGGGTCGAGGACCGAGGCGCGCGCAGCATCGAGGCGGTGCGGGTCGAGCCCTCGGTCTCCGAGCCGTCGGAGGCGGTGGAGGAACGCGCGCCTGCCTCCAGTTTCGTCGCGCCCGTGCCGGTCAGCCCGGTGTTCCTCGACCTGCCGCTGCTCACCGGGACTGAGGTGGAGCACGCGCCGCATCTGGCGGTCACGGCGACGCCCTGGCCCGGTACCATTGCGGTCTACACCGCGCCGGGGCCGGACGGATTCAGCTTCAACAGATTGATGGAGCGCCGCGCGGTGATGGGCACGTTGGTGACGCCGCTGGCAGCGGCCCGGCCGGGGCTCTGGGACCGGTCGGGCGTCGTGCGGGTGCGGCTGGCGGCGGGCCAGTTGTCGGGCGCCGAGGCGGCGGCGGTGCTGAACGGCGCCAACCTCGCCGCCATCGGTTCCGGCGACGATGGGGATTGGGAGGTGATCCAGTTCGCCGAGGCCACGCTGGTGGGCGCGGACCTCTGGGACATCGGCCGGCGCCTGCGCGGCCAGCAGGGCAGCGACGGCGTGATGCCGGAGGTCTGGCCGGAAGGCAGCCTCTTCGTGGTGCTCGACGGCGCGCCGGGGCAGGTAGACCTCGGGGCCGCGACCCGCGGGCTGGCGCGGCATTACCGGATCGGCTCGGCCCGGCGCAGTCTCGACGACCCGAGCTACGTCGAAAAGGTTCTGGCTTTTCCAGGGGTTGGCCTCAGGCCCTATGCCCCCGCCCATCTGCGGGCGCAGGCTGTGGCCGGCAACCTTTCCCTCACCTGGATCCGCCGCACGCGGATCGACGGCGACAGCTGGGAGGGGATCGAGGTGCCGCTGGGCGAGGTTACCGAAAGCTACCTGCTGCGCGTCATGGACGGCACTGGTCTCCGCCGGGAGGCCACGCTTGCCGCCCCCGCCTTCACCTACACCGCAACGATGCGGGCCAGCGATGGCGCCGCCGCCCCCTTCACCATCGAGGTTGCCCAGCTGTCCGATCGCTTCGGGCCAGGGCCGTTTGCAAGGATCGAGATCGATGACTGACACCCCCCGCATGTCCCTGCCGTTGCTGGCCCCCGCGCAGGCGCAAAAGCATGTGACCGTGAACGAGGCGCTGGCGCGTCTCGACGCGCTGACGCATCTGACGCTGGTCTCGGTCAGTCGGGCAACTCCGCCAGCTGCCGTGATCGACGGTGAGGTCTTTGCCGTGCCGCCCGGCGGCGTGAACGCCTGGTCGGGGCAGGACGGCAAGCTCGCCATCGCCGTGAACGGCGGCTGGGTCTTCGTGCCGCCGCGCCGGGGCTGGCAGGCCTTCGTGCTCGACGCTGGCGCGCCTGCGATCTGGGACGGCGCGGATTGGCGGGTGGGGGCGGCGACGCTCAGCGTATCAGGCTCGGTGATGTCGCTGATATCGAGGGAGATTGATGTGGCGCTCACCGCCGGGTCTTCCGTCACGTCGCCCCTGCTGATCCCGTCGCGCGCGCTGGTCTTCGGCGTCACCGGCCGCGTCATCGAGGCCATCACCGGCACCGCGACCACCTGGGACCTGGGCGTTGCGGGCGACGCCGGCCGCTTCGGCACCGGTTTGGGTCTGGGCCTGAATTCCTGGGTGAACGGGCCCGCCGCGCCCATCGTCTACTGGTCGCCCACGGCACTGGAAATCACTGCTCAGGGCGGCGCCTTCACCGGCGGCGCAATCCGCCTCGTGGTCCATCACGCCGAGCTGAGCCTGCCCGACCCGGTCTGACCGCCCCTTCCATGATGGACCGCCGCGCCTATTTGCGGTAGATCGGGCGCGCGAACAGCGGAGGGCTATGCCATGGCAAACGTGCAACGCAAGCTGGCCGGGGTCGACCCGGTCTGGCAGCGCATCCTCGATGAAGCCGGTCAGGCCGTCATCGACGAGCCGCTGCTCGGCGGATTGATCCACGGCTGCATTCTCCACCACGACACGCTGGAAAAGGCGCTGGCCTACCGGATGGCGCAGAAACTCGCCTCGGGCGAGATGTCCGAGCAACTCCTGCGCGAGATCGCGGACGAGGCCTACCGCGCCGACGCGGGCCTCGGGGCCGCCGCGCGCGCCGACATCATGGCCGTTCATGACCGCGACCCCGCCTGCCACCGCTACATTCAGCCCCTGTTGTTCTTCAAGGGGTTCCAGGCAGTTCAGGCCTACCGCGTGGGCCACTGGCTCTGGACTCAAGGCCGCAAGGATCTTGCGTATTTCATCCAGATGCGGGTGTCCGAGATCTTCGGGGTCGACATCCACCCGGCGGCCCGGATCGGGCAGGGCATCATGATCGACCACGCCCATTCCATCGTCGTGGGCGAGACCGCGGTGGTCGGCAACAACGTCTCGATGCTGCACTCGGTCACCCTTGGCGGCACCGGCAAGGAGACCGAGGATCGCCACCCGAAGATCGGCGACGGCGTGCTGATCGGGGCCGGCGCCAAGGTGCTGGGCAACATCCGCATCGGCAACTGCTCGCGCATCGCGGCGGGCTCGGTCGTGCTGGAGGAGGTGCCGCCCTGCAAGACCGTCGCGGGTGTGCCGGCCCGGATCGTGGGCGAGGCCGGCTGCGACCAGCCCTCGATGAGCATGGATCACTTGCTGCCAAGTGCTGGATCAACTTCAAGTACTGCCTGAAGATCGTCCCGCAATACATTGAAAAGCCGCGCACCCGGGTCGGGTGCGCGGCTTTTTTCGTTTTGGCAGGTCAGCCCGCGCGCGACTGGCGCTTGCGCTCGTGCGGGTCGAGGAAGCGTTTGCGCATGCGGATCGCGTTCGGCGTGACCTCCACCAGCTCGTCGTCGTCGATATAGGCGATGGCCTGTTCCAGCGTCAGCGTGATCGGCGTCGTCAGGCGCACCGCCTCGTCCGTTCCGCTTGCGCGCACGTTGGTCAGCTTCTTGCCCTTCAGCGGGTTCACCTCGAGATCGTTGTCGCGGCTATGCTCGCCGATGATCATGCCGGTGTAGATCGGGGCCTGCGCGCCGATGAACATCCGCCCGCGATCCTCGAGGTTCCAGAGCGCGTAGGCCACCGAGACGCCGTTCTCCATCGAGATCAGCACGCCCGCACGCCGCCCCTCGATCGGACCCTTGAAGGGTTCCCAGGCGTGGAACACGCGGTTCAACACGCCAGTGCCGCGGGTGTCGGTCAGGAATTCGCCGTGGTAGCCGATGAGGCCCCGCGAGGGCACTTGCGCAATGATCCGTGTCTTGCCTGCGCCCGCTGGTTTCATCTCCAGCAACTCGCCCTTGCGGGGGCCCGTGACCTTCTCGATCACCGCGCCTGTGTATTCGTCATCCACGTCGATGGTGACTTCCTCGACCGGCTCGTGGCGCACCCCGTCGATCTCTCGGTAGAGCACCTGAGGGCGCGAGATCGACAGCTCGAACCCCTCCCGGCGCATGTTCTCGATCAGCACGCCCATCTGCAATTCGCCGCGGCCCGCGACCTCGAAGGCCTCGCCGCCGGGCGTGTCGCTGACCTTGATCGCGACGTTGCTTTCCGCCTCTTTCATCAGGCGTTCGCGGATCACCCGGCTTTGCACCTTCTTGCCGTCACGGCCGGCCAGCGGGCTGTCGTTGATGCCGAAGGTGACGGTGATGGTCGGCGGGTCGATGGGTTGCGCATACAGCGGCTCGTCCACCGCCAGCGCGCAGATCGTGTCGGCCACGGTCGATTTCGTCATCCCCGCGAGGCTGACGATGTCGCCGGCCAGCGCTTCCTCGATGTCCTGCTGGCCAAGGCCGCGGAACGCCTGGATACGGGTGACGCGGAACTGTTCCACCTTCTCGCCCAGACGGCTCAGCGTCTGCACGGTCTGCCCGACCTTCAGCCGTCCCGATTCCACCCGGCCGGTCAGCAAACGGCCCACGAACGGGTCGGCGCCCAGCGTCGTCGCCAGCATCCGGAAATCGTCGTTCTGATGCGCGATCTGCTTCGGCTTCGGCACGTGGTTCACGATCAGGTTGAACAGCGCGCTCAGATCCTTGCGCGGCCCGTCGAGCTTGTGATCGGCCCAGCCGGCACGGCCCGAGGCATACATGTGCGGGAAATCGAGCTGGTCCTCGTCGGCGTCGAGCGCGGCGAAGAGGTCGAACACCTCGTCCAGCGCCCGGTCGGGCTCGGCGTCGGGCTTGTCGACCTTGTTCAGCACCACGATCGGGCGCAGCCCCAGCGCCAGCGCCTTCGAGGTCACGAATTTCGTCTGCGGCATCGGCCCTTCGGCCGCGTCGACCAGCAGCACGACCCCGTCGACCATGCTCAGGATCCGCTCCACCTCGCCGCCGAAATCGGCGTGGCCGGGGGTGTCGACGATGTTGATCCGCGTACCCTTCCACTCGACCGAGGTCGGCTTGGCGAAGATCGTGATGCCGCGCTCGCGCTCCAGGTCGTTGCTGTCCATCGCCCGCTCGGCCACGGCCTGGTTTTCGCGGAAGGCGCCGGATTGTTTCAGAAGGTTGTCGACCAGCGTCGTCTTGCCGTGGTCGACATGCGCGATGATCGCGATATTGCGGAGGTCCATGGGGGGCCTTTTGAGGGTACGGATAAGGGTTGGCCGAGCCGTTACAGGCTCTGGCCGCGTTTGGCTAGGCGCAAACCGCCCCGACCTCAGACCTCGGCGGTCAGAGGCAGGCCATACTCCGCCGAACACGTGACAAGCTCCGCCAGCATCGGCGCGAAGGCGGGGTGATCCCGGCCCAGATCCTTCAGCGTCCAGGGATCGGCGCGCAGATCGAAGAGCTGCGTGCTGCCGTCCTCGTAGCGGATGATGCGGTAGTCGCCCTTGCGGATGGTGACATTGCCGAAGCGGAACGACGGCACCGCGCGGCCGGTCGCCTGCGCGCCCCGGATCTGCGGCACCAGGGTCCGGCCAACCGTGCCCTCGATCGGCGGCAGCCCGGCCAGGTCCAGCACCGTCGGGCCGACGTCGATCAGCCCCACCGGTTCGTCGATGACACGGCCCTCGGCCTCGTCCGGGTCATGCACGATCAGCGGCGTGCCGACCGACTGCTCCCACAGCGTCGTCTTGTAGAACCGCCGCCGCGCGCCCAGCAGGAAACCGTGGTCGGACAGGATCACGATCACCGTGTCCTTGGCGTGGCGCGACGCCTGCAGCGCGTCCCAGACCCGGCCAAGGTGATAGTCGCCATGGCTCATCGCTGCGAAGTAGTTGCGCACATTGGCGCGCCACCAGTCGAGATTGCCTGCGTCGAGCTGCCCGGTCATCGGCATGTGCTCCTCGGTGTAGGGCGTCTCGTCGAAGCCGTCGGCCCAGCTCGCGGGCGGCTGGAACTTGTCGACGTCATACATGTCCTTGAACCGGGCCGGGGTATAGCGCGGCCCGTGCGGGCTGAAGAACCCCAGTTCGCGGTAGAACGGCGCGTCGCTGTTGTAGGTGTCCAGAAAGTTGATGGCCGAATCGGCCGACTGCGCGTCGTAGAACAGCCCGTCATCGGCCTCGTTCGTCGTGCCCCAGCCGCCGCGGATGCCGTTGTAGCGCTTCTTCTCAACCCCTTCCGGGATCGACATGTCGTCGGAAAACCGCTTCTGCTCGTCGGAATAGATGACGTTGTGATGCCGGCGCTTCAGCGGCTTGTAGCCGTGGTGCACCTTGCCGCCCGAGGAACAGAACCACCCGGCCTCCTTCAGCCTGACGCTCCAGATCTCCTCCGGGGTGATCTTGTCGAAGACCTCGGTCTCGTTGCTCAGGACGCCCAGCTGGTGCGGCGTCTTCGCCGACATGAAACTGGCCCGCGACGGCCCGCACAGCGGCACCTGGCAATAGGCCGAGGTGAACACCGTGGAACAGGCCATGATCCGGTCGAGGTTCGGGATCTGCAGCGTCTCGCCGAAAACCGTGCGGTAGTTCTGGAAGGCGAAGCAGTCGTCGAAGCTCACCAGCAGGAAGTTCTTCTTGGCCGTCATGGTCGAGCCTCGGCTGAAGGTGTCATGCGCGCGTCTCTCGCTCCTCGGATGACATGTTTTGGCGGTGCCGGGAAGCGGGCAGACGTGTGCCTGCACCTATGTCGCGATGTCGCCAGCTGGCATTTCGAGCCGTCGCCGTGTGACGTGTGGCGGGGGCAGGGCGGCCGACACGACGCGCGGTCAGGCCTTCTTGCGCAGCCGGATCACGACATCGAGCTTGGCGATCTCGTAGCCCTCGGGGATGCTCGGCAGCGCCACGATCTCAAGCTCGCCGGCCGGAGCGTCGGTCAGCCGCCCGCTGTCCTCGAAATGGAAATGCGGGTGGTCGTCCATGCGGGTGTCGAAATAGCTGCGCGATCCGTCGACCGTGACTTCCTGCATCAGTCCGGCGTCGCAGAACGCCTTGAGCGTGTTGTAGACGGTGGCCAGCGACACCCGGTCGCCGGTCGCCAGAACGGCCCCGTGCAACCCCTCGGCGGTGACGTGGCGGTTTTCCCCGTCCCCCACCAGCAGCGCGGCCAGCGCCAGACGCTGCCGCGTCGGCCTCAGGTCGCCTTGGGCGAGCCAGCGTTTGCTGCGTTCGAGCGTGGCGGGTGTCATGGCGTCAGGGATCCTGTGGCTGTGCCAATCATTATAAAGCCCATCTTCCTTGCGTTTCAATTGCAAACCGCGCGACAGCCCGCGCCCTTGCACCGCTGTCGGGCGCGATGCTAGACGCGTGCAACGAATTTTCGGACCAGACACAGAGCCTCCGGGGGGACCATGCCACAGTATCCGACATCCTTCGACAAGGAGGCTCTTCTGGCCTGCGCCCGCGGCGAGCTGTTCGGCCCCGGCAACGCGCAGCTGCCCTTGCCGCCGATGCTGATGATGGACCGGATCACCGACATCTCCGCGGATGGCGGCGAACACGGCAAGGGTCATGTGGTGGCCGAATTCGACATCAGTCCCGACCTGTGGTTCTTCGACTGCCATTTTCCCGGCAATCCGATCATGCCCGGCTGCCTCGGCCTCGACGGTCTCTGGCAGCTGACCGGCTTCAACCTCGGCTGGCGCGGCTGGACCGGCAGGGGCTACGCCCTCGGCGTGGGCGAGGTGAAGCTCACCGGCATGGTCCGCCCCGACCGAAAGATGCTGACCTACCACGTCGATTTCACCAAAGCGGTGCAAAGCCGCCGACTGACCATGGGCGTAGCCGATGGCCGCGTCGAGGCCGACGGCGAGGTGATCTACCTCGTGAAGGACATGAAGGTCGCGCTGAGCGAGAGCTGACGCCGCCGACCCCAGCGCACCTGTGCCCCGGACCGTCCCGCGGCCACCAGCCCTATCGCCTTGCACCCCGGCCTTGGGCTAGCCTAAACAGGACGCGCGTTGCCAAGGGAGGCCACATGCGCCGCGTCAAACCAGAGGTTTGGATATGAGACGGGTCAGACCGGAGGTATGCTCATGAGACGGGTCGTCGTCACCGGGCTGGGGATCGTCTCGCCCATCGGAAACTCCGCTGACGAGGTGGAGGCGTCCCTGCGCGCCGGCCGCTCCGGCATCGAGACGCAGCCCGACATGGTCGAGCACGGCTTTCGCTCGCGCATCGCCGGCACGCTGAAGATCGACACTGCCGAGCATGTCGACAAGCGCGCGCTGCGCTTCATGGGGCCAGGCGCGGCCTATGCCCATATCGCAATGGGCCAGGCCATCGCGCAGGCCGGGCTGACCGAGGCCGATATCGTGAACGACCGCACCGGCCTGATCGCGGGCTCGGGCGGGCCGTCGACCTCGGCCATGTTCGCGGCGCACCAGTCGGTGCTGAAGACCGGCGCAACCAAGCGCATCGGTCCCTTCGCGGTGCCCAAATGCATGTCCTCCACCATCTCCGCCAACCTCGCCACCGCTTACCAGATCAAGGGGATCAACTACTCGATCACCTCGGCCTGCTCGACCTCGCTGCATTGCATCGGCGCGGCGTCGGAACAGATCATGATGGGCAAGCAGGACATCATGTTCGCCGGCGGCGCGGAGGAGCTAGACTGGACGCTGTCCTGCCTCTTCGACGCAATGGGAGCGATGTCCTCGAAATACAACGACACGCCGGAAAAGGCCTCGCGGGCCTTCGACGCGGGCCGTGACGGCTTCGTCATCGCAGGCGGCGGCGGCATCGTCGTTCTGGAAGAGCTGGAGCACGCGAAAGCCCGCGGCGCGACCATCCTCGCCGAAGTCACCGGCTTCGCCGCCACCTCCGACGGCCACGACATGGTCGCCCCCAGCGGCGAAGGCGGCGAGCGCGCGATGCGCCTCGCGCTCCAGACGCTCCCCGAGGGTCGCAAGATCAGCTACATCAACGCGCACGGCACCTCCACGCCCGTCGGTGACGTGGGCGAGGTCGAGGCGGTGCGTCGCGTCTTCGGGCAGGGCACCACGCCCCCGATCTCCTCCACCAAGTCGATGACCGGCCACGCCCAGGGCGCCGCCGGCGCGCTCGAAGCCATCTTCTGCCTGCTGATGCTCAAGGGCGATTTCATCGCGCCCTCGATCAATGTGGAAACCCTCGACGAGGCGTTGCATCCCGACGAGATCGCGACCAGCCTGCGCACAAGCGCCGGCCTCGACACGGTGATGACGAACTCCTTTGGCTTCGGCGGCACGAACGGCTCCATGCTGCTCAGCCGGTTTGACGGGTAAGACAGGCATGGCAAACTTGATGACGGGCAAACGCGGCTTGGTGATGGGGGTCGCGAATGACCGGTCGATCGCCTGGGGCATCGCCAAGGCACTGCATGCCGAAGGCGCGGAGCTTGCGTTCAGCTACCAGGGCGAGGCCTTCGGCAAACGGGTGGAGCCGCTGGCCGCCTCCGTCGGTTCCGACCTGATGATCGACGTCGACGTGATGAACGACGCCTCGATGGACGCCTGTTTCGCGACGCTCAAGGACCGTTGGGGAACGATCGACTTCGTGGTCCACGCCATCGCCTTCTCCGACAAGAATGAGCTGACCGGCCGTTTCATCAACACCACGCGCGAGAACTTCCGCAACTCGCTCACGATCAGCTGCTATTCCTTCATCGACGTGGCGAAACGCGCGTCCGAGCTGATGCCGGATGGCGGCACGCTCATCACGCTCACCTACCAGGGCTCGAACCGCGTCACGCCCTTCTACAACGTCATGGGCGTGGCCAAGGCGGCGCTGGAAAGCGCCGTGCGCTACCTCGCCAACGACCTCGGCCCGCAGAAGATCCGCGTGAACGCGATCTCGCCCGGCCCGATGAAGACGCTGGCGGGAGCTGCCATCGGCGGTGCGCGCAAGACCTTCAAGACCACGGAAGCCAACGCACCGCTCCGCGCCAACGCCACGCTCGAGGCCATCGGCGGCACCGCCGTCTACCTCGCCTCCGACTACGGCGCCTGCACCACCGGCGAGATCGTCATGGTCGACGGCGGCTTCCACGTCCTCAGCATGGCGCAGCCCGAGAACCTGTAAGGGCAGGGGCGTCCCGTCCCGCTTCAGGACGGCGCCTCGAACAGGATCAGTTCCACCCGCTCCGACCCCGCCACAAAGGCGTCATGGCCCGGCGGAATGTCGAAGAAGTCGCCCGGCGTGATCGGTGTCTCGGTGTCGTCCTCGACCATCCGCACCACCAGCCGACCCGACAGGCAATAGCCAACGTGGCGCATCGGGCAGGTTGCCGGCGACCCGAGCAGCGGTTTCTCGTCCGCCTCCCAGGACCATCCCGGCTCGAACACCGCGTGCATGCCGGTGGTGCCGTCGCGCATCTTGATGATGCCGATCCCGCCGCGCTCCTTCATGTCGAGCTCGTCGTCGGGTGTTTCGAAGCGTCTGATTTCGATGGGCTGTGCCACGGTGGAACTCTCCTTTCCCTGGGCAGGGTCACTTGTGCACGATGTCCGCCTCCAGCGCGCGCAGGATCTCGTGGACCTCCGCGCGCGTCGCGCCATCGTAGTTCAGGTCTTTCATCGTCGAGAGGATGTCACCCGACGCGGCCGCGTATTCGGCCGCGTCGATGTTCATGCCGCGATGCGCTTCGGCCATGCTGCGCCCGCGATACCTGTCCGGGCCACCGCTTCCGGCGGCGAAGAAATCGCAGGTGTGCCGTTTGACCTCCTCGACGCGGTCGGGGCGGTCCTCGTAGGGCTCGAAACGCGCCCGGATGACCGGGTTGCGCAAATGCGCCGCGATGGCCCCGTCGACGATCCGTCGGATCCCGGCGGTCCCGCCAAGCTTCTCGTAAAGGGTGACGGTGTTCAGGTCTCGGATCTGTGAGCTTTGCATGTCGGTCTCCCGTCTCCGTATCGTCTGGATCGCGATGACGCCCGGTCAGGCCGGTTCGGCCTGCACCGCCTTCACATCGGCGGTCGAGAGCGGCTTGCCGCCGATCGCCCATGCCCCGCTCGGAAACTCCTGCACCCGGACCCAGGTGACGCCGCGCAGGCTCTCGCCCTCCACGCGGACCATCGCTTCGGTCACGTCCCGGATCATCTGCTGTTTCTGGCCCTGATCGAAGACGCCTTCGATCAGCTGAATGTCGACAAGTGGCATGCTGTGCTTCCTCTGGTTGTTGTCGCCGATCCGCCCCGCTTGCCGGGACAGATCCGATGCCAGGCAGACTGCCACGGGGGGCCTTCCGCCCTCCAGTTCACGATCTGAATCCGGGTGATACAGTTTCTGAACTTTTCGCGGGCGGGGTGCGCGTGGCACTCTGGGGCCATCCGGACGGAAGGGAGGCTACGATGACAAATGCAAGCTACGGGCAATTCTGCCCCGTCGCGATGGCGGCCGAGGTTCTCTGCACACGCTGGACGATGGTGCTCCTGCGCGAGCTGGTCGCGGGCTCGACGCGCTTCAACGAGTTGCGCCGCGGCGTGCCACGGATGTCGCCGGCGCTGCTGTCCAAGCGCCTGCGCGAGCTGGAACAGGCCGGCGTGGTGGAGCGTGCGCCCGCGCCCGGCGCGCCCGACACCGTCGCCTACCGGCTGACCCCCGCCGGGCGCGATGTCCTGCCGGTGGTGGAAGCCATCGGCATGTGGGGCCAGAAATGGGTCGAGACCGAGCCGTCGCTGGAAAATCTCGATGTCGAACTGCTGATGTGGGACATGCGGCGCAACCTCAACACCGATCCCGTCCCGGCCGTGCAGACGGTGATCGAGTTCGTCTATCCCGACCTGCCGCGGTCGCAAAGCAGGTGGTGGCTGATCGTCGAGCCGGACCGCACCGTCGATCTCTGCCATGTCGATCCGGGCTTCGACGTGGATCTCTACGCCACGGTGGACCTGCGCACGATGACCGAGATCTGGATGGGGCTGCGCAGCGTCGCCAACGCGGTCGACCGCGATGTGCTGGTGCTGGTGGGGCCTCAGGCCATGATCGACACCATGCAATCCTGGCTCGGCCTCAGCCCCTTTGCCGCGCAGAAGAAGCTGGCGAGCTGACCGGGCGGCGTCACTTTCCCAGCCTCTCCCTCTGCCGCTCCGTTTCCCCGAAGAACCCGGCCGCGTCGCCGTAATCGGCGAAGGCTGCCATCCGGTCATGCGGATCGGCGGTCCTTCGGGCGTGCTTGATCGGGCACCAGTAGGCCTCGGTCCGGCTGGCGACCTCGCGGGCCAGCGACAGGACGCCGTTGCCATAGCCGCAATAGACGCAGTTCAGCTTTTGCAATGCATTGAGGTAGGCAAGGTGATGCCGGTCGACGGCCATGTGGTCGCGTCGGCGCACCGGCGCGATGCCATAGACAGGAAAGCACACCGCGGCATAGAGCGACACGCACAAGTCGAGCAGGACCAGCGGCACGATGAGCGCGTAGATCAGCGGCGCGGTCAGCACCACCAGCAGGCGGGTGCGTTTCAGGAAATCGGTCAGGTTCTCGCGCGCGGCGCGGTGGGTGCGCCTGAGGTCATCCTCGAACACCACCCGCGCACCCTCGAAGCGGTAGCGGATCGCATCGCGCCGCGCGTCGATCTCGGTTTCAAGCGCGTCGCGGGCCTCGCTCAGCCGCGCACGCAGTTTGTCCATCCGGTCGGTCATGGCATCCTCCGCCGTCATACCAACCACGGCGGCGGCGGCAGGTGCCTTGATCTGACCCCGCGCCGGGCGCCGTCGCCTCGGGGCGTTTCGGAATGCCGTCATTCGTGGCACACTCCCCGGACCGGCATTCCGGCCACGGACCAGAAGCGAGCGACCCCATGCCCATTCCCGCGATGATCTCCGTCCACGTGGAACCGACCCACCGCGTCGTTCGCGGCGGCGGCGAGGACTGGGAAGGGGTGTCGGACCTCGTGGAGGCGCTGATGGAGCGGCGCGCCCGTCTCGAGGACGCGAGCGGTCTGCCGGTCTGCTACAACTGGGGCCTGCGCATCGATCCCCAGATCGAGATCGCCTATGGCAAGGCGGACTGGGTCTTTGACCGCTACGCCGATGAGATTGCGCAGATGCAGGCGGCGGGCGACGTGGTGGGCCTGCATGTCCATACCTGGCGGCCACTGCGGCGGTTCTTCCGCGACACCTGGATCGCCGATTTCGAGGATCCCGCCTGGATCAGCCATTGCCTCACCCTCGCGCTGGAAACGTTCCGCGACCGGATGGGAGGGTCGCCGACGGTCATGTCCTTCGGCGACAGCTTCATGCACGACTGCGCTTTGCCGATCATGCAAGACCACGGCATCCGCGCCGATTTCTCGATGAACCCGGGAATGGCGCCGCTGAAGGCGCTGGGCAAGGGCGAGCGCAGCACCGGGCATCTCCCCGACTACCGCGACACCCCGCGCCATCCGTTCAAGCCGTCGGCCGTTGATTTCCGCCGGGACGGGCCCTCGAATTACAACTTCTGGGAACTGCCGGTGACCTCGGGCGTGATCGGCACGGCGCGCGACGGATCGGACAAATGGACGAAGCTTCTGCTCGGCACCAACCCCGACTGGATCACCAAAATCACGGCCGAGGCCCTGCAGCGGCCCGCACCCTACCTGCTGGCGGAATCCCGCACCGATGTGCTCACCCACCCCAAGACGCGGGCGCGGTTCTTCATGGCGCTCGACCATCTCGAGGAGCTTGCCCGCACCCGGGGGCTGGAGTTCATCGGCATGGAAACCCTTTCCGACCGCCTCGACCGCGGGGAATGGCCCGTGGCGGCATGATCCCCGGCTGGAAGATCCGGCGCGAGCTGCTCCGGCTCTGGCGGCAGCTGATCTTCGTGCCGATGCACCCGGTCGAACAGGCGTGGTTTCGCCTGCACCCGTACCTGCACCCCGCCGCCTACCGCGCGCAGGACGGCGACTAGCCCCGCAGCGATGCCGTCGCCGTCTTCCTGATCTACCAGCCGGGCGGGTTGCAGGACACGGTGCTGACCACGTGCCGCCACCTGACTGCGTCGGGCTACGCGGTGCATCTCGTGTCGAACGCGCCCCTGCAACCCTCCGAGATCGCGCGGCTGCGGCCGCTCTGCAGGCGCATCATCGAGCGGCCGAACCACGGCTACGACTTCGGCGGCTACCGGCAGGCGATCCTCGAATGCCTCGGCTCGGGCCTGCCGATCCGGCGCCTGTTGATCCTGAACGACTCCGTGTGGTTCCCCGCGCTACGCGACTGCGACCTGCTGCAACGGCTGCATGCCACCGGGGCCGATCTGGCGGGCGCGGTCTATTACGACCACCGCTCGCCGCACCGCGTGCATCTGCAATCCTACCTCGTCGCCTTTTCCGCCCGCGCGGTAGCGAGCGCGGCGTTTCGCGCGTTTTGGCGCGGCTACGCGATGTCGAACAACAAGGTGCGCACAATCCGAAACGGCGAGATGCGCCTGACGCGGGTCTGCCTTGAGGCCGGGCTGAGCGTCGCCGCTCTTTACACCGCGCATCAGGCGCCAGACCTGCAGGACTTGCCGGCCTGCGTCCGCGCCCACACTGCCGACTACGACCGCGACCGCGCGGCCACGCTCTCCGACGCGGACTCCGGCGGCGAAGGGGCGCGCGGCGGCTACATCCTGTCGAACCATCCGGTCGTGAATATCGAGGTGCTGGGCTTTCCGATCCTCAAGAAGGATCGCGGCGCGCCCTATCGCCTTCAGCGTGACGCCCTGCGCGCGCCCGAGGCCGCCGGTCTGCGCGCCCGGCTGGAGCCGAGCGTTCTGGCAGCCGTCGAGCGGTGGGACGGACCCTGACGCGCGCCAGGGTCCTATCCTGTCTCAGGCGACCTTCACCAGCTCCACGGCAAAGGTCAGGTCCTGACCGGCCAGCGGGTGGTTGGCGTCGAGCGTCACATGCGCGTCGGTCACCTCGGCCACCGTCACCGGCATCGCCTGGCCGTCGGGGGTCTGCACCTGCAGCTGCGTGCCGAGGTCGAGCGGGATGTGATCGGGCACCGCGTCGCGCGGGACCTGCTGCAGCGCCTCGTCGCGACGGGGCCCGTAGGCCTGCTCGGCGGGGATGGTCACGGTCTTCTCCTCGCCTTCGGCCATGCCGTCGAGCGCGGCTTCGAGGCCGGGGATGATCTGGCCCGCGCCCATCTCGAAGGTCAGCGGGTCGCGCCCCTGCGAGCTGTCGAAGGTGGTGCCATCGGCGAGGGTGCCGGTGTAGTGAATGGATACGGTGTTGCCGGCTGTTGCCTGGGTCATTGGAAATCCTCGATGTGGGGAATGATGGGTTCTGCGGCATGGTTGGGTCGGCCGCGGCTCCGCTTTATTATAGCCCCTTCGGTCGCGGTATTAAACCGGGTCGTCACGAATTGTCGCGGCGGCCGCGACGTGCAAGGGTGCGCGGAGCCGAAAAAGGGGCCCCGGATGAGCAAGATCACGACCTGCGTTTTCGACGCCTACGGCACGCTTTTCGACGTGAACGCCGCCGCCCGCGCACTGGCCGGCGCGCCGGGGCAGGCGGGCTTCGCCGCGGTCTGGGCGCAGGTCTCGGCCGACTGGCGCACGAAGCAGTTGCAGTATTCCTGGCTGCGCGCCGTCACCGGCGACCACTGCGATTTCTGGCAGGTGACGCAAGACGGGCTCGACTGGGCGCTGGAGCGCGCGGGGCTGGACGATCCGGAGCTGCGCGAGGCGCTTCTGGGCCTTTACTGGCAGCTTGCACCCTACCCGGAGGTGCCACGGGTGCTGGGCGCGCTTCAACAGGCCGGCATCGCCCGCGCGATCCTGTCGAACGGCAGCCCGGCGATGCTGGAGGGTGCGGTCGCCTCGGCCGAACTGGGCGGGCTTCTGGATGCCGTGCTCAGCGTCGAGGATGTCGGCGTCTTCAAACCCGATGCCCGCGTCTACGACCTCGTCGGCGCGCGGTTCGGCTGCGCCCCGGACGAGGTGCTTTTTGTGTCCTCGAACGGCTGGGATGCTGCCGCCGCCGCCGCCTACGGCTTCCGCACGCTCTGGGTGAACCGCGCGGGCGACCCGGTCGACCGTCTGCCGGGGCGGCCAGATACCGTCGCGGGCGATCTTGGCGCCGTCGCCAACATCCTGGGGATCTGAATGCCGGTCGTGACCGCCGCCGACGGGCTGAAGCTCGCCTATGACGTGACGGGCGAGGGCCCGCCGCTCCTCTGCCTGCCGGGCCTCACCCGCAACATGGAAGATTTCGAGCCGGTGCTGGACGCGTTCGCCGACCGTGCGCAGATCATCCGGATGGATTTCCGCGGTCGCGGCGCGTCGGACTGGGGCGACCCCGCCACCTACCAGGTCGAGACCGAGGCGGAGGATGTGGTGACGCTGCTCGACCATCTCGGGCTGGATCGCGTCACCATCCTCGGCACCTCGCGCGGCGGGCTGGTGGCGCTGGTCTTGGCCGAGATGGCGCGCGACCGCATCGCGGGCGTCATCTTCAACGACATCGGCCCCGAGGTAATGCCGGAGGGTCTGGCCTACATCATGGACTATCTGGGCAAGCCGCCCCGGTTCAAGACGCTGGCCGAGGCTGCCGCCGCGTTCCCGCGCCACTACGCGCCGGCCTTCCGCGATGTGCCGCCCGCGACCTGGGCCGACCTTGCACGCCGCACCCATGTCGAGGGCGGGGGCCGCCTGCACAACCGCTACGACCCCGCGCTGCGCGAAGCCGTCGCGCCCTCCTTCGCGCCGGGGGCGGCGCCGATCGACCTCTGGTCGAACTTCGACGCGCTCGCAGGCGTCCCGCTGGGCCTGATCCGGGGCGCGGGCTCCAACATCCTGTCGGAAGCCACCACCGCCGAGATGCGCCGCCGCCGCCCCGACATGGCCTTCGCCGAACTGGCCGACCGCGGCCATGTCCCGTTTCTCGATGAACCCCCGGCGATCCGCGTGGTCGCCACCGTGCTGGAGCGCAGTCCATGACCGATATCGCCCTGATCGACGCCGCCGCCGCCCGTGCCAGGGGCGTCGTCCGCGAAACCCCGATGCTCACCTCGCCCTTCCTCGACGCGATCGCGGGCCGGCCGGTGCTGGCCAAGGCCGAAGTGCTGCAGCACACCGGGTCGTTCAAGTTCCGCGGCGGCTGGTCGGCGGTCTCTGCCCTCGACCCCGAGGTGCGGGCGCGCGGCGTGCTGGCCTATTCCTCCGGCAACCACGCGCAGGGCGTGGCGCATGCCGCGCAGCTTCACGGCGTGCCCGCCACCATCATCATGCCGCGCGACGCCCCCGCGCTGAAGATCGAGAACACCCGCGCGCTCGGCGCCGAGGTGGTGCTCTACGACCGCGCCGGCGGCGAGAAGCGCGAGGAGATCGGCGCGAAGCTGCAGGCCGAGCGCAACCTGACGCTCATCAAGCCCTACGACGACGCGCAGGTGATCGCGGGGCAGGGCACCTGCGGGCTGGAGATCGCGGCGCAGGCCGCCGCACTCGGCATCACGCAGGCCACCGTGCTCACCTGCTGCGGCGGCGGCGGCCTGACCTCGGGCATCGCGCTGGCGCTGGAGGCGCGGGCCCCCGGCCTCACCGTGCGCCCGGTGGAACCCGAAGGTTTCGACGACACGGCCAGGTCGCTCAGCGCCGGCACCCGCACCGGGCACGGCTCGCCCGAATCCGGGTTCTGCGACGCCATTCTCACGCCGATGCCGGGCGAGATCACCTTTCCGATCCTCGCGCGGCTCTGCGGCCCCGGCATCGTGGTGACAAACCTCGAAGTGAAGGAGGCGATGCGCCTCGCCGCGACCCGGCTGAAGCTGGTGGTGGAGCCCGGCGGTGCCGTGGCGCTGGCCGCCGCCCTCTTCCACGGTCGCGACCTGGCCGACGGTCCGGTGATCTGCACGCTCTCGGGCGGCAACGCCGATCCGTCGCTCTACGCCGAGATCCTCGGCGGCGCCTGACGCCCGCTCCACCGCCGCTTTTTCGGGGGCGTCGGGCGGGTGTCAAAGGACAAATCAGCCCTGCCCATCGGCGATGGCCCGTGCTGCCCTGGCAAACCCTCGCGCCTCCGACGGCGCCAGCCCCAGCGTCTCCGGCCCGCTCAGCGGTGGCAGGTCCACGCCCGGATGCGCCTCGGCCACCAGCGCGGGTAGCGCGCGCGCCTGTGCCTGCGCCATCCCGGCCAGCCGCTTCACCTCCGCCTGCGCCTCGGGGCGCGGCATCGCGCGGGCGAGTGCGAAGCTCAGCGCCTCGGCATGGATCAGCCCCAGCGGGTCCTCGAGCCGCGCCGCCATCGCCGCGCGGTCGGGCGCGATCTGTGCCGCGACCTCGCCCAGCAGCGCCGCCGATTTTCCCGCCGCCATCACCAGCCCCGGCAGCACCAGCCATTCGGTGAACCACGCAGCACCATCCCGCGCCTCGCGCGATGGCGCCAGCGCCGCGCCTTGCGCCGCAGCGAAGCGCGACAGCGCCACCAGCACCGAGGGCGCCACCGGGTTCTGCTTCTGCGGCATCGTCGAGGACGCGCCGCCGCCCGCCAGCCGCACCTCGGCCACGTCGCTGCGCGTGAGGATCAGCAGGTCTTCGCCCGGCTTGGCCCCCGCCGCCGTCACCGCGACGCAGATCTCCGCCAGTTCCGCGATCAGGCTCCGCTCCGCGTGCCAGCTGCGCCCCGGATCGGCCAGACCCAGCGCCTCGGCCAACCCCGCCCGGATCGCCGCTGGCTCGGGGCCCAGCATCGTGCCGGTGCCGCCCGCGCCCGCCAGCGATACGCAGAGCCGGGGGCGCAACGCCCGCAACCGCTCCACCGCGCGGATCACCGGCCAGCCCCAGCCTGCCACCAGCGCGCCGAAGCTCGACGGTACCGCGACCTGCCCATAAGTGCGCGCGGCCATCGGCGTCTCGGCCTCCGCCTCGGCCAGCGTGGCCAGCGCGCCCGCCGCCGCGACCAGCCGCCCCTCGATCAGCGTCAAGGCCTGCCGAAGCCGCAGCATCAGCCCGCTGTCCTGGATATCCTGGCTCGTCGCGCCGTAGTGCAACCAGGCCGCGTGTTCCGGCGCCTCCAGCGCCTTGCGCAGCGCCGCCACGAGACCCGGCACCGTCACCCCGTTCTGCGCCACGCTCTCGCTCAACCCCAAGGGATCAATCTGCACCTCCATCGCCGCGCGGTTGAGGAAGGCCCCCGACACCTCGGGGATCACGCCGGCTTTGCCCTGCACCTTCGCTAGCGCGCCCAGCACCAGCATCATCGCGCGAACCTCGGCGGTGTCGGAGAACAGCCGCGCCAGCTCCGCATCCCCGAAAAGCCCGCGGTAGAGCCCGCTGTCGAAGGGACTCGCGCTCATGCCCCGGCCCCGGCGTGCCCGATCTCGCGCAGGAAGCCCGCCAGCAGCGGCCCGAAGATCTCGGGCTTTTCCACGCAAGGCAGGTGGCCCGCGCCCCGGATCAGCTCGAACCGCGCGCCGGGGATCAGGCCGGCCAGTTCGCGCACCAGGTCCGGCGGGGTCGAGCCGTCCTCGGTCCCACCGATCACCAGCGCGGGCAGGCGCAGCGCGGCGGTCGTGCTGTAGAAATCCGTGCCCGCGATCGCCGCCGAACAGCCGGCGTAGCCCGCGCCCGGCGTGGTCTCGACCATGCGCCGCCAGGGCGAGACCTGCGGCCCCTCGCGAAACTCCTTCGAGAACCAGCGCTGCATGATCGCGTCGGCCATCGGGCCGGTGCCCTCGGTCTCGGCGATGGCGATACGCTCGGCCCACATCTCGCGCGTGCCGATCTTGGGCGCGGTGTTCGACAGCACCACCGCGCGGATCAGGTCAAGCCGCTTGGCCGCCAGCCCTTGCGCGATCATCCCCCCGATGGAGAGGCCGACGAAGACGCAGTCCCGCACCTCCAGCGCCTCGAGCAACCGCTCCGCGTCCCGGATCAGCGCGCCCATCGTGTAGGGCGAGGGCGGGCAGGTCGACAGCCCATGTCCGCGCTTGTCGTAGCGGATCACGCGCAGACCCTCGGGCAGGTAGGGCAGGATGCCATCCCAGAGCCGGAAATCGGTGCCGAGCGAGTTCGAGAACACCACCGCCGGCGCGTCCTTCGGCCCGGTGTCGGCCACATGCAGCACCACGTCGCCCAGATCGAGACTTTCCATCGCACCAAACCTCCCGTTTCCCCCGGTTTTGGGCCAGCGTCGCCCGTACTGCAAGGCCTGCGCCGGCGAAGGTCGCGAACAGGCCGCGCCGGGCCGCGGATTGGCCTTGCTGCCAGCGCGTGCTGTGCAAGAGTGCCCGAAAATCGACAGACACACGAGACACCGACGAGGGACCCATGCCATCCACCATCCGCGCCGCTGTGTGCCGCAGCTTTGGCGCGCCGCTCGCAGTTGAGACGCTGACGCTCCGCGACCCCGGCCCGAGCGAGATCGAAGTCACGCTGGAAGCCGTCGCGATCTGCCATTCCGACATCTCCTACCTCGAAGGCGCCTGGGGCGGCACGCTGCCAGCGGTCTACGGCCACGAGGCGGCGGGGCGCGTCACGGCGCTTGGCCCCGGCGTCGCCAAGGTGGCGGTGGGCGACCGGGTGCTGGTCACGCTGATCCGCTCCTGCGGCACCTGTGCGGCGTGTGCCAGCGGCAAGCCCGTCTATTGCACCGGCAAGGAAGAGCGCGCGCCGAAACTCACCGACGCCAGCGGCGTGCCGGTCCACGCCGCGATGGAATGCGGCGCCTTCGCCGAGAAGGTCGTGGTCGACCAGTCGCAGATCGCGCTGCTGGGCGAGGCGATCGTGCCGCAATCAGCCTGCCTGCTGGCCTGCGGCGTGCCCACCGGCGTCGGCGCGGTGGTGAACACCGCCCGCGTCCGCCCCGGCGACTCCGTCGTGGTGATCGGCGCCGGCGGCGTCGGCCTCAACACCGTGCAGGGCGCGCGGATCGCGGGGGCGGCCCGCATCGTCGCGATGGACCTCGAGCCCTCGAAGCTCGAGGATGCGCGCGGCTTCGGCGCCACCGACACGATCCTCGCCACCGACGACAAACCCTGGGCGCGGCTGATGGAGATCACCGGCGGCACCCTCGCCGACCATGTCTTCGTCACCGTGGGTGCAATTCCCGCCTATGACGTGGCGCTGCGCCTGATCGCGCCCGGCGGCACCGCCTATGCCGTCGGCATGCCGCATTCCGGCGCGCTCTCGGCCTACGAGCCGGTGATCATCGCGGCACTGGGGCAGGGGCTGCGCGGCACAAAGATGGGCGACGTGGTCCTGTCACGCGACATCCCCTGGATGGTCGACCTCTACGGCCAGGGCCGCCTGAAGCTCGACGAACTGGTCTCGCGGCAATGGGCGTTCGACCAGATCAACGAGGCCATCGCCAACACCAATGCCGGCCAGGCGCGCCGCAACGTGCTCGTCTTCACCGAAACGCAAGGTTAACGCCGCCCGCCCCCTCTTTGCTTCAGAGATACCTCGGGGCCTGCGGGGGGCAGGCCCCCGTCCCACACCAGACAGAGGCACCAGACCATGAAACTTCAGGACCTCGAGATCTTCGCCATCGCCCCGCCGCCGCCCGGCTGGGGCGGGCGCTACTGGCAGATCGTGCGCGTCACCACCGCCTGCGGCATCACCGGCCTCGGTGAAGTCTATGCCGCCGCGGTGGGCCACAACGCCATGCGCGCCGTCATCACCGACGTGTTCGAGCGTCACATGGAAGGCGAGAACCCCGAGAACATCGAGCTGATGTCGCGCCGGGTCTGGTCCTCGGGCTTCACCGGCCGGGCCGATCCCACCGCCTTCGGCGCCTTCGCGGGGCTGGAGATGGCCTGCTGGGACATCCTCGGCAAGGCGCGCGAGCGTCCGGTCTGGGCGCTGCTCGGCGGGCGGATGAACGACCGCATCCGTGCCTACACCTACCTCTACCCGATGGCGCACCAGGGCGACGAGTTCTGGGTCGAGGCCGCGGCGCAGGCCGAGGCTGCGGCGGCTTACGTGGCCGAGGGCTGGACGGCGGTGAAATTCGACCCCGCCGGCCCCTACACGTTGCGCGGCGGGCACGCGCCCGCGATGTCCGACATCTCGCGCTCGGCCGCCTTCTGCCGCGCGATCCGGGAGGCTGTGGGCGACCGCGCCGATCTCCTCTTCGGCACCCACGGCCAGTTCACCGTCGGCCACGCGATCCGGCTCGCCAAGGCGATCGAGCCCTCCGGCCCGCTCTGGTTCGAGGAGCCGATCCCGCCCGACGACATGGACGGGATGGCCGAGGTCGCCCGCGCCACCTCGATCCCGGTCGCGACCGGCGAGCGGCTGACCGGCAAGATGGAATTCGCCGCAGCACTCCGTGCCGGCGTGCGCATCGTGCAGCCCGCGCTGGGGCGCGCCGGCGGCATCTGGGAGGGCAAGAAGATCGCGGTGCTGGCCGAAAGCCACAGCGCCCAGATCGCGCCGCATCTCTACACCGGACCGGTGGAATGGGCGGCAAACGTGCATCTTGGCGTGTCCTGCCCGAATCTCTTGATGGTCGAGGCGATCGAAACCGATTTCCACAAGGCGCTCGTCACCGGCCGCCCGACGGTCGAGGGCGGCTTCGTCGAGGCGCCGACCGCGCCGGGCCTCGGGATCGAGTTGAACGACGTAATGGCGCGCGACCATGCCTACACCGGAAACCGCCTGCATCTCGAGATGCAGGAGGCGCCCTGCGACTGGCAGAACGGCAATGCCTTCGCTGGCGGTGCCGCCGACTGAGAGGTTTCAGTTGCGCTCCTGCTCATGGGCGTAGCGCAGGCGCGCGACCTCCTCGTTCTTCTCGGCGCGCTTCAGGTCGCCCAGCCGGCCTTCGACGTAGCTCAGGTGGTCGGCGACGGCGGCCCGCGCGGCCGGGGCGTCGCGGGCCTGCAACGCCTCGTTGATCGCGCGGTGATGGTCCAGCAGCAGGTCGCGGGTGGTGCGGCTCTTGAACATCATCTGGCGGTTGAAGAAGATGCCCTGCTTCAGCAGGTCGAAGATCGAGCGCATCATGTGCAGCAGGATGACGTTGTGCGACGCCTCGAGAATGGCGAGGTGGAACTCCGCGTCCAGCTCCGCCTCGTCGGCCGGGTTGCGCTTCTTGTGGGCGGCTTCCATCTTGTGAAAGATCGTGTCGATCACCTTCAGGTCGGTGTCGGACCCGTGC
Source organism: uncultured Roseicyclus sp. (assembly GCA_937139335.1). Classification (GTDB taxonomy): domain Bacteria; phylum Pseudomonadota; class Alphaproteobacteria; order Rhodobacterales; family Rhodobacteraceae; genus Roseicyclus. The sequence goes on along the minus strand of CAKZPN010000027.1, from coordinate 138,085 downwards.
AGCGCCGCGCGTTCGGCGGCGATGGCCTCCAGGTCTCGGCGGAACGCGACGTAGTCGTAGACGGCTTCCTCGTGGCTTGCGATCAGCCGGATCAACGCCGGCGAAAACGCCGAGCCAAGCACGTCGGCGACATAGATGCCCGCGCCCGCGCGGGTGGCGAGCAGCCCGCGCTCCTGCAGCTCCGCCACCGCCTCGCGCAGGCTGGGGCGCGAGACCCCGAAGCGCTCGCTCAACTCGCGTTCCGAGGGCAGGCGTTCACCGGGCCGCAGGATGCCGCGCAGGATCAGTTGCTCGATCTGCCGCACCACCGATTGCGACAGCTTTTCCGCCGCGACGCGCTGAAATGGCATTGGGTCCCCCTCCCGAATTGGTAAAGGAGTATGACCACCGCGCGCGAACTGTCCAGACAGCACGCCTGTCTTCAGACAAAAGCAAAAGGCCGGGAACAGCGTCCCGGCCTTCGCGGAAATGGTCTGTTGCGGCGCTCAGCGCGGGCGGATGATGACCTCGACCCGGCGGTTCTGTGCGCGGCCATCGGGCGTCAGGTTGCTGGCGATCGGTTCGTCCTCGCCGCGGCCGAAGCTGCGCACGCGGCCCGGCGACACGCCCGCCTCGAGCAGAACGCCCGCAACTGCCGACGCGCGACGCGACGACAGGTCCTGGTTGTAGGCGGCGGACCCGGTGTTGTCGGTGTGCCCGATCACGTCGACGGTGGTGTTGGGGTATTGCTGCAGGTTGCGCGCCAGCGCGCGCAGGTCGGCCTGCAGGCTCGCGCGGATCGCGGCGCTGTCGATGTCGAACAAGATGCCCTCGGGCATCGTCACGACCAGTTCGCTGCCGGTGTTCTGGATCCGGATGTCGTCGTTCGAGAGGTTGCCGCGCAGGTCGCGCGCCTGGCGGTCCAGCGCCGCGCCGATGGCGCCGCCGGCCAGCGCGCCGGCACCGGCGCCCACGACCGCGCCCATACCCGGATCGCTGTCATTGCCGAGCGCGCCCGCGACGCCGCCCAACAGACCGCCCATGATGGCGCCGCTGCGCTGGCGCTCGCCCATGGGTTGGCCGGTGACGCAGCCCGACAGGGCCAGGGCCGAGACGGTGGCGAGAATGGTGAATTTCGTACGCATGATCATGGTGATGCCCTTCCAGACTGCTCTATGCCCGGTTAACCCCAGGCGAATTGTTCGGGTTCCATATAGCATCTGCGGGGCCGGACTGCAGGGGGGATTTGGGCAAAAGGCGGAATTTTGCCCATCACGCCTCCGCTTGCGCCGCCTCGCGGGCCAGCATCGCGCGTTTCACCGGCAGGCCCCAGTGGTAGCCGCCAAGGCCGCCCGATTTGCGCAGCGCCCGGTGACACGGGATCAGCCAGGAGATCGGGTTGCGCCCCACCGCCGTGCCGACCGCCCGGACCGCCCGCGGGTTGCCGATGGCGCTGGCGATCTCGGAATAGGTGGTGACATGGCCGGTGGGGACGGCAAGCAGCGCTTCCCAGACTTTGATCTGGAACGGCGCGCCGATCAGGTGCAGGCGCGCGGCGCCGTCTGGCGTCTCGCCGAAGGCCGCGGCGACCATCGGGGCCAGCGTCTCCGCATCCTCGACATAATGCGCCTCGGGCCAGCGGCTTTTGAGGTCGGCCAGCGTCGCCTCGGGCCCGGTTTCGGCGGCAAAGCCCAGGCCGCAGAGGCCGCGGTCGGTTCCCATCACCAGCGCGGGGCCGAAGGGGCTGTCGAACCAGCCCCAACGGATCGTCAGGCCGGCCCCCGCGCGGGCATAGTCGCCCGGCGCCATCGCCTCCCAGGTCAGGAACAGGTCGTGCAACCGCCCGCCGCCCGACAGGCCCACAGCCTGCGCCGTTTCCAGCGTGGTGAACCGCTCGCGCAGCATCGCGCGGGCGTGGTCCAGGGTAAGATATTGCTGGTAGCGCTTCGGGCTGACGCCGACCCAGCGCGAGAACACGCGCTGGAAATGCGCAGGGCTCATCTGCATGTTGGCCGCCAGTTCCTCGAGGCCCAGCGGCGTCTCGGCGGCGTCGATCGCGTCGATGGCGCGGCGGATCACGTTGAAGTGGTATGTGCGTTCGTCTGTCATGGCGCGACAATAGCTTGCGCGCACCAGCCCCCGCGACCCGAAACTTGCGCCAAAACGCGCTGGACGTGATCCCCGCCAGCGGCCAAAAGACCCCATGGCCAAGCAGTTGCCCTACACGACGATGCGCGAGATCTTCGCGCGCTTTCAGGCCGCCGAACCGGCGCCGAAGGGCGAGTTGCATCACACCAACGCCTTTACGCTGGTCGTGGCCGTGGCGCTGAGCGCGCAGGCGACCGACGCGGGCGTGAACAAGGCCACGAGGCGGCTTTTCGAGATCGCGGACACGCCCGAGAAGATGCTGGCGCTCGGTGAAGAGGGCGTGACCGAGCACATCAAGACCATCGGCCTGTTCCGCAACAAGGCGAAGAACGTCATCAAGCTCAGCCGCATCCTCGTCGAGGAATATGGCGGCGAGGTGCCGTCGTCCCGCGCCGCACTGCAATCGCTGCCGGGCGTGGGGCGCAAGACCGCCAACGTGGTGCTGAACATGTGGTGGCAGTTTCCGGCGCAGGCGGTCGACACGCATATCTTCCGCCTCGGCAACCGCGCCGGCATCGCGCCCGGCCGCGATGTCGAGGCCGTGGAGCGCGCCATCGAGGACAACGTGCCCGCTGAATACCAGCTTCACGCCCATCACTGGATGATCCTGCACGGCCGCTACATCTGCGTCGCGCGCAAACCGAAATGCGGGGCGTGCCTGATCCGCGACCTGTGCCAATACGAGGACAAGACCCTATGACCCAGACCTACGACCTTGTGGGTATCGGCAATGCCATCGTCGACGTGATCTCGCACGGCGACGACAGTTTCCTCGACAACATGGGGATCGAGAAGGGCATCATGCAGCTCATCGACCGCGAGCGGGCCGAGCTGCTCTATGCCGCGATGAAAGAGCGGGTGCAGACGCCCGGCGGCTCGGTCGCCAACACCATCGCCGGGGCGGGGACGCTGGGCCTGACCACCGCGTTTCTGGGCAAGGTGCGCGATGACGCGCTGGGGCGGTTCTACGCCGCGGGCATGACCGAGCAGGGCATCGCCTTTCCGAACCCGCCCGCCGCCGACGCGCAGGCGCCGACCTCGCGCTCGATGATCTTCGTTTCGCCCGATGGCGAGCGGTCGATGAACACTTACCTTGGGGCGGGCGCGGATTTCGATGCCGACGACGTCGACGCCAAGGTCGCAGGCGCCGCGCGCTGGCTGTTTCTCGAGGGCTATCTCTACGACAAGCCCGAGGGCAAGACCGCCTTCACCGCCGCCGCCGAGCATTGCCGCGCGGGCGGGGGCAAGGTCGGCATCACGCTTTCCGACCCGTTCTGCGTCGACCGCCATCGCGCCGATTTCCTGCGGCTGATCGAGGGGCAGCTCGATTTCGTCATCGGCAACCACGAGGAATGGCTGGCGCTCTACCAGACCGACGAACTCGATGCCGCGCTGTCGCAGGCCGCAACGATCTGCGACATTGTCGTCTGCACCCATTCCGGCGAGCCGGTGAAGATCCTGCGCGGCGCCGAGCGGGTCGAGGTTCCGGTGACGCGGATCACGCCGGTCGACGCCACCGGCGCGGGCGACCAGTTCGCGGCGGGTTTCCTCTACGGCATGGCCACGGGCCGCGACCTGGAAACCTCGGGCCGCATGGGTGTCACCGCCGCCGCCGAGGTGATCCGCCATGTCGGCCCGCGGCCCAAGCGGCCCTTGTCCGAGGTCTTCGCCGAGGCCGGGCTCGCCTGAAGACCCGGTCACGCGGCTGTCACGCGGCGCTGCTACCGGCATCGGCGTCGAATGCCCAACCGGAGTGCCCCGCCGATGACCCGCCTGACCGTCGCCCTCGACCGCCGCTTCGTCCTCAAGGGCCTTCTGGCCGCGCCCGCCGTCGCCGCCCTCGCGCCCCGCCGCGCGCTGGCGCAGGCGCGGCCAGACGCGATCCTGCTCAGCATCGCCGACCTGCATTCGCCCTACGCCCGCCTGCCGCAACTGGTGGCCGAGGTGCGCGCCATCGTGGCCGGGGCCGAGGCGCCCGTGGCGCTCATCGTGAACGGCGATCTCTTCGAGCGCGGCAATGTCGCCGCCACCCGCTCGCGCGGCATCGCCGATTTCGCTGCACTCAGGATGCTCGCCCGCGAGCTTCCGGTTGTCGTGAACCTCGGCAACCACGAGACCGCGATCCTTGACGACATGGGCCAGTTCGTGGCCGAGGCGACCGCCGCCGGCGCGCAGGTGATCGGCAACCTGATCGACCGCCGCACCGGGCGCTTCTTTGCGCCGGTCTCCACCCGGCTGGGTCTGGGCGGCATCGACCTCGCCCTGCTGGGTGTCGGGACCGACAACCCCTTCGTCTACCGCCAGCCCGCGCGCGACACGCTCACGCTGCTCGACCCCGTCGCCTTCACCGCCGAGGCCTTTGGCGATGTCACAGGCGGCGCCGACTTGCCGGTGCTGGTGAGCCACGCGGGCGTCATGCCCGACCGCGCGATTTTACCGACGCTGGATCAGGCGCTGGTGATCGGCGCGCATGACCACCTCGACTTCATCCACAGCGAGCCGGGCAAGACCTACCTGCACGGCGGCGCCTGGGCGCGCGAACTGGCGGTCCTGAACCTGAACCGCACCGGCGGAGGCGTCACGGTGACACCCGAGATGCGCGTCATCGGCACCGAAGGCGGCGATGAAATGCTGGCCGAGACGATCGCGGGCGTGGAGGCGGAGCACCTGACCGACGAAGATCGCGGCATCCTGACCGAGCGCGCGACCGCGCTGGACCTGCCCGCCTCGATCCTCCTTGCCGCCGAGGCCGTGCGCGCCGCGACCGATGCCGACCTCGCCGTACTGGGCCACACCACCTTTGGCGCGCCGCTCGATGCCGGCCCGCTTCGGCGCTACGATTTCGACGCCTTTATCCGCTTTGACGGCGATCTGGTGGTGGCGGAGGTGCCCGGCGACGTGCTGGCGACGATCCTCGGCCGCGCCAACCAGCACCAGGCCGCCAGCCTCGACCAGCGGACCGGCGATTTCATCCATGCCGCCGAGATCGACATCGACCCGTCGCGGACCTACCGGCTGGCGACGAACGGTTGGACGGCCACCAACCAGCAGGCCTATCTCGGCACCAGCGACCTCGACTTCGCGCCCACGGGCGGGTTGCAGCTGAAGGCGGTCGTGGCCGACGCGCTGGCCGGGGGTCTTTGATCCCGGGCAGCATTCGGCCTTGGTTTCTTTCGTTTTTCCCCTTATTCACGGGACAACTTATTGCGTCACCGTGCCTGTTTCGGCGCGCAAAGGCCGATTTTCATGGACGTTTCGCTTATTCTGAGCGGCATTCTTTTCGTTGGACTCATTCTCAAGATCGCGGGCTTCCTCGTGCGCGACGAGCTGTTGCTGCGGGTCATGGTGGCCGGCGGTCTGGCCTGCGACGCGGCCTTCTACGGGCTGCGGCCCGAGCCGATCCTGCAATCCACCTTGTCGAACCTCGGCCTCGTCGCGATCAACGTCGCGCTGATCCTTCTCATCATCTCCGAGCGCACCACCTGGCGGATGAGCGCGGAGGACCGGTCGCTGTTCACCCATTTCGGCACGCTGACGCCGGGCCAGTTCCGGCGGCTGCGCCCGATGATGGTGCGCCAGACCGAGGGGGCGGGCGCCGAGCTGACCTGGGAGGGACAGCCGGTCGAGAACCTGATGCTGGTCTTCTCCGACCGTATCCTGATCGCCAAGGATGGTGCGGAATTTCCCATCGCGGGACCGGCCTTCGTGGGCGAGATCGCGCTCCTGACCGGCAACCCGTCCTCCGCATCGGTGACGCTGCCCGATGGCGGCACGGTGGTGCGCCTGCCGATCACGCAATTCAAGAGGCGGATGGCGCGGACGCCCGCGCTGTCGAACGCGATGGTCGCGCTCTTCGGGCACGAACTGGCGCGCAAGGTCGCCGACAGCGTGCCGATGGACCGCGCCGCGCAGACGCGGCACGTGAACGGCGCCGTGCCGAAACCCGCCCTGCGCAGGGTCGAGTGACCGCGCCCCCGAACCGGCCGCGAAACCCCCTCCGAAGGTTTGCCACGGCACCGACAATCGCCCATGCTGCGCCGCAAGGAGCGCTGGAGGAGGGCGGCCGCGTGGCCCGTGACGGATCGATCAAGCGGCGGGAGGCTGCGTGATGCGCCGGGCGATCCTGGCGCTGGGGCTGTCGGCGACCGCGATCATGGTCGTGCTGGTCTGGCTCAGCCTGCCGATGCTGGCGCGCGTGCAGGACGCGGTCTTCGACGGCTATCAGCGCCTCAGCCCGCGCGACTTCGTCCCCGACGCGCCGGTGCATATCGTCGACATCGACGAGGCGTCGCTGGCTCTTTACGGGCAATGGCCCTGGCCGCGCAGTTACATGGCGGAGCTGACCGACAGGCTGTTCGACCATGGCGCCGCCGCCGTGGGGTTCGACGTGCTGTTCTCGGAACCCGATCGCACTTCGCCCGAACGGATCGTGGAAAGCTGGAGCAGGTTCACCGACGGCATCCCGCCCGCGCTGCCCGACCTCGGGCTGGTGCCGCATGACGCGCGCTTTGCCGAGGCGATCGCGGGGCGGCCCGTGGTCCTCAGCGTCGTGGGCGCGCCGCAAGGCGTGCAGCCCGAGGCGCGGGCCGGCGTCGCGGTGACGGGGGAGGTGCCGCAAAGCCTCACGCGGTTTCCCGCCGCCATCGGCAACCTGCCCGAGCTGACCGCCGTCGCCACGGGGCTCGGCACCATTTCGCTGGGACGGACCGCCGATGGCGTGACGCGCACGGTGCCGATGGTCAGCGACATCGGCGGCACGCTGATCCCTTCGCTCTCGGCGGAACTGCTGCGGGTGGCGCAGGGCGCGGGCGGGCACATCCTGCGCACAAGCGAGGCCTCGGGTGAGGTCTCGGGCGGGACCGTCGCGGCGGTGGCGATGCGCACCGGCGCACTGGAGTTTCCGGTCGAGGCCAACGGCCGGTTTCGCATCCACTTCACCGGCTACCGGCCCGAGCGGGTGACGCCCGTGGGCGACATCCTGGAGGCCGATGGCATCGACCCGGAGCTCGAGGCACGGATTGCCGGGAGGATCGTGCTGGTCGGTTCCTCCGCGCAGGGGCTGTTCGACCTGCGCACCACGCCGCTCGACAACCAGATTTCGGGCGTGACGCTGCATGCCGAGATCATCGAGCAGATCGCCACCGGGCATTTCCTGTCGCGACCCGACTGGATGCCTGGCCTCGAGATCCTGCTGGTCGTCCTGTCGGGGCTGGCGCTGACGCTCTTGCAACTGCGCGAACGTCCGGTGCTCGGGCTTCTCGCCTCGGTGGGGCTGATCGCGGGCGCGGTGCTGGGCGGACTTCTGGCCTTTTCGCGGGCGGGGCTGCTGTTCGACCCGGTGCTGCCGGTCCTGACCGTGCTGATGGTCTACGTCCCGGGCACCACGCTGGGCTTTCTGGCCAAGGATCGGGCGCGCCGGGTCATCCGCGACCGCTTCGCCTATTTCCTGCCGCCCGAACTGATCGGACGGATCGAGGCGAACCCCGCCGCGGCCCTGACCCCGGAGGGGGCGGAGCGCGAGCTGACGGTGATCTTCATCGACATGCGCGGCTTTTCCACCGTGACCGAGGGCATGGCGCCCGACCGGGTCGTGGCGCTGGTGAACACCTGGCTCTCGGCGCTGGCCGACGCGCTGCTCGACGCGGGCGCCACCATCGACAAGTTCATGGGCGATGCCGTGATGGCGTTCTGGAACGCGCCCATCGCGCGCAAGGACCACGCCGCCGCAGCCCTCAGGGCGCTGGCCGGGATCGAGGCGGCGGCCAGCCGCGCCAGCGCTGCGCTGACGGCGCAGGGCCTGCCCGAAGTGGCGCTCGGGATCGGCATCAACACCGGCCCGGCCTCGGTCGGGCTGATGGGCTCGCGCGACCGGCTCAGCTACACCGCGATCGGCGACAGCGTGACGCTCGCCGCCCGGCTCGAGGGTCTGACGCGGATCTACGGCGTCGCGAACTGCGTCGGCGCGACGACGGTCGCGTCCCTGCCCGAGGGGTTGCGGGCGGTTCAGCTCGACCTGATCGCGGCCAAAGGCTTTTCCACCGCCGTGCCGGTCTACCTGGTGGTGCCCTCGGATGCGCCGGGGTTGGGCGATTTCGCGGATACGCTCGAAACCGCCCGCGCCGCCTATCTTGGCCGCAACTGGACCACGGCGGAGGATCGGTTCACCGACCTGGCCACGATGGAAGTGCCTTTCTGCGACACGCCGCTTCTGGCGCAGCTCTACCTCGACCGGATCGCGGCCTTCCTGCGCAGCCCGCCACCCCAGGATTGGGATGGGGCGGAGCGGGCAGGGGCCAAACGTTAGCCGCCTGCCGCGCGAGACGCCGGACCGTCACTCTTCGTAGAAATAGTTTTCCTCAAGAAACTCGAAGATCGCGTCGAGGGTGAAATCATCCTCGAAGATCATCCGGTCGAATTCCTCGCCGATGGTCGAGACCGGCCCACGCTCGGACGGGTTGGGGTTGTCGACGCCGGTTCCGGGGCCGGTGCCGCCGCCGCCGGCGGGGTTGCCGTCGATCAGCGACAGGATCAGCGTCAGGAACTCGGACGCGACAGAGCCGGCATAGCCGTCGTTCGTCAGCACGCCACCCTGGCGGCTGGTGCAGCTTTGCGTGCCACCCGACACGATGCACATCCGCTCGCCCGCGATGAAGATCGCGTAGGTCTGGCCGCCGCGGTAGAGCACCAGCACCGTTGACCCGCGAATGCCGATGGAGGCGGTCGGCGTCGTGATCACCGCATCCTGCTGGCGCGACAGCGTGCCGCCGATGAAGCGCAGCGCGCCTTCGGTCAACGACAGCCCGACCGCGCCGGCGCCGCTGGCCGGGTCGTAGACAAAGCGGTCGAGCACGATGGTGGTGTTCGGCGCCAGGCTGAGCGTCGACTGGTCCGCGAACAGAAGCTGCCCGCGTCCCGAGGCAGAACTGGCCACGGTCTCGTTCGAGACAAGGCCGCTGCCGAGCGCCAGCGTGCGGGTGGCGGCCCCGGGGGGCGTGCCGCGCAGGGTCGGCTCCGACGACGCGACGGTGCCGATCTGCTGTGCCGAGGCGGGCAGGGCGAACGCGGCGGCAAGAAGGGCGGGGCGGAGAAGGGCGAGGGGGCGCATCATCTCAGAACTCCCATCCGATTTGCAGGGAATACACGGTTTCTTCCTGCGTGAACCCGTAGTCGAATTCGCGCTTCAGCCGGCTGCCGCGCGCTTCGAGAAACAGATCTTCGGTCACGAAGGCCCGCAGCCCGCCGCCATAGGCGGTGTCGATCGCCTCGTCCGAAAAGCCGCCGCCGTAGTCGAACTCGAGATAGTCGCGCTGCGCAAATCCGCGCAGTTCCCACCGCCGCGGCAGAAGGCTGAGGCCGGTGTCGAAGCTGTGCAACGCCTCGACCCGCAGCCCGTGGGTGGTGAGCATCTGGAAATCACTGTCCTCGACGCGCCAGCGCAACGTGCCGCGAATGCGCGTGTCGCGTGACGGCCGGTAGCTCGCGCCAAAGCTCGCCTCGTGGAAATCGAAGTCCTGCCCGAAGGCGGCATCTGCCTCGGCCCGGCCGACCTGCACATCGGCATAGCTGGTCCAGAAGGCATTGTGCGGGTTCTGGTAGGCGAAACCGAGTGCTGCCGCGTTGTAGTCGCCAAAGCCGAAGCTGTCGTCGCGGAACGCCGTCAGTTCCAGATAGGGTTGCAGGCGGGGGCCATGCACTTCGCCGACCAGACGAAACTCGGGGCCGGTGCGCAGGCGCGCGATCTGGCGCTCGCCGAAGCTTTGCTCGCCAGGCACGTAACTGGAAAAGCTGAGCTGCGTCAGCCATTCGGCGGCATGCGGCCCGCCCATGTCGATGCGCCAGTCAAGCTCGGCGGTGCCGAAGGTGCCGGAGGTGTCGGCTTCGCGCAGCCACGCCTGCCCGATGGCCACGCGGCCGCTGAACTGGCTGGGCTGGTTGCGCCCTGCGGCTTCGTCGCGGTAGGTTGCCACGCGCTCGGCCTGCTCCGGCGTCAGCGCGCCCGAGGCGGCAGCAGCGGCGAGGTGGTATTCGGCCACGTCATAGGCACCGAGCGAGAAATACGCGATGGCAAGCTCGATCCGCGCGCCGGTGTTGCCGGGGTCAAGATCGACGAACCGCTCCAGCGTCGCGGCCGCAGCCTCGAAATCGCGCAGCTGCACCGAAAGCCGCGCGTATTGCAGCATCAGCGTTCGGTCGGCGGGGGCGGAGAGAAGCTGGGCGAAGACCGCCTGCCGCTGGCTTTCCAGCGCGGCGGTCTGAGCCCCGGCGGTGCCGGGCGACAAAAGCAACGCGGCCAGGGCGGCCGCGGCGAACCGGTGAGTCAGTGGGGTCATAATACCCTCGAAATTGAAACTGCATCAAAATTGATTGACGCGAACCTGTCAGGGCCGTTCCGATGCCGCAACGACAATGGGTCGCGGCACCCGCATTCGGCGCGGCGCTGCGGCTATCGTGCCACGCTTGGCGCCCCGTCAGTCGCCGAGCTTGGCGTGCACCTCGTCGAGGTCGATCTCGCCCACGGGCAGCTTGTTGCCGGGGTTCTCGAAGTCGTATCTGAACAGGTCGAAATCGCGGTGATAGATCTCGTAGACGAGATGCATCGACAGGTCGTCAAAGTAATCCTCGACCGGGTGCAGCCGCTTGGGGCCGTGCCCCTCGCTTTCGTTGAAGCGCGGCACCTCTGCCAGATCGACCGGGTTCTTCACCTCGATCGCGTCCAGAACCGACTGCATCCCCTCGTTGAACTTCTCGGTCCAGAAGATGTTGTCGTAACGCCCGCCATTCACGATGAGCGTGGAGACATGGCCCGCCATCGCAGACCAGTGGATGTCGGGCTCCATCGGGCGGCGCCAGCGGATGGTGTCGCGCGTGAACAGCAGAAACCGGCGGAACGAGGCGATCTGGTCGAACTCACCCTTGCCGTCCTCGCCGCCGACCTCGATCCCGTATTTCTGGATCAGGAGCGGCACCAGGTTGCCGCGGTAGCGCTTGCCGTTGCGCTGGATGCCGCAGATCTTGTCGAAAAACGACGACAGGATGCGCGTGTAGGGGTTGCGCACGCAGGTGAAGGTGTAGGTCTCGCGGCCGCGCACGTTGCGTTCGATCACCGGCTGGCTCGCGTCGATCGACCATTTGTGCATGCCGCCCGAGGCATCGTGGATGTCACCGTCGAAATACACGCCGTTGTCGGAATAGTAGAGGATCTGGCCGATGGTCGAGCAGGCGCACTTCGGCACCACGCGGTAGACCACGCTTTCGCTCTCCGTCATCCAGGTTCCGGGAAACCCCATGCTCTTGGCCTCTTGATTGGTGCCCGGTCCGGGCGCGCCTCGTCCGTTTGCCCATGAAGAGCAAACAACACGTGCGTCTTCAATCTCCGTTGGCTAATAGTATTCACACAAAAAGGAAAGATTGAGGCCAGTTGTTTCCCGCATGGCAAAGATAGCCTTCATCCTGCTGTGCCATAAGGACCCGCAAGCGATCATCCGACAGGCGCAGCGCCTGACGGCGACAGGCGACTGTGTCTCGATCCATTTCGATGCGCGGTCCAAGGCGGCGGACTATGCCAGAATCACGGCGGCGCTGGCCGACAACCCCGGCGTCTGCTTCGCTGCGCGCCGCATCAAGTGCGGCTGGGGCGCGTGGAGCCTGGTGCAGGCCACGCTCTACGCGCTGGAGATGGCCGAGCGCACGTTTCCGGACGCCACGCATTTCTACATGCTCTCGGGCGACTGCCTGCCGGTGAAATCGGCGGCCTACGCGCACCGCTTCCTCGATGCGCATGACCGCGATTATGTCGAAAGCTTCGATTTCTTCACCTCCGCCTGGATCAAGACCGGGTTCAAGGAAGAACGCCTGATCTACCGCCACTGGTTCAACGAGCGCGCGCAGAAATGGCTGTTCTACCGCAGCTTCGAGCTGCAGAAATGGTTCGGCCTCAAGCGCCGCATCCCCGAGGACATCGAGGTGCAGATCGGCAGCCAGTGGTGGTGCCTGCGCCGCCGCACGATCGAGAAGGTGCTGGAGTTCTGCCGTCAGCGCCGCGACGTGGTGCGGTTCTTCTCGACCACCTGGATCCCCGACGAAACCTTCTTCCAGACGCTCGTGCGCCATCTCGTGCCCGAGCGCGAGATCGAAAGCCGGACGCTGACCTTCAAGATGTTCAGCGATTACGGCATGCCGGTCAGTTTCTACAACGACCAGTACGACCTGCTGATCTCGCAGGATTACCTCTTCGCGCGCAAGATCAGCCCCGAGGCGGCGCTGCTGAAGGATCGGCTGGGCGCGCTGTGGGAATCGGACCGCACCGATTTCGCCACCAGCCAGGAGGGCGAAAAGCTGCACGCCTTCCTGACTGGGCGCGGGCGGATCGGCAAGCGCTACGGCACGCGGTTCTGGGAACGCGAAAGCACGCTTGGGCCCGACCGCAACCTCTACATGCTGGTGTGCAAGAAATGGCATGTCGCCAAGCGGATGCTTCACGCAGCCTCCGACCAGCTCGACGTGCGCGGCGTCGAATACCTGTTCGACGAGGCGGTCTGCCCGGTGCCGCACCTGGGCGGGATCGAGCGGACGCTGGAAAAGCGCAACCGCCACCGCCGCGCGCTGATGCGGATGCTGTTCGACTATTACGGCACCGACCGGTTGATGATCTGCCTCGACCCCGGCAACATCGCGCTGATGCAGGATTTCATGTCGGACCGCGCCAACACCCGCATTCTCGAGCTGCAATGCACCTTCGACGACCATTACCTGATCGGCCACGCCCGCCGCGTCGGGCTGGCGACGCGCGGAACGCCGGAGGAGGTCGTCGCGCGGATGCTGCCCACCCTGCGCCACGAGTTCGCCGATGAATCGGTTCGCATCCGCGAGGCGGAGTTTCCGCGCCACTGGCGCATCCGGCAAGACCGCTCCGCCGCCGAGAATGCCGCCGTGCTGTCGGATTTCTTCGGCATCCCGCCCGAGGCAGGCCAGACCCTTGCCGACACCCCCTATCTTTTCGCCGACTGACAAAGGACGCGCGTCATGCCCTACGCCTACGATCCCGCCAACATCTTCGCCAAGATCCTGCGCGGCGAGATCCCGAACCGCACCGTGACCGAGACCGAGCACACGCTGGCCTTCGACGACATCTCGCCCCAGGCGCCGGTGCATGTTCTGGTGATCCCCAAGGGGCCCTATGTCTGCGCCGATCACTTCGCGCTGGAAGCCTCCGAGGCCGAGATCGTGGATTTCTGGCGCACCATCGGCCGGATCTGCGCCGAGAAGGGGTTGCAGCCGGGCGAGGGCGGGCAGGGCTACCGCACCATTTCGAACGCGGGCGAGGTCGCGGTGCAGGAAGTGCCGCATTACCACGTCCATATCCTGTCGGGCCGCCCGCTGGGACGGATGCTGCAAAAGCCCGCCTGACGCGAAAGCGCAAGCTTCGGGTCGCGGGTGCGAGCGGCGTCTTGCTAGGGCTGAGGCTCCAGAAAAGGAGAACTCAGCCATGCCGCTTCACTTCCAGGGTCTCGACACCGCCACCGCCGAGGCGCTGCGCGCCGGCACGCCCGACGCCTACGGCCACGCCGCAGAACATTATGCTCAGTCCGACGGCTCGGGCGTGCCCTGCCGTCATTGCCTCAGGGACGTGCCTGCGGGGCAGGGCGTGTTGGTGCTGGCCTGGCGGCCCTTCGCCACGGCGCATCCCTATGCCGAGACCGGGCCGATCTTCCTCTGCGAAGACACCTGCGCAAGCGGCGCGGGGCCGGAGGTTCCGGCCAATCTCACCACCTCGCCCGATTACCTGGTAAAGGCTTATTCCGCCGACGAGCGGATCATCTACGGAACCGGCGCGATCACGCCGCGAGACGAGGTTGCCGTGCGGGCCGACGCGCTGCTCGCAAACCCGGCCGTCGCTTTCGTCGACGTGCGCTCGGCCCGGAACAACTGCTTCGCGGTCCGCATCACGCGCGGCTGAGCCCGCAAGTCGCGACCGGGCAGGGGGCGTGACCCCTTGCCCGACCCTTGCCCGACCCGGCGCAACCTGCCATATCGCACGCGACGTCCGAGCCGAGGATCTTGCGCCATGCCCATCGCCCCGCCCGAAACCGAGATCGTCACCGCCTACCGTGTCGCCTGCGACGGCGGCGAGGGGGCCCTGGGCCACCCGCGGGTCTGGTTGTCGATCCCGCCCGATCGCGGCTGGGTCGAATGTGGCTATTGCGACAAGAAATTCATCCACCAGGATTTTGCCGACGCGGTGAAACCCGCGGAATGAGCCTTGCCCGCAGGCTGACGCTCTGGACTGGGTGGGTGTTTGCGGCTCTTCTCGGAACAGTCGCGGCTTTCCTCGTCGCGGCGGCGCTTGGCGGTCTCATCCCCGGCCGCGCGGCCGACCTGCCGCAGGGCGACACGGTGGAAATCGCGCTGCTTTACGGCCCGATCCACGTCGATTTCATCCTGCCCGCCACGCCAGAGACGCGCGCGGCGCTTGGCTTCGCCGCAGGCGCGGGCGTGCCGCTGGCCCACCCCGATGTGCGCCACCTGATCGTCGGCTGGGGCGCGCGCGACTTCTACACCACGGCCGGCACCTTTGCCGACATCACCTTTGGCCCGACCTGGCGCGCGGTGACGGGCGATGCCTCGGTCCTTCGCATCGACGTAATCGGGGCCTTTCCCGCCGGCTTCGAGCCGCCGCGTATCCGCCTCTCGCAGGCGCAATACGCGGCCCTGCTCGATGCCATCACCGCGACCGTCACCGGCCCGCCGATCCTCGGCGCGGGCTTCACCGGCACCGACGGCTTCTTCGAGGCGGAGGGGCGATTTCACATCCTGCGGACCTGCAACACCTGGGTGTCCGACATGCTGCGGCAGGCCGGTGTCGCCGCCGGGCTCTGGACCCCCACGCCCTATTCCGTCCGGCTGGCGCTGTGGCGGGCAGAGGCGCTGCGCTGAGGACGGCAAAAACCGGGTCGCGGCGCGGACCGGCCCGCGCTAGAACAGGCGCGACAGGCACGGGACACGGGGGAGCGCGACAATGGCATTCGGCAAGGGACATCACCTTCATCTCGTCGACGGCTCGGCCTTCATCTTCCGCGCCTACCACGCGCTGCCGCCGCTGACGCGCAAGTCCGACGGGATGCCGATCGGGGCGGTCGCGGGCTTCTGCAACATGATCCACCGCATGATCGAGGCCAACACCGGCCCCGATGCGCCGACGCACGCGGCCGTCGTCTTCGACAAGGGCAGCCACACCTTCCGCAACGACATGTACGACCTCTACAAGGCCAACCGCGAGGCGATGCCCGAAGAATTGCGCCCGCAGATCCCGCTGACCCGCGAGGCGACGCGCGCCTTCAACCTCGCCTGCCTGGAGCTGGAGAATTACGAGGCCGACGACATCATCGCGACGCTGGCCCGCCAGGCGCGCGAGGCTGGCGGGCGCTGCACCATCATCTCGTCCGACAAGGACCTGATGCAGCTTGTCGGCGGCGGGGTGGAGATGTTCGATGCGATGAAGAACGCCCGCATCGACAGCGAAGGCGTCGAGGCCAAGTTCGGCGTCGGCCCCGACCGCGTCATCGACGTGCAGGCGCTGGCCGGCGACAGTGTCGACAACATCCCCGGCGCGCCCGGCATCGGGGTGAAGACGGCGGCGCTGCTCATCAACGAATTCGGCGATCTGGAGACGCTTCTTGCCCGCGCCGAAGAGATCAAGCAGCCCAAGCGCCGCCAGACGCTGATCGACTTCGCCGACCAGATCCGCCTGTCGAAACAGCTGGTGACGCTGGACGACCGGACCCCGATGGACTGGACGCTCGACGACCTCGAGGTTCTCGCGCCGGACCCCGAGGTGCTGCTGGACTTCCTCACGCGGATGGAGTTCCGCACGCTCACCAAGCGCATCGCCGAGGGAATGGGGATCGAGCCGCCCGCCATCCCCGACACCGACCCGCGCGGGGCCGAGCCGGCCGCGCACGACGCGCCCGCGATGCCGCCGATCGACACCAAGGTCTACGAGGTGGTGCGCGACGCCGTGGCGCTGCAGCATTGGATCGACCGCGCCACGGCGCGCGGCGAGGTCGCGCTCGATACCGAGACCACCGGCCTGAACGAGATGACCGCCGATCTGGTCGGCATCTCGCTTGCCACCGGGCCGGGCGTCGCCTGCTACATCCCGCTGATCCACAAGGCCGAGGGCGGCGAGGGGCTGTTCGGTTCTGACGCGCTGGCCGAGGGGCAGATGGACCTGGACCTCGCGCTGTCGATGCTGAAGCCGCTGCTAGAGGATGCCGCCGTCCTGAAGATCCTGCAAAACGCCAAGTATGACGTGAAGATCCTGGCGCGGTGCGGCATCGACGTGGCCCCGATCGACGACACGATGCTGATGTCCTACGCGATGAACGCGGGCCTCCACGGGCACGGGATGGACGCGCTGGCCGACCGCTACCTTGGCCACACCTGCATCCCGATCAAGACGCTGCTGGGCTCGGGCAAGGGCCAGATCACCTTTGACCGGGTGACGATCGACGACGCGGCACCCTACGCGGCCGAGGATGCGGACGTGACCTGGCGGCTCTGGCAGACGTTCAAGCCGCAGCTTCACCGCGCCCGCGTCACCACCGTCTACGAGACGCTGGAACGCCCTCTGGTGCCGGTGCTGGCGCGGATGGAAATGGCCGGCATCAAGGTCGACCGCGATGTGCTCTCGCGCATGTCCAACGCCTTCGCGCAGAAGATGGCCGGGCTGGAGGACGAGATCTACGAGCTTGCCGGGCAGAGGTTCAACGTGGGCTCGCCCGCGCAACTGGGCGAGATCCTGTTCGACAAGATGGGGCTGGACGGCGGCAAGACCGGCAAGACCGGAAAATACGCCACCCCGGCCGATGTGCTGGAGGATCTGGCGACCACCCATGACCTGCCTGCCCGCGTGCTCGACTGGCGGCAACTCAGCAAGCTGAAATCGACCTACACCGACGCGCTGCAAGACCACATCAACCGCGATACCGGGCGCGTCCACACCTCCTACTCCATCGCGGGGGCCAACACCGGGCGGCTCGCCTCGACCGACCCGAACCTGCAGAACATCCCGGTGCGCACCGAGGAAGGCCGCCGCATCCGCGAGGCTTTCGTGGCTGAGCCGGGCAAGGTTCTGGTCTCGCTCGACTATTCCCAGATCGAGCTGCGCATCCTCGCCCATATCGCGGGCATCGACGCGCTGAAACAGGCGTTCCGCGAGGGGCAGGACATCCACGCCGCCACCGCGTCGGAAATGTTCGGCGTGCCGCTGGACCAGATGACACCCGATGTGCGGCGGCAGGCCAAAGCGATCAACTTCGGCGTGATCTACGGCATTTCCGGCTTCGGCCTTGCCCGCAACCTGCGCATCCCGCGGGCCGAGGCGCAGGGCTTCATCGACCGCTATTTCGAACGTTTCCCCGGCATCCGCGACTACATGGACGCGACCAAGGGTTTCGCGAAGGAAAACGGCTACGTCCAGACGCTGTTCGGCCGCAAGATCCACACGCCCGAGATCAACGCCAAGGGCCCCGGCGCGGGCTTCGCGCAGCGCGCCGCGATCAACGCGCCGATCCAGGGCACCGCCGCCGACGTGATCCGCCGCGCGATGATCCGGATGGAGGCCGCGATCGACGGGCTGCCGGCGAAGATGCTGCTGCAGGTCCATGACGAACTGCTGTTCGAGGTGGATGAGGCCGCCGTCGACACCCTCGTCACCCGTGCCCGCGACGTGATGGAGGGCGCGGCCGACCCGGTGGTGCGCTTCGCCGTGCCGCTGGTGGTCGATGCCGGGCAGGGCGCCAACTGGGCCACGGCGCACTGATGGTGGAGGCGACCATCACCCTGCCGATGTTCGGGAAGGCGGTCGTGCCGCTTGACGTGGGCGCCGAGATGACCCCCGCCGAGGCCCGCGCGCTGGAACGCTTCCTGTCGCTCGGGCGCGGGCAGAAGACAGGGGCGACCCGCCACGTCCATGCCTGTTACCAGGATCTGCGGGCCGAGATCGGGGCCGAGACGCTCGATGGCGACATGCCGCCCCCCGCCACGCCCGATGACATCTGGCGCCATGTCACCGTCACTGCGCTGCGGCTCGTGCCCGACCGCGACGACGCGGAACGGGTTTTTGTCAGCCTCTCCGCGAACTGCGGCTGGGACCCCGAGCACGGGCTGCAGATGGTCTGGCAGGACGGCGAGACGCTGGTGAGGGTCAGCGGCGAGGACGGCCATGTCACCAACGCGCGCGCCTACGGCGACCCGCGGCTGGAGCGCGTGGTCTATCACGCCAGCAACTCCGAGTTCGAGACGCTGCGCGATGACTGACCCGATCCGCAGCTGGCCGGAACTCCGCGCGCTGGCCCTCTCGCTCGACCTGCCGAAGGTCGAGGAGGCGGTGAGCTGGGGCAACCCCAACCTCAAGGCCCATGGCAAGATGTGGTGCTGGTGGTCGCCGATGATCGACGCGGCCTGCTTCAAGGGCTCGGTCGAGGAGCGCGAGATGCTGCAGGACGCCGACCCCGAGACCTTCGTGATGCACCCGCATTACGCGCGAAGTGGCATCTTGCTGGTCGCGGCGGGCCGCATCGACCCCGGCTGGGCCGAGGCGCGGCTGCGGCGCACCTGGGAAGAGATGGCGCCGAAGCGCTGGCTCGCGGCCTGGACGGCGGGGCAGGGCGGATGAGCCCGGCCCCGTCAGCGCGTCCCGGCCTGCGGCGCGTCGGTCAGCGCTGCGACGAGGCGGCGGGCGAGCGGGGCCACGACCAGCACCGTCGGAAACGCCACCGCCCAGGAGGTGATCCAGGACCCGGCCCAGATCGCCGCGAAGTCGGGGACGATCCCCAAAGTGCGCACCGTCGCGATGCCCGAGACGATGGCGGACATCAGGCCCGACAGGATCAGGCCGAAAAGGATGGAGGCGTAGCGGTGCGGAATCATCGGGGCGGTCCTTTCTGCAGTGCAGCGATAGATGCCATGACGATGGCGAGCGTCAACCGGCGCCTCCGCACACGGGTCTGTGCGCAGGTTCGGGCGCGGCCATGAGTCGTCCGCGCCCCCGTCCGCGCGTCGCAAAAAGCGAGACGCGGCTGATCGGCTTCAACAAGCCGATGGACGTGCTGAGCCAGTTCACCGACGACGGGCACTGGCCGGGGCTGAAGCGGTTTCTCGACATGCCGGGAATGTATCCCGCCGGGCGGCTCGACCGCGACAGCGAGGGGCTGCTGCTGCTCACCAATGACGGCATCCTGCAGGCGCGGCTGACCGACCCGGCCTCGGCCACGCCCAAGACCTATTTCGCGCTGGTCGAGGGCACGCCGACCGGGGAGGCGCTGGAGGCGCTGCGCACGGGCGTGACGCTGAAGGACGGCCCGACGCGGCCCGCACGGGTGGAGGAGGTGGCCGAGCCCGGCTGGCTCTGGCCCCGCGACCCGCCGGTGCGCTTCCGCAAATCCGTGCCTGAGGCCTGGCTGAAACTCACCATCACCGAGGGTCGCAACCGGCAGGTCCGGCGCATGTGCGCCCATGTCGGCCTGCCGGTTCTGCGCCTGATCCGGTTTTCCGTAGGCCCGCACACGGTCGAGGGGCTGAAGCCCGGAACGTGGAAGGCGCTGCAGCCGTGATGCTCACGAAAGCTGGTCGTAGGCCTCCATCGCCTTCACGCCGTACATGTAGCCGGGACCGCCGTTCATCAGCACCACCACGTTGATCATCTCGGCCATTTCCTCGCGGGTGGCGCCGGCGCGGATCGCGGCCTTCACGTGGTAGCCGATACAGTCGTTGCATTGTTTCGAGATGCCGATGGCCAGCGCAATCAGTTCCTTGTGCTTGGTGCTGAGCGCCCCCTCGGCCAGTGCGGCCTCGTGCAGGTCGTGAAACCCCTTGGCCGTCGCGGCCTGCTCGGCGCGCAGCGGCCCGAGGATCGAGGAGGTGTGGCGAAGCGTGTTCTTCCAGTCCATGCAGCGGGCCCTTTCCGGCAACTCTGCCGGAGCAATAGGGCGCGGCGCGGGGGCGGACCTTGCGGCAGATCAAACCGGACCCGCAAACGCAACGGGGCCGCACGATCGCGCGGCCCCGTCTTGAATGCGTCGCCACTCCTCCCCGGCGCCGCAATCGCTGGATCAGGCCAGCATAACCATCGGGTTCTCGAGGTTGTCAACGATTGCCTTCAGAAGCTCGGCCCCGAGCGCGCCGTCGATGACCCGGTGATCGACGCTGAGCGTGACCGACATGATGGTCGCCACGGTCAGCTCGCCATCCGCGCCGACGACGGGCTTCTTCACGCCCGCGCCGACGGCCAGGATCGCGCCATGCGGCGGGTTGATGACGGCGTCGAAATTGTCGATCCCATACATCCCGAGGTTCGAGACTGCGAATGACCCGCCGACATATTCATGGGGCGCGAGCTTGCGGTCTCGGGCGCGGGTGGCGAGGTCCTTCATCTCGGAGGACAGCGCCGACAGCGACTTCTGGTGCGCGTCCTTCAGGACCGGGGTGAAGAGCCCGCCATCGACGGCCACGGCCACGGCGACGTCGGACGGGATCAGCCGCAGGATTCGGTCGCCGGCCCAGACCGCATTGGCGGCGGGCACCTGTTGCAGCGCGTTGGCGCAGGCCTTGATGATGAAGTCGTTCACCGACAGCTTCACGCCGCGCGTCTCCAGCTGCTTGTTCAGCTGGCCCCGGAACGCCATCAGCGCGTCGAGCTTGATGTCGCGGCGCAGGTAGAAATGCGGGATCGTCTGCTTGGCCTCGGTCAGGCGCGCGGCGACGGTGCGGCGCATGCCGTCGAGCTTGACCTCCTCGGTCTCGCGGCCCTCGTACATCTTCATGACCTGCGCGGCATCCGGGCCGGTCGGCATTCCGCCCGCGGCTTTCGCGGCCGGGGCAGGGGCCGCCGCGGCTGCGGCTTCCGCTTTCGGCGCGGCGCTGGCGCCTTCGACATCCGCCTTCACGATCCGGCCATGCGGGCCGGAGCCCTTCACCTGCGCGAGGTCCAGCCCCTTGTCGGCCGCGATCCGGCGCGCGAGGGGCGAGGCGAAGATGCGCGAGCCATCCCCGGACGTGGGGGCGGGCGGCGCGCTGCCGGCGGCTGGCGTCGCGGCGGTTGCCTTGGTCTCGGGCTTCTCGGGGGCAGGGGCCTCCGCCTTGTCGCTCTCCTTCGGAGCCTCGGATTTCGCCGGCTTGCCGCTGTCGATATCCCCGGCGCTTTCACCTTCTTCCAGAAGAATGGCGATGGGGGCGTTCACCTTCACGCCCTCGGTGCCTTCTTCTACAAGGATCTTGCCGATCACGCCCTCGTCCACGGCTTCGAATTCCATCGTCGCCTTGTCGGTCTCGATCTCGGCCAGGATGTCGCCCGAGGCGACGGTGTCACCCTCCTTGACGAGCCATTTCGACAGCGTGCCTTCCTCCATCGTGGGAGACAGCGCGGGCATCAGGATTTCCGTTGGCATCGCGCGCTCTCCTTACCGGTAGGTCACTTGCTTCACGGCCTCGATCACTTCGGCCACCGATGTCAGCGCGAGCTTTTCGAGGTTCGCGGCATAGGGCATCGGCACGTCCTTGCCGGTGCAGTTCAGCACCGGGGCGTCGAGGTAATCGAAGGCGTGGGTCATGATGTAGGCCGACAGGTGGTTGCCGATCGCGCCGACCGGGAAACCTTCCTCGACCGTCACGCAGCGGTTGGTTTTCTTCACGCTCTCGATCACCGTGTCGTAGTCCAGCGGGCGCAGCGTGCGCAGGTCGATCACCTCGGCCTCGACGCCGTCTTGGGCCAGCTTCTCGGCCGCCTCCAGCGCGTAGGTCATGCCGATGCCGAAGCTGACGATGGTGACATCGCTGCCCTCGCGCCAGATCTTCGCCTTGCCGAAGGGCACGGTGAAATCATCGAGATCCGGCACCTCGAAGGAACGCCCGTAGAGGATCTCGTTCTCGAGGAAGATCACCGGGTTCGGGTCGCGGATCGCGGTCTTGAGCAGTCCCTTGGCGTCGGCGGCGGAGTAGGGCATCGCCACCTTCAGTCCCGGGACACTGGAATACCAGGCGGCGTAGTCCTGGCTGTGCTGCGCGCCCACGCGGGCGGCGGCGCCGTTCGGGCCGCGGAACACCATCGGCGCGCCCATCTGGCCGCCCGACATGTAGAGCGTCTTGGCCGCCGAGTTGATGATCTGGTCCATCGCCTGCATGGCGAAGTTGAAGGTCATGAACTCCACGATGGGCCTGAGCCCGCCGAAGGCCGCGCCGACGCCGATGCCGGCGAAACCGTGCTCGGTGATCGGCGTGTCGATGACGCGCTTGGCGCCGAACTCGTCGAGCAGCCCTTGCGTGATCTTGTAGGCGCCCTGGTACTCGGCCACCTCCTCGCCCATGACGAAGACGCTGTCATCGGCGCGCATTTCCTCGGCCATGGCGTCGCGGAGCGCCTCGCGCACGGTCTGGGTCTTCATCTTGGTGCCTTCGGGCCAGTCCGGCGTCTGCGCGGGCCGGGGGCTTGCGGGCTGGGACGGGCTGGCGCCGTTGGCGGGCTTCGGGTCGGCGCGGCCTTCGGAGGTTTCCAGCGCGACGGGCGCCGGCGCGCTTTCCGCCTTGGCCTCGGACATGTCCTCGCCCTCTTCGCCGATGATGGCGATGGGCGTGTTCACCTTCACGCCCTCGGTGCCTTCTTTCACAAGAAGTTTGCCGACGACGCCCTCGTCTACCGCCTCGAATTCCATCGTCGCCTTGTCGGTCTCGATCTCGGCGATGATGTCGCCGGCCGAGACGGTGTCGCCCTCTTTCACGAGCCACTTCGCCAGCGTGCCTTCCTCCATCGTGGGGGAGAGCGCAGGCATGAGAATTTCGGTTGCCATGTCTTTATGTCCCCTTCAGGCGTCCTGCGGCGCCACGTCGGCGTAGATGTCGGTCCAGAGCTCGTCGATCGCGGGCTCCGGGCTTTCCTTGGAAAACTCCGCGGCCTCGTTGACGATGTCCTTGATGTCCTTGTCGATCTTCTTGAGGTCGTCCTCGGAGGCATGGCCGCCGGTCAGCAGAAGCTGGCGCACATGCTCGATCGAATCGCGCTTCTCGCGCATCTCCTGCACCTCTTCGCGGGTGCGGTACTTGGCCGGGTCGGACATGGAATGGCCGCGGTAGCGGTAGGTCATGACCTCGAGGATGTAGGGGCCCTTGCCCGCGCGGCAGTGCGCGACGGCCTTTTCGCCCGCGGCCTTCACCGCCAGCACGTCCATCCCGTCGACCGCCTCGCCGGCGATGCCGTAGGCCGCGCCGCGCTCCCAGAAGTCGGGGGATTTGGTCGAGCGCTTCACCGAGGTACCCATCGCGTACTGGTTGTTCTCGATCACGAAGATGCAGGGCAGGTCCCAGAGTTGCGCCATGTTGTAGGTCTCGGCGACCTGGCCCTGGTTCGCCGCGCCATCGCCGAAGTAGGTGAAGGTGACGCGATCATTTCCCTTGTACTTGTCCGACAGGGCAAGCCCGGCGCCGATTGGCACCTGGGCGGCGACAATGCCGTGGCCGCCGTAGAAATGTTTCTCTTTCGAGAACATGTGCATCGAGCCGCCCTTGCCCTTGGAATAGCCGCCCTCGCGGCCGGTCAGCTCGGCCATGACGCCCTTGGGGTCCATGCCGCAGGCCAGCATGTGGCCGTGGTCGCGGTAGGAGGTGACGCGCTTGTCGCCCTCTTCCGCGGCGGCCTCGAGGCCGACGACGACCGCTTCCTGCCCGATGTAGAGGTGACAGAACCCGCCGATCAGGCCCATGCCGTAGAGCTGGCCGGCCTTTTCCTCGAACCGGCGGATCAGCAGCATCTCGCGGTAGA
Source organism: uncultured Roseicyclus sp. (assembly GCA_937139335.1). GTDB lineage: Bacteria > Pseudomonadota > Alphaproteobacteria > Rhodobacterales > Rhodobacteraceae > Roseicyclus. Next base: position 114,150 of record CAKZPN010000027.1, on the reverse strand, counting down.
AGGTCTTGAGTTCTTCGGCCGAGACGTTCGGCTTGGCGTCCGTGCTCGCGGCCGCTGTCTTGCGTGGTGCCATCCCGGTCATCCTCCCCCGGTCGCAGAGATAGTTTAACGTTGAACATTTTTATAACAGACGCAACGCCGGAATGCACCCCGCAATCCTGACGCAGGGACATGCAGGCGACGCAAAGCGGTTCCTGCACCGGCAGGGCGACAGAACCGCGAAGGAAAGGGGGTCAGGGCAGGATGATCTCGTCGCTGCGGACGTAGCCCAGCACGTCGCGCACCTGTTCGTCGAGAAGGTCGAGGTCGAGGTAATCGTCCGACAGCCGCCGCGTCAGGATCTCCATCCGCGCGACCTCGGACTGCAGGGCGGCAAGCTGCAACTCCAGCCGGTCGGCCTCGGCCGAGATCTGGATGCGCTGGAACAACCCATAGTTTCCCTGCACCGCGGTGAAGGTGAAATAGGCCCCGATGAACAGGAGGACCACAGGCAGGAAAAGCCCGGTAAGGGAAACGCTGCGCGCCATGAAATTCGTGTCTGCCTCAGGTGTCGCGCCCTCTGACGGGGTGCTAGGGCAGAGATTCGCACATTGATTCGCAAAAGGGAATCCCCCGCGTGACGCCGGGTTTCGTTTTCCTTGCGTCCCGATTCCCCCCTACGCTCGACCGAAGGAGGACCCGATGATGGAGCCGCGCCGCGACCTGCCGACCCATGAGGTGACGAACCAGCCGCCAGCGCGCGGCGACCGCTGCCTCTGGGCCGATGACCCGGTGTTGCGCGACCACGCGACCGGCGCCGACGCCGCCTGTCTCGCGGCCTATGGCACGGCGCTAGGCACGGTCGACATCGCCGAGGCCGCACGCGCTGCCAATCGGCAGAAGCCCGAGCCTGTGCTTTTCGACGCCGGCGGCCGGCGGCTGGACGAGGTGCGGTTCCACCCTGCCTATCACAGGTTGATGGAGCTCGGGCTCGGCCACGGCTATGCCGGCGGGCCCTGGACCGGCGGCAGCCATGTCGCCCATGCCGCGCAGGTCTACCTGCATTCGCAGGTCGAACCGGGCACCTGCTGCCCGATGACCATGACCTATGCCGCCGTACCCGCGCTGGCCGCCGCGCCGGACCTTGCCGCGCTCTGGGTGCCGAAGCTGACAGCCCGCGCCTATGACCCGTCCATCGCGCCGGTGGGCGACAAGCGCGCCGCGACGCTCGGCATGGCGATGACCGAGAAACAGGGTGGCTCGGACGTGCGCGCCAACACCACGCGGGCCGACCCTGAGGGCGACGCATGGCGCCTGACCGGGCACAAGTGGTTCTGCTCCGCGCCGATGTCCGATGGCTTCCTGACGCTGGCGCAGACGGCCGATGGCCTGTCGTGTTTCCTCGTGCCGCGCTGGCTGCCCTCGGGGGACCGCAACGCCATCCACCTGATGCGGCTGAAGGACAAGCTGGGCAATTCCGCCAACGCTTCGGCCGAGATCGAGTATCACGGCGCCGTCGCGCAGATGCTGGGCGCGCCGGGCCGGGGCGTTCCGACGATCATCGAGATGGTGCATCACACGCGGCTCGACACCGCGATGGCGCCCGCCGGGCTGATGCGCGCGGCCCTCGACCATTTGCACCACTGGGTCCGCCACCGCAGCGCCTTTCAGCGCCGCCTGATCGACCAACCGCTGATGCGCGTGCTTCTGGCCGATCTCGCGCTCGACTGGGAAGGCGCGACCGCGCTTGGTCTGCATGTCGCGCGCAGCTTCGACGCGAGCGGGGAGGACGCGCGCGGCTTCGCCCGGATCGGCGTGGCGCTGGCGAAATTCCTCAACAACAAACTTGCGATCCGCGTCATCGCCGAGGCGATGGAGGGCATAGGCGGCATGGGCTATGTCGAGGACACGCTGCTGCCCATGCTCTACCGCGAGGCGCCGCTGAACGGCATCTGGGAGGGGTCGGGCAACGTGATCTGCCTCGACATCCTGCGCACGCTGGCCCGCGACGGGGCGGCGGATACGGCACTCCGCGCCGACCTCCACGCGGCGCGCGGCGCGGATCGGCGTTATGATGCGGCTCTCGACGCCCATGCCGCGCGCTGGACCGACGCGCCGACCGAGGCCGAGGCGAGGGCCTTCGCCGAAAGGCTGGCGACGCTGCTGACCGCCGCGGTGCTGATCCGGCAGGCGCCGGGCGCGGTCGCCGACGCCTATGTGGCGACGCGGCTCGACGCGGGGCGCGGCCTGATCGCCGGAAGCCTGCCCGGCATCGACCCCGCGCCGATCGTCGCACGGCTGTCCACGGCTTGATCTGCCGGCCCGCTTCCTTAGATTAATTCTAAAGTGAAACGTCAGGAAAGGATCTCGCCATGCCCCGCCACCAGTCCAGCATCGCCTCCCTGCAACAGGCCCTGTCGATGGAGCTGTCGGCCGTGCAGCAATACCTGCTGCATGCCCATGTCCTCGACGATTGGGGGCTCGACAAGCTCTCGGCCAAGATGCGCGAGGAGATGCAGGAAGAGCTTGGCCACGCCGGCCGTTTCATCGAGCGCATCCTGTTCCTCGGCGGCACACCCGAGGTCGTTCCAGCGAAAAAGCCGGTGAAGGCCGACAGCCTGAAGGAGATGTTCGAGAGCGACCGCAAGGACGAGGAAGAGGCGATCGAGGTCTATACCAAGGCCGCGAAAGAGGCGGCGGAGGCCGGCGATCTCGGCAGCCGCGTTCTGTTCGAGACCATCGCCATCGACGAGGAAGGTCACTGGGACTGGCTCGACCGGCAGCTGTCGCTGCTGGAGCGGATGGGCGAGCCCGCCTTCATGCAGGTCTATTTCACCGGCCAGGAGTCCTGAGAACGGCCCCGGCCCGGTCAGGTGATCGTCAATTCCCTGAACCCCGTGGCCGGGTCGATTTCGCGCGCAAAGGTGATACCCGCGATCAGGCCGAGCACCAGCTCGGCCGTCGTGCGCACTACCGAGCCCGGCAGGAGGTGGCCGCCGGTCACGCGCCCCTCCGCATCCGAGACCGCCAGATGCAGATGCGCGCCGTCGGGCGAGAGCGTTCCACCAAGCGCCACCAGTTCCATGTCGCCTTCAAACGTGATCCCGTCCTCGCGTCCCGCGGGACGCACCACGGCGCGCGACAGGCTTCCGACAGCGGCCACGATGCAGCCGGCGCCCGCGCCGGTTTCCGCGAAAGCTGCCTCGATCCCCAGCTTCAGGTCATCGCCCGGATGCAGGCGCAGCGCGAGGACGGTCATCTGCCCCGCGGCGGCTGCCATCAGGTGATCGAGGCGGCGTGGATGGCGTCGATCGCCTCGGCCAGCGCGGCGTTGAACTCCGCGTCCGACTGCTGCGCCGACAGCCCCTCGGTCAGCGCGCGCGAGAAGCTGGCGATCATGCCCGCGTTCTGGGCCAGCTTGGCGCAGGCCTCTTCCCGCTCGTAGCCGCCAGACAGCGCCACCACCCGCATCACCTTGGGGTGCGAGATCAGCGGTGCGTAAAGGTTCGCCTGCGTCGGCAGGGTGAGTTTCAGCATCACCTGCTTGCCCTCGGGGATCGCCTCGACGCCTTTCAGCAGTTCGGCCAGCAGCATGTCCTCGGCCGCGGCCTTGTCGGGGGCGTTGATGTCCACCTCGGGCTCCAGGATCGGCACCAGCCCCTTGGCCAGCACCTCGAAGCCGAGGTCGACCTGCTGCGCCACGATGTTGGCGATCCCGCCCGCATTCGCGCCGAGGATCACCGAGCGTTCCTTGGTGCCGAAGATGCCCTTGTCCACCGCGCGGTCGAGCAACTCGCTGAGTCCGGGGATGGATTTCATCATCTGGACGCTGTGCGCCTCTTCGTCGAGCCCCTTGTCGATCTTGAGGAAGGGGACGACGTGGCGATCCTCCCACAGGTAGGTCGCGGCGGGCTTGCCGCCGAACTGGCGGTCCATCGTCATCTCGAACAGGATCGCGCCGATCACCTTGTCGCCGGTGAAGGCGGGGGCCGTGGCGATGCGCGAGCGCATGGCGTGGATCAGGTCGAACATCTCGGCGTCCGAGCCATACTGGCCCTCTTCGATGCCGTAGAGGCGCAGCGCCTTGGGCGTCGATCCCCCCGACTGGTCCAGCGCGGCGATGAAGCCCTGGCCGGTCTGCATCTGGGTTGTCATGGCGGCTTTGGACATCGGGCACACTCCTCTGGGTGTCAGGCTTCCGTCTTCCTTGCCAAAGCGGCGCGGCACTGTCCACAATGGTGGCGCAAACAGTGCCTCAGCTTGCGTGCAGCGCCGCGACGCCGGGCAGGGTCTTGCCCTCCATCCATTCCAGGAACGCGCCGCCGGCGGTCGAGATATAGGTGAACTGCTCGGCCACATGGGCCTGGTTCAGCGCCGACACCGTGTCGCCGCCGCCCGCGACGGACACCAGCTTGCCGGCCTCGGTCAGCCTGGCCGCGGCCTGCGCGGCGGCGACGGTGGCGTGGTCGAAGGGCGGGATCTCGAAGGCGCCGAGCGGGCCGTTCCAGATCAGCGTCCGTGCTTTCTCGAACGCGTCGGTGATCCGCGCCACGGTGTCGGCACCGGCGTCGAGGATCATCGTGCCGGACGGCACGGCGGTGGCCGCGACCGTGGTGTGATCGGCGCCCGCCGCGAACTCCTCGGCCACCACCACGTCGGAGGGCAGGATGATCTCGCAGCCGGTCGTTCCGGCCTTGGCCATGATCTCGCGCGCGGTCCCGGCGAGGTCGTGCTCGCAGAGCGATTTGGCGACATCGAGCCCGTCGGCCGCGAGAAAGGTGTTGGCCATGCCGCCGCCAATCACCAGCATGTCCACCTTCTCGATCAGGTGCGACAGCAGGTCGAGCTTGGTCGAGACCTTGGCGCCGCCCACGACGGCCACCACGGGCCGCGCCGGGTCGCCGAGCGCCGCGTCGAGCGCGCGTAGTTCCGCCTCCATCGACCGGCCCGCGCAGGAGGGCAGCAGATGCGCCACGCCCTCGGTCGAGGCATGTGCCCGATGCGCGGCCGAGAAGGCATCGTTGCAGTAGACGTCGGCGAGATCGGCCAGGTCCTGCGCCAGCGCCGGGTCGTTCTTTTCCTCGCCGGGGAAGAAGCGGATATTTTCCAGCAGCAGCACGTCGCCCGATGCCATCGCGTCGACGGCCTGCTTGAAGTCTTCGCGGGCGAAGCCGACGCTCTTCCCCAGCGCCGCCTCCAGCGCGGGCCGCGTCACCTCCAGCGACATCTCGGGCACCACCTTGCCCTTGGGCCGACCGAAATGCGCCACCAGCACCGGCTTTCCGCCCTTGGACAGGATATCGCGGATTGTCGGCACGATGCGCTGGATGCGGGTGTCGTCGCTGACCTTGCCGTCATGGACCGGCACGTTGATGTCGACGCGGGTCAGCACGATCTTGCCGTCGAGGTCCATGTCGTCGAGGGTCTTCCAGCTCATCTCGGCCTCCGTCGGCGCCTTTGGTGGGCGCGCCGGAAGAAAGAATGCCTCCGGCGGCCATATTTGGGGGATGAAGAGGGCAGGGACGCGCGCAATCTTAGTTAAATGCGCGCGGCCCCCCGCCCGCTACAGGAACTTGCCCATCGCGACCGCGGTGTCGGCCATCCGGCACGAAAAGCCCCACTCGTTGTCGTACCAGCTGAGCACGCGGCACATGTTGCCGTCCATCACCTTGGTCTGGTCGGTGGCGAAGATCGACGAGCGCGGATCGTGGTTGAAATCCATGCTCACGAGCTTCTCGTCGGTGACGCCGAGGATGCCCTTGAGCGGGCCGTTCGCCGCCGCCGCGTGGATCGCGGCGTTGATCTCTTCCACGGTGGTGTCGCGCTCGGCCTCGAAGGTCAGGTCCACGACCGAGACGTTCGGCGTCGGCACCCGGATCGCCACGCCGTCGAGCTTGCCGTTCAGGTCGGGCAGCACGAGGCCCACGGCCTTTGCGGCACCCGTCGAGGTCGGGATCATGGAAAGCGCCGCGGCACGCGCGCGGTAGAGATCCTTGTGCATCGTGTCGAGCGTCGGCTGGTCGCCGGTGTAGCTGTGGATGGTGGTCATGAAGCCGCGCTTGAGCCCGATGGCGTCGTGCAGCACATGCGCCACCGGCGCGAGGCAGTTGGTCGTGCAGGACGCGTTCGAGACGATCAGGTCTTCGGCGGTGAGCGTTCCGTCATTCACGCCGAAGACGATCGTCTTGTCGGCGCCTTTCGACGGCGCCGAGACCAGCACGCGGCTCGCGCCGTTTTCCAGGTGCACCTGCGCCTTGTCCTTGTCGGTGAAGATGCCGGTGCATTCGAGAACGATGTCGACGTCGCCCCAGGGCAGGTCGGCGGGGTTGCGCATCGCGGTAGCGGCGATCGGGCCGCGACCGACATCGATGGAGGTTTCGGTGGTCGTCACCTCGGCCGGGAAGCGCCCGTGGACGCTGTCGTAGCGCAGGAGGTGCGCGTTGGTCTCGACCGGACCCAGGTCGTTGATCGCGACCACCTCGATATCGGTGCGGCCCTGTTCGATGATGGCGCGCAGGACGTTGCGTCCGATCCGTCCGAACCCGTTGATGGCGACTTTGACGGCCATGTCATTCTCCCGTGTGTTGCGTGCCTGTCGGCTTGCCTGCAGCCTGCCACGGGATTGGCGAAAACCAAACGCGTTATCGAGGCGCAGGGTGATGTTAGCGGTAACACGAGCGATGTAACGCCGCCGCGGCGCAAAGAAAAGGGGCGGGACAGGACGCAGGGCAGGGCGGTCAGCGCCAGAACGCCATCCAGTTCAGCAGCCCGGCAAAGCGGCGGGCCAGCGCCAGCGACAGGTTCCAGTCGAAAAGCGTCGCGTCCACCGCGACAAAGCCAACGATGCACAGAGCCACGAAGATCGACGTTCCGGTGTTCATGCCTGCCCTCTTGCCGCGACGCGACCCTGCCATGGGGACGGGGCCGGGCAAAGGGGGAATGCGCGTTCGGGGCGGCGGATGAAAAAGGGCCGCGCGCTGCCTCCCCTGCAGCGCGCGGTCCGAACCCTGCGGCTGACTGGCGCGGGCTCAGTGCAACAGGCGTCCCATCGCGGCCGAGACGTCCGCCATGCGCGCGGAAAAGCCCCATTCGTTGTCGTACCAGGCCAGCACCCGCACGGTGCGGCCGCCCACGACCTTGGTCTGGTCGGGTGCGAAGATGGACGAATAGGTGGTGTGGTTGAAATCGATGGAGACCTTGGGCTCGGGGTCATAGGCCAGCACGCGGCCCATGTGGCCCTCGGCGGCCTCACGCATGATCTCGTTCACATCCGCCACCGTCACGCTGCGCGCGGCCTCGAAGGTCAGGTCGACGCAGGAGACATTGGGCGTCGGCACCCGCATAGCGGTGCCGTCAAGGCGCCCCTCGAGCTCCGGCAGCACCTCGGCCAGCGCCTTCGCGGCCCCGGTCGAGGTCGGGATCATCGCAATGGCGGCCGCCCGCGCGCGGTAGAGGTCGTCGTGGCGGCGGTCCAGCGTCGGCTGGTCGCCGGTGTAGCTGTGGATCGTGGTCATGATCCCGCGCTCGATGCCGATGGCGTCGTTCAGCACCTTGGCCAGCGGCGCGAGGCAGTTGGTGGTGCAGGATCCGTTCGACACGACGTGGTGCGTGTCCAGGAGCTCGCGGTGGTTCACGCCGTAGACCACGGTCTTGTCGGCCCGTTTCGCGGGGGCGGAGACGAGCACGCGCTTCGCCCCACGGGTCAGGTGGACCGCCGCCGCGTCGCGCGAATTATACTTGCCGGTGCATTCCAGCACCACGTCGCAGCCATCCCAGTCCAGCTCGGCGGGGTCGTAGGTGGACATCACCTTCATCGGCCCGCGGCCCAGGTCCATCGTGTCGCCCTGCACCCGCACCTCGCCCGGGAACCGGCCGTGGATGCTGTCGTAGCGCAGCAAGTGGGCGTTCGTCTCGATCGGGCCGGTGGCGTTGATCCGGACCACCTGCACATCGTTGCGCGCGGCCTCGGTGATATGGGCCAGCGTGCAGCGCCCGATGCGACCGAAGCCGTTGATGCCAAGGGTGATGGTCATGGGAATCTCTCTCGTCTGTCGCGTCCGGTCCTGGTCACGGCATACCGAAGCATACCACGCGCGCCAAGGCGAAAACCTTGCCGTTTCGGTATGTTAGCGTAACCGTTAGCGGAAACATCCCGGGTTTGCGCTAACACTTGCCGCCCCGGCTGAGCGGAGTAGGATCGCCCCCGAACAGGACAGGACGGTATTCATGGCAGGCGGACTTCTCGCGCTTCTCGACGATGTGGCGGCGATCGCCAAGGTCGCGGCGGCCTCGGTCGACGACGTGATCGGGCAGGCGGCCAAGGCCGGCACCAAGGTCGCGGGCGTGGTTATCGACGACGCCGCGGTGACACCGAGCTACGCGCAGGGCTTCGCGCCCGACCGCGAACTGCCCATCGTGTGGAAGATCACCAAGGGCTCGATCTTCAACAAGGTGGTGATCTTGTTGCCCGCCGCCCTCCTGCTCTCCGCCTTCGCGCCCTGGGCGATCCCGCCGCTGTTGATGGCGGGCGGGCTCTACCTGTCCTTCGAGGGCGCCGAGAAGATCTGGCACTGGCTCTTCCCGCCGGTCCATCACGACCGACCGATCGACGAGGAGGTGATGGACGCCGCCCACCTGGAGGAGACCAAGGTGCAGGGCGCGATCAAGACCGATTTCATCCTGTCGGGCGAGATCATGACCATCGCGCTTTCGGCGCTCGACACCGACTCGATCTGGTTCCAGGGCGGCGCGCTGCTGATCGTGGGGCTTGCCGTCACCGCCTTCGTCTACGGCTCGGTCGCGCTGATCGTGAAGGCCGATGACGTGGGCATGCACATGGCCGCGGAGGCGCATACCGGCCTCGGCCGCGCGATCGGGCGCGGTGTCGTGCGCGGCATGCCGGTGTTCCTGAAGGCGCTGATGATTGTCGGCACCGCCGCGATGCTCTGGGTCGGCGGCTCGATCATCACCCACGGGCTGGCCGAGATGGGCTGGCACCTGCCCGAGGATGTCGTGCATGACCTGGCGCATCTCGTGGCCGGGCTGGGCGGCGCTGTCGAATGGCTGGCGGGCGCGGCGCTGCACGGGGTGCTGGGCCTGGCGCTCGGCTCGGTGCTGATCCCGGTCGTGCAATGGGTGGTCCAGCCGGTGCTGCGCGCTGTGGGCCTCGGCGGCGCGGAGGGGCATTCAGCGGGCCATTAACCCGGCCTTAACCTTACCATTTCATAAAGCCCGCGTGGCGCGTCCCTTCCCCCCCTTTGCGCCGCAAGCGGAGACACCCCCGGCCGGGTTCCGACCCGGCCGGGGGCTGCCATCGGCCCATGCCGGCGCGCGAGGCTCTTTCCATTCCGGCCCACCTCGAATATCACCGGCAAATCCGTTGTCCCGGCCGCGAAAAGACCCGACGCTTGATCCAGACGATTACAACGACCGACGCGCTCGCCGCGTTCTGCGCGCGGGCCCTCGACGCCCCCTATGTCACCGTCGATACGGAGTTCCTGCGCGAACGCACCTATTTCGCCCAGCTCTGCCTTGTTCAGATGGCGCTGCCCGGCGCGGATGACGCGGACGCCGTGCTGGTCGACCCGCTGGCCGACGCGATTTCTCTGGACCCTCTCTACGAGCTGATGCGCGCGCCCTCGGTGGTGAAGGTGTTCCACGCCGCGCGGCAGGATCTGGAAATCTTCCACGTCGACGGCGACGTCGTGCCGAGGCCGCTCTTCGACACGCAGGTGGCCGCGATGGTCTGCGGCTTCGGCGACCAGGTCGGCTACGAGACGCTGGTGCGCAAGATCGCGCGCGCGCCGCTCGACAAGTCCTCGCGCTTCACCGACTGGTCGCGCCGGCCGCTGAGCGATGCGCAGAAGACCTACGCGCTGGCCGATGTCACCCACCTGCGCCAGATCTACGAATACCTCGCGGCCGAACTGGCCCGCACCGGCCGCACCGGCTGGCTGGAGGAGGAGCTGTCGTCGCTGACCGATGCCTCCGCCTATGTCGTCGAACCGTCCGAGGCGTGGAAACGGCTGAAGCTGCGCACCAGTTCCGGCAAGACGCTGGCCATCGCGCAGGAACTGGCCGCCTTCCGCGAGACCTACGCCCAGCAACGCAACGTGCCGCGCAGCCGGGTCATCAAGGACGACGCGCTGATGGAGCTGGCCTCGACCAAGCCGCGCTCGATCGACGACCTGTCGAAATCGCGGCTGCTGCTGCGCGAGGCGCGCAAGGGCGAGATCGCCGAGGGGCTGATCGGCGCCGTGCAACGCGGGGTCGAGATGCCGCCCGAGAAGCAGCCGAAGCTTGCCGAGGGGCGCGACCGCTCGAACCTGAACCCCGCGCTGGCCGACCTGCTGCGCGTGCTGCTGAAGGCCAAGGCCGAAGAGGCGGGCGTCGCGGCCAAGCTGATCGCATCGTCCTCCGACCTCGACGACATCGCCTGCGGCGCGCATGACGGGCTTTGGGCGACGGGTTGGCGGCGCGAGGTCTTCGGCGAGGATGCGCTGCGCCTGCTGCGTGGCGAGGTTGCGCTCTCGGCCGAGGGCGAGCGGGTCCGGATCGTTCCGGTCTAGCGCCGGCTGACGGTGCGCCGGTTCTGCGCGCCGATTACGGTGATCGTGCGGATGCCGGCCAGGTCGAAGTTCGTCAGGTTCGCGCCCACCACCACTTCACGCGATTGCGGCGTGCCCTGCCGGGTCTCCGTCAGCGGCGGGAAGACGCGGAAATCGTAGACGATCGCGCCTTCGCTGCGCTCCACCTCGACCAGTTCGGCCTCCCAGAAGCCCTGCACCGGCGGGCGGCCCATGGCGCGCACGATCGCGCCTTGCGTGGTCGGCTCGACGGCCAGGTCCACCACCTCGGTCACCAGCTGGCGCGGGTCGGCGGGCGTGCCGGACTCGACCTCGGCCACGGTGATGCGCTGCTCGCGGTCGCCACCGAACCAGTTGAACGGGTTCAGCCGGCTGCCACAGGCCGCCAGGCTCGTCATCAGGGCCAGGACAAGGATCACGCGCAGCATCGGGTCTCTCCGTCGGGTCTGTCCCAAACGTGGGTAGCGCAAGGCGGACGCGAAGGAAAGCGCCTCTGGACGGCGGCGGCCCGCACGCCTAGGTCAAGGGCAGACCTGCCACAGCCCCCGGAGGAGACACCAGATGGCCAGCGAAGCCTTCGAGGAGATCGCCGAGACCTTCGAATTCCTCGACGACTGGGAAGACCGCTATCGCCATGTCATCGAGCTGGGCAAGGCGATGGACCCGCTGGAGGACGCGGTGAAGGTGCCCGCCACCAAGGTCGAGGGTTGTGCCAGCCAGGTCTGGATCCTGCCGCAGATCGACGGCGAGGGCAGCAGGGCCGTGTTCCGGTTTCGCGGCGACAGCGACGCGATGATCGTGCGCGGGCTGATCGCGGTGCTGCACGCGCTCTACGACGGGCTAAGCGTGGGCGAGGTGCTGAAGGTCGACGCGGGCGGCGAACTGGCGCGGCTCGGATTGAACGACCACCTGTCGTCGCAACGCTCGAACGGGTTGCGCGCCATGGTGGAGCGGATCCGGTTGCTCGCGGCGGACAAGGCGGCGGCCTAGAGCCCCCGCATCGCGACTTCCAGGTCGCCGTAGCCGGTGAACCGCCGCTCGAAGTCGAGCTTCAGGAACTCCGCGCAAGCCTTTGCCTTTTCGGTCAGTTTCGGGTCGTCGGTCTGCGCCTGGTAGATCAGCTTGGTGTAGTTGCCGAAATACATGTCGCGCAGCTGCGGGTGCCGATCGAGGCCGAGGGGCTTTGTCACGAAGGCGTCGAACTGCCGGACCAGGAAATCGGTCACGTAGAAGGCGGTGATCTCGTCGCGTTTCGCGAACGCCGCGTTGCCCTCGAAGAAACTGTAGCAATGCGGGCCTTCCAGCATCTCGACGCCCATCCGGTCGCAGGCCGCCTTGAGCAGCCCGCCGGTGCCGCAATCGGCGTAGAGGACGTAGACGTCGCTGTAGTCGCCGCGCCGCGCGGTCACGGCGGCCTCGACGGCGGGGGTGATCTTCTCGGGGTGGTTGTGCAGGATCGCGGGCAGGCAATGCAGGTCGAGGTGATCCCAGCCGTTCGCGTCCTTGAGATCCAGCACCTCGCGCGCCAGCGCGCCGCAGCCGATCAGCAGCACCCGGCCGCGCCCCTCGGGGGCCAGCCCGCTCTCGGTCAAGGTGGTGTCGTCGAGCCGGGTCATGGCGTCCATCATGGCGCAGGCGGGCGGCGGCGAAAAGCCCTGCGCGCGACCAGCCGCGGCCCCAGAACGGCAAAGGTCAGTCCCGCCAGCACCACGAGCCCCGCCAGCGCCTCAGCCCCCGTCACCCGCTCGCCGAGCACCACCGCCGCGGTGGCAACGCCGACGACCGGGATGAGCAGTGCGAAGGGCGTGATCAGCGCGGCGGGGTGGCGCGACAGGAGCGTGCCCCAGATCGAATAGCCCAAGAGCGTCGAGACCAGCGCCACGTAGACCACCGCCGCCCAGCCCGCCGGGCTGACCGCCGCGATGGTGGCGAGCGGCGCGTCGGTTTCGGTCAGCAGCGACAGCCCCAGCATCGGCAAGGGCGGCACGAGGCTCGCCCAGAGGAAGAGAGCCAGCATGTCGGTGCCCGGCAGGCGGCGCAGCACGAGGTTGCCGAGCGCCCAGCAGAAGGCGCCGCAAAGGATCAGGCCGAGACCCAAGAGCGTGATATTGCCGCCCGAGGCGAGGCCGAAGCCCGCCAGCCCGATCACCGCCAGTCCGATGCCCAAGCCCTGAAGCGCCGTGATCCGCTCGCCGTAGACCGCCCAGGCCATCAGGATCGTCAGCGGCACCTGGCTCTGGATGATGAGCGAGGCGAGGCCCGCGCTCGAATCTGCCGCGAGTCCGCTGAACAGGAACGCGAACTGGCCCATGTTGATAAGCGCGCCGACGGCGAGGATCGCGGACCAGCGCGCGGGGCGCGGGAAAAGCGCGATGAGCGGGATCAGGATCGCGAAGCGCAGTCCGACGAAGAGGATCGGCGGCAACTCGTCGAGCGCCAGTTTCATCGCCGAGAAGTTGGACCCCCAGGCCAGGATCACCACGGCGGCCAGCGCCAGGTCGCGGGGCGGGATCATCGGAGCGGCTGCACCTTCTTGCGGCCCTGATCGGTCAGCAAGAAGACCTCGCGCCCTTCGATCGCCACGGCGCTCAGCGGCCCGCCATAGGCCGCGCCGGTGTCGAGCGCGAGCCGGTTGGGGTGCAGCTCCACCTCCGGCACCGTGGTGTGCCCGTGGACGACAAGGGCGCCGTGATCCGTCACGTCGTCGAGAAACCCGGCGCGGATCCAGATAAGGTCCTGCTGCGTCTGGTCGGCCAGCGCGACGCCCGGGCGGATCCCGGCGTGGACGGCCAGCACCTCCTCCTGGACATGGCTCAGCGGCAATCCGTCGAGAAACGCGATATGCGCCGGGGGGACGACCTTCCGGGCCTCGCGATGCAACGCCTCGAGCGGCTGGTCCGTGTCGATCCCGTAGGAGGCGAGCGTGTCCTGCCCGCCGAGGCGCGGGTGCAGCCAGCTCAGGTCGCTGCGCAGATGCGGGTCTTCGCGCGGCGTATCCTCGGCGAAGAGCACGAACATGTTGTCGTGGTTGCCCTTGAGCACGCGGACCCGCTGATCCTGCGCCACGAGTTCCATCATCGCCTGCACCACACCCCGGCTGTCCGGCCCCCGGTCGACCAGGTCGCCGACATGGATCAGTGCCGCGTCGCTTGTGCCTTCGCGCGCGCGGTCCGCCTCCACCCGCGCGTGGGCGGCGTGCAGCAGGTCGAGATGGCCGTGGATGTCGCCGATGGCATAGAGGGTCATGGCGCGAACCAAACGCGGGCAGGGCCGGGATTGCAAGACCCGCTCAGTCGAGGCGGCTCGAAAACATCGCCAGCCGCTCGCCGGTGCGTAGCCAGCGCAGGCTGTCCCAGAACCCCTCCGCCACTTCGGTCGGGTCGGCCATCGCCCAGATCTCGCGACAGCCGAGCCGGCGGGCGTGATCCATGCAGGTCATCACCAGCCGGGTGCCGATGCCCTGCCGCCGCCATGGCCCGGCCACGCCCAGCTCGTTGATCCACCAGGCGTCGGGCTTGTCGGGGTGGTGGTAGATCACGCCCGAACACATGCCCACCATCTGGTCGCGCTCCACCGCGACGGCGATGTGCAGGTGGTCTGCCGCGAGGAAGCGTTCCAGCAGATGCGGGTCGGGCGGGGCGTCGAACACGTCCGCGTGCACATGCGCGAAGAGCCCAGCATCGATGCGGCGGGCGATGAAGACGGAGACGGCCATCCGTCTCCCTTAGCGCGGAAAAACACACCGGCCCAGCCACAAAAGGCGGGGCCGGCGGTGCATCGGCAGGCTCAGGCGCGGGCCGCCATCTGGTTATGCTTGCGCAGCACGAACTCGCGCGCGGTCTCCACCGCCACGGCGGCGTCGCGGCAATAGGCATCGGCCCCGATGGCGCGTCCGAATTCCTCGTTCAGCGGCGCACCGCCGACCAGCACGATGTAGTCGTCGCGGATGCCTTTTTCCTTCAGCGTGTCGATCACGACCTTCATGTAGGGCATCGTCGTGGTCAGCAGCGCCGACATGCCGAGGATGTCGGCATCCTCGGACGCGAGCGCGTCGAGATAGGCGTCGACGGCGTTGTTGATCCCGAGGTCAACGACCTCGAAACCCGCGCCTTCCATCATCATGCCGACGAGGTTCTTGCCGATGTCGTGGATATCGCCCTTGACCGTGCCGATCACCATCTTGCCGATGCGCGGCGCGCCGGTTTCGACCAGCAGCGGCTTCAGGATCGCCATGCCGCCCTTCATCGCGTTGGCGGCCATCAGCACCTCGGGCACGAACAGGATGCCGTCGCGGAAATCGTTGCCCACGATCGTCATGCCGCCGACCAGCGCCTTGGTCAGGATGTCATAGGGCGTCCAGCCACGCGCGAGCAGGATGTTGACCGCCTCCTCGATCTCTTCCTTCAGCCCGTCGTAGAGGTCGTCGTACATCTGGCCAACCAGCTCGTCGTCGTCGAGCTCGGAAAGGATGATCTCTTCGTTGTCGTCCGACATGGGCGCGTCTCCTGTCAGCAATGCCCTGCGCGTGGCGCGCTAGGGTCTCGTCCTAGTTGAATTGCGCGCGACCGGATGCCGAAATGCGACATGGCCCAAGCGTCGCGCGACGCGGGCCCGGATTGCCGCGCGCTCATCGGCTCCGCCGCGGCCACAGGGCGAGGCCGAACAGCGCCAGCGGCACCAGCGCGGGCAAGACGACCATCAGCATCAGGTCCTCGCCGCGCAGCGACCACGGCGTCGGCACGGCGCAGGTGCCGCTCACGCTGCCGAAGGCGCAGGCCAACCCGCTCACGTAGAGATAGCCATAGGCCCAGAGCCCGAGGCTGGCGCACCCGAGGACGCCGAGGACGACGCGCATCGGCCCCGCCGCTCACGTTCGCGCACGGCGCTTGCCGCTGCGTTCGCGGGCGGCCGGGCCCTTGTCGTCCGTGCCGTCCGAGCCCGAGGAGAAGCCGCCCAGTTCCGCCGTGATCTGCTCCAGCGTCGGCGCGGCCCCGCGCGGCGTTTCCTCCAGCGCCCGGCGCATCGCGCGCAAATGGCCTGGCGTGGTGCCGCAGCAGCCGCCGATGATCGTCGCGCCCGCGTCGCGCGCCATCACGGCGTAGCGGCCCATCAGCTCGGGCGTGCCGTCGTAGTGGATGTGTCCGTCGACGTACTTCGGTATGCCGGCGTTGCCCTTGGCGATCACCGGGCGCTCCGACCCCGCCGCGCGAAAACCCAGCACGGTGCGCAGCAGGTCCGACGCGCCGACGCCGCAGTTGGCACCATAAGCGAGTGGCGGATGGACGAGTTTCTCCACCATCTCCGCCATCCCGGCCGAGGTCAGCCCCATCATCGTGCGCCCGGCGGTGTCAAAGCTCATCGTGCCGCACCAGTCCATCCCGGCGAGCCCCGCAGCCTCGGCGGCGGCGGCGTATTCCTCGGGCGCGCTGATCGTCTCGACCCAGAGCACGTCTGCCCCGCCGTCGCGCAGCCCCTCGGCCTGTTCGTGGAACATCTCGACCGCGCGTTCATGTGTCAGCGGGCCCATCGGTGCCATGATCTCGCCCGTCGGCCCCATCGAGCCCGCGACGATGACCGTGCGCCCGGCCTTGTCCGCGACCTCGCGCCCGATCTCGGCGGCGCGCTTGTTCAGGTCATAGGCCCGGTCATGTGCGTCGTGCAGTTTCAGCCGTGCGCGGGTGCCGCCGAAGGAGTTGGTGAGGAAGATGTCGGACCCCGCGTCGACCGCGCCCTTGTAGAGTGCCGTGATCCGCTCGGGATGCTCCACGTTCCACAGCTCCGGCGCGTCGCCCGATTGCAGGCCCATGTTGAACAGCGTCGTGCCCGTGGCGCCATCGGCCATCAGCCAGTCGCGGGTTTCCAGAAGCCGGGCGAGGGGGGATGTCATCGGGGATCTCCGTCAGGGTCGGGCGCGCAAGGCCCATGTGGCCGCTGCGCGCGTTATGAGCAAGGCGCAAAATCTGCAAGAAGGTTATGAGGGGCGTTCATGTGGGCTGCCGCCCGCCCGCCATAAAACGGGCGAAATCGGCTGGCAAGGCCGGCGGGATGAGCCAAGAAACTCCGATCCTCCGGGCCGATGCAGCAACCCTATCCCACCGTCTCGAAGGCCCTGTGGGGGTCTTCGTGGATGGCGAGAACCTGAAATCCTGGGCCGCCAAGCGGATCATGGCGCTGGTCGACGCGCCATCGGATCTGCGGCTTTGCCGGGTATATGGCAACTGCGACCATCTGCACGACTGGCATACGGTGCCGGGGTTCGAGATCATCCACACCGGCGTACCCGGCAACGGGAGCGGCGACATCGTGAAGAATGCCGCCGACGTGAAGATCACCGTCGACGCGATGGAATTCGCGCTGCTCGGGCAGGGACAGACCGTCATCCTTTGCAGTTCCGACCGCGACTTCACCCCGCTGGTCTGGAGTCTGCGAAAACTGGGGCGGACGGTGATCGGGGTCGGCGAGGCGAAAGCATCGGAACGCTACACGGCGGCCTGCCATCGGTTCGTGACGGTGTCTGGCCCTGGCAAATCAACCGCCAAGGCAGCCAAGACCGCGAGAAGCGGCATCGACGAGAAGATCTTCCGGCTGGTCGAAAAGCTGGGAGGGCGCGACACGGGTTGCCCCATCGTAGCGCTCAATCCTGAAATGCGACGGGCCGAAGCCTTCACGATCTCAAGCCTGCCCAATCCGGCAGATCGCCAGTGGCGCAAGTACCTGACAAACCGCCCCGATACATATCGCGTCGAACCGAAGGGGCCGGCGGCGCGCGTCTGGATCATTAACAGCGCCGCCAGATAGCACTAGGCCGCCCCCGGCCGGCCGCTTTGGTGACGCCCGCGCGCGCATTGAGGTCGGCCGGGGTGGCGAGGATAAAGCGCGGACCACGAACCGCCCGGCGGCAGTCCGTGGCCATCCGCTGCCCTCTGCCTTCATTCCCGAACGCAAACAGCCCCGCCGGTCAGGCGGGGCCGCGATCACGTTACGAGGGGAAGCCCCTCAGTCCTCGTTCAGCAGTTGCCCCTTGGCCACCGTCAGCAGCTCCTCGTATTTCGCGCGCACCTCGGCCTCGGAGACGCGGCCGTCGAGGTCGCCCAGCACCTTGCGCATCACGTCCTCGTGGCCGGCTTCTTCGAAATCGGCCTTCACGACCGCCTTGGCATAGTCCGCGGCCGCCTCGCCGGATTTGCCGAGCAGGTCGGCGACCCAGAGGCCCATCAGCTTGTTGCGGCGGGCTTCGGCGCGGAACTGCATTTCCTGGTCATGGGCGTATTTATTCTCGAACGCCTTCTCGCGGTCGTCGAAGGTGGGCATCGGTGTCTCCGTCTGGTCAAGGGGCCGTCGCGGGCGATCTTACGGTCGCGGGCTCACCCCCTGCAAGCACCGATGGCGCGCTTGCTTGCGACACAGCGCGCTTTGCCCTATAGGCCCGAAGATGGTCAGGACGCAAAACGCCCGCGCCACCCTCAGACATGTCCGGAGACAGCATGGCACGCCGCAAGAAGGTCTATGAAGGCAAGGCCAAGATCCTTTACGAAGGCCCCGAACCGGGGACCCTCGTTCAGTATTTCAAGGACGATGCCACCGCCTTCAACGCCGAGAAGCGGGCTACCATCGAAGGCAAGGGCGTGCTGAACAACCGCCTGTCCGAATTCTTCATGACCGGGCTGAACGCCATCGGCGTGCCGACGCATTTCATCCGTCGCCTGAACATGCGCGAGCAGTTGATCCGCGCGGTCGAGATCATCCCGCTGGAAGTGGTCGTGCGCAACGTCGCCGCCGGGTCCATCTCCAAGCGGCTCGGGATCGAGGAAGGCACCGCCCTGCCGCGCCCGATCGTGGAATTCTACTTCAAGAACGACGAACTTGGCGACCCGCTGGTCTCCGAGGAGCACATAATCGCCTTCGGCTGGGCCAGCCAGCAGGACATGGACGACATGGTGTCGCTCGCGCTGCGGGTGAACGATTTCCTCTCGGGGCTGATGCTGGGCGTCGGCATCAAGCTGGTGGATTTCAAGATCGAGATCGGCCGGGTCTGGGACGGCGATTACATGCGCCTGATCGTGGCCGACGAGATCAGCCCGGACTCGTGCCGGCTCTGGGACATCGACACCGGCAAGAAGCTCGACAAGGACGTGTTCCGCCGCGATCTGGGCAACCTTGCCGACGCCTATACCGAGGTCGCGCGCCGGCTTGGCGTGATGCCGCAGGGGCCGACGGGCGTCACCAAGCCGACGCTGATCAACTGAGCGGTCCGACAGGTCGGGCCGAAGGGTTCAAGAGAGATGAAGAGGGCGGGCGCATGAAGGCCACCGTGACCGTGATGCTGAAACAAGGCGTGCTGGACCCGCAGGGCGAGGCGGTGAAATCGGCGCTGGGCGCGCTGGGCTTTTCCGGCGTCGCCGGCGTGCGGCAGGGCAAGCTGATCGAGCTCGACCTCGCGCCCGGCACGACCGAGGCCGAGGTGACCGCGATGTGCGAGAAGCTGCTCGCCAACACCGTGATCGAAAGCTACCGGGTGGAGATCGCCTGATGCGGGCCGCCCGGCTGACCGGGTGGCGCGCGCCGCTCGAGATCGCCGACCTGCCCGATCCTGCCTGCCCGCCCGACGGCGTGGTGCTCGAGGTGCTGGCCTGCGGCATCTGCCGGTCGGACTGGCACGCCTGGACCGGCGCGGACCCCGACGTGCACCTGCCGCATGTGCCGGGCCACGAGTTCTGCGGCGTGGTGCTGGAGGCGGGCTCGGACGTCACGCGCTGGCGCAGGGGCGACCGGGTCATCGCGCCCTTCATCCTCGCCTGCGGGCGCTGCCCCGATTGCCAACAAGGCAACCAGACCATCTGCGCCACGCAGGTCGTGCCGGGCTTCACTTGCGACGGTGCCTTTGCCGAAGCCATCGCCGTGCCGCGTGCCGACGTGAACCTGACCGCGCTGCCGGACGGGATGGACCCAGCGCTGGCCGCGGCCCTGGGCTGCCGCGTCACCACCGCCTGGCATGCGCTGACCGGCCGCGCGGCGCTCCGCCCCGGCGAATGGCTCGGGGTCTGGGGCGCGGGCGGCATCGGGCTTGCCGCGCTGATGCTGGGCCGGGCGATGGGCGCGCGGGTGGCGGTGGCCGACGTGGTGCCGGAAAAGCTGGCGATGGCGCGGGATCTGGGCGCGGAGGCGGTCATCGATGCGCGCCAGCCCGACGCGGCGGCGGCGATGCGGGAGGCGACGGGCGGCGGCGTGCATGT
This sequence comes from uncultured Roseicyclus sp., assembly GCA_937139335.1. Lineage (GTDB taxonomy): Bacteria > Pseudomonadota > Alphaproteobacteria > Rhodobacterales > Rhodobacteraceae > Roseicyclus. The sequence goes on along the minus strand of CAKZPN010000027.1, from coordinate 94,352 downwards.
CGCGATCGAGGCTCTCGGTTTCGCCGTCACCGCCGAGAACGCGCTGAAATCTCTCCGCAAACTCGGCCGCATGGTGCAGGTCGGCATGCCCGCGGGCGATCATGCGCGCATCGAGATGCCGTGGGACGCGCTCTATTCCGGTCAGCTTGCCGTCTATGGCACGCGGGGGATGCCCGCGCACCGCTACCCGGCGTTGCTTGACTTCCTCACCGCCACCGGCCTCGACCTCTCGCCGATGATCGCGCGGCGCGTCGCGCTCTCCGACGCCAGCGCGGAACTTGCCCTGTTCGACACAGCCGCCCCGCCCGGCGTCGCCGTCATCACCGATTTCACCCGCTAGCGCCCTGAAAGGATCTGCCCATGCGCGCCGCCGTCCTCGTCTTTCCTGGCTCCAACTGCGACCGCGACCTGGCCGTGGCCTTCCGCGCGGCGGGCTTCGACACGCACATGGTCTGGCACAAGGACACCGCGCTGCCCGAGGGCATCGACCTTGTCGGCGTGCCCGGCGGGTTTTCCTATGGCGATTACCTGCGCTGCGGCGCCATCGCCGCGCAATCGCCGATCATGCGGGCGGTGGGGCAGCACGCCGAGCGTGGTGGCTACGTGCTCGGCATCTGCAACGGCTTCCAGGTGCTGTGCGAGACCCGCGTGCTGCCCGGCGCACTGATGCGCAACGCGGGCCTCAAGTTCGTGTGCAAGATGCAGCGGCTGTCCGTCACCACCGCCGACAGCGCCTTTACCTCGGGCTACGAGGCCAGGCAGGAGATCACGTTGCCGATCGCGCATCACGACGGCAACTACGTCGCCGACCCCGCCACGCTCCAGGCGCTGCGCGCCGAGGATCGGATCGCCTTCACCTATGTCGGCAACCCCAACGGCGCGATGGACGATATCGCGGGCATCCTCAGCCCCAACCGCCGCGTGCTCGGCCTGATGCCGCACCCCGAGCGGGTGGTGGACGCGGCCCAGGGCGGCACCGATGGCGCGCCGATGTTCCACGCGCTGACGAAGGGGCTGGTCGTAGCCTGATCGGCATCTCCCTTGAGTGGGGGGCCGCGCCTGTCTACCTTGGGTGCCCATGAGCCTCGTTGACAGCCAGATCACCGCCGACCGCCGCCAGCGCCGCTACGCCTGGCTGCTGCGCGTGCTTCTGGTGGTGTTCCTGATGGGGGCTGTCGCCGCGATCTGGATGTCGAACGCCTGGCTCACGCAGCGTTTCACCGAGACCACGCGCAACCGCGCCGAGATCCGGCTGGCGATCTATTCCGGCACGATCCAGTCCGAGTTGCAGCGCCATTCCGTGGTGCCGCTGCTGCTGTCGCGCGACCCCGTCCTGATCCGGTCGCTCGAAACCGCCAACTACCTTGAAACCACCTCGCGGCTGATTTCCTACGTCGACGAGATCGGGGCGGCATCGCTGATGCTTTTGGACAGCGAGGGGCGGGTGGTGGCGGCCACCGACCGCGAAAGGCTGGGCCAGCGGCGCAGCACCGACCCGTTCTTCGTGCAGGCCAGCCGCTCGCCCGACACGGTTTTCACCTCGAACGAGCCCGAAACCGGGCGGTTCGACTTCACCTTCTCGCGCGCCATGCGCGGCACTGAGAACCGGCTTCTGGGCGTGATCCTGGTGGAGGTCGACCTCGGCCGCATCGTCGATCGCTGGCGCGGCACGACCGAGGCGGTGTTCCTGACCGACAGCCAGGGCCAGATCATTCTGTCGACCGAACCGCGCTGGCGCGGCCGCACCGAGGTCGAGGCGCTGGCGCTGCAACCGCCGCAGACCGCGATCGAGCGCGCCTTGCAGGTGACCGGCGATTTCGCCTTCGGCGATGCCGACCGGCGGTTCTTCGGCAACGAGACGATCCGGCTGGAAAGCCGCATCCCGTTCCGCGGCTGGCGCATCGTCAGCTACACCGCCTACACCTCGGTGCGCGAGCGGGTGAACGCGGTTCTGGCACTCGAGATCATGGGATTCGCGCTGCTTCTGGCTGGGGGATTCTACGTTCTCAGCCGCCGCGCCCGGACGCAGTCGGTGCGGCTCGCGCGGGAATCGGCAGAGCTTCGCCGCCTGAACGGGCGCCTGCAGCGGGAAATCGCCGAGCGCCAGAGGGTCGAACGCACCCTTGTCGAGGCGGAACAAAGCCTTGCGCAGAGCCAGAAACTCGCGGCTTTAGGCGAGATGTCGGCGGCGGTGAGCCATGAGTTGAACCAGCCGCTGGCCGCAATGAAGACCTATCTGGCCGGCGCGCGCCTGCTGTTGCAGCGCAAGCGGCTGGAGGAAGCGGGCTCGTCGTTTCAGCGCATCGACGACCTGATCGACCGCATGGGCGCGATCACGCGGCAGCTGAAATCCTATGCCAGGAAGGGCGGCGACGCCTTCGAGCCGATCGACCTGCGTGACGCGCTGAAGGGCGCGTTGACGATGATGGAGCCGCAACTGCGAAGCACCAAGGTCGAGATCACCCGCAACTTGCCGCGCCGCCCGGTGATGGTCATGGCCGACCGGCTGCGACTGGAACAGGTCATCATCAACCTGCTGCGCAATGCGCTCGACGCGATGAAGGACGTCGCCCCGCGCGAGCTTGACCTTCTGATCTCGGAGGGCGAGGAGGCGGTGCTGACGGTGCGCGACAACGGCAACGGGATTGACGATCTCGACGCCTTGTTCGAGCCCTTCTACACAACGAAGAAGCCCGGCGAGGGGGTGGGCCTGGGGCTTGCCATTTCCTCGGGGATCATCGCCGATCTGGGGGGGCGCCTGACCGCGCGCAACGGCGAAACCGGCGGCGCGGTGTTCGAGATCCGCCTTCCCCTGATCGACGACAGCAGCGCCGAGGCGGCGCAATGACACGAAAGGACGGCCCGCGGTGAAGATTGCGATCGTGGATGACGAGCAGGACATGCGGCAGTCGATCAGCCAGTGGCTGGCGCTGTCGGGCTTCGAGACCGAGACCTACGCCAGCGCGGAGGACGCGCTGAAGGCGATCGGTGCCGACTGGCCCGGTGTCGTGGTGACCGACGTGAAGATGCCGGGGATGGACGGCATGGCGTTCCTCAAGCGCCTGATGGGCGTCGACAGCGGCTTGCCGGTGATCCTGATCACCGGACACGGCGACGTGCCGATGGCGGTAGAGGCGATGCGGATCGGGGCCTACGATTTCCTCGAAAAGCCGTTCAACCCCGACCGTATGACCGACCTTGCCAAGCGCGCGAGCCAGCAGCGCCGCCTGACGCTCGACAACCGCGCGCTGCGGCGTGAGCTCAGCGACGGCACCGTCTTGATGCGCAAGCTGATCGGCACCTCGGGCGTGATGGACCGGCTGCGCGAGGATATCCTCGATTTGGGGCAAGCCGACGGCCACGTGCTGATCGTGGGCGAGACCGGCACCGGCAAGACGCTGGTGGCCCATGCGCTGCACGCGGTCGGGCCGCGCGCCGGCAAGAGCTTCGTCACCGTCTCCTGCGCCGCGCATGACGAGACGAGCCTCAACGCCATGCTCTTCGGCCCGGTGGGCGAGGATCAGGACAAGCCGCTGGTCGAACAGGCGAGGGGCGGCACGCTGGTGCTGGAGGACATCGAAAGCCTGCCGCAACCGCTGCAAGCCCGCCTGCTGACCAACATCAACGACCAAGGCACGCCGGCCGAGACGCGGATCGTCGCGATCTGCAACGCGCCCGAGCCCGAGATGTGCGAGGCGTCGCTGCGCCCCGACCTCTTCTACCGGCTCGCCGCCATGCGCATCGACCTGCCGCCCCTGCGCCAGCGCGGCGAGGACATCCTGACGCTCTTCACCCGTTTCGGCGAGCAGTTCGGCGAGGAATACGGCACCGACGCGCCGCAGGTGACGGCGCAGGAGGCGGCGCAGCTCTTGCAAGCACCCTGGCCCGGCAACGTCCGCCAGCTCATCAACATCGCCGAGCGCGCGATCCTGCAGCAGCGCCGCGGCTCGGGTTCGATCGCGTCGCTGCTGATGGCCGACAACGCCGAGATCGCGCCGCAGCAGATCGGCGAGGGCAAGCCGCTGAAGGAATACGTGGAGGCCTTCGAGCGGATGCTGATCGACAACACCATGCGCCGGCATCGCGGCTCCATCGCCAACGTGATGGACGAGCTGTGCCTGCCGCGCCGGACGCTGAACGAGAAGATGGCGAAATACGGGTTGAGCCGGTCGGATTATCTTTGACCCAGGCGCTACGGGAATGATCGTACACCAGATTCTGTTCGACTTTTTTCTGGTCGTCGCAGCGTCTGTTGGCGGTTACTTCATTGCAGCTAGGCGCTTTGGGATTGGTGTTGGGCTACTTCTGATCTGTGTTCTGTACATCTGGCAGGACTATCAGGCGGCACCCGTCCGTCCAAACCCCATTGCCCTGCTCAAGCATGCGATCATCGCCTACCTTTCTGTAGCGGGGGCCCTTGTCGGACTCCTCTTTCGGCGACGCTACCGATGGGCTTTCGTGCTTGCCGCCGTGACCGTCGTTCTGATGAGTGCACCGCACCTTGTTGGTTTGGCGATTGCCGGGCGTTTGGAAGCGCAGGTCTTGGCGTCAGAGTTGGCGGAAAATAGCCCTGATCTGCGAGGCACGCGTCTGGTGCTGATCCACGATCCCCGGCGTTGTCCGTTTCACTTGATTGACCAGTTCGGGCTGGCCAGCTTGCACTGCGGAACAATCGGTCCGTACGAAACCCGACCACCAGCGATTGCCGACATGGAACTGTACCCACCGCTGGATATGCCGCCAGATTACGTGTTGGTGGTCACGCGGCAAACACTTTTTTTTCTGCGTTTTCCCGATCTTGCCAATCTCCCCTTTGATCGTGGGGTCGAGGGTGAGGGATACGTTTTCTCGGCCAACCGATGGCCCGATCCAGACAGTCTTCTCGTGCGGCAGTTTACGGCGTGGTACCGCCCGCCGACGCTGGGGCTTCCGAACATCCCCGGTAGGTATAGAATTCTGGGTCTGGACCAGGAGCCGTTCCCGATCTTTTGCGCCGAGCCTCGGTGGGGACCCTTGTTCTGCTGAGTGTTCGAGGCGCATCAGTTGCATCAAGATGCGCGGCCCTTCGCCGCTGAACGGCATTCGACGCGCCCGCAGCGGACCGTTTGACGGAGTAAGGGCGCGCGCCTGATCTTTTCGCCTCTAGACTAAGTTCGCATATGCGCCTGGCACGAATTGCCATTGCCATTGTGCGCCGCCGCCCCTTAATGTAGGCGGGCTGGCCTTATGCCAGTCGAACCAGTTTCTCTGCATCCCCGATCCGCGCCGTGACCCGTGCGCGACAGTGATCGCAGGTCACTCGGGTCGCGAGCGCGCAACGCCTCCCGGCCCATCCCGAACCGCTCCCGACAGGGGGCAGAATTGGCCGAACCGGAACCGTCCGGCACGGTCGGAGTCAGACGCGATGCACCGCATGGGCGCACAGATGGTGAGACGGACAGGGGGCACTCCCCCTTCCGCGGCCACGCCCAGGGTGCTCGCCCTCAACAAAAATCGCGACATCTCGACCCTCGCCAGGTGGCTCGCGCCACCGGGACGGGGCGGCGGCCTGTCGCGGGCAAGGACACAATGGCTAAGACGATGCTCATCGATGCCACCCACCCCGAGGAAACCCGGGTTGTCGTGGCAGACGGAAACAAGGTCGAGGAATTCGATTTCGAGTCGCTGAACAAGCGGCAACTGGCTGGAAACATCTACCTGGCAAAGATCACGCGGGTCGAACCGTCGCTTCAGGCGGCCTTCGTCGACTACGGCGGAAACCGGCACGGATTCCTGGCTTTCTCGGAAATCCATCCCGACTATTACCAGATCCCCGTCGCCGACCGCGAGGCGCTGCTGCGCGAGGAACGCGAATACGCCGAGGCGATGGCCGACGAGGCCGAGGCGGAGGAGGCCAAGCCCAAGCGCGGCCGCCGCCCGCGCCGCCGCAAGACCACCGACAGCCGCGCCGAAAGCACCAACGGCGACGCCGTGACCACGGGCGAGGCCAGCGCGCCGTCCTCCATGGACGTGGTCGACCTGGGCGAGGACGAGGACGGCGACGTCACCACGATGCCCGCCGCGCAGTCGAGCGATGATGTCGACGACGCGCAGGCCGACCGTGCCGACGCCTTCGCCGACAGCGACGATGCGGAGGAGGGTGCCAGCAATGCTCCCACCGCCGAGACCGTCGCCGACGACGACACCGAGGAGGACATCCGCCCGGTCCGCAAGCCGCGGCCGCGGAAATACAAGATCCAGGAGGTCGTGAAGGTCCGCCAGATCATGCTGGTGCAGGTCGTCAAGGAAGAGCGCGGCAACAAGGGCGCGGCGCTGACCACCTACCTCAGCCTCGCCGGCCGGTATTGCGTGCTGATGCCCAACACCGCGCGTGGCGGCGGCATCTCGCGCAAGATCACCAACGCGGCCGACCGCAAGAAGCTCAAGGAAATCGCGGAAGCGATCGACGTGCCGCAGGGCGCGGGGCTGATCATCCGCACCGCGGGGAGCCAGCGCACCAAGACCGAGATCAAGCGCGACTACGAATACCTCCAGCGCCAGTGGGAGCAGATCCGCGAACTGACGCTGAAATCCATCGCGCCCGCCCCGATCTACGAAGAAGGCGACCTGATCCACCGCACGATCCGCGACCTCTACAATCGCGACATCGAGGAGGTTCTGGTCGAGGGCGATGCCGGCTACCGGCAGGCCAAGGACTTCATGAAGATGATCATGCCGTCCCATGCCAAGAACGTGAAGCATTACACCGACCCGACGCCCTTGTTCGCGAAATACAAGGTCGAGGGCTACCTCGCCGACATGTTCAACCCGACCGTGCAGTTGAAGTCGGGCGGCTACATCGTCATCGGCATCACCGAGGCACTGGTTGCCATCGACGTGAACTCGGGCCGTGCCACCAAGGAAGGCTCGATCGAGGAAACCGCGCTCAAGACCAACGTCGAGGCCGCCGAAGAGGTCGCCCGCCAGGTCCGCCTGCGCGACCTCGCCGGGCTGATCGTGATCGACTTCATCGACATGGACGAGCGGCGCAACAACCTCGCCGTTGAAAAGCGGCTGAAGGACAAGCTCAAGACCGACCGTGCCCGCATTCAGGTGGGGCGCATCTCGGCTTTCGGCCTTCTGGAAATGTCGCGCCAGCGCCTGCGCCCCGGCATGCTTGAGGCGACGACCCAGCCCTGCAAGGCCTGCCACGGCACCGGGCTGATCCGCTCGGACGACAGCCTCGCGCTGTCGGTCCTGCGCCAGCTCGAGGAAGAGGGTCCGAAGGGCCGCGCCAAGGAGGTGAAGGTCACCGCCCCCGTCGCCATCGTGAACTACCTGATGAACGAGAAGCGCGACTACCTCGCCGCGATCGAGCTGCGCTACGGCATGGCGATCCGGGTCGAGGCGGATGGCACGATGATCTCGCCCGATTACCGCATCGAGCGCTTCAAGACCGCGACGCGGCGGATCACGGCAGTTGCACCGGTGATCTCGATGGATGCCTCGCTGATGGACGATCTCGACGAGGATGTCGTCGACGCCGAGGAGGTCGAGGACGACGTCGAGGAAGCGCAGGTCGCGGCCGTGACCGAGCCCCGGCCCGAGGCGACCGAGGGCGACGAGCAGCCCAAGAAGAAGCGCCGGCGTCGGCGCGGTGGCCGTGGTCGTCGAAAGAAGACCGACGGCACCGGATATGACGAGGGCCAGACCGACGGCGACGACGAGGATGACGACGACGACACCGGCGAAAACGGGGAAAACGGCGACGCTGATGCCAACGGCTCGGACGACGACGCAGCCGTGACCGAGACCCCGGAGCCTGCTGTTGCGGCCGAAGCCGAAGCCGAAACCGCCGAGGCGCCCGAGCCGGAAGCCCAGCCTGCGCCGGCCGAAAAGCCCAAGCGCACCCGCGCGCCGCGGAGCCGCAAGCCCAAGGCGCCGGTGGAGGACACGGTCGCGCCCGAGGCTCCGGTCGAATTGGCCGAAGCCGCCCAGGCCGCGGCCGAGGCGGAGCCGCCGGCCCCTGTCGCGGAGGAAACGCCGGTCGAGCCTGCGCCGGTCGCCGAGGAGGCACCCGCCCCGGTCGCAGAAGAACGGCAACCCGAGCCGGAACCGCAGCCCGAGCCGACACCGGAACCCGCGCTGGAACCCGTCGCCGCCGAGGAAGCGCCCGAAGCACCGGCGAAGCCCAAGCGCCGCGGCTGGTGGTCGGCCGGCTGATCTGCAGTCATAGCGAAAAGAAAAGGCGCCCCGCGGGGCGCCTTTTTTTCTGTCCGTGAAAGCCCGGCGGTCAGTCGGTGTCGGCGCGCAGCATGGCCACGATCTGCTGCATCCCGTCCAGCGGCACGTAGCCACGCACCATCTGGTCGCCGAAGACGAAGCTCGGAGTGCCGGAAATCCCCAGCGTCTGCGCCAGCCCGTGATTGTATTCGATCGTCTGCATCACCAGCGGGTCGTCCATCGCCGCCATGATCTCTGCCCCGTCGAGCCCAAGCTCGCCCGCCAAAGCCATCAGCGACGGCTCGGTCACGTCGCCGCGCATCTCCATCAGCGCGTCATGCACCGTGATATAGGCCTCGTCCCCCAGCGCGATCCGCGTGGCGATGGCAAAGCGCGAGGCCAGCAGCGACTGCTCGCCCAGGATCGGCAGTTCCTTCACCACTAGCCGGATGTCGTCGTCGAACTCCAGCAGGTCCGCGACCTCGGGATGCGCGCGGCGGCAATACCCACAGCGGTAATCCATGAATTCCACGATGGTGATGTCGCCCTCGGGGTTGCCCAGCACCACGTCGAAGGCCGAGGAGAACAGCGCGTTGGCGTTGGCCGCGACCATCATCGCGTCGCGTTCGCCCTCGGCGGCGGCCTGCCGGTCTTCCAGCACGCCGATGGCTTCCATCAGCACCTCGGGATTGTCGAGCAGGTAGGCCCGCACCTCGGCGCGGAACGCGTCGCGCTCGGCGTCGGACAGGTTGTCGAGGTCGGTCGCGGCGGCGGGGGCGGCGAGGCTCAGGGCGAGGCCGAGGGCGGCGAGGGGTTTGAACACGGGCGCTCTTTCTTAAAGTCGTTTGCCCTTCCTACCATTCGCGCCGCCCTCCGGCCAGACGTGACCGCCCCGCCTGCGGCTCACAGCCGCGTGAGCGCGGGCGTTGACGCGGGCGGCGCTGGCTGGTTCAAGGCGGCACACCAGTTTCGCAGAGGTCTCCCCCATGCGCATCTCGCGCCGCAGCGCCGTCGACCCGTTCATCGTCATGGAAGTGCTGGAGGCCGCCCGCTGCGCCGAAGAGGCCGGGCGCCACATCGTCCACATGGAGATCGGCCAGCCCGGCACCGGCGCGCCCGCCGCCGCCCGCGCGCGGCTTGCGACCGAGATGGAGCAGGGCCCGCTGGGCTACACCGTGGCCCTCGGCCGCCCCGACCTGCGCGCCGCCATCGCGGCGCTCTATGGCGAGTGGTATGACCTCGACCTCGACCCGTCGCGGATCATCCTGACCTCGGGCGCGTCGGGCGGCTTCCTTCTGGCCTTCTCCGCGCTGTTCGATGCCGGCGACAAGGTCGGGCTGGGCGAGCCCTGCTACCCTTCCTATCGCCAGATCCTGACGGCGATGAGCCTCGAGCCCGTCGGCCTGCGCACCGAGCTCGACACAAGGTTCCAGCCGGTGCCCGCGCATCTGACCGACGACCTTTCCGGGCTGATCGTGGCGAGCCCCGCCAACCCCACTGGCACGATGCTGGACCGTCCGGCACTGAGCGATCTGGTCGAGGCGACGGCGGCAAAGGGCATCTCCTTGATTTCGGACGAGATCTACCACGGGCTGCATTACGCCGACCGCGCCACCAGCGCGCTGGAGATCACCGATGACGTCTATGTCATCAACTCCTTCTCGAAGTATTTCTCGATGACCGGCTGGCGGCTCGGCTGGATGGTGGTGCCGCCCGAACATGTCCGCGTGATCGAGCGGCTGGCGCAGAACCTCTTCATCTGCCCGAGCCACGCCAGCCAGATCGCGGCGCTCGGCGCGATGTCGCCCGAGGGGCGAGCGGAGTTGGATGGCCACCGCGCCGTCTACGCCCGCAACCGCGAGATCGTGCTGGACGGGCTGGCGAAGGCCGGGCTGACCGGGGTCGCACCGGCGGATGGCGCTCTCTACGTCTACTTCGACGTGTCCGACCTGACCGACGACAGCCTCGCGCTCTCCGAGCAGATCCTGGCCGAGGCCGGTGTCGCCGTCACGCCGGGCCTCGATTTCGACAAGGGGCGCGGCGCGGGCTACCTGCGGCTGTCCTACGCGCGCGCCACCGCCGAGATCGAGGAGGGCATGACGCGGTTGGAGAAGTTCTTTGCCGAGCGTCACGCTGCGGGCGTTTCCCCGCTTGGGGCACGCGCCGCGCTCTGATACGGTGCGCGCAACGAGACCAACACCGGGACCAACCCCGTGATCCGAGCAGTCCTGAGCCTGACCCTGGCGGCGCTTGCCGTCTGCCTCCTGAGCCTTGGCGCAAGCGCGCAGGGGTTCGGTGCCTTGGCGCGCCTGATCCCCGAGGAAAGCCGCATCTCCGGGACCGGCAGCGGGGTTGATTTGACCCTCGGACTCACCCAGCCGGTGCCGTTCCGCGTCTTCACGCTGGCCGACCCGGCGCGCGTGGTGGTGGATTTCCGCGAACTGGCCTTCGGCGACTGGCCCGAGACGCTGGCGCTGCCCGAGGGCATCGCGGCACTGGCGGCCGGCCCCGCACGGCAGGCCGGGTGGTCGCGGCTGGTTCTGGAGCTGTCGCAGCCGATGTCCCCTGTCACCGCCGCGATGACGACGGATGAGGCGACCGGGCAGGCCCGCATCACTCTGCGCCTCGTGCCAGTGAGCGAACAGGCGTTCCGCGCCGCGACCGGCGTTCCGCCCGAGGCCGCCGGCCCCGCCGCCACACTGGCCGAGACGGCCCGGGGCGCGGGCGATGGCCGCATCACCGTCGTGCTCGACCCCGGCCATGGCGGCGTCGACCCCGGCGCGCTGGCGGGCGACCACACCGAAGCCGACCTCGTCATGGTCTTTTCGCGCGAGCTGCGCGACGCGCTGCGCCGCACCGGGCGGATCGACGTGATCCTGACCCGCGACAGCGACGTCTTCGTGCCGCTGCCGACCCGCGTGACGCTGGCGCGTTCCGCCGATGCCGACCTCTTCATCTCGATCCACGCCGACGCGCTGGCCGAGGGGCGGGCGCAGGGCGCGACGGTCTACACGCTGTCCGACACCGCGTCCGACGCGGCGGCCGAGGCGCTGGCCGAACAGCACGACCGCGCCGACCTGGTGCAGGGCATCGACCTGCATGGTGCCGACGACGTGGTGGCGGGCGTGCTGATGGACCTCGCACGGCTCGAGACCTCGCCGCGGAGCGAGGCGCTGGCCGCCGCGATGGTCGAGGCCATCGGCGAGGCGGGGCTGCGGCTTCACGCCCAGCCGCAGGGCGAGGCCGGCTTCACCGTGCTACGCGCGGCCGACATCCCCTCGGTCCTGCTGGAGATCGGCTTTATGTCCGACGACCGCGACCTCGCCAACATCCTCGACGCCGACTGGCGCGCCGGGATGCAGGCGGCACTGGTGGCCTCTATCCTGGCCTGGGCCGACGCCGATGCCGCACGCATGGCGCTGGCCCGGCACTAGGCGCGGGTTTCAGCCAGCCAGACCGAATGGCCCTTCAGCTCCGCATCCTCGGGGCGGAACCAGACTACAGAAAACCCCGCCTCCGCCAGCAGAGCCCGGTAGTCCTCGGGCGCGAGGCTGGCGTGGTAGACCGGGCTGTCGCCGACCTGTCCCACCGCCTCGCCCGCCGCCGGGCCGGCGGTGAAGAGAAGCCGGGCGCCGGGCGTCGCATGGGCGGCGAAGACCGGAAACATCGCGCGCTGGTCGGCGGGCGACAGGTGGAAGAACGAGTTGAAGGCGACGATCACGTCGAAGCGCCGGCCGAGCGACAGCGCCCGCATGTCGGCAACCAGGGCCTCGGCCCCCGGCACGCGGGCGCGAAACTCCGCGATCATCGCCGCGGCGCCGTCCACGCCGGTCACGCGGTCGCCCCGCGCCACGAACCACGCCGCGATGGGCTCGCCCGACCCGCAGCCGAGGTCGAGCACCGCAAGACCGGGCGCGCGGCCCGTCACGGCGGCCAGCAGCGCCGGCTCCTCCCAGAGCGACAGGTTGCGTTCCCGCGCCCAGCGGGTGGCCTCGCGCTCATAGGCCGGCAAGATGTCGTCGGGGCCCGTCATGCGCGGACCCTAACCTGCCCCGAGAGGCGCGGAAACCCGCGCAGATGAGGCGCAAGTGATTTGCCCGCGCCCCCCGGCGCAGGTATAGGTTGCCAACTTCCGGAACGGGCGGTCCACATGATCCGATTCATCATTGGTTTCTTCGGCGCGATCTTCAGCGCCGTGACCCTCGGCATCATCGCCGTGGCGCTCGGCGTGGGCGGCATCTTGTTCATGTATTCCCGCGATCTGCCCAACACCGAGGCGCTGGCGAACTACACGCCGCCCACGATCAGCCGGATCTATTCGCGCGAGGGCATGATCGTCGACGAATTCGCTGCCGAACGGCGCCTGTTCGTGCCCGCAGAGGAGATCCCGGACCTGGTCTCGCAGGCCTTCATCAGCGCCGAGGACCGGAATTTCTACGAGCACGGCGGCTATGACCCGCGCGCCATCGTCGCGGCCTTCGTCGACGCGATCCAGAGCCGCGGGCGCGACGTGCGCGGCGCCTCGACCATCACCCAGCAGGTGATGAAGAACTTCCTGCTCGACGGCTCGCGCACGGTCGAGCGCAAGGTGCGCGAGATCATCCTGGCCGCCCGCATAGAACGCGCGCTGAGCAAGGAGCGGATTCTCGAACTCTACCTCAACGAGATCTTCCTCGGGCAGAACTCCTATGGCGTCGCCGCCGCCGCACAGACCTATTTCAACGCCAATCTCGAGGATCTGACTCTGGCGCAGGTGGCCTACCTCGCCGCGCTGCCACAGGCGCCCTCGAACTTTCACCCGGTGCGCGACTACGACCGCGCGATCAGCCGGCGCAACTACGTGCTGCGCGAGATGTTCGAGAACGGTTACATCAGCCGGGAGGACATGGAACGCACCATGGCGATGCCGCTCGAGACCGTGCAGGGCGGCCATATCGAGCCGTTCCGCACCGCGATCCCCCCGCGCAACTATTTCACCGACGAGATCCGCCGCCAGCTTTCGGCGCAGTATGGCGAGGATGACTTCTTTTCCGGCGGATACACCGTGCGCGCGACGATGGACGAGAGCCTGCAGATCGTGGCGGCCCGTGCGCTGCGCCGCGCGCTGGAACGCTACGACCGCAACCTCGGCCTCTGGCATGGGCCGGTCGATACCATCGACACCGCGCTTTTGAACGATGAGGCTGGCTGGCGCGCCGCGCTGGCCGAGGCCGAGATCGCGCGCGACATCGACGGCTGGTCGGCGGCGGTGGTGCTGGCGGTCGGCGACAGCTCCGCCCGGATCGGGATCGAGGGCGTCGATGAAGATGAGGACGGCCATTACATTCCCGCCGAGGACGTGACCTGGGCCCGGCCCGTGGACGCGGACGGCAACCGCGGCTCGCAGGCGCGCGTGGCGGGCGACCTGCTGTCGGTGGGCGACGTGGTGCATGTGCGCGCGATGACCCGCGACGAGGACGGCAGCTTCATCCGCTGGACGCTGCGCCAGGTGCCGCAAGTGCAGGGCGGCTTCATGGCGATGGACGTGAACACGGGCCGGGTGCTGGCGATGCAGGGCGGGTTCTCCTACCAGCATTCCAGCTTCAACCGCGCCACGCAGGCCACGCGCCAGCCGGGGTCGAGCTTCAAGCCCTTCGTCTATGCGGCCGCGCTCGACAGCGGCTACAGCCCCAACACCATCATCATCGACGCGCCGATCGAGGTCGACACCGGCGAGGGGATCTGGCGGCCCACGAACGCGTCGAACCGCTTCTACGGCCCCGCGCCTCTGCGCACCGGCATCGAGATGTCGCGCAACCTGATGACCGTGCGGCTGGCACAGGACGTGGGGATGGAAACCGTGTCGCGCTACGCCGAACGCTTCGGCGTCTACGACGACATGCAGCCCTTCCTCGCCAACGCGCTGGGGTCGCAGGAGACCACGCTCTTCCGCATGGTCGCGGCCTATTCGATGTTCGCCAATGGCGGCGAGCGGGTGGAGCCGACGCTGGTCGACCGCATCCAGGACCGCTGGGGCAACACCGTCTACCGCCACGACCAGCGGCTCTGCCCGGATTGCGAGGTCGCCTCGCTCGATCCCGGCATGGCGCCCGCGATCATGTCGAACCGCGAGCGGGTGATCGACCCGATCACCGCCTACCAGCTCACCTCGATGATGCGCGGCGTCGTCGACCGCGGCACCGCGTCGGGCTCCGTCAACCTGCCGGTGCCGACGGCGGGCAAGACCGGCACCACCAACGACGCGCGCGATGTCTGGTTCGTGGGCTTCACCTCGTCCATCGCGGCGGGCTGCTACATCGGCTACGACCAGCCGCAACCGCTGGGGTCGGGCGCGTCGGGCGGCGGCATGTGCGGCCCGGTCTTCAACGAGTTCATGCTCGAAGCGATCGAGGAATACGGCGGCGGCGCCTTCGCGGTGCCCGAGGGCGGCGTGTTCTTCCCGATCGACCGCTATTCCGGCCAGCGCCTGCCCGACGGCGCGCAGGGCGCGAACGTGGTCTACGAGCTGTTCCGCCAGGGCGAGGAGCCTTATTTCGGCATCCTCTCGATCATCGACGGCGGCTGGGGCATGGGCTCGGACCTGCCGCTGATCGGGCCGGGCGAGGACGGCGGGCCGACCGAGGATGGCGGCCAGACCGTCACCACCTCCACCGGCGAGGCGGTGCGGGTGCCGACGCAATCGGGCTTCGGCACGCTCAGTTCCGGCGGGCTCTACTAGGCCGACCTGCTGGCCCGCCTGCCGGCCTTGTCGCTGGCCCGCTGACTGGTATATCTGCGGGTTCTGACGACACCGGAAGAGGCCGAGCCAATGCGCGCCGAGACGCAATCGCATATCGAGAAGATCCGCAAGTCCTTGACCCTGCTGGGCCAGCGGCTTGGGCTGGACACCGCGCAGCACCGGCTGGAGGAGTTCAACGCCCGCGTGGAGGACCCCGACCTGTGGAACGACCCCGCGCGCGCGCAGAAGCTGATGCGCGACCGGCAGGCGCTGGTCGACATGCTGGGCACCCATGACGCCATCAGGCGCGGGCTCGAGGACAATGTCGAGCTGATCGAACTGGGCGAGGCCGAGGACGACGCCGAGGTTGTGGCCGAGGCCGAGGCGGCGCTCGCCACCCTCGTGACCGATGCCGCGAAGAGGGAGCTGGAGGCGCTGCTCGACGGCGAGGCCGACGGCAACGACGCCTTCCTCGAGATCAACGCCGGCGCCGGCGGGACCGAGGCCTGCGACTGGGCGCAGATGCTGAGCCGGATGTATGTCCGCTGGGCGGAAGGCCACGGCTACGAGGTCGACCAGCAGGACATGAGCCCCGGCACCGAGGCCGGGATCAAGTCGGTGGTGTTCCAGATCAAGGGGCCGAACGCCTATGGCTGGCTGAAATCCGAAAGCGGTGTGCACCGGCTCGTGCGCATCTCGCCCTTCGGCAAGGGCACCCGCGAGACCAGTTTCGCCAGCGTCTGGGTCTACCCGGTGGTCGACGACAACATCGAGATCGAGGTGAACCCGTCCGAGATCCGGATCGACACCTACCGCTCCTCGGGCGCGGGCGGGCAGCACGTGAACACGACGGATTCGGCGGTGCGGATCACCCACCTCGCGACCGGCATCGTGGTGACAAGCTCGGAGAAATCGCAGCACCAGAACCGCGACATCGCGATGAAGGCGCTGAAATCGAAGCTCTACCAGATGGAGCTGGAAAAGCGCACTGCCTCGATCCAGGAGGCGCATGACAACAAGGGCGATGCGGGCTGGGGCAACCAGATCCGCTCCTACGTGCTGCAGCCGTACCAGATGGTGAAGGACCTGCGCACCGGGTTCGAGACCAGCGACACCGGCGGCGTGCTCGACGGCGATCTCGACGGGCTGATGGCGAGCGTGCTGGCGATGGATCTCTCGGGCAAGAGCCGGGCCGAGGCGCAGGCGACGGACTGAGGCGGCTCGCCCGTGCTCGGGCACCCTCCGGGGCCGCTTGCCCGCGCGATGGGCGCTTGTGGCGGACGCGCGCCTCGGGCCAGATGGCGGCGCGGGTGGCGCCTGCGGGAGCCTCCGGCGGGGATATTTATGAAACAGAGAAGTCGGGCAGGGGCGTGCGATGCGTGAGCTGTGGCAACTCGGGGCGAGCGCCCTGTCTGACCTGATCGCGCGGCGCGCGGTGTCGCCGGTCGAGGTGATGCGCGAGGTCCTGGGCCGGATCGAGGCGGTGAACGGGCCGGTGAACGCGATCGTCTCGCTGCGCGACCGTGAGGCGCTGATGGGCGAGGCGCGGCTGGCCGAGGCGATGCCGCCTGCGGGGTGGCTCCACGGTGTGCCGGTGGCGGTGAAGGATCTGGTCGAGGTGAAGGGCGTGCGTTCGACGCGCGGCTCGCCGCTGTTGAAGGATCACGTGCCGGTGGCGGATGACGGGCTGGCGCGGCGGCTGCGGGCTGCGGGGGCGATCATCATCGGCAAGACCAACGTGCCGGCCTTCGGGCTCGGCTCGCACACGGTGAACCCGGTGTTTGGCCCGACGCGCAACCCCTACGATCTGTCGAAGTCGGCGGGCGGTTCCTCGGGCGGGGCGGCGGCGGCGCTGGCGCTGCGGATGGTCTCGGTTGCCGATGGCTCGGACATGATGGGCTCGCTGCGCAACCCGGCCGCCTGGAACAATGTCTACGGCTTCCGACCCACGGCCGGGCTGGTGCCGGGCGAGGCGCGCGACGGCGTGGTGCAGCACCGGCTGTCGACCGACGGGCCGATGGCGCGCGACCTCACGGACCTGGAGGCGCTGCTCGCCACGCTCTCGGACGGCGCCTACCGCCTCGGATCGGGCAAGGCGCCGCGCCAGCCCAGGATCGGCTGGCTGGGTGACTGGGGCGGGGCCTATGCGATGGAGGCCGGCCTGCTCGCGCAATGCGAGACGGCCCTGCAGGGGATGGAGGGGCTGGGCTGGGCGGTGGAGCCGGTGGCAGCCCCCTATCCCGCCCCGGCGCTGTGGGAGGCCTGGACGATCCTGCGTCAGTTCGCGGTGGCGATGAGCCTCGGGGCGCATTGGCGCGACGAGGCCGAGCAGGCGCTGCTGCCGGCGCAGGCGAAATGGGAGATCAGCCACGGCTTCGCGCGCAAGGTGGCCGAGGTGGAATGGGCCGCCGAGACGCGCCTGGCCTGGCTCGCCGCCGCGCGCGAGATGTTCACCCGCTACGACGCGGTCGTCCTGCCCTCGACGCAGGTCTGGCCCTTCCCGGTGGAGGCGCGCTGGCCCGAGGCGATCGGCGGACAGGTGATGGACACCTATCATCGCTGGATGGAGGTGGTGGTGCCCGCGAGCCTGGCGGGCCTGCCGGCGCTGGCGCTGCCCGCGGGCTTCGGCACCGCGGGCCTGCCCGCCGGGGTGCAATTGATCGGTGCGCCGGGGGCAGATGCGACGATCCTCGCGCTGGGGCGGGCCTATCACGAGGCGACCGACTGGCCGGCGCTGCACCCGCCCGCGCAGTCACCGTAGTCACCAACACGCTTGGCGCGAATCCGGCGCATCGGCTACCATCTCCGCGGGCAGGGGAGCCGGGGGAGGGACGGGCATGAGCGAGGCGATCGAGGCGCCGCTGGCGGCATCGAAAGTGCCGGCGCTGCGGCAGATGGAACTGGCCGACATCGGCCGGGCGCTGCGCGCGGGGCTTTTTGACTATTGGCGCAAGCCGATGATGGGGCTGTTCTTTTCCCACGTCTACGTGGTGGGTGGCTGGCTGCTCTACATCTTCCTCTTCGTCACCGACCAGATCTGGTGGGCAATCCCGATCACGGTCGGTTTCCCGCTGCTAGGGCCGTTCCTGGCGGTGGGGCTCTACGAGGTGTCGCGCCGGCTCGAGGCAGGGCAGACGGAATGGCGGCGCAACGACATCTTCGGGGTGATCTGGCGCCAGAGGCTGCGGCAACTGCCCTCGATGGCCTGGATCATCATCGTCTATTTCCTGTTCTGGTCCTTCTTCGCGCACATGCTCTTCGCGCTGTTCCTCGGGCCCTCGGCGTTGACCAATGTCACCACCTCCTATGCCTATCTGCTGGAGCGCGAGGGCGTGACGATGCTGCTGGTCGGCACGATCTTCGGCGCGGGCTTCGCCGGGGTGCTGTTCTGCCTGACCGCGGTGTCGCTGCCGCTGCTGCTGGAGAAGGAGCTGGATTTCGTCACCGCGATGCTGACCTCGATCGCGGTGGTGCGGCGCAATCCGGGCGTGATGCTGGCCTGGGCCGCGACCATCGCCGGGCTGACCTTTCTCGGGATGCTGCCCGGTCTGCTCGGCCTTTTCGTGGTGCTGCCGGTTCTGGGGCACGCGACCTGGCACATCTACCGCGCGGCGCTGGAGGCGGAGTAGCACCGGCCGCAGGGCAAGAAAAAAGCCGGGCGCTTGGCCCGGCTTTGTCAATTCGGATCAGGCGCGCCCGATCAGGAGGTCTTGGCCTCGGACATCGGCGCGGGGCCGGCTGCGGCCGGGCGCGGCACCGCCGGGGCGGGCGCGGAGGCCGGGCGCTGCATCCCGCCAGAGTTCTGGCCGCCGCTCGACAGCGGATCTTCGGCGCGCTGCACGGAGCCTTCGAAATGGGCGCCGCTCTCGATCGCGATGGTCTTGTGGATGATGTCGCCCTCGACCCGCGCGGTGGAGGTCAGGCGAACCTTGAGGCCGCGGACCTTGCCCACGACGCGGCCGGTCACGACGATGTCGTCGGCCACGATCTCACCCTCGATATTCGCGGTCTCGCCCACCGTCAGAAGATGCGCGCGAATGTCGCCCTGAACCGTGCCCTCGACCTGGATGTCACCGGTGGTGCGCAGGTTGCCCGTGATCGTCAGGTCGGAGCTGAGGATCGACGGGTTGGGCTTGGTTTTCGGAGACGAAGAGGGGGTGGTCGACATGTCTGCTCCCGACTTGGGGCTGGATTTGGTATCGGAGTTGGTCGCGGCGGTGCCGCTTTCGGCACCGGAGGACTTCGGCCCGGGTTCATTGATCTTTGATTTAGAAAACATCGCGTCCTGCCGTGATGAAGGTCATCGGGTTCACCGGGTCGCCGTTGCGCCGCACTTCATAGTGCAGATGGGTCCCGGTACACCGCCCAGTGCAGCCCATATCACCGATGTGTTCCCCGCGCGAGACCCTTTCGCCGTCACCGACGGTCAGGCGGGTCATGTGGGCGTAGCGGGTGGTGATGCCAAAGCCGTGGTCGATCTCGACCATCAGCCCGTAACCGCTTTGCCGGCCAGCGAAAATTACCGTGCCATCGCCGCCGGCCAGGATATGCGTGCCGCGCGCGCCGGCGAAATCGACACCGGCGTGAAGCCGCCGACCGCCGTTGAACGGATCGCTGCGATAGCCGAAGCCCGAGGTGTTGCGATAGGTGCCGCCGACCGGGATGGAAAAGGGCAGGCGCTCGGCCGCGATCCGGTGCAGGTTCATCTCGTCGAGCGCGCCCAGTAGCTCGTTGGCGCGCAGCGACATGGCGTCGGGTTCCTCGCCCATGGTCGAGACCGCGATCGGCATCAGCGGGCCGCCCTGGCCGGAATAGGTGGCGCGGACCTGGCCGATCAGCGTGTCGGTCGACAGGCCCGAGGCCGAGAGCATGCGGTCGAGCGGCTCCATCGACATCGCGACGGCCTCCTCGAGCTGGCGGAACACGCGCTCCTGGCGTTCATCGGCCAGCGCGGCCTCGAAGTTCAGGCGGTCGATTTCCTGTGCGGCCTCGGCCACCAGGGTGGCCGATCCGTCGCGCTGGTCGGCGGTCGCCTCGAGCGCCGTCGCCAGCCGGTCGACGGCGCGGTTCAGTTCGGCCTCGCGCGCGGCGGCAGTCTGGACAGAGCCGGTGTCGGCGCGCAACTCGCTGCGCAGCGAGGCAACCTCGGTCCGGGCGCCGTCACGCTCGCCGATGGTGCGACGCAGCGTGGCCTGGATCACGTTGACGGCCGTTTCAAGCTCGCGACGGCGCTCCTCGGATTCCAGCAGCCGCACCTGCATCGCGGCGACCTGGTCCATCGCGCTCGCAAAGCGGTTCTGGGCGTGCACGGCCTCGGCGGTGCGGGTCTCGACATGTTCGGAAAGTTCGTTGAGGCGGGTCTGGTACATGATCTGCTCGCGCATCGCCTGGTCGCGCGTGTTTCCGGCCGAGATCATGTCGATGAGGAAGACCGAGGTGACGATCACTGTCCAGGCGATGAGAACCGCGAAGCTGGTCAGGATGGTGGCCTGGGTGAGGGGGCGAAGCCGGATGAACCGCGTGCCCTGGTCGGATTTCAGGAAAAGACGCTGTTCGGGTAAGCGCCACTCCACTGCCGCGTTAAGACGGCCGATCAGACGTGCTGTCACGTTCTTTGCCCCATGTTCCCCTCGTTTTTTGAACCGAAGCCATGGCGTCCCATGCCGGCTGCGGCTCCCTAGGGGAATACTCGGGACCGCTTGTTGTCTCAACACGGTATCTCCGGGCCGGCCGAAAAGCACCGGAAATTAGGTCAACTAGGCGAAAATCCGCCGAAAATTCCTATCTGTTGCAAGGATCACTCTGACAACGGCCAGTAGAAATCGGGGGGCAGTCCGGCCTCGGCGCGCTTCTCCTCGTTGAAGGGCGGCTTCAGCGCGCCGTGGAAGTAGCGCTGGACGAGGCTGTGAAAGGCATCCTTCGGGTCCATCTCGTGGCGCCCACAGAGAAAGTGGAACCACTTCGAACCATAGGCGACGTGGTGGACCTCTTCGGCATAGATCACCTCCAGCGCGGCTACCGCCTGCGCCGCCGCCGGGTCGTCCTTGGCCTTGCGAAACAGCGCCAGCATGCCCGGCGTCACGTCGAGGCCGCGGGCCTCCAGCACCATCGGCACGACGGCGAGGCGGCCCATCAGGTCGTCGGCGGTGTCTTCGGCCGCGCGCCACATCCCGGCATGCGCGGGCAGCGCGCCGTAATGGCTGCCCATCGTCTCGAGGCAATCCGCCATCAGGTTGAAATGCTTCGATTCCTCGTCGGCCGCGCGGACCCAGTCATCGTAGAAGCCCGGCGGCATCGGCGTGTCGGTGAAACGCGCGATGATGTCCCAGTGCAGGTCGACTGCGTTCAGCTCGATATGCGCCACCGCGTGCAGGATGGCGATGCGCCCCTCCGGAGTTCCGGGGCGGCGGCGCGGCACCTCGCGTGGGTCGAGGAGCGCGGGGGCCTTCGGCCGCGCGGGCCGGTCGGGCGGCGCGGCGCGGCCGATCGCGGGCATCGCGCCCGCGCCCCGCGCCGCCTGCCATGCGCTCGCGTGGCGGCGTGACAACGCGGTCTTTTCGCGGGCGTCGGCGGTGGTCAGCACCGCCTGCGCCATCTCGGCGAGGGGGATCAGGTCGGTCAAAGGCCTTTGACTGCCTCCAGCACCGCCTCGGCATGGCCCGGCACCTTCACCTTGTGCCAGGCCTCGCGCATCACGCCCGCGCCGTCGATCAGGAAGGTCGAACGGTCGATGCCCATGTAGGTCTTGCCATACATGGATTTCTCGCCCCAGACGCCGTAGCGCTCGCAGACGTCGCTATCCGCGTCCGACACCAGGATCACGCCCAGCTCGTGCTTGGCGATGAACTTGTCGTGCTTGGCCGCGCTGTCCTTGGACACGCCCACCACCACCGCGCCCGCGGCCTCGAACTCGGCCGCCATCTCGGTGAAGGCAATCGCTTCCTTGGTGCAGCCGGGGGTGTCGTCCTTGGGGTAGAAATAGAGCACGACCGTCTTCGGCCGCAGGCTCGACAGGGTCAGTTCGCCGCCGCCGTCGCGGGGCAGGGTGAAATCGGGGGCGGGGGAACCGATTGCGGTCATGGAAACCTCGTGATCTTGCAGGCAGGGTCAAAACGGCGCGGCTGCGCCCGTCCGTTTGCAAGCTAGACGGATTGCAGCGAAGATAAAGCCCCGAGGCGGCGGGTGACGGACAGGCAGGGGACAAACAGGCGCGCCATGGCGACAGCGTCGGGATCACAGGGCGAGACGGGCGGACCCCGCCCGCCGCGACGGCGGCGCAGGCTCTGGCTCGCGCTGGTGCTGGTCGTGCTGGGGATCGTCCTGGTGCCGGTGGCGCTGGCCGGTGCGCTCTGGGTCCGGCTCGGGTCCGGGCCGCTGGCCTTGCCGGCGCCCTGGACCGCGCGGATCGAGGCGCGGCTGGACAGCGCGATGACCGCCAACGGCGTCACGCTCGACCGGGTAGAGGTGAGCCGCCCCGACGGCGCCAACCGCTTCGATCTGCGCCTCATTGACGTGCGCCTGACCGACCCCGACGGCAATCTGCGCGCGGCCTTCCCCTCGGTCGCTGTCGCTGTCTCGCCGGCGGCGTTGGCCCGCGGCGAGCTGCGCCCGATGCGCGTGGCGCTGCCCAACGCGGGGCTGCAGCTCAGCCGCGACGCCAACGGCCAGATCGACCTTGCGCTCGGCGCCGGTGGCGACGCGCCCCGCCTCAGCCTGACCGAGACACTGGCGCGGCTCGACGCGATGCTGGCCGCGCCGGTTTTTGCGGAACTGGACGAGGTGACGGCCAGCGGCCTCGATCTGGCCATGGCCGACGCGATGACCGGGCAGGTGATGCGCGTGCGCGGCGCGCGGATGCGGCTGGAGCGCAACGCGGGCGTGCTGACCCTGACCGTCGGCGGCACGCTGGAGGGCACGCGCGACGCGACCATCGACATCGCGCTCAACCGCAACGCGGCCTCGGGCGGCACCAACCTCGGCTTCGCCTTCTCCAACCTCGCCGCCCGCGACGTGGCGACCGTGGGTCCGGCGCTGGCCTGGATCGACCTGATGCGCGCGCCGATCTCGGGCTTCATGGGCGGCGCGCTTGGCGATGACGGCACCATCGGCGACCTGCGGGCGACGCTCGACATCGGACCGGGACAGCTGAGCGTGGAGGGCGAGGCGCCGCTGCGCTTCGAGCGGGTCGCGAGCGCGATGCGCTACGAGGCGGACAGCCGGCGCCTGAGCTTCGACAGCCTCGACATCGACGCGACCTCCCTGGGGTTCAGTGCCACCGGCCATGCCGACGTCGCGCCGGACGGGTCGAGCTATGTCGCGCAGTTCCGGCTGCAGGACATTCGCGTGCTGCGCCCCGGCCTCTTCGACACGGCGCTGGAACTGGATGGCGGCGCGGTGGACCTGCGCCTGACGCTCGGGCCACGCTTCGAGCTGGAGATCGGGCAGGCGGTGATCCACGACGAGGGGCTGGAGCTGAGCGCGCGCGGGCACATCGCGGCGCAGGAAGCCGGGCTGGACGTGGCGATCGACGCCCAGATCCCCGAGGCCGAGGCGCTGCGCCTGCTGCCCTACTGGCCCGAAAGCGCCTTGCCCGGCACCCGCCGCCGCATCGCGGAATCGCTGGGGGGTGGCACGCTGCGCGGCGTCGATTTCTCGCTCAGGACCGCGGCGGGGCAACAGCCCCGGCAGGAGTTGAGCTTTGATTTCGAGGACACGACCTTTGCCGTGCTGCCGCACCTGCCGCCGGTTGAGGGCGCGGCGGGGTTTCTCAGCCTCAGCGGGCCGCACCTGGTCCTGCAGGTCGACGAGGGCCAGATGATCGCGCCGAGCGGTCTCGCCGTGGCGATGGACGGCTCGCGGATGGTCATCGCCGACACCCGCCCGCGCGGCCCCGACGCGATCATCGACCTGACCATGGCGGGCGAGCTGACCGACGTTCTGACGCTGCTGACCGCGCCGCCGGTGCGGCTGTTCTCGCAAGGCGACATGACGCCGGAGCGGATCGGCACCGGTGGCGTCGTCGCGACGGGCCGGATCACCACGCGCCTGATCGAACAGGAGGGCATGGGCGACACGCGGTTCACCGTCTCGGCCGAGGTCGGCGGGTTCGCCTCCGATACACTGGTGGAGGGGCGCAGCCTGACGGCGGAGCGGCTGGAGGTGGAGGTCGACAACGACCTCGTCCGCATCTCGGGCCGGGCCGAGTTCGACGGCGTGCCGCTGACCGGGACATGGTCGCGCCGGCTTGGCCCCGAGGTGGAGCCGGTCAGCCGCGTCGCGGCGCGCGCGATGGTGAGCCGGGCGCGGCTGGCCCAACTTGGCCTGAGCCTGCCCGAATGGATGTTCTCGGGCGAGACCGAGGCGGCGCTGGACCTCGACCTGCCCGAAGGTGCGCCGCCGGTGCTGCGCGTAACCTCGGACCTTGCCGGCGCGCGGGTGTCGCTGCCGCCGCTGGGCTGGGCGCTTGGCGCGGGGCAGACCGGGCGGCTCGAGACCGTGATCCGGCTGGGGCCGGACCCGACGGTGACGCAGCTGTCGCTGGAGGGCGGCGGCCTTGCCCTCGAGGGGCGGGTGAGCCTCGCGCCGGGCGGTGGCTTCGACCGGCTGACGGCCGACAGCTTCCGGCTTGGCAATTGGCTGAACGTCACCGGCGCGGTCGTCGCGCGCGGCGCCGGGCGCGCGCCC
The DNA here is from genome assembly GCA_937139335.1 of uncultured Roseicyclus sp. Classification (GTDB taxonomy): domain Bacteria; phylum Pseudomonadota; class Alphaproteobacteria; order Rhodobacterales; family Rhodobacteraceae; genus Roseicyclus. Next base: position 69,748 of record CAKZPN010000027.1, on the reverse strand, counting down.
GCCATCGCGATCAGCGGCGGCACGCTCGACCTGCGCGGCGCGCCGCAGACGGGCGGCGGCGGGGGCGCGGACAGCAGCGGGCCGATCACCGCGACGCTCGACCGGTTGCAGGTGAGCGAGGGCATCGCGCTGACCGGGCTCAGCGCCGAGTTGAGCGGCGAGGGCGGCCTCTCGGGCCAGTTCAGCGGCCAGATCAACGGCGAGGCGCCGGTCAGCGGCACGCTGGTCGCCACGCCGAACGGCCCCGCGGTGCGCCTGCGCGCGCAGGATGGCGGCGCGGTGCTGCGCGCGGCGGGGCTGTTCCGCACCGCCTATGGCGGCGCGATGGAGCTGATCTTGCAGGCGACCGGAGCCGAGGGCACCTATGACGGGACGCTCTCCATCGACAGCCCGCGGCTGCGCGACGCGCCGGCGATGGCGGAACTGCTGAACCTGATCTCGGTCGTGGGGCTTTTGGAGCAGCTGGGCGGCGAAGGAATCAATCTCGGCGATGTCGACGCGGCGTTCCGGCTGACGCCGCAGCAACTGATCCTGACCGAAGGCACGGCGGTCGGCCCGGCGCTAGGCCTGTCGATGGACGGGGTCTACACGCTGACCACGCGCGAACTGGACATGCAGGGCGTGGTGTCGCCGCTCTACATCGTGAACGGGCTGGTCGGCGCACTGTTCGCGCCGCGCCGCGAGGGGCTCTTCGGCTTCTCCTACCGGTTGACGGGGCGGGCCGAAAACCCGCAGGTCTTCGTCAACCCGCTCTCGATTCTGACGCCCGGCGTCTTCCGCGAGATCTTTCGCCGCCCGCCGCCCGACCTGACCGGAAACTGATGAAACTCGACGATTTCGACTTCGACCTGCACGACGGGCTGATCGCCACCCGGCCCGCGCGGCCGCGGTCTTCGGCACGGCTGCTGCTGGCCGAGGGGGACGCGAACGAGGATCGGCATGTCCACGACCTGCCGGGCATCCTGCGTCGCGGCGACCGGCTGGTGCTGAACGACACCCGCGTGATCCCGGCGCGGCTGACCGGCGAGCGGATCAGGATGACGCCCGAGGGCGAAGTGCGGGCGAAGGTCGAGGTCACGCTGATGGAGCCGCAGGCCGACTGCACCTGGTCGGCGCTGGCCAAGCCGCTGCGCAAGCTGGCCCTGGGCGAGACGATCGTCTTTTCCAGCGACCTCTCGGCCGAGGTTCAGGCGCTGCACGAGGGTCTGCGGCTGCGCTTCAACCTCTCCGGCCCCGATTTCGACGCCGCCCTGAACGCCGCCGGAGCGATGCCGCTGCCGCCCTATATCGCCGGCAAGCGCGCGCCGGACGAGCGTGACCGCGAGGATTACCAGACCGTCTGGGCGAAACGCGCGGGCGCCGTCGCCGCTCCCACCGCCAGCCTGCATTTCGACGAGGCGCTGATCGCGGCGCTGAGCGATGCGGGCATCGACTTCAGCTTCGTGACGCTCCATGTCGGCGCGGGCACCTTCCTGCCGGTGACGGTCGAGGACGTGACCACCCACAAGATGCACGCCGAATGGGGCGAGGTGCGCGACGCGGCGGCAGCCGAGATGAACGCGACACGGCGGGCGGGCGGGCGCATCATTCCCGTCGGCACCACCGCGCTCCGCCTCATCGAGACGGCGGCGACGCCAGATGGCATGGTGCAACCCTTCGAGGGCGATACCGACATTTTCATCTATCCGGGCTACCGGTTTCGGGTCGCGGACGGGCTGATGACGAATTTCCACCTGCCGAAATCGACGCTGATGATGCTGGTCTCGGCCCTGATGGGACAGGCGCGCATCAGCGAGATCTACGCCCACGCCATCGCCGAGAGATACCGCTTCTTTTCCTATGGCGACGCCTCCTTGCTAATTCCGTCGCACTCGTGACAGACCGGGGGCTCTGCCGCCTCGACCATTCCGCGGACCAGCCAAGGAAAGGCCGCCCGACATGATCCATGTTCTCCGAAGCTCCTGGGCGCTGCTGCTGGGCATGCTGCTTTTGCAGATCGGCAACGGCTTGCAAGGCTCGCTGATGGGCGTGCGCGGCGCGATCGAGGGGTTCACCACCTTCGAGATCTCGATCATCGCCTCGTGCTATTTCGTGGGCTTCCTCGGCGGGTCGCGCTTTGCGCCGGTCTTCATCGCCAAGGTGGGGCATGTGCGCGTCTTCGCCGCCTTGGGCTCGCTGGTCTCGGCCACGCTCATCTCCTATCCGCTGCTGGCCGACCCCTACGCCTGGATGGTGCTGCGCGTGATCCTGGGCTTCAGCCTGTCGGGTATCTACGTCACCGCCGAAAGCTGGCTCAACGACGCCTCGACCAACGCGACGCGGGGACAGGCGCTGTCGACCTACGTGCTGTGCCAGATGCTGGGACTGGTCGCGGCGCAGGGCATCCTTGCCACCGGCGACCCGTCGGGGTGGCTCTTGTTCGTGATCCCCTCGATCCTCGTCTCGCTCAGCTTCGCGCCGATCCTGTTGTCGGTGCAGCCCGCGCCCTCGTTCGACCAGACCCGCCCGCTGAGCCTCAAGGCGCTCTACAGCGCATCGCCCTTCGGTGTGGTCGGCATGGCGCTGATGGGCTGCGTCTTTGCCGGGCAATACGGCATGGCGGCGGTCTACGCGACCGAGGCGGGGTTGAGCCTGGGCCAGCTTTCGGCCTTCGTCTCGACCATCTTCATCGGCGGCATCATCCTGCAATACCCGATCGGCTGGATGTCGGACCGGATGGACCGGCGCCTGCTCATCATCGGCTGCGCGGCGCTGGCCGGCGTGGTGTCGCTGGCCGGGTTCTTCTTCGGCGATATCTACCTCGTCCTGCTCGCCGTGGGCGTGCTGTCGGGCGGGCTCTCGCAGCCGCTCTACGCTCTGCTGATCGCCTATACCAATGACTACCTCTCGCCGCAGGAGATGCCGGCTGCCTCGGGCGGGCTCTTGTTCGTGAACGGTCTCGGCGCGGTCGCCGGGCCGCCGGTGATCGGCCTTGCGATGGGGCGGATGGGGGCGGGGGCCTTCTGGCTGGTGATCGCCGCCCTGCTCTTCATCACCGCGCTTTACGGCATCTGGCGGATGACGCAGCGCGTTTCGGCCTATGCCGAGGAAGGCCCCTACGACGCGGTGCCCTACGCCAACCTGCTGCCCGGCACGGCATCGCCTGTTGCAGTCGAGGCTGCGCAGGAGTTGTATGTCGAGGCGGCCGAGGGGATCGCCGAGGCCGCCGAGGCTGCCGAGGCCGATGGCGCGGCGACCGGCACGACGGGGTAGGACGGCGCAACCGGACGAAGGGGAGACGCGATGCTCAAGACGACACCGAACCGCGCGGGCGAGGTCCTGACCTTCTGGGAGGAGGCGGGGCCGGAGATGTGGTACAAGCAGGACGACGTCTTCGACCGCACCATCCGCGACCGGTTCGGCGCGCTATGGGACGGCGCCGCCGCCGGCGAGTGCGACCATTGGGCAATGGGCCCGCGCGGCGCGCTGGCGCTGGTGATCCTGCTCGACCAGTTCCCGCGCAACATGTTCCGCGGCAGCGGCCGGTCCTTCGCCACAGACGCGCGCGCGCTGCGGGTCGCGTACCTGGCGCTGTCGCATGGCTGGGACCTGCGGCTCGAGGGCGCGCTGCGGCAGTTCTATTACATGCCCTTCATGCATTCCGAGCGGCTGACCGACCAGGACCGCAGCGTGCGGCTGATGAAGGCGCGGATGGAGGGAACGAACAACCTTCTCCACGCGCGCGTCCACCGCGAGATCATCCGACGCTTCGGCCGGTTTCCCTATCGCAACGACGCGCTGGGGCGGCAGTCGACGCAGGCGGAACAGGCCTTCATGGACGGCGGCGGTTACCGCGCGATCCTGGCGGAGCTGGAACCGGCCTGAGCCCGCGCGCCGGGCATGCAGCCCGCGCAAACCTGCCCCGCTGCGACGGATGGGGATTTGCGCGGCCAGCGCGATTTGTTTAACGTTGAACAAACCGGAACTCGCCAGGAGGACGACCCGTGGCATCTCAATCCTACGACGTTATCGTGATCGGCGCGGGCCCCGGCGGCTACGTCGCCGCCATCCGCGCCAGCCAGTTGGGCCTGAAGGTCGCCATCGTGGAACGCGAGCACATGGGCGGCATCTGCCTCAACTGGGGCTGCATCCCGACCAAGGCGCTGCTGCGGTCCTCGGAAGTCTTCCACCTGATGCACCGGGCCAAGGAATTCGGGCTGAAGGCCGACAACATCGGCTACGACCTCGACGCCGTGGTGAAACGGTCGCGCGGGGTGGCCAAGCAGCTCAATTCCGGCGTCACCCACCTGATGAAGAAGAACAAGGTGACGGTGGTGATGGGCGAGGCCACGATCCCCGCCAAGGGCAAGGTTTCGGTGAAGACCGACAAGGGCACCGAGGAGCTGACGGCGAAAAACATCATCGTGGCGACGGGTGCCCGCGCCCGCGAGTTGCCGGGGCTGGAGGCCGACGGCAAGCGCGTCTGGACCTACAAGCACGCGCTGCAGCCGCCGCACATGCCGAAAAAGCTGCTGGTCATCGGCTCGGGCGCGATCGGGATCGAGTTCGCCAGCTTCTACAACACGCTCGGCGCCGACACGACCGTGGTCGAGGTGATGGACCGCATCCTGCCGGTCGAGGACGCGGAGATCAGCGCCTTTGCCAAGAAGGCCTTCGAAAAGCAGAAGATGAAGATCATCCAGAAGGGGATGGTCAAGAAGCTCGACCGGAGCACCGACAAGGTCACCGCGCATATCGAGGTCGGCGGCAAGGTCGAGACGCAGGAGTTCGACACCGTGATCTCCGCCGTCGGCATCGCGGGCAATACCGAGGGGCTGGGGCTGGAAGAGCTGGGCGTGAAGATCGACCGCACCCATGTCGTGACCGACGAGTATTGCCGCACCGGAGTCGACGGGCTCTATGCCATCGGCGACATCGCCGGCGCGCCCTGGCTGGCACACAAGGCGAGCCACGAGGGCGTGATGGTGGCCGAGATGATCGCGGGCGAGAAGGTTCATCCGATCAAGCCCGAAACCATCGCCGGCTGCACCTATTGCCACCCGCAGATCGCGAGCGTCGGGCTGACGGAGGCCAAGGCCAAGGAACGGGGACACGAGGTCAAGGTCGGCCGCTTCCAGTTCATCGGCAACGGCAAGGCCATCGCGCTGGGCGAGCAGGAGGGGATGGTGAAGACCGTCTTCGACGCCAAGACCGGCGAACTCCTGGGCGCGCACATGATCGGGGCGGAAGTGACCGAACTGATCCAAGGCTACGTCATCGGACAGAAGCTCGAGACGACCGAGCAGGACCTGATGGAGACGGTGTTCCCGCACCCGACCCTGTCCGAGATGATGCACGAGGCGGTTCTGGACGCCTACGGGCGGGTCATCCACCTCTGATCTTCCGCGTGTCGGAACGTAAAGGGGCGGCCACGCGGGCCGCCCCTTTTCCGTTCGTCCGCCTTACTGCAACGTGATCGGCACCTCGGCCAGAACGCTGCGGTCCTGGTTGATGAAGTAGCGGATGACGTAGTCGCCCGGCTCCTCTGGCAGACGCAGCGACAGCGGGTTGCCCTCCGAGGTGCGCGTGTAGCTTTGCCACTGGCCGCCGCCGGTGGCGCCCACCGCGCCGATGCCGATGTAGTCGCTGTTGTAGCCCGGCCCGGTCCAGCCGATCTCGATCGTCGCGCCCGCCGCCGCCGTCGCGGGCGCGGTGAGCGTGGCGCTTGGGGCCGACAGGCTGATCGGGGTCTCGGCGATCACCGAGCGGTCCTGGTTCACGAAGTAGCGGATCACGTAGTCGCCGGGCGCGGTCGGCAACTGCAGGTCCAGCGGGTTGCCTTCGCTGGTGCGGGTGTAGTTGTCCCACTGCGCGCCGCCGTCGGCCCCGACCCGCCCGATCCCGATGTAGTCGCTGTTGTAGTTCGGACCGGTCCAGCCGACTTCGATGGTCGACCCGCCCACGGCCGTCATCGGCGCGGTGATCGTCGCCTGAACCGCCGTTAGGCTGATCGGAACCTCGGCCAGCACCGAACGGTCCTGCTGCACGAAGTAGCGGATGAGGTAATCGCCGGGCTCGGTCGGCATCTCCAGGTCAAGCGGGCTTCCTTGGCTGGTGTAGGTGTAGTTGTCCCACTGTGCGCCGCCGGTCGCATCCGCGCGGCCGATGCCGATGTAGTCGCTGGGGTAGTCCGGCCCGGTCCAGCCGACCTCGATGGTGGAGCCGCCCACGGCGGTTGCGGGCGCGGTGATGGTGGCGCCGGCCGCCGTCAGGCTGATCGGCACCTCGGCCAGCACGGAACGATCCTGCTGCAGGAAATAGCGGATGATGTAGTCACCGGGCTCGGTCGGCATCTCGAGGTCGAGCGGGCTGCCCTCCTGGGTGTAGGTGTAGTTCTGCCACCGCTGGCCGCCCTCGGCGCCGACCGGCGCGACCCCAATGTAATCGCTCGGGTAATTAGGGCCGGTCCAGCCGATCTCGATCGTGGAACCTGCCACCGCTGTCGCGGGCGCGGTGATGGTGGCGCCGGCCGCCGTCAGGCTGATCGGCACCTCGGCCAGCACGGAACGGTCCTGCTGCAGGAAATAGCGGATGATGTAGTCACCGGGCTCGGTCGGCATCTCCAGGTCGAGCGGGCTGCCCTGGTTCGTGTAGGTGTAGTTCTGCCATTGCGCGCCGTCCTCGGCATCGGCGCGGCCGATCCCAAGGTAGTCGCTGGGGTAGTCAGGGCCGGTCCAACCGATCTCGATCGTGGAGCCGGCCACGGCGGTCGCGGGCGCGGTGAGGCTCGCCTGCGCGGGGGTCAGCGTGATCGTCGTGGAGGCCAGCGCCACGCGCCCGTCCTGGAGGAAATAGCGGATCACGTAATCGCCCGGCTGCGTCGGCATCTCGAGGTCGACGGGGTTGCCGTCGTTGGTGTAGCTGTAGTTCGCCCATTGCGCGCCGTCTTCCGCATCGGCGGACCCGATGCCGATGTAGTCGCTTTGCGCGTTCGGGCCGGTCCAGCCGACCTCGATGGTGGACCCAGCCACGGCGGTGGCGGGGGCGGTGACGCTGGCCTGCGGCAGCGGGGCTTCGAACACCAGGACGATCTCGCGCGGCTGGTCGACGATGACGAAATCGGCGACCTGCTCCACCTCCTGCGTGGTCCAGTAGCCGGTGACGCGGTAGGCGCCGCGGCCGAGCTGCACGGTAGCGGGGTTGGCGGGCGTGATGGTGGTGCCCTCGCCGATGGGCGTCACCTGCCACTCCACCGGGTCGGTGACGAGCGTGCCGTCGGGGGCGTCGAGACGGGCCGAGAAGGTCACGTCGATGAGCAGCGCGGGCAGGGGGATGATGAGCTCCTGCGGGGTCATCGCCGCGACGGTGAAACGTGCCTCGTGGGTGGTGCCCTGGCTCATCCGCTCGACGGTGATGCGATAGTCGCCCGGCAGGAGTTGCACGTTGCCGCCGGGCGCCTCGACCGGACCAAGCAGCGTTGCACCCTCGGCGTCGTAGAGCGTCCAGCGGAGCGCCGAGGCCGGCACGCTCCTGTCGGGTTCCACCCGCGCGGTGAAGGTCACGGGGACGGTGTCGATGATCTCGGGCATCGGGACGATCACGGGGGCCGCCATGCCTTCGACCACGGTGAAGGCGGTCTGGTAGGCGGCGGGACCGGCGGGCTCGATCCGCGTGGCGCGGGCGACATAGGTGCCGGGCATCAGCTGCACGCTGATCGCGGGGCCGGGGGTGCCGTCGGCCAGCACGGTGCCGTCGCCGGCGAGCAGGGTCCAGGTCACGGGGCGGGTGGGGGCGGTGTTGCCGGGCGTGACGAGGGCCTGGAGCTGTACGGTCTCGGGTGTCGGGGCCTGCACCACCTGTTGCAGCGCGGTCGACAGCTCGGCAGCGTTGTCGGCGGTCAGGAACAGGCCGCCGGTGCCCTCGGCGATGCACTGCATCTGCGCCCGCGCCTCGGGTTCCGAGGCGACGTCGAAGCCGATAACATGCGCGGTGAAGCCGATGCCGGCAGCCTCGAGCTCGCGGGCCATGGCGCAGGGGTCGGGGTTGCAGTTCTCGATCCCGTCGGAGACGAGGATGACGGTCGCGGCCTCCTCGGTGAAGCGCAGCGATTGCGCGGCGGCGACGACCGCGTCGGTCATCGGCGTGCGGCCGCGCGGGTTGATGGCGTTCACCGCCTCGAGGATACGGTCCTGCGTGAAGGGGGCAGGGGCGACGATGGTTTCGATGTCGGTGCAGCTGCCACGCTCGCGATGGCCGTAGACCGTCAGCCCCAGCGAGGTGTCGTCGGGCAGGTCGGCGAGCAGCTCGGCGATCACGTCGCGGGCGATGACGATCTTGTTGACCCCGTCGATCTGCCCCCACATCGACCCGGAGGCGTCGAGCACGAGGATGGTGTTGGGCCGGTCCGCCTGCTGCGCCAGCGCGGCGAAGGGCAGGAGGGCGAGGGTCAGCAGGGCGATAAGGGCAGCGCGCATCGTTATACATCCTTGGTCAAGGGACACGGGGAGTCGGCGCCCACGCTAACCCGCGGTCGCCGTTTCCCAAAGTGCGGGTTTTCCGCAGGTCGCGCGCGTCTTGCCGCTTGACCCCGGTGCCGGGCGCGGCGAAGCAGGCGTCATGACCCGCGAGCCGCCCCTTCTGCCCCTGCGCACCCCCTGGGCGGTGATCGCGGCGCTCTATGCCACCGGGCTGATCGCGGCGGGGCAGTTCGCCAAGGTCTCGCTGACGCTGGCGCCGCTCGCGCTGGACTATCCGGGCTGGCCGGTGGCCTTCGCGGTGTCGGGCGTGGCGGTCATGGGCATCCTCTTCGGGGTCTACGCGGGCGGGATCACGGCATCCATCGGGCCGCGCCGCGCGATCCTGGCAGCGCTCGTCATCTCCGCGCTGGCTGGCGCCGGGCAGGCGCTCTTGCCGCCGTTCCCGCTGCTGATGGGCCTGCGTGTCGTAGAGGGCGCGGGGCACCTGGTGCTGGTGGTGGCGATCCCGACGTTGATGGCGGCGCTGTCGGCGCCGCGCGACCGCGGGCTGGTGATGGGGCTTTGGGCAACCTTCTTCGGCGTCGGCTTCGCGCTGGCGGCAGTGGCCGTGGGCGAGAGCGCCGGGCCGGTCTACGCGGTGCACGCGGGGTTGGCGGGGCTGATGGCGCTGGTGCTGTGGCGGATGCTGCCGCAGGGCGTTGTGGCCGAGCGGCGGCCGCTGCCGCGTCTGGCGGACCACCTGATGATCTACCGCACCCCGCGCCTTTTCGCGCCGGCTCTGGGGCACGGGCTTTACGCCTTCCTCTTCCTCGCCCTCGTCACCTGGTTGCCCGCCGCTCTGGCGACGCCCTGGCTCGCCCCGACGCTGCCGCTTGCGGGCATCGCGGGCTCGCTGGCGGCAGGCGCGCTGGCCCGTCATATCGCGCCGGGCACCCTGGTTGCGGGCGGTTTCGCGGCGATGGCGGCTCTCTTTGCGTTGGCGCTGCTGCTGCCAGCCGTCGCCGCGCCAATCTCCGTCGCGGCGATGCTGGTTTCGGGCGTGGTGGCGGGCGGCGGCTTCGCCGCCGTGCCCGCGCTGAACGCCGAGGACACCGACCGCGCGCTCGCCAACGGCGCGCTGGCGCAGTTGGGCAACATCGGCACCTTCTCCGGCACCCCGGTGCTGGCGGCGCTCGGCGTGGCGGCGAGCCTGCCCATGGCGATCACTGTGGGCGTTCTGGGGGCCGGGCTGACGGCGCTGGCCTACCGTGCCGCCACCGCCCGCGTCAGTCCTTCGGCGGGAGCATCGTGATCACCGTCTTCGCGGCCTTCCGGCGCAAGGCGTGAAGCGCGCGGAACTCCGGGTCTTCCAGCCATGCATGCGCCGCCGCGGCGTTGGGGAAGGACAGGAGAACCGACACCGGGCGGCCCGCGCCGGTATCCTCCAGCACCTCGCAATCGGGGCCGCCGGCGATCATCGTTCCGCCGTGGCGGGCGACGGGCTCGATCGCGCGGTCGCGGTAGGCGGCTATGGTTTCGGGGTCGTGTACGTCGATCTGGATGGTGACGTAATGTGGCATGAGCGGGGTCCTTTCGTTTCGCTGCCCACAGGGTAGCCTCGCGCCCCGGCCTTGCGGAATTGCGCAAGGCGGAAACCCAGCCGTGCAGTTTTGCACGGGCGCGGAACGGCCGGCTGCGCTACGTTCGCCTCATGAGGGACTGGAACGACCTGCGCCTGATTCTCGAACTGGCCCGCGCCCGCAGCCTGGCCGGCGCCGCCCGTGCGCTGGAGGTGAACCACGCCACCGTCTCGCGCCAGCTTGCGCGGCTGGAGGCGCGGGTCGGGCACCGTTACTTCGACCGGGTGCCCACCGGACTGCGCCCCACGCCCGAGGGGGAGGTCGCCGCCGCCCGCGCCGAGGCGATGGAAGTGGAGGCCATCGCGCTCGACCTGGAGCTGGCCGCGCGGGCGGGGGAGGATCGCGGGGTGCTGCGGGTGACGGTGCCGCCGCTGCTCGCCGACCGCGCCTTTGCCGAGGACATCGCGATCTGGCGCGCGGCGCATCCGCGGGCCGAGCTGATGATCCTCGGCGACAACCGCATCCTGAACCTGCACCGGCGCGAGGCCGACATCGCGATCCGCATCCAGAACGACCCGTCCGAGACGCTCTGGGGCCGCAAGATCACGGATCAGCGCGCAGGGCTGTTCGCGACGGCGGAGTTCGTGGCGCGACACGGCGCTGCCCTGTCCGGGCAGGGGGGCGTGCCGATCATCGCCTTCACCGCCTGGGACAGGCCCATTGCGCCCGCGATCCTGGCGGAGGTGCCGAACGCGCAGGTGGCCGCGACCTGCGACGACATGCTGGCGGCGGTGTCGCTGGTGGCGGCGGGGATCGGCTTCACCCGGATGCCCTGTTTCGTCTCACGCGCGGTGCCGGGCCTGGTCCGCCTGCCGGGCACGGGGCTGTCCGCCTACCCGCCGGTCTGGGTGCTGACCCATCCGGACCTGCGCCGGGCGCCGCTGGTCGCAGGCTTTCTGCGCCTTGTCGCGGGCCGTTATTCCGGGCGCGCCGCCCATTACCTCGGCGCGGAGGATTGACGCGGCGGAGCTTCTGCGCGTGTTCCCGATCCGTTCTCACTTTGAGGTTGGAGACTCGACGCGCTTCGCCTATGTGTTGACGAGTGGTTAACGACAGGCCCCCTCCCATGCCCGAGCTGAAACACATCGAGGTCCGCGGTGCGCGCGAGCACAACCTCAAGAACATCGACCTCGACATCCCTCGCGACCAGCTTGTGGTGATCACCGGGCTGTCGGGCTCGGGCAAGTCGTCGCTCGCCTTCGACACGATCTATGCCGAGGGGCAGCGCCGCTATGTCGAAAGCCTGAGCGCCTATGCGCGCCAGTTCCTCGACATGATGCAGAAGCCCGACGTGGACCACATCTCGGGCCTGTCGCCGGCAATTTCGATCGAGCAGCGCACGACCTCGAAGAACCCGCGCTCCACCGTCGGCACCGTGACCGAGATCTACGACTACTTACGCCTGCTCTACGCCCGCGCCGGCACGCCCTACAGCCCCGCCACCGGCCAGCCGATCGAGGCGCAGCAGGTGCAGGACATGGTCGACCGGGTGATGGCGATGGAGGAGGGGACGCGCGCCTACCTGCTCGCGCCCATCGTGCGCGACCGCAAGGGCGAGTATCGCAAGGAATTCCTCGACCTGCGCAAGCAGGGCTTCCAGCGGGTGAAGGTGAACGGCGCGTTTTACGAGCTGGACGAGCCGCCGACGCTGGACAAGAAGTTTCGCCACGACATCGACGTGGTGGTGGACCGCATCGTCGTGCGCGAGGGTGTGGAGACGCGGCTGGCCGACAGTTTCCGCACCGCGCTGGACCTTGCCGACGGCATCGCGATCCTGGAAACCGCGGGCGGCGAGGACGAGCCCGAGCGCATCACCTTTTCCGAGAATTTCGCCTGTCCCGTCAGCGGCTTCACCATCCCCGAGATCGAGCCGCGGCTGTTTTCGTTCAACGCGCCCTTCGGCGCCTGCCCGTCCTGCGACGGGTTGGGGGTGGAGCTGTTCTTCGACCCCGGGCTGATGGTGCCCGACGCGGCGCTGAGCCTCGAGAACGGGGCCATCGCGCCCTGGCGCAAAGGCAAGTCGCCCTATTTCGTGCAGACCATCGAGGCGATCGCGCGGCATTACGGGTTCAACCCCAAGACGCCGTGGAAGGACCTCTCCGAAGAGGTCCAGCAGGTGTTCCTGCGCGGCTCGGGCGAGACCGAGATCCAGTTCCGCTACGACGAGGGCGGGCGCGTCTACCAGGTGAAGCGGACCTTCGAGGGCGTGATCCCGAACATGGAACGGCGCTACCGCGAGACCGACAGCGCCTGGATCCGCGACGAGTTCGAGCAATACCAGAACAACCGCCCCTGCCATGCCTGCGGCGGCTACCGGCTGCGGCCCGAGGCGCTGGCGGTGAAGATCGGCCCGGCGCAAGGCGGGCCGGACCAGCTGCTGCACGTCGGCCAGGTGGTGCAGATGTCGATCAAGGAGGCGCACGCCTGGTGCGAGGAGGTGCCGAAGCACCTGAGCGCGCAGAAGAACGAGATCGCGCGCGCGATCCTGAAGGAGGTGCGCGAGCGGCTCGGGTTCCTGAACAACGTCGGCCTCGACTACCTGACGCTGAGCCGCAACGCGGGCACGCTGTCGGGGGGCGAAAGCCAGCGCATCCGGCTTGCCTCGCAGATCGGCTCGGGGCTGACGGGGGTGCTCTACGTGCTCGACGAGCCGTCGATAGGGTTGCACCAGCGCGACAACGACCGGCTGCTCGGGACGCTGAAGAACCTGCGCGACCAGGGCAACACGGTGATCGTGGTCGAGCATGACGAGGAGGCGATCCGCGAGGCCGACTACGTCTTCGACTTCGGCCCAGGTGCGGGCGTCCATGGCGGGCGCATCGTGGCGCACGGCACGCCCGCCGAGATCATCGCCGACCCTGCCTCGCTCACCGGGCAGTACCTGTCCGGCGCCCGCGAGATCCCGGTGCCGGCCGAGCGGCGCAAGGGCAACAACAAGACGCTGACGGTGGTGAAGGCGACCGGCAACAACCTCAAGGAGGTGACGGCCGAGTTCCCGCTGGGCAAGTTCATCTGCGTCACCGGCGTGTCGGGCGGCGGGAAATCGACGCTGACGGTGGAGACTCTGTTCAAGACCGCGTCGATGAAGCTGAACGGCGCACGGCAGACGCCCGCGCCCTGCGAGACGATCAACGGGCTGGAGCATCTCGACAAGGTCATCGACATCGACCAGCGGCCGATCGGGCGCACTCCGCGCTCGAACCCGGCCACCTACACCGGGGCCTTCACGCCGATCCGCGACTGGTTCGCGGGCCTGCCCGAAGCCAAGGCGCGCGGCTACAAGCCGGGGCGGTTCTCCTTCAACGTGAAGGGCGGGCGCTGCGAGGCCTGCCAGGGCGACGGCGTCATCAAGATCGAGATGCACTTCCTGCCCGACGTCTACGTCACCTGCGAGACCTGCAAGGGCAAGCGCTACAACCGCGAGACGCTGGAGGTGCAGTTCAAGGGCAAGTCCATCGCCGACGTGCTCGACATGACGGTCGAGGACGCGCAGGAATTCTTCAAGGCGGTGCCGTCGATCCGTGAGAAGATGGACGCGCTGGTCCGCGTGGGGCTGGGCTACATCAAGGTCGGCCAGCAGGCGACGACGCTGTCGGGCGGCGAGGCACAGCGGGTGAAGCTGTCGAAGGAACTGTCGAAGCGCTCCACCGGTCGCACGCTCTACATCCTCGACGAGCCGACGACGGGACTGCATTTCGAGGACGTGAAGAAGCTGCTCGAGGTGCTGCACGAACTGGTCGACCAGGGCAACTCGATGATCGTGATCGAGCACAACCTCGACGTCATCAAGACCGCCGACTGGCTCATCGACATCGGGCCGGAGGGCGGCGACGGCGGTGGCGAGATCGTGGCCGAGGGCACGCCGGAAGACGTGGCGCGGGTCGAACGCTCACACACCGGGCGCTATCTCGGGCCGATGCTGGAGGCCCGCAAGCACGCCGCCGAATAGGCGGCGCGTCCTGCGTTACTCCGCCGCGCGGAGCGGCGGGTTCGGGGCGGGGGCTTCGGCTTCGGAATATTCGACGATCTCGGCCTCCACCGGCACGGGCTCGGGCATCGCCGGGACGGTGTAGGGACGCGGGTCCTCGTCCCAGTAGACCGTCGGGTTCAGCGTGTGGCGGGCCTGCCGTTGCAGGGCGTAGTCCTGCGCGCGCTGGCCGATCCCGCGCGCGCCGAGACGCCCGATGCCGCGGGCGGCCCAGCCGAGGATGGTCCAGAACCAGACCCGCAGCGCCAGCAGCGACGGCGTGATCAGCAGCGTCAGCACCGTCGCGATGCCGAGGCCGAAGACGACTGCGGTGGCCAGTTGTTTCCACCACAGCGCGGTCGGGCTGTCGATGGTGTAGCCGCCATTGGCGAAGTCGAGCGAGATGCCGAACATCATCGGCGCGAGGCCAGCCATGGTGGTGATCGTGGTCAGCAGCACCGGCCGGATCCGCGCCTCGGCGGTGCGGGTAATCGCCTCGATCCGGGGCATGTAGCGGGCGTATTCCTGGTAGGTGTCGATCAGCACGATGTTGTTGTTCACGACGATGCCCGCCAGCGCGACGATGCCGGTGCCGGTCATGATGATCGAGAAGGTCTGGTCCATCACCAGCATGCCGATCAGCACGCCGGTGGTCGAGAGGATCACGGCGAGCAGCACGAGGATCGAGTTGTAGATCGAGTTGAACTGCGCCAGCAGGATGATGAACATCAGCCCCAGCGCGGCGGCGAAGGCGGAGGACAGGAACGCCTCGCTTTCGGCCTGGTCCTCCTGGTCGCCGGTCCATTCCCAGGACACGGAGGCGGGGAAGGGGTTCTCGGCCTCGATCCAGGCGGTCACGGCGGCGATGCGTTCGTTGGCGTTCACCGGAGCAAGCGACAGGGTGCCCGCCTCAAGACCCTCGGCCACGCTCTCGGCGCTTTGCCCGGCTTCAAGCGAGAAGACCCGCCAGCCGGTGTCGCCCAGGGTGAAGTCGGCGTCGCCGCCGCCGATGTCGGTCTCGATGTCGCGCAGGTAGCCTAGCGTCTCGCCCGCTGGGTTGGTGACGCGCGAGAGGCCCGCGATCACGTCCGCCTTCACCTCGAACACCCGGCTCTGGTCGATGCGGCTGATCTCGGCCAGTTGCGGCGCGGGGGAGTAGCTGACGAAGTTCGACAGCGGCACCAAGCCGCCGGGCGTGCGCACGCGCAGGCTGTCGAGGGTGGAAAGCACGCGCGCCTCCTCGGGGAACCGAACGCGGATGTCGATTTCCTCGTCCGAGCTCGGCACGCGCATGGTGTCGAGCAGAATGCCCCGCGTCACCAGCTGCACCATCGCGCCCACCGTCGCCACGTCGGCGCCGAAGCGCCCCGCGGCCTCGACATCGACGTCGATCTGCCAGTCGATGCCGGGCAGCGGCAGCGTGTCCTCCACCAGCGTCAGGCCGGGCATCTCCTCGAAATAGGCGCGCGCGATCCGCGTCGCCTCCTGCAGTTCCTCCCAGTTGTCGCCCGAGAGCCGCAGGTCGAGCGGTTTGCCGCCCGCCGGCCCGCGCGCCTGCGAGAAGATCTCGGTCTGGATGCCGGGCAGCTGGTTCAGCCGCGCCTGCAGCCGGTCGAGGATCACGTCGCCATCGTCGCGCGTGCCCCAGGGCTCCAGGTCGAGCTGCACCTGTCCGATGGTGTCGGCGGGCGCCTCGGCCCCGCCGGTGTTGTTGTTCAGCCCGCCCTCGCCCGCAAAGGCGAAGACATCGCTGACGCCCTCGGTGTCGAGCACGATCGCCTCGACCTGCGCCACCAGCGCGTCCTGTTCGGCCACCGACAGGTTGCCGCGCGCACGCACGTAGACGATGGCGTTCTCGGGCTCGGATTCGACGAAGAATTCGACCCCGTTGTTGTTCTCGCCGAAGTAGAGGAACACCGACACCACGAAACCCGCGACCGCGCCGATCATCACCACCGGCATCACCGGGTTGCCGACGATGGCGTGGATCACCCAGCCGAAGGGCGTGCGGCGGTAGCCCGCGCGGACTTCCTTTGGCTTGCGGTGGATCTGGACCGAGCCGAGCAGCACCGACATCAGGACCGAGGCGACCACGAAGAGAAGCGCGCCGGGCGCCATCCGCACCAGCGGCGCAGCGTCGGCGGGCATATCCATCAGCACGCCGGGGTTGATGGTCTGGAGCGCGGCGAGGAACATCAGGTAGGCCACCGCCGCGGTCAGCACGACGCGGGCCAGGTACCAGGGCACCAGACGCTTGACCAGCGCCGTGCCGCGGTCGACCACGCGGGTGAAGCGCGCCGCGACCCCGCCCAGCACCGGCAGGTAGATCAGCGCCACGATCAGCGAGGCCGAGAGCACGAAGATCATCGTGACCGGCAGGAGCCCCATGAACTCGCCCGCGACGCCGGGCCAGAACAGCATCGGCAGGAAGGCGCAGAGCGTCGTGGCGGTGGAGGCGACGACGGGCCAGAACATGCGCTTGGCCGCATCGGTATAGGCCTGCATCGGGCGCGCGCCGTCGCTCAGCCGCTTGTCGGCGTATTCGACCACCACAACCGCGCCGTCGACCAGCATCCCCACGGCGAGGATCAGTCCGAACATCACGATGTTGGAAATCGCCACGCCCATGATGCCCAGAAGCACGAAGCACAGCATGAACGAGGTCGGGATCGCGAAGCCGACCAGCAGCGCGGAGCGGGTGCCAAGTGCGGCCAGCACCACGATCATCACGAGCGCGATGGCGGTCAGCACCGAACCTTCGAGCTGGCGCACCATGTCGGCCACCGTCACCGACTGGTCGAGCGTCGTCGTCACCCGGACCGATTGCTGCAGTTCCTCGGGCCATGTCGCGCGCACCTGGTCCACCGTCTCGCGCACCAGTGCCGCGGTGTCGATGATGTTGAAGCCCTGCCGCTTCACGACCTGCAAGGCGATCGTCGTCTCGCCGTTGAACCGTGCGGTGCCGGCGCGGTCCTGGTAGGTCAGTCGGATCTCGGCCAGCTCGCCCAGCGTCACCACGCGGTCGCCGTTCACCGTGATCGGCAACCCGTAGACATCGGCGGCATTGTCAAAGCTCGACGGGATCTTGACCGAGATGGCGCCGTTTTCCGTCGTCACCTCGCCCGCGGCGATGAGCTGGTTGTTGTTCACCACCGCGTTGATCAGATCGCCCGCGGTGACGTCATAGGCCTCCAGCGCGAGCGGGTCGAGGATGACCTCGAGCATCTCCTCGCGCGTGCCGGCAAGCCCCGCCTCCAGCACCGGCGACAGCGATTCCAGCGCGTCCTGCATTTCGTTCGCCAGCCGGATCATCGTGCGTTCGGGCGCGTCGCCCGCCAGCGCCACGATGACGATTGGGAACTCGGAAAAGTTGATCTCGTTGATCGAATAGCTTTCGGCCCCGTCGGGGAACTGCGTCTCGGCCCGGCTCATCGCGTCGCGCACATCGGCGATGGTGGAGGATTTGTCCCAGCCGAACTCGAACTCCAGGAACACGCCCGCGTAACCCTCGGCGGCGGTTGCGCTGATCGTCGTCAGCCCGTCGAGGTCCTGGAACTCCGCCTCCATCGGGCGGACCAGCAGCCGCTCGCTGTCCTCGGCCGAGATGCCGGGGAAGGGGACCGAGACGAAGAGGCCCGGAATGTCGATGTCCGGCTCGCCCTCTTTCGGCAGGCCGACATAGGCGGCGGTGCCCGTCACCAGCGACAGCACGACGAAGGCCACGACCATGCGCGCGCGGCTGGCGGCCCAGTCGATGATGCCGGTCATTGCGACATCTCCTCGTAGGTGACGCGGACAGGCACGCCGTCGGTGACGAATTCCTGGCCCACGGTGATGACATCGGCCTGCTCGGGCAGGCCGGTCAGCCAGACGCCGTTCGCGGTGTCGCGGATCATGCGGACCGGCATGAATTCGACCAGCCCATCCACCACCACCCGCACGCCAAGCGTGCCCTCGTCGCTCAGCGTCATGGCGGAAGAGGGCAGCAGATGCGCGGGCGTGCCCTCGGTCTGGATCAGAATGTCGGCGGTCTGGCCGTCGCGGATCGCCTGATCGGGGTTCGGCACCGTGATCTCGACGCGGAAGGTGCGGGTCTGCGGATCGGCCGAGCGGCTCAGGAACGTCACCTGGCCCGTGACCTCGCGGCCGGACGCCAGCCGCGCACCCGCCTGTGCGCCGACGCTGACGCGGTCGACCTGCGCCTCGGGCACGAAGCCCACCAGCTTCACCGGGTCGAGTTGCAGGATCGTGGCGCAGGGCGTGCCGGGCTGCATCAGGCTGCCCAGTTCGGCGCTGTCGCTTTCGAGGATGCCGGCGAAGGGCGCGTGGATTTCCAGCCGCGTCAGCTCGTCCTCGGCGCGGGTCACGGCGGCCTCGGCGGCGAGGATGCCGCTTTGCGCGCTCTGGATCGCGGCCTGCGCGGCCTCGACCCCGGCGGAAGCGGATTCCACCGCCGCCTCGGCGCCCGAGACGGTGGCGGCGGCGCTGGCCGCGCGGGTTTCCGAAGCGAAGCCGCTTTCGCTCAGCCGTGTGGCCGCGTTGCTGTCGATCTGCGCGGCCGATAGTGCCGCCTCTGCCTCGGCCTGCCGCGCGCGGGCGACGGGCAGCCCGGCGCGCGCTTCGGGCAGACGGGCCTCGGCCTCCAGCAGCCGCGCCTCGGCCTCGGCCAGCGCCGACAGCCGCGTGCCGGCGTCGATCTCGCACAGAAGCTGGCCCTCGCTCACCTCGGCCCCGGCGCGCAGCGGCTCGGACACGATGCGGCCCGAGGTCTCGGCGGACACGACGACTTGCCGCAGCGCCTCGGTGCGGCCACGGAGCACGACGGCGTTGCCGGTCACCTGCGCCTCGGAGCGGCGCGCGACGACATGGATGCGCCCGCTGGTCTCGTCCTCGGCGCCAGCCTCGGCGGTGGCTTCGGTTTCGGGGGTGGCGGTGTCATCGGGCGCGGTCTCGCTGGCTTCGGTCGCGTCGAAGCGGCCGGCGAACCCGACCAGCGTATCCCGGTCGAGGATCACGAAGTACAGCGCCACGCAGACAAGGGCCGCGGTGATGATCGGAAAGATGCGCATTCAGGTCCTCGTGTCCGGTCGAAACGGTTCGGCGATCAAAACGCCGCCATGGCCCCGGCGGCCATGATTTCCGCCATAATTTCCGGTCGGCCCATTGTCCAGTTTTATCTGAACCAACCAGTTCAGTTTAGAGGTTTCTGCACTGCCGCGCAACGCTGAACTAACCTGTCCGGAGTGCAGTGCAAGTCTCGCGCGCAACTTGCGGGCCTTGCGGGGATCAGGCGCATCGGGCTAAGACGCGGCGGAGTTCGGGGTTACCCGGCAGAATGGCAGCGGGGGCGGGATGTCCAACAGCGACAGTTTCATCGACGAGGTCACCGAGGAGCTGCGGCGCGACCGCCTGTTTGCGCTGATGCGGCGCTGGGGCTGGCTCGCCGCGCTGATCGTGCTGGGGCTGGTCGGAGGGGCCGCCTTTTTCGAATACCAGCGCGCGCAGGATCGCGCCGCGGCCGAGGCTTTCGGCGACGCGGTGATCGCGGCGCTCGACGCCGCCGACCCCGAGGCGCGCGTCGCGGCGCTGGATGCGGTGCCGGCCGACACGCCCGAGGCCCGCATGGTGGTGGCGCTGCTGGCTGCCGGCGAAGTGGCGCGGGGCGGGGAAGGGGCCGCCGCGGCCGCAACCCGCCTGCGCGCGGCCGCCGACCTGCCCGACGTGCCCCGCCGCTACCGCGACTTAGCCCTCCTCCGCGCCGAGATGCTGGACCCGTCGGACCCCGCTACCGCCCGGCTCGTGCTCGGCACGATGGCCGAGCCGGGCGCGCCCTTTGCCGCGCTGGCCGAAGAGCAACTGGCGCTTCTTGACATCCGTGAGGGCGATCTGGAGGCGGGGCTCGACCGCCTGCGGTCGCTGGAGCGCAGCGCCGCCGCGACGCCGGGCTTGCAACAGCGCGCGTCTCAGTTGATTGTGGCGCTGGAAGCGGGCTCGCTCCTGACCGATGCGGCGCCCGAACCCGAGCCCGCGCCAGAGGCGGACCCCGCTCCCGCAGATCCGGCGCCCGCGCCGGAGGCCGAGGCGGACCAAGACGCAGAGGCGGAGGCCGAAATCCCGGCCCCTGCCGAAGACAACTGATCCGTCCCAGCGACGGCAAGACAGGAAGGCCGCGATCGGATGACCGGGGTTGAGGGCAGAACAGCGGGAACCCGCATCGGACGTATCGCAGCCGGGGCCATGGGCCTTCTGGCGGTGCTGGCGCTGGCGGCCTGCGAACGCGACACGGTGCTTCCCGGCGAGCGGTTCGACACCCGCACCCCGCTCGAGGCGACGCTGCCCGGCGGCGGCGGCGCGGCCCCCGACACCGACATGGCGCGCCCGATCAGCCTGCCGGCGCCCGTGCGCCTCGCCGACTGGCCGAGCCGCGGCTACAACGCCACCAACCAGCTTCCGCACGCGGCGCTTTCGGCCAATCCGGTGGAGGTCTGGGCCGCGTCCATCGGCACTGGCAATTCGCGCCGCAACCGCATCGGCACCGACCCGGTCGCGGGCAGTGGGCTGGTTTACACCATCGACGCCGGCGCGCAGCTGCAGGCGACGGCCTTGTCGAGCGGCGCACCGGCCTGGATCACCAGCCTCGTCCCCGACTTCGACCGCGGCGGCAATGCCTCGGGCGGCGGTCTTGCGCTGGTGGGCAACCGGATCTACGCGACCACGCCCTATGGCGAGGTCGTGGCGCTGGATGCCGGCACCGGCGCTGTGATCTGGCGTCAGCGCCTCGGCTCCGTCCTCGGCGCGCCGACGGTCTCGGGCGGGCTGCTCTACGTGGTCGGCCGCAACTCCGAAGCCTGGGCACTTGAGGCAGACAGCGGCCGGTTGCGCTGGGTCGTGCCAAGCTCGGACGCGCCCTCGGTTCTGGTCGGTGGCGCGGCCCCGGCGGTGTCGGACGGGCGGGTGATCTTCCCCTTCCCGTCGGGCGAGCTGATCGCGGCTTTCCCGAACACCGGCGTGACGCTCTGGAACTCCTTCCTCGCGGGGGGGCGCCTCGGCACCGCCTATGCGGGGCTGAACGACATCACCGCGGACCCGGTCGTGGTCGGCGGCACGATCTACGCCGGCAACCAGTCGGGCCGGGTCGTGGCGATGAACGCGCGGACCGGCACCCGGATCTGGGCCGCCCGTGAAGGCGCCTATTCCCCGGTCGTGGTGGCCGGCGGCGCAGTCTTCTTCGTCTCGGACCGCAACGAGCTGATCCGTCTCGATGCCAGCGACGGCAGCCGGGTCTGGGGCACGGAACTGCCGCTCTACCAAGCCAACCGCGCGCGGCGGCGCGAGGCGGTCTTCACTCATTACGGACCGGTTCTGGCCGGGGGCCGGCTGGTCGTCGCCTCAGGTGACGGGCTGGTGCGGATGTTCTCGCCCGAAAGCGGCGCGCTCGTCGGCACGATGGAGCTGCGCGGCGGGGCCGCATCGCACCCGATCGTGGTGGGCGACATGCTGCTGGTGGTCAGCCAGGACGGACGCCTTCACGCCTATCGCTGACGTGCCGCGTAGGGTGGGCAATCTGCCCACCATGCCGCTGCGACAGGTGGGCACCCTACGTCAGTGCAACCATCCGGTCCGGGTGCTGTCCGCGATCCCCAAGCCCCCGCCGATCCGCCAGGCCGTGTAGCGCCCGGCGTTGAACCAGATCGCCAGGCTTTCGCGCAGCAGCAACCCCCAGGCCGGGCCGCCCGACGGGCCGGGGCGGATGCGCAGGGCCGGGTAGGTCGTGACATCCTCCACCCCCATCGCCCGGAACGAGACCCAGCTGCGCGGCAGGTGGAACGCCTCAGACACGAGGATCAGCCGCGCATCCTCGGACAGCAGCGCGCGGCTGTAGAGCGCGTTTTGCAGCGTCGAAAAAGCGTTTTCTTCCAGCAGGATCACCGCGTCTCCCACGCCCTCGACCCTTGCCACCTCCGCCATCCCGGCAGCGGCGGAGCGAGCCCCCGGCGCGGCCGGTCCACCGGTGAAGACCACCACGGGCGCCACCCCCTCCCGCGCCAGGCGCGCGCAGGTCTCGGCCCGCACCCGGCTGCCGGGTCCGATCCGCCCCGCGCCGTCCACGCCCGCGCCAAGGCAGACGATCGCATCGCCGCGCGGCAGCGGCCGGTCCAGCGGCCAGAGGTAGGTCCAGATGCAGACGGCGGCGAGGGTCGCGGCCCAGATCAGCAGCGCGGCGCGGAGGAGCCGCCCGAGTGCGCGACCGAGCCGCCTTACTCCCACTCGATCGTTCCGGGCGGCTTCGACGTGATGTCGTAAGTCACGCGGTTGATGCCCTTCACCTCGTTGATGATCCGCGTCGCGGTCTCACCCAGGAAGTCATGGCTGAACGGGTAATAGTCGGCGGTCATCCCGTCGACAGAGGTGACGGCGCGGAGCGCGCAGGCGAAATCGTAGGTCCGCCCGTCACCCATCACGCCGACGGTGCGCACCGGCAGGATCGCGACGAAGGCCTGCCAGATCTCGTCGTAGAGCCCGTGCTTGCGGATCTGGTCGATGAAGACGGCGTCGGCCTTGCGCAGGATCGCGAGTTTCTCGCGGGTGATCTCGCCGGGGCAGCGGATGGCGAGGCCGGGGCCGGGGAAGGGGTGGCGGCCGATGAAGCTCGACGGCAGGCCCAGCTCGTGACCGAGCGCGCGCACCTCGTCCTTGAACAGCTCGCGCAACGGCTCGACCAGTTTCAGGCCCATCTTCTCGGGCAGGCCGCCGACATTGTGGTGCGACTTGATCGTGACCGAGGGACCGCCGGAAAAGGACACCGATTCAATGACATCGGGGTAGAGCGTGCCTTGCGCGAGGTATTCCGCCCCCTCGATCTGGTCGGCGTAGTGCTGGAACACATCGATGAACAATCTGCCGATGATCTTGCGCTTTGTTTCCGGGTCGGAAACACCGTCGAGCTCGCCGAGGAACCGCTCGGACTCGTCGGCGTGGATCAGCGGGATGTTGTAATTGTCGCGGAACATGGTCACGACCTGCTCCGCCTCGTTCTGGCGCAACAGGCCGTGGTCGACGAAGACGCAGGTGAGCTGGTCGCCGATCGCTTCGTGGATCAGCACGGCGGCGACGGAACTGTCGACGCCGCCCGAGAGACCACAGATCACCTTGGCCTCGCCCACCTGCTCGCGGATCGCGCGGATCGCCTCCTCGCGGTAAGCCTTCATCGTCCAGTCGCCGGAAAACCCCGCCAGCCGCACGAAATTCTCGTAGAGCGCGCGGCCGTTCGGCGTGTGGTGCACCTCGGGGTGGAATTGCACGGCGTAGAAATGCCGGCTCAGGTCGGCGGTGATCGCGAAGGGCGCGCCGGGCGAGGTGCCCAGAACCTCGAAACCGGGAGCGATTTCCGCGACGTGGTCGCCGTGGCTCATCCAGACCTGTTCGCGGCCGCTGCCGTCCATGAACCAGCCGGCTAGGAACTCGGGGCTGGGCTGCGCGGGCTTGACCCAGGCGCGGCCGAACTCGGCGGTGGCATGTTCGCCCGCCTCCACGCGGCCGCCGAGATCCTGCATCATCACCTGCTGGCCGTAGCAGATCCCGAGGACGGGCACGCCGAGCCCGTAGACCGCCTGCGGCGGGCGGGGCGAGCCCGCGCGCATCACGCTGTCAGGGCCGCCGGACAGGATCACCGCCTTGGGCGCGAAGTCGTCCAGGAAGGCGTCGCTGACGCTCTGGAACGGGTGGATCTCGCAATAGACGTTCAGCTCGCGCAGGCGGCGGGCGATCAATTGCGTGACCTGGCTGCCGAAGTCGATGATCAGCAGGCGGTCATGGTCATGCGGGTCGGGAACGGCCGCGGCGGGCGTATCGGTGTCCATGGCAGCGGGATAGGTCTCTTGCCGCAGCGGCGCAAGATGCCGCAAACGAAACGGCCGACCATAAAGGCCGGCCGCGGGTTCTTGCGCCAGAAGTACCGACGTCAGAAGCGGAACATCAGGCCGACCTCGAGCTGGATAAGGTCACCGCCGACGTCGTCGTAAACAATATCGGTCTGGAAATCGTCGCCGCCGAAGTCGTAGTACAGAACAGAGCCGCGCAAGGAGAGGCTGTCGCTCAGGGCATGCTCTGCACCTGCGCCGATGACATAGCCGTTGAGGTTGCGGTTTTCACCGACGGGCCCGGCCCCGATGTCGGTACTGAAATTCACGTCGGCCCTGGCGAAACCAAAGGTTCCGAACACCATCGTGGACGGCGCTACGACGTAGCCGACCCGACCGCGCAGGGTTGCGATGGAGTCGAGCGTGCCGATACACTGGAAAGCAGGGTTGACGCAGTCTTCGGAGCCATCCATGTCGGCGGAGGAATAGGTGAGTTCCGCGCCGTAGATCATGTTGCCGTTCTGGAAATTGTAGCCAAGCGCGATGCCGTATAGGCTGCCGTTCCAGTCGCCCTCACCGTCGCCGGGAAAATCGTCCCCGTTGCCATAGCTGCCGTCGCCGTAGCCGAGAAGGCCGCCGATGTAGAAGCCGGACCAGTCGTACATCACCGGGGGAGGCACGGGCGCGGGAGCGGGGGGCGGCGCAGGGTCGACCCCTCCCGCCAGCGCGAAACCCGGCGCAAGAAGGGCAGAGGCAAGAAGCGTGGATCGAAGGATTTTCATGGCACACCTGACAACAGTGAAAAGGTTGGATGCGTGGAAATGTCACTACCCGTATACATTACGTTAGGATTTAGACCCAACAAATTATTGCAGCGACAAGGATTTCAGGTGAGAACCGTGCCGAGCGCGCCACAATTCGGCCACATATTTCTCGGCCTGCCCTCCGGAACGACTGGTCCGTTGCGCGCCGCCCATGTCGCTTTCCCCCGCCGAGTGCCGCAATCCACCCACAGCGCCGGGCGCGGGCGCGCTAGGACTGCGCGACAGGCAGCACCTCATCCACGGGGAGATCGGGATATGGCGGTAGCAGAGCAGGCGGCGGCGCGGCGCGGGCGGGGCGGCGGCGGGGCCGCGCGGCGGGCCGAACGCTCGGCCGTCAGCTTCGAGACCGCGCGCTTCATCGAGCGCAACATCCCGAACTTCGAGATCCTGACGCCCGAGGCCATCGAGATCATCGAGGCCAATGCCGTGACCGTGCTGGAGGAGATCGGCGTAAACTTCGTCGAGAACCCCGCCGCGCTGGAGCGTTGGCGCAAGGCCGGGGCCGATGTGCGGGGCGAGCGGGTGCATATCCCCCGCGGTCTCGCCCGGCAGCTGATCGCCACAGCGCCGTCGCGCTTCACGCAGCTGGCGCGCAACCCCGAGCGCAGCGTCGAGATCGGCGGCAATTCCATGGTGCTGGCGCCGGTCTACGGCCCGCCCTTCGTGCGCGACCGGCTGGGCGGGCGGCGCTACGCCACCATGGCCGATTTCCAGATGTTCGTGAAACTCGCCTACATGTCGAAATGGCTGCACCATTCCGGCGGCACGGTCTGCGAACCGACCGACATCCCGGTGAACAAGCGCCACCTCGACATGCTCTACGCGCACATGACGCTGAGCGACAAACCCTTCATGGGCTCGGTGACGGAACCCGACCGCGCCGCGGATTCGATCGCGATGGCGCGCATCCTGTTCGGTGCGGACGTGGTCGACCAGAACTGCGTGCTGACCTCGCTGGTGAACATCAACTCGCCCCTGACCTTCGACAGCACGATGATGGGGGCGCTGGAACATTACGCCGCCGCCGGGCAGGCCTGCATCATCTCGCCCTTCATCGTCGGCGGTGCGATGGCGCCGGTCTCGGTCGCGGGGACGCTGACGCAGGTTCTGGCCGAAGTGATGGCGGGCGTGGCCTACAGCCAGCTCGTGCGCCCCGGCGCCCCGGCGATCTTCGGGGCCTTCGTGACCTCGATCGACATGAATTCCGGTGCGCCGACCTTCGGCACGCCCGAGGCGTCGCAGATCACCTATGGCGCGGGGCAGTTGGCGCGGCGGCTGGGGCTGCCCTACCGCTCGGGCGGGGCCTTTACCGGCTCGAAGCTGCCGGACGCGCAGGGCGCCTACGAGAGTGCCAATTCACTGAACGCCGCGCTCCTGTCGGGCGTGAACTTCATGCTGCACGCCTGTGGCTGGCTCGAGGGCGGGCTGGTCGCGTCGCCCGAGAAATTCGTGATGGACGCCGACCAGCTCGGTATCCTGCACAAGCTGGCGAGTGGCGTCGCCATCGACGAGAACGCGCAGGCGATGGACGCGCTGCGCGAGGTCGGACCGGGGGGCCATTTCCTCGGCTGCGCGCACACGCAGGCGAACTACGCCAGCGCGTTCTGGCGCACCAACCTGCTGGACTACAAGCCTTACGAGACCTGGTCGGAAGAAGGCGCGCGCGACACCGAGGCGCTGGCTTCGGTCAAGGTCGACCGGATGCTGGCCGATTACCAGCAGCCGATGCTGGACCCCGCCATCGACGAGGCCCTGCGCGCCTTCATGACCGAGAAGAAGGCCTCGATGCCCGACGCCTTCATGTGAGGCTAGCTGACCGAGCGCGCGGCGCAGAGGATCGCGCTCATCACCTCGACGTGCCGGGTCGGCGAGTAGCCCAGCCCCCCGCCCAGCCGCGCCGCGTTCAGCTTGTCCTCCTCCGCCAGAAGCGCGCCCACCGGGCGCCGCCGCGCGCGCCGCTCGGCGTCGCCTGTCAGCGCCGCCATGCGGGCTGCGCGCAGCAGCAGTCCGGGGCGGTGCATCTGCGTCAGCGTGGAAATGAGATCGGACATCGGGGCCTCCTGGCGTCGTGAACCTGTGCCCGTAGCCTGCCCCCGGTCGGCGGGGTGTTGCCCACAGACCTGTCCACCGTTCGCACCCCCGCTATCCGTTTACGAAATGGAAACAATTTCCATTTTATCCACATATTTTAACCAATCAGTAATCAATTCGGCGAAATTCTGGCGCCGTTGTCCAATCGTGAGGGAGGTGGAACCATGCCATCGGCCACGGCCGATCAGGGGAGCCCCATGCCTGATCATTCCGCCGCACCGTTCATCCTGCCCGGCTGGCTGCCGGTGCCCGCGCAGCAATACCTGGCCCATACCGCGGCGGGCCAGTCGCTGCGCCACATCGCGCGGGCGGCGGGCGAGGCGCCCTCGACCGTCTGCCGCCGCGTGCGCCGGATCGAGGCGCGCCGCGACGACCCGCTTCTCGACGAGGCGCTGACGCTGCTTGGCGCAGCGGCCGGACAACTGACAGCCCCAGAATTTCAGGCAAAGGAGCCTATGCCCATGACAGCCCCGTTCCGCTCCCCGCTGGGTGATGAAGGCACGATTGCCCGCGAGGCCCGCCGCATCCTGCGCCGCCTGTGCGAGACCGATGCCGTGCTGGCCGTGGCCGGCGATCTCGACAAGGCCGTGGTGCTGCGCCCCGGCCCCGACGGCGAACAGACCCGCACCGCCGTGGTCGAACGCTCGGTCGCCCAAGCCTTCGCGGTGAAGGACTGGATTTCGTGCCTGAAGCCCGGCCGAATTGCGCAATACACCATCACCGCCACCGGCAAATCCGCGCTGCGCCGGCTGCTCGACGAGGATCGCAAGCGCCGGCAGGCGGCGCTCGGTTTTGCCGAGGCGACGACGCCGTTCCAGGCGCAGCACGCGGTCTGGGGCAGCGCCGAGGTGGGCGAGGGGGGCAAGACGCGAACGCTGCGCGTGAACCTCGCCGAATCGCCGCTGGCAGTGCTGGCGCGGCGCAAGGGGAGCGACGGCAAGGTGTTCCTGACCCCCGAGCTGGTGCAGGCGGGCGAGCGGCTGCGCGAGGATTTCGAGCGCGCGCAGATGGGCCCGCGCGTGGGCCAGAACTGGGACAGGTTCCTGACCGGCGGCGACCGCGGCGGCTTCCTCAACGACGCGGGCCTGGGCGAGGGGCCGAGTGCCGCCCGCCGCCGGGTGTCGGACGCGCTGGACGACCTCGGGCCGGGGCTTGCCGACGTCGTGCTCAGGGTCTGCTGTTTCCTCGAAGGGCTCGAATCCGCCGAGCGGAGGCTGGGTTGGTCAGCGCGCTCGGGCAAGATCGTGCTGAAGATCGGGCTGCAACGGCTGCTCCGCCATTACGAGGAGCGCTACGGCTTCGTCCCGGCGCTCCGCGGCTGAACGCGACCCGCGTCTGCATGTCGCGCAACACGGCTGTGTGGAAATGCGCATGCAGACCGGGACAAGATGGGCTACATAAGAGGCACACGGAGGAACGAGGCCCATTCCATGCGCGATCTGAAGATCCCCGACCAGCGCCACCCCGAAAAGGCGCACCGCCCGGACAATGCCCAGCCGAAAAAGCCGAGCTGGATCCGGGTGAAGGCGCCGACCAGCAAGGGCTACCAGGAAACGCACCGGATCATGCGCGAGCACAAGCTGGTGACGGTCTGCGAGGAAGCGGGCTGTCCCAACGCCGGTGAATGCTGGTCGCAGGGCCACGCCACGATGATGATCATGGGCGACATCTGCACGCGCGGCTGTTCCTTCTGCAACATCGCCACCGGCCGGCCCGACGCGCTCGACGTGTTCGAGCCGGGGCGGGTGGCCGACGCGGTGGCAAAGCTGGGGCTGAACCACGTCGTCATCACCAGCGTGGACCGCGACGATCTGGAAGATGGCGGGGCGGAGCATTTCGCGATGACGATCCGCGCGATCCGCAAGCGCTCGCCCGACACCACGATCGAGATCCTGACGCCCGATTTCCTGAAATGCGCGCCGAGCGTGCTGGAAACAGTGGTCGAGGCACGCCCGGACGTGTTCAACCACAACCTCGAGACGGTGCCCGGCCTCTACCCGAGCGTCCGGCATGGCGCGCGCTATTTCCACTCGCTGCGCCTGCTGCAACGGGTGAAGGAGATGGACCCGACCATGTTCACCAAGTCGGGGATCATGGTCGGCCTTGGCGAAGAGCGTCAGCAGGTGCTGCAGGTGATGGACGACATGCGCGCGGCGGATGTCGATTTCCTGACCATCGGCCAGTACCTTCAGCCGACGCCAAAGCACCATGCCGTCGACCGGTTCGTGCATCCCGACGAGTTCGCGGCCTACGAGAAATCGGCCTATGGCAAGGGGTTCCTGATGGTCTCGGCGACGCCGCTCACGCGGTCGTCCTACCACGCGGGCGACGATTTCGCCCGGCTGCGCGAGAACCGGATGAAGAAGCTGGGCGTCAGCTAGGGCCGGCGCTCAGCTGCCGTTCCAGGCCACGACGGGCGGTGCGGTCCACTGGCTCTGCTGGTAGCTTCCGCCATCGCCGGCCGGATAGACCACGCCGTCGATCGAGAAATAGGCCCCGTCGTTGCTGGTGTAGACGATGCTGTTCGACCAGGGCGCGAAAAGCGGCGTGTCGAAGTTGAAGCCGGCGGGCGCATCTGCGGCGGCATAGCCAATCGCGAGAGTCCGGTCGACGCCGGTGTTGCCCGGCGCTGCGACGGCGCCCATGCCGTAGTAGTTGCCCGCCTTCAGCCCGTTCCAAGCCGTGGCGGTGGGCATCGGCACGTCTTCCGCCGGCTCTTCTGCACCCACTTCGGGGTCCACCACGGGGAACACCTCGTCCGGCCTCTCGTCCTCTTCCGCTGCCTCCGCCCGCGCCTCGGAAATCGCGACGGAGATATCATTCGACAGGTCCTGGATGCCGCCCGTGACCACCAGGGCCGCCACCAGCCCCAGGGTGCAGAGCCCGGCGGTCAAGACGACGAAATCGACGCTGACGGCGCCAGATTCGGAGGCGGCGAAAGCACGGGTCGAAGGCAGCATTCCGGATTCTCCCTGGGGTTGCATCCGGCGACGACTAGGCAGCGTCTGCGGCCGAAAGGTGACGGAATTGCAGTCGAACCGGCAAGATTCAAAGGCGATTAAAAAGCAGGGGATCGCAGGGAAACCAGCGCGGCCGACACTTGGGCCGGAAAGGACCGTCGCTTGATGCAAAACGCCCGCCGTGGGGCGCACGGCGGGCGTTCAATCCTCGTTGCGAAACCTCAGAACCGGTAGCCGACGCCCACGGAATAGATGTCGTCGCCGATGGGGTCACCGAAGATGCCGCCGCCCCGCACGTAGAAGGTTCCGCCGGGGCTGTATTCGACATCCACTCCGACGATGTCGAAATCCTCGCCCAGGATGGACTGGTACGTCCCGGTTGCCGTCAGGTCGGGGATGATCTCGTAGCTGCCCCAGATCGACAGCGCATCGAGCGCATCGGGAAGCTGAAAGTTGGTGTAGAGAACCCCGGCGCCGAACTGGCCGACGCCGTAAGTCGCGCCGAGGTAGGTGTTGGCCCGCGTGCTTCCGTCCTCGGTGATGACCTCGACGGCGCCCATCAGGTCGGTGTCGCCGAGATCGTAGGTGCCGGCGAAGTTCAGCACCGCGATGATGTCGTTCGGGACACTGACGCGGTGCGCGGAGGCGCCGACGCTCAGCGCGCCATAGTCGGCATCATACCTCAGGCCGAGGATGTCCAGGTCGTCTTCCAGAAGGTAGAGGTTGCGCGCGATGCTCCCGCCCGACAGCGGCAGGGTTGGCAGCACCAGCGTCAGGAACTCTGTCCCGCCGGCGTTGGGGGCGGTGATGTAGTCGTCCACCACGAAGCGCGGCACGCCGACCGAGACCATTCCGGGGCCAACCGACCAGGTCAGCGCACCGTAGAAGGCTTCCTCGGTGAAGTTGTCGAAGGAAATCACGTCGAAGCCGAGCATGAACCCGAAGGGCGAGCCCGCGCCGAAACTGCCCCCAAGCGTGACATCGCCGTAGGCGAGGGTTTCATTGTCGCTGCCGACGAAGAGCTGGTCGAGCGCGATCTCGCCTTCCACGTACATCCCGCCGGGCAAGGATTGGGTCATTGCCGGCGTCGCGCCGAGGGCGAGCAGCGATCCGCAGACGAGGGTTCTGAGCTGGGCCATTGTCTTTATCCTGTATGAAGTCACTTTGAACATACAGGACTTGGGGTCGGTTGGCAGGTGGGGATTTCCACAATCCCGCCCCCTGCGGCGGATTGTTGCGCAATTGACATGCTCAGGCCGGTGGCAGCGCCTTCAGGTAAGCCGCAAGCGCCGCGCGGTCGTCCTCGGTCAGCATCGAGAGGTTGCGGATCACCGACACCATGTGCCCGCCCGCACTGTCGAAGGAGGGCGTGAACCCGTCGTTGAGATAGGCCGCGATCTCGCCTTCCGACCAGGTCAGCTCGTCCGGCGTCAGCGCCGGGATCGTGCCGGTTCCGGTCGGGTTCGGCGCGCCGGTCATCCAGGCGGAGCGGTCGAGGCCGCCGAGCGCGTCGCGCGGCGTGTGGCATTCGGCGCAATGGGCCAGCGCCTCCGCCAGGTAGCGGCCGCGCTGCTGCTGTTCGGTCAGATCACCGGTGACGGTGAACTCGTCCTGAAGGTTCAGCAGGTTCCAGACCCCCACCGCGCGGCGGATCGAGAAGGGAAAGCCAACGTCATGGGGCAGCGACGCCACGTCCGAGGCCGGCAGCGTCTGCCAGAATGCCCAGAGGTCGGCGAGGTCCCGCCGTTCGGCCAGCCGGTAGGAGGCGTAGGGGAAAGCGGGGTAATAATGCCGCCCCTCGGGGCTGGTGCCTTCCTGCAAGGCGGTCACGAATTCCGCGAAGGTCCAGTCCCCGATCCCGGCTTCGGGGTGCATCGAGATATTGGGCGCAACGAAGGTGCCGAACTCGGAGGGGAATTGCCGGCCCCCCGACAGCACCAGCCGGTCCTCGCCGGTGGCCTCCTCCTCGGCGTGGCAAGACGCGCAACCGGCGGCCCAGAACACCGCCTCGCCCCGCTCGGCCTCGCCGGTCAGGCCCGCAAGCTCCGCCGCGGACACGGTCGCGGGGCGGGTCACGGCCCAGCCGGCGGCGGCGGCGACGAGGCCCAGGGCGACAAGGATCAAGAGGATGCGACGCATGTCATCAGGCGGGCCTGGGCGTGACCGCCCTCGGCCCTTGAGTCCTCATCAGTTCGACTGGCGGAAATCGTCGTGGCAGCCGCCGCACGAGCCGCCGAGCGGGCCCACCGCCGCGCGCATCGCGTCGAGCCCGTTGCCGGCGACATCGGCCAGACCCTGCGCCGCGGTCCCGAAGGTCATGTAGCGCTCGGCGAAGCCGTCCGGGTTCTCCCAGATCGCCGGCAGCGCGGCGGTGCCTTCGAGCGCGAAATTGTCGGTGCCCTCGGGCCAGTGGAACCGCTGGTCGATCTGCGACAGCGCGAGCAGGTTGTTCGCCGCCGCCTGCGCCATCTCCGCATCATATTCGGTGTTGCCGCGGGCCATGTTGCCGACGATGCCGACGTTTATCGCCATCGCCTGCATCTGGCCCTGGCGCGCCATCACGGGCGCTGGCAGGTCCTGCGCCGTGGCGGAGGCGCCGGCAGCGATTGCGGCAAGGGTCGCGAGGCTGAAAAGACTTGTGCGGATCGACATGAAAAGCTCCCGTTGGGTGGCTGTTGTTGCGTTAAATCTTCTTTGCACCGCAGCGTAGACGGGCCCTGTAACGGGTCAACAAACCTTTCTGTGAAGTTTGTTAAGGCTTTGTTACGGCGCGCGGAGGCTCGGCCCGCGCGGCACGCGCTCGGCGGTCAGCCAGTCGGGCCAGCCGAAAACCCATTCGATCGCCGCCGCGCCGGCGCCGACGCCGACAATCACCGCGATGGCGATCTGCTGGTTTCGCGACGGCGGGTGGCGCAGCCACAGCATCATGCGCATCAGGAATGGCGGCATCAGACCGCGCCCCCCTCCGTCATCCGCACCTTGCCGATATAGGGCAGGTTGCGGTTGCGCTGGGCGTAGTCGATGCCGTAGCCGACCACGAATTCGTCCGGGATCTCGAAGCCGATCCAGTCCGCCTTGATGTCGACCTCACGCCGCGACGGCTTGTCGAGCAGCGCGATGGTCTTGAGCCGCGCCGGTTCGCGCGAGCGCAGCAGCTTCACCACGTGGTGCAGCGTGTGGCCGGTGTCGACGATATCCTCGACCACCAGCACGTCGCGCCCGGCGATCTCGCCGCGCAGATCCTTGAGGATCCGCACCTCGCGCGAGCTGGCCATCGCGTTGCCGTAGCTGGACGCCTCGAGGAAATCGACTTCGATCGGCAGGTCGATCTCACGCACCAGGTCGGCGATGAACACGAAGGACCCGCGCAGCAGGCCCACGACCACCAGCTTGTCGGTGCCCTCGAAATCCGCCTCGATCTTGCGCGCCAGCGTCTCGATCCGGGCGGCGATGGATTTGGCCGAGATCATCTGGATGACCTCGTAGCCCGGCGTCGCGGCCGAACCCGGTGCTGACTGCGCCATATTGCCCCCCGGCCGACCCGGCCCGAACCCCTTGAACTTGGCTCCATCTTTTATGACATGGAGACCACAGGCGAAAGACGAAAGCATTCATGCCCAGCCATTCCGAGACCCGCAGGCTGCCCTACACGGCGGATCAGATGTACGCCCTGGTTGCCGACGTCGCGCAATATCCGCAGTTCATCCCCTGGATCAGCGCGTCGCGCGTCCGCTCGGTCGAGCCCGAGGGCGACCACGAGGTGATGCTGGCGGACCTCGTGATCGGGTTCAAGATGTTCCGCGAACGCTTCCTGAGCCGCGTGACCTTGTGGGAAGAGGACCGCCGGATCGACACGGAATATGTCGACGGGCCGTTCAAGCACATGATGTCCAAGTGGGAATTCGCCGACCCGCCCGAGGGGCAGGACGGTTGCGAGATCCATTTCGCGGTCGATTTCGAATTTCGCAACCGGCTGTTGCAGGGCGCGGCCGGATTGTTCTTCCACGAGGCGATGCAGCGCATCGTGCGCGCCTTCGAGGCGCGGGCGGCGACGCTCTACGGCAAGGACGGCGCGGCGGCGCAGGCCTGAGCGTCAGTCCTCCGGTGCAATCAGTCGCACCTCTCCCTCCTCCTCCAGCGCGCGGATCGCGGTGACGACCTCGGCCATCGCGGCCTCGCCGTCCTCGGTCCGGGGCTTGCCCATGGTCTCGGCCTCGTCGCGGATCTGATCGGCGAGGCGCTTCGACATGTTCTCGAGCAGGAATTCCACGGTCAGCGGCGCCTCCTCCAGCCCGGCGGCGATGGCACGGGTGAGCATGTCGGGATCGACCCGGCGCAGGATGCGCGGCACGTCGGTCGGCTCCACCCGTTTGGGGATGTGCTGAAAGGTGAAGATCGCGCGGCGCACGTCATCGGCGAAACCCGCGTCGCGGGCCGCAAGCCCGCCGAGCAGCGTTTCGCGCAAGGCGCTGCCGACCGAGTTCAGGATCGCGCCGACGCGGTCCACCGGGCTGGCGCGGAACGCGGGGTCCGGGTCGGCCTGCATCTGGCCCAGAAGATGCGTGCCGATGCGCTCCACCATCGCGGGCGTCACCGTCGCGGTCAGCGAGACGGCATGCGCGATCACCTGCGCGCGCCCCTCTGGCAGACCGGCGAGCAGGGAGGCGGCCTTGGCCACGGCCAGCTTCGACAGCAGGATCGCCGCGACCTCGGCGCTTTCGGTCATCAGAAGCGGGCGCAGACGCTCCGCCTCCAGCGCCGCCAGCCGCGTCCAGGGGTCGGCGGGGTCGCCCGCCTCGGCCTCGGCGCGCAGGCCCGCGCGGGCGATGGGGGAAATATGCGGCTCCAGCAATGCCAGCGCGGCGGCCAGGCCGTTCGGCGCGGTCAACGCAAGTCCGTCGAGGCGTTGCGTGAATTCGCGCACCACCTCCGACAGGGTCGCGCGACTGATCGGCCCGAGGCTCGCCATCGCGCGCGCCAGGTCTGCCTGCATCTCGGGCGAGAGCCGGTCGAGGCCGGGCGACACGTCCTGGCTGAGCAAGAGCCGCACCACCACAGCCGCCTTCTGCCGCGAACTCAGCCGCGCCGGCGGCTCCACGAGCCGCGCCTCCCTGCCGCGTTCGGCAGAGTCGATCTCCATCTGCATGGCAAGCACCCACCCATTCCCAAAACCCAAATCACCCGAGGTCAGGGTGGGCGGTGCCCGTTAAGACAGTGCTGACGGACGGCGGCCAAACACGGCGGATTCGCATCGAATACGCCGCGGATTTGTCTGAAATCTCAGTAGTCGTAGCCGGTCACGTCGCCTGCCGCGAGCGCGCCGGCCAGCGCCAGCTCGGGCCAGCGTCCCTCACCGCCACGCGCGCGGATCTCGGCCAGTTGCACATGCGCCTGTTCCGGCGCGCCGAGCTGTACGTAGGCCATGCCCAGGTAGGCGCGGGCGAGCAGGTTGTCGGGGTCCGCCGCGAGCGCGCGGTCGTAGTAGTCGAGGCCCCGGTCGAAGTCGCCGAGGCTGCGCGTGGAATAGCCGAGATAGGTCAGCACCATCGTGTCGGCGGGGTCGGGCGCCAGCGCCAGCAGGTCGAGGGCGTCGCGATGCCGGTCGGCATAGGCCAGCTCGCGAACCGTGGCGATGAGCGCTTCGGGGTCGGTGGCCAGCGCGCTGTCCTCGATCTCCACGCAGTCCTCGGTCTCGGCATCCCACACCGTGCCCTCGGGGCATTCGGTGGTGGTTTCCGTGGGCGTGGGCGGATCGTCGCTGTTGAAGCCGACGGCGATGGCGGTCTGGCTCAGGGCCAGGGTGAAAGCGGTCGAAAGGGTCAGGGTGCGGGTCATGCGCGGGCCTCCTCTGTCGCGAGAGGCATAGGGAGGGCCGTGCGGCGACGGGTCAAACGAAGCTTTCGTGACGGGCCGGATCGCCGGGCGCACGAAAGATGCGCCGGGCGTTGCCGGCCGGGTGCGGGGGCCCGAGGCAGGTCGTTCAGCTGGTGGCGTTAGTCACGCAGCTCCGCGACGCGGCGTCCCAGGTGAGGCCTTCGGCGCAGGACATCGTGGCTTCGCCCGAACCCATCGAGCACTGGGCGTAGGCAAGGCCCGGCATCGCGAACAGGGCAAAGGCGGACAGAAGGATCTTGATACGCATGGCGCGTCTCCGGTGCTGTGCTTCGATCTTCGCATCTCTTCCGAGGAGCAAGATAGCACGCGCAGCGGGATTTCTGGAAAGACATTCGCGCGAGCGGGCGCGCGGCCCCGGTGCCCGCTAGGGGAACCGGGGCAGGGCGGTGCCTTACGCCTCGCCGAAGACACGCCGGAAGATCGTGTCGACATGCTTGGTGTGGTAGCCGATGTCGAATTTCTCCTCGATCTCGGCGGGCGACAGGGCGGCCGTCACCTCGGGGTCGGCCAGCAGCTCCTCGCGGAAATCGCGGCCCTCTTCCCAGACCTTCATCGCGTTGCGCTGCACCAGCTTGTAGGCGTCCTCGCGGCTTACCCCCGCCTGCGTCAGCGCCAGCAGCACGCGCTGCGAATGCACGAGGCCGCGGAACTTGTTCATGTTGGCCAGCATCGTGTCGGGGTAGATCACCAGTTTCTCGATCACGCCGGTCAGGCGGGCGAGCGCGAAATCGAGGGTGATGGTGGCATCCGGCCCGATCATCCGCTCGACGCTGGAATGACTGATGTCGCGCTCGTGCCAGAGCGCCACGTTTTCCAGCGCCGGCACCACCGACATGCGGACGATCCTCGCGAGCCCGGTCAGGTTCTCGGTCAGGACCGGGTTGCGCTTGTGCGGCATCGCGCTGGAGCCCTTCTGCCCCTTGGAAAAGAACTCCTCCGCCTCCAGCACCTCGGTGCGCTGCATGTGGCGGATCTCGATCGAGATGTTCTCGATAGAGCTGGCGATGACGCCGAGGGTGGCGAAGAACATCGCGTGGCGGTCACGGGGGATCACCTGGGTGCTGATCGGCTCGGGCGTCAGGCCGAGTTTCTCGCAGACATGCGCCTCCACCGCGGGGTCGATGTTGGCGAAGGTGCCGACGGCGCCCGAAATCGCACCGGTGGCGATCTCGGCGCGGGCGGCGCGCAGGCGCGCGCGGCCCCGGTCCATCTCGGCATAGAAGCGCGCGAAGGTGAGGCCCATTGTGACGGGTTCGGCGTGGATGCCGTGGCTGCGCCCGATGCGCACGGTCATCTTGTGCTCCAACGCGCGGGTCTTCAGCGCGGCGCAGAGCGCGTCCATGTCGGCCAGCAGGATGTCGGCGGCGCGGGTCAACTGGATGTTGAAGGTGGTGTCGAGCACGTCGGACGAGGTCATGCCCTGGTGCACGAAACGCGCCTCGTCCGCGCCGACGATCTCGGACAGGTGAGTAAGGAAGGCGATCACGTCATGCTTCGTCACCGCCTCGATCTCGTCGATGCGGGCGACGTCGAACTCCACGTCCTTCGCGCGCCAGACCGCCTCGGCATTCGCCTTGGGGATCACGCCAAGCTCCGCCATCGCGTCGCAGGCATGCGCCTCGATCTCGAACCAGATGCGGAACTTCGTGGCGGGCTCCCAGAGGGCGACCATCTCGGGGCGGGAATAGCGGGGGATCATGGCAGGGCCTTGCGTTCGGTCAGGGTTGCCGCTCTCTTAGGCGGGAGGGCGCGGAGGAACAAGATGACGGGTTCACGCATCACGATCTGGGCGCTGGCCTGCGTGCTGGCAGGCCCCGCGCTGGCGCAGGGCGAAGCGCAGGGGGCGATCCGCGCGGTCCTCGTCGCCCATGACATCGACTATGACGGCGTCGCCTGGGAGCGGCACGAGGACAATGGTATGCTTCTGGTCCGCAGCAGCGAGGGGCCGTTCGCGCGCACCAGTCTCGGCGAGTGGCACATGGAGGGCGGTGCGCGCTGCCTGCGCTGGACCCGCGCGATGGACTGGGAATGCTACGGCGTCACGCTCGACGGCGACCCGCCGGAGGAGATCCGGTTCGAGGATGCGGCGGGCAATGTCAGCATCGGGCTGCTGGTCCCGCGAGGGGCGGAGTGATCGGGCTCTCCGACCTCGAAGGGCTCTGGCGGCTGACGCGGACCATCGAGGATGCGCGCGCGGGGATCACCGGGCACTTGGAAGGCACGAGCCGCTGGCTGCGCGATGGCGATGGCCTGCGGCAGGAGGAGGCGGGGGTGCTGCGCTACGGCGACGCCGCCCCGATGCAGGCGGCACGGGTCTACCTCTGGCGCGATACGGCGGCCGGGCTGGCGGTGTACTTCGAGGACGGGCGCGCGTTTCACGAACTGGGCGCGGGGCGGCTGGAAGACCGGCACTGGTGCGATCCCGACACCTATGATGTCAGGTACGATTTCGGCCGCTGGCCCGACTGGACCCAGAGCTGGCGCGTGACCGGCCCGCGCAAGGATGCGCGGATCACGAGCCGGTTTCAGCCCTTGGGGTAGAACCGTGCCAGCGCACGGTCGGACGGGTCGGTCAGGCCCGCGACCTCCAGCACCAGCGCCCCCTGGATCAGCGCCAGCATCTCGCGTGCGCGCTGCTTGGGCCGCGGTGTCCCTTCGGGCAGGCGCGACGCGATCCAGCTCACCTGGCCCTGCAAGATGCGCTCGGCGGCCGCGACATGGTCGCTCTCGCCCCGTCCGGCGGCCGAGACGATGTCGAACCAGACCCGCAGGTAGGGGCGGAAGGTCGGCGTGCGCAGCAGAGCCACGATCTCGGCGGCGCAGGCGGCCTCGGTTTCGGCGCGAGGCTCGGGCAGGGCCGCGGACATCGCCGACAGCATCTCGACCGAAAGATGGTCCAGCAGCGCGCCGATCAGCGCGCCCTTGGACCCGAAATGGTAGATCAGCATCCGGTCCGAGGTGCCCGCCGCGCGCGCCAGCGGCCTGAGGCTCGCACCCGCAAGCCCGGTGCCGCGCACATGCGCCGCCATCGCGGTCAGGAGGTCGGGTTTGTTCAAGGTCGTCATCGCTGCTCGTCGCCCCCTTGGGTGTCGGGTGGTCTGTCGGTCGCCCCACGTGCCCGGGCCGGGGCAGGGATCACGTCCCGGTTGCCTCATCGTCAACCGGGGCCTGGGCGGCCAGCAGCCGGTCGGCCTTCTTGCGCACAAGCACGCTGCGCAGGTCGTGCATGGCCAGCAGCAGCCGGTCGGTCACATCCTCCAGGTCCTCGTCATTCGCTCGGGTCTGCGCCCAATGCGTGGTGAGGTTGAGGTAATCGACCGCGCGGTGGATGTCGTCGATGTCGCGGTCGGCGAGCACGGCCTGACGCTCCTCGGTCCAGGCCTCGATGACAGACAGGTCCTCGGGCGACAGCTCGGTCTCGCCATGCGGGCGGATGTTGCCGTTACGGATGTTGACGACCGCGATCTCGTCCATCTCGATGCGGCGCAGGCGGTTGTCCGTCGACACGCGGAAGACCGCGGCGCCGTTTTCCCGGATGCGGAAGTAATACTCGGGTAGATCGGTCATTTTCGGCCTGCGACCTGCCTCGGAACTGCGGCGCAGGGTATGTCGCCGGTGACACGGTGTCAAAGGGCCGGGATCAGGCCCGGATCAGCCTCGCGGCTTCTGGAACGCGGCGCTCAGGACCATGGCCAGCGCGTGATCGACCGCCGCCTGACGCACCCGCGCGCGGCCAAGCGCCCCGAACTCCCGCGTCTCGGTCAGCACCTGGTTTCCGACGGCAAGGCCGAAGCACACCCGCCCCTCGGGCTTGTGCTCGGACCCGCCGGGCCCGGCGATGCCGGTGACGGAGATGGCGAGGTCGGCGCGCGAGCGTTCCAGCGCGCCCTCGGCCATTTCGGCGGCGACGGGTTCGGAGACCGCGCCATGGGTGTCGAGCGTTTCCGGCCGCACGCCCAGCATCTCGATCTTGGCGGCGTTGGAATAGGTGACGAAGCCGCGCTCGACCACGTCGGACGATCCCGCCACCTCGGTCAGCGCGGCGGTGATCAGCCCGCCGGTGCAGCTTTCGGCGGTGGCGAGCGTCCAGCCGCGGCGGCGCAGCGCGTCGAGAACCCCGGCCGCGGTCATCCCATCACCTGCGGCAGATGCGCGATCGCGGCGAAGACCACGACGATCAGCGCCGCCATCCAGCCCGCGATCAGGTCGTCGGCCATCACGCCCAAGGGTCCCGGCTGGCGGTCGGCCCAGCCCACCGGGCCGGGTTTCCAGATGTCGAAGAGGCGGAAGACCACGAAGGCCGTCAGCACGCCCGGCCAGAGCGCCCAGAACCCGGCCCCTGCCATCTGCGCGCCGAGTGACACCGGCCAGAGCGCGATCCATTGGCCCGCAACCTCGTCGATGACAACCTCGGAGGGGTCCTTGTCGGCGCTGTCCCGCGTCGCCTCGCGCACGGCCCACCAGCCAAGGGCGGTGACGGCCAGCGTGGCGAGAAGCAGCAGCCAGAAGCCGCCGAGGGCGTGCAGGCCCCAGGCCAGCAGCACCGCGGCGGCGCTACCCCAGGTGCCGGGGGCGGGGCGGAGGTGGCCGACGGGGCCGAGGGTGCAGAAAGCGCGGATCATGATTTCACCAGTGTGACAGTGGCAAGTGCGGCGATGCCTTCCTCGCGGCCCGGAAAGCCCAAGCGCTCGGTCGTGGTCGCCTTGACAGAGACGCGGCCGACCTCGACCCGCAGCAGCTCCGCCAGCCGCGCGCGCATCGCCGCGGCATGCGGGCCGATCTTCGGCCGTTCGCAGATCAGCGTCAGGTCGGCGTGGGTAAGGGCGAAGCCCTGCGCTTGCGCCATCTCGACGGCGTGGGTCAGGAAGATGTGGCTTTCGGCGCCTTTCCACTGCGGGTCGGAGGGCGGGAAATGTGTGCCGATGTCGCCTTCGCACAGCGCACCGTAGATCGCGTCGGTGAGTGTGTGCAGCCCCACGTCGGCGTCGGAATGACCTTGCAACCCGCGCTCATGCGGCAATTTGAGACCGCAGAGCATCACGTGATCACCCGGCCCGAAGCGGTGCACGTCGAAGCCGTTGCCAGTGCGGACGTCCATGTCTGCCTCCATCAGGCGGCGCGCGCGGTCGAAATCTGCCGCGGTCGTGAGTTTCAGGTTGGCCTCGTCGCCTGGCGTGATCGCGACGGTCAGGCCATGCGCGCGCGCGACCTCCACGTCGTCGGCGGCCCCGCCCTGGTGGGCGGCATGGGCGGCGCGGATCGCGCCCAGGCGAAACCCCTGCGGCGTCTGCGCGCGCCAGAGCCCGTCGCGCGCCTGAGTCCCGGTGACGGTGCCCGCGCCGCGCCAGAGCGCGTCGGTGACGGGCAGGGCGGGGGCGGCGCCGTCGTGGGTTTCAAGCGCGGCCAGCACCCCGTCGATGACGGCGGCGGAGACCAGCGGCCGGGCGGCGTCGTGGATCAGCACGGTCTCGATCCCCTCGGGCAGCGCGGCAAGCCCGGCGCGGACCGACGCATCGCGGGTCGCGCCGCCGATGGTCTCGATGAGCGGCAGGCGCGTCGCTCGGCGGGCCTGCGCGAACAACGGCGCGTCGTCCGCGTGCCGCACCACCACCAGCGCCCCGATGGACGGGTGCGCGTCGAAGGCGGCGATGGCGCGAGCGATCACCGGCAGACCGGCGAGGTCCCTGTATTGTTTGGGTATTCCGGCGCCCGCACGCAGCCCGCGCCCGCCCGCGACGATCAGCGCGGCGGCGGTGGGGCGGGGGAATTCAGGTCTCGTCTCGGACATGGTCCGCGTGATAGGGCCAAGCGCCGTGCAGCACAACGCGGCATGAGGTGCGCCCGAAAATTCATCGCAGCGCCTTTTTTTTGAGCGAAGAGTCCTTTAACGACAGGTGTCATGAGAGTTTCTTTTGAACTCCCCTGCGCCTCGGCCTACCCCTCCTGTTACGTGCACAAGGATTAAGCACTTGACCGTTTCTCTGGCAGAAATGTCTCTGGCGCCGCCGGTCCTGCTGGCACCGATGGCAGGCATCACCGACCGGCCGTTCCGCGACCTCGTCGCGGGCTTCGGTGCGGGCCTCGTCGTGTCCGAGATGGTTGCGAGCCAGGAAATGGTGGAGGCCAAGCCGTCGGTCCGCGCCAAGGCCGAGCTCGGCTATGGTGCGGCCCGGACCGCCGTGCAGATCGCGGGGCGCGAGGCGCACTGGATGGCCGAGGCCGCGCGGATCGCCGAGGCGCAGGGCGCGCGGATCATCGACATCAACATGGGCTGCCCGGCGAAGAAGGTGACGACCGGCCTGTCGGGCTCGGCGCTGATGCGCGACCTCGACCATGCGCTGACGCTGATCGAGGCGGTGGTGGGCGCGGTAAGCGTGCCGGTGACGCTGAAGACGCGGCTCGGCTGGGACGATGACCAGCGCAACGCGGCCGATCTGGCGCGGCGGGCCGAGGCGGCGGGGGTGCAGATGATCACCATCCACGGCCGCACCCGCTGCCAGTTCTACAAGGGCGCCGCAGACTGGGCCGCGATCCGCGCGGTGAAGGACGCCGTGCGCATCCCCGTCATCGCCAACGGCGATATTGTCGATGCACACTCCGCCGCACGCGCCTTGCGCCTGTCCGGCGCCGATGGGGTCATGGTCGGGCGCGGAGTGCAGGGGCGGCCCTGGGCGCTGGCCGAGATCGGCGCGGCGCTTTTTGGCGCGCCCGCGCCGGTTGTTCCGCAAGGCGCGGCGCTGGCCGATATGGTGGCGGGCCACTACGAGGCGATGCTGGGGTTCTACGGGCGCGACCTCGGCCTGCGCGTCGCGCGCAAGCACCTGGTCTGGTACATGGACGAGGCCGGCACCGGAGCGGACCTCCGCCGCCGCATCCTGACCGCCCGCGCACCCGCCGAGGTGCTGGCGCTGCTGCCCGAGGCGCTGACCGTCCGCCCCGCACGGGCCGCCGCATGACCGCGGCCACCGACAGTCTCTGGGCGTCCCTGCCGCTCCCGGCGCTGATCTGCGACGCCGAGAACCGCATCCTCGACGTGAACCCCGCCGCGGAAACCTTTCTGAACGCATCGAAAAAGGCGCTGGAAGGCGCGCCGGTCTGGGACAAGATCTTTGTCGACGCCCCGCTGGAAGAGGCCTTCGCCCGTGTCCGCGACGCCTCCGCCCCGCTCTTCGTGAACGCGGTCGACGTCGGCACGGGCAGCCGCAAGCCGGTGTCCTGCGACGTGCAGATCGCGCCCCTGTCCGACAAGCCCGACCACGTTCTGGTGCTGCTCGAAAGCCGCGACCTGGCCGGGCGGCTCGACCGCGCGATGTCGTCGAAATCGGCTGCGAAATCGGCGATCGGCATGGCCGAGATGCTGGCGCACGAGATCAAGAATCCGCTGGCGGGCATCACCGGGGCGGCGCAGCTCATTTCCATGAACGCCAGCGGCGAGGACCGCGAGCTGACCGACCTGATCGTCGAGGAATCGCGCCGTATCCTGAAACTGCTGAGCCAGGTCGAGGAATTCGGCAATGTTCGCCCGCCCGATCGGCGCGCGGTGAACATCCATGATGTGCTTGATCGCGCACGGAAATCGGCCGTCATCGGCTTTGCAGCGCATATGCAGATCGAGGATGACTACGACCCCTCGCTGCCGCCGACCTGGGCCGACCCCGACCAGTTGCAGCAGGTGTTCCTGAACCTCCTGAAGAACGCGGCCGAGGCCGGGCGCACCGGCGGCACGATCCGGCTGCGCACCTTCTACGAGCTGAGCCTCAAGGTCCGGCGCAAGGACGGATCGGGCGGCGCCGTGCCGCTGCAGGTCGAGGTGATCGACGACGGCCCCGGCATTCCGCCCGACCTCGCGCCCGACCTGTTCGAGCCTTTCGTCTCGGGCCGCGAGAACGGCACCGGCCTCGGCCTCGCGCTGGTGAGCAAGATCATCGCCGATCACGACGGCTGGATCGCGGTCGATTCGGTGCCGGGGCGCACCGTCTTCCGCATCTCGCTGCCGGTCGCCCCGAAGGAGGCGCAAGGATGAACCGCCCCGAAGGATGCGCAATGACACACGCCCCCCAAGACACCGGAGAGACCTGACCCATGGACGGCACCGTTCTCGTTGCTGACGACGACCGCACGATCCGCACCGTTCTGACCCAGGCGCTGACGCGCGCGGGCTGCAAGGTGCATGCGACCTCCAGCCTGATGACGCTGATGCGCTGGGTCGACGAGGGCAAGGGCGACCTGGTGATCTCGGACGTGATGATGCCCGACGGAAACGGGCTCGAGACACTGCCGCAGATCACCGACAAGCGGCCCGGCCTGCCGGTCATCATCATCTCGGCGCAGAACACGATCATGACCGCGATCCAGGCCACCGAGAAGGAGGCCTACGACTACCTGCCGAAGCCCTTC
Source organism: uncultured Roseicyclus sp. (assembly GCA_937139335.1). GTDB lineage: Bacteria > Pseudomonadota > Alphaproteobacteria > Rhodobacterales > Rhodobacteraceae > Roseicyclus. Next base: position 25,679 of record CAKZPN010000027.1, on the reverse strand, counting down.
GACCTGCCCGACCTGATGAAGCGCGCCGCCCGTGCGCTGGACCAGAAGCGCCGGGTGCAGCCGCCTCGGCAGGCCACGTCCGAGGCGATGACCGCCGCGATTCCGGCGCAGCAGGAAGACCTGCCGCTGGTCGGCCGCACCGCCTCGATGCAGGCGCTCTACCGGCTGGTGGCGCGGGTCATGAACACCGACCTGCCGGTGCTGGTGACCGGCGAAAGCGGCACCGGCAAATCGCTCATCGCGCGCGCGATCCACGATTTCTCGGACCGGCGCACGCTACCTTTCGTCGTCGCCTCGGCAAGCGATCTCGAGGGGATGGACGGCCCGTCGGCTGTGGTGTCGCGGGCGCGGGGCGGCTCGATCCTGTTCGACGAGGTGGGTGATCTGGGCGAGGAAGCGCAGGCGCGGATCGTGCGGATGCTCGATGCCTTCGGGGACAGCGCGCCGCGCGTGATGGCGACCTCGCAGCGCGACCTGATGGAGCGGATGGAGGCCGGGCATTTCCGGCAGGATCTGTTCTACCGCCTCGGCGGCGTCACGCTGACGGTGCCGTCCCTGCGCGAACGGGTCGACGACATCCCGCTGCTTTCGACACATTTCCTGGCCCGCGCCGAACGTGACGGGCTGCCGCTGCGGCGATTCTCGGGCGAGGCGATGGACCTGATCCGCGCCTATTCCTGGCCCGGCAACGTGCGGCAGCTGGAAAACACCATCAAGCGACTGACCGTCACCGGCCAGTCCGAGGAAATCAGCAAGCCAGAGGTCGAAATGGTGCTGGGCAACCAGCCCGCGATCGAGCCGCTGATGGGGGGCGGAACCGGCGACAAGCTATCGGCCTCGGTCGCCAAGCACCTGCGCCGCTACTTCGACCTGCACGGGGGTGTGTTGCCGCCGCCGGGCCTCTACACGCGGATTCTGCGCGAAGTAGAGACACCGCTGATCGAAATCGCGCTGGAGGCCACGGGGGGCAACCAGGCCAAATGTGCCGATCTTCTGGGCATCAACCGCAATACCTTGAGAAAAAAGATCACCGATCTCGATATCCGCGTGACACGCCGGCGCAAGTTGATGTAAACCCGCAACAGTCGCGTGGCCGTTGGGCGACAGCCCGTTTCCGGCCGCGCAGCACTGGGGGAACTGCCTGTGGATGATCCTGCGGACAGGCCCGTGCCTGGTCTGATCGACCGGTTCTGGCGGTTCAAGGAAGACCCGAGCGTGCGCAGCGTGGCAACGCTGGGTCTCGTCGTGCTGGGCCCGGTTCTGGCGCTGCTCACCTTCCTCGTGCTCGGCCCGCTGTCGGACCTCGCCGATGCGCCGGGCCTGCGCCTCATCATCCTCGCCGACCTCATCTACATCCTCGTCGTCGCGGCGCTGGTCGCGCGCGAGGTGGCGCGGATCGTGGCCTCACGCCGCGCGCAATCGGCGGGCTCGCGGCTGCATCTGCGGCTGACCGGCGTCTTCACGGTGGTGGCGCTGGTGCCCACGATCCTCGTCGCGGTCTTTGCGACGATCACGGTGAACATGGGCCTCGAAGGCTGGTTTTCCGACCGCGTCTCCAGCGCTCTCGGCAATTCGGTCGACGCCGCCGTGGCCTACAGCCAGGAACATCGCGACGATCTCTCGACCGACACGCGGGCGCTGGCGAATTTCCTGAACCTCAACCGGCGCGCGACCGTGCTGCTGTCGGACGGCGACCTGCGGCAGTTGCTCAGCCAGGGCCAGAGCCGCATCCAGCGCGGGCTGGAGGAGGCCTTCGTGATCGACGGCGGCGGCGAGATCCGGGCGCGGGGCGAATCGAGCTACCTGTTCGATTTCGACCGGCCCGATGCCGCGGCGCTCGCCAGCGCGGTCGAGGGTGATCTGGTCTTGATCGAAGATCGAAGTCAGAATGAGTTTCGGGCGCTGGTCCGGCTCGACGCCTTTCCTGACCGTTACCTCTATGTCAGCCGCGAGGTCGATGGCTCGATCCTCGCGCTTCTGGACGAGACACAGCAGACCGTTCAGCTCTACCGCCAGCTCGAATCCGACCGCGGGCGGGTGCTGTTCGAATTCGGGCTGCTCTACCTCGGGTTTGCAATCATCATGGTTCTGGCGGCGATCTGGCTGGGACTGTGGTTCGCGGAAAGACTATCCCGCCCGGTAGGGCAATTGGCGGGGGCGGCGCAGCGCGTGGGGCAGGGTGACCTCGAGGTGCGCGTGACCGAGGAGCAGGGCGAGGACGAGATCGCGATGCTCGGACGGCTCTTCAACCAGATGACCCGGCAGCTGAAAGGCCAGCGCGACGCGCTGATCGAGCAGAATACGGCGACCGAGACGCGACGGCGGCTGTTCGACAGCGTGCTCGGGTCCGTGACGGCGGGCGTCATCGGTTTGAACGACGCGGGGCGCGTGGATTTCATGAACCGATCCGCGATGCGGCTCTTGCAACTGATCGAGCAGCGCGACAGCGGCCTGAACCTCTCGGCCGCCGTGCCGGAGTTCTCGGCGCTGTTCGAGCGCCTGCAGAAATCGACGGCCGAGGCCGTGCAGGAGGAAATCAAGCTGACCCGCGCCGGCAAGCAGGAAAGCCTGTTGGTTCGCATGGCGACGCGCCGCAACGAGGGCGGCGATCTCGAAGGCTACGTCGTGGCCTTCGACGACGTGACGCAGCTGGTCTCGGCTCAGCGGATGGCCGCCTGGGGCGACGTCGCGCGCCGCATCGCGCATGAGATCAAGAACCCCCTTACCCCGATACAGCTGTCAGCCGAGCGGATAAAACGTCGCTATGCCAAGGATCTGGACGGCGACGATAAGGCAAAGCTTGAAGAGCTGACCGAGATCATCGTGCGCCAGACCAACGACCTGCGCCGGATCGTCGACGAGTTCTCCAAGTTCGCCCGCATGCCCGAGCCCGAGACGCGGGTGGAGGATCTGGCCAAGCTCTTCCGCGAGGCGATCACGCTCCAGCGCGCGGGCCAGCCCGGCGTGCGCTTCACCTTCGACATTCCCGACACGCCGGTGATGGCCGAACTGGACGCGACCATGATCGGCCAGGCCTTCACAAACCTGTTGAAGAACGGCGGAGAAGCCATTGAAACGCTGCAGGAAAGAGGCGCCCCTGCGGGCCACGAGCCGCAGTTGCGCGGCGCGTTGACCCTGTCGCCCACGGCGGCCACGCTGACTATCGCCGACAACGGCATCGGCCTGCCGGCCGACCGCGAGAAGCTGTTCGAGCCTTACGTGACCACACGCGACAAGGGCACCGGGCTTGGCCTGCCGATCGTGAAGAAGATTATCGAGGAACATGGCGGGACGCTGGAATTGCTGGATGCCGAGCCCTTCGAGCCGGGCGCGCATCCCGGCGCGATGGCGCGCATCACCCTGCCGATATTGCCCAATGGAGACAAAGCATGAGCGACATTCTGGTCGTCGATGACGAGCGCGATATTCGCGAACTGATCTGCGATATCCTGCAGGACGAAGGCTATACGACGCGGATGGCCGGCACCTCGGACGATTGCATGGCCGAGCTGAACAAGGCCGCGCCGGGGCTGATGATCCTCGACATCTGGCTCAAGGATTCGAACATGGACGGGATCGACATCCTCGGCCATGTGAAGCGCGACAATCCCGACGTGCCGGTGGTCATCATTTCGGGCCATGGCAACATCGAGATCGCGGTCGCGGCGATCAAGCAGGGTGCCTACGACTTCATCGAAAAACCCTTCAACATCGAGCAGTTGCTGGTGGTGATCCGCCGCGCGATGGAGACCTCGCGGCTCCGGCGCGAGAACGCAACGCTGCGCCGGCAGGACGTGAAGACGGCCGAGATGATCGGCGCCGGCGTCGCCTTTCGCACGCTGAAGGGGCAGCTCGACAAGGTCACGAAGTCGAACGGCCGGGTGATGCTGACCGGCGGCCCCGGCTCGGGCAAGGAGATGGCGGCGCGCTACATCCACGGCCATTCGAACCGGGCCGAGGCGCCCTTTGTCACCGTGACCTCCGCCGCGGTCCAGCCCGACCACATGGAGGAGGTGCTGTTTGGCCGCGAAAGCCCGGAACGCGGCGTGGAGCAGGGCCTTCTGGAACAGGCCCACGGCGGCGTGGTCTATTTCGACGAGGTGGCCGACATGCCGCCCGGCACGCAATCGAAGATCCTGCGCGTGCTGGTGGACCAATCCTTTACCCGCGTGGGCGGCACCGCGAAGGTGCGCGTCGACCTGCGGGTGATCTCCTCCACGTCCCGCGACCTGACCGCCGAGATCGGCGAGGGGCGGTTCCGCGAGGAGCTGTACCACCGGCTGAACGTGGTGCCGATCGACGTGCCGAGCCTGGAGGAACGGCGCGATGACATTCCGGACCTCGCGCGCCATTTCATCGCCGAGTTCAACCGCGAGCAGGGCCTGCCGCTGCGCGAATTGGGCGAGGATGCGGTCGCGATGCTGCAGACGATGCGCTGGCCGGGCAATGTGCGCCAGTTGCGCAACATCATCGAGCGCGTGCTGATCCTGGGCGAAGGCACCGGCCCGATCGAGGCACGCGACCTGCCGGGACAGGCCGAGGCCGTCGCGGATGCCGACGGCGCGGCGCTGTCGCCGACGCTGACCACGCTGCCGCTGCGCGAGGCGCGTGAGTTGTTCGAGCGTCAGTACCTGATGGCGCAGATCAACCGCTTCGGCGGCAACATCAGCCGCACCGCCAGTTTCGTCGGCATGGAACGCTCGGCGCTGCACCGCAAGCTGAAGTCGCTCGGCGTGGTCACGACCTCGAAATCCGGCGCGCGCGTGGCGCAGATGGAAGAGGAATAGGCCGGTTCAGATCGGGTTCACGACCAGCGCCGGCCCCGGTCCGGGGCTGTAGAGACAGGTGCCCCCTGCCAAGGGCGGCATCACAGTCGAGAGCCGCACCTCGGTCCCCGCCTCGCAGGCCGGCAGGCCGACGCGGGCATAGCCGCGGCCGGCCATGCAGCCACGGGCGGCGGTGGCGCGGCCCGGCGCGTTCACATCGACCGTGTAGCGCTCCCCGCCCTCGAAATAGCCGGGGCGGGTGACGCAGGCCCCCTCGCTGTTGCAGGCGCGCCGGGGCGGCACGTAGATGCGCGGCGTGTAGCGGATCTCGGTGCGGACGGGGAATTCGGTCAGCGCCTGCAGCTCGCAGGTGGCGGTATCGCGGTCGCGGGTGGGGATATCGACGCCCTCGGCGTAGTAGATCGTGCCGCCGGTGCAGGCGGCCAGCGCGAGGCAGGCGATCAGGGCGGGAAGCGTCAGGCGCATGGCGGCGATATCCTTCGTGCGGCGAACCCTGGGCGGAACGGTAGCGACGGTCAAACTGACTGTCCAGTGTCAAACCGTGACGGCAAGCCGCTCAAGCCCATGGAAATGGTAGATATTCGCGTAGGCGGGCGGGGCGGCCAGGCGGAGCCTGGGATGCGTCTCGAAGAGGATCGGGATGGCCGCCTGAAGCTCCAGCCGGGCCAGCGGCGCGCCGACGCAGAAATGCAGCCCGGCGCCGAAGGCGAGGTTCGCGGGCCCGTCGGTGCGGTCGGGGAGGAAGCGGTGGGCCTCGGCGTAGACGGCCTCGTCTCGTCCGGCGGAGGCCAGCAGCAGCCCGACCTCATCGCCGCGCCGGAAGTCATGGCCGAAGAGCGTGACATCCTCGTAGGCAGTGCGCGTGAACAGGTGCAGCGGCGGGTCGTGGCGCAAGATCTCCTCGACCAGTGGCGCGGGGTCGGCACCGGGCCGCGCGCCCGCCTCGAGGCAAAGCTTCACGCCGTTGCCGAGCGTGTGGACGGTCGCCTCATGCCCCGCGTTCAGGAGCAGGATGCAGGTGGTGATGAGCTCGTCGGTGGACAGCTTCTCGCCATCCTCCTCCGCCGCGATCAGGCGCGTGATGAGGTCGTCGCGCGGGTCGGCGCGGCGGGCCTCGACATAGCCGCGCAGGAAACCGGCGAACTCGGCGGCGGCGCTGGCGGCCTCCTCCTCCTCGGCGCGGGTGCGGCGGGCCTGGTACATCTGCACCATGGCGTTCGACCAGCGCAGCAGGTCCGGCGCCATCTCCTCCGGCACGCCGAGGAGCCGCGCGATGACGATGACCGGGATCGGGCGGCAGAAGGCGTCGAGCAGGTCGACCTCGCCTGCAGGCAGGCGCTCGGCCAGTCGCCGGGCCAGCGCCGCGATCTCGGGCCCCAGCGCCTGGATCTTGCGGTTGGTGAAGGCGCGCAGCACGAGACCGCGCAGGCGCGTGTGGCGCGGCGGCTCCAGCTCAAGCATGGAATGCGCCTCGACGGCGTAGAATGGTGCGAGATGCTCGGGCACCGGCGGCGGCGTGATCGGCTCGCGCCCGAAGCGGCGGTCCCGCAGCAGCGTGTTCACCGCCTCGTGCGTGGTCGCCATCGGCATCTTGTAGTCGTCCCACCAGACCAGCGGCCCGGCGGCGCGCGCGCGGGCGTAGAACGGGTAGGGGTCCTGGACGAACCCCGGCTCGGTGGGCGATTGGGAGAGGCGCTGCATGAGCGTCTTGTGGCAGGCGGGCGCGGCCTTGGCCAGACGCGCCCGCCGGTCTGTCAGTCCGCGCCGCGGATCGCGATGGTCGCGTCGGGTTCGGGGCGCAGCACCTTCTGCACGAAGTAGATCGCCGCCGCCGCGCCGAGGCCGATCAGGTCGGTCACCAGCCCGCCCTCGATCATGAAGAGCGCCGCGAAGACCAGCGCCACCCGCAGGTACCAGACCGAGCGACCGCCCATGAACCAGCCCTGCACGCCCGCCGACAGCAGGAACACCCCGAAGGTGGCGGTGACGGCGGCGCGGCCGACCTCGAGCCAGGTGCCGTCCATCAGCAGCGCCGCGTTGTAGAAGAACATGAACGGCACGATGAAGGCCGCGAGCCCGATCTTGAAGGAGGCGACCGAGGTTTCCATCGCATTGGCGCCCGAGATCCCCGCCGCGGCGTAACTCGCCAGCGCCACCGGCGGCGTGATGGCCGAGACGACGGCGAAGTAGAAGACGAAGAAATGCGCCGTCAGCACCGGGATGCCGAGGTTCACGAGGCCCGGCGCCACCACCGCGGCGGCGACCGCGTATGCGGCGGTCGTGGGCATGCCCATCCCGAGCAGGATCGCGATGCACATGGCGAAGAACAGCGCGAGAAGCTGGCTGACGCCCGCAAGGTCGAGCAGCAGGTTCGAGAACCGCGCGCCGACGCCTGTCAGCGAGATGACCCCCACGATGATGCCCGCGCAGGCGCAGACCGCGATGATCTGGATCGACATCACGCCCGCCAGCTCGAACGCCTTGACGATCGAGCGGATCCCCATGCGGTAGGGGGTGAGCCAGCTGACCACCGCCGCCGCCGCGGTGGCGAGCGTGCCGGCCCGGATCACCGAGTAGCCCATGAACAGCGCCACGATCAGGATCACGATGGGGATGAACAGGAACACCTGCTTGGCAAGCTGCTTCATCTTCGGCAGCTCGTCCTCGCGCATGCCGCGCATGCCGAGCTTTGCGGCCTCCATGTCGACCATGAAATAGACCGACACGAAGTAGAGGATCGCGGGGATGATCGCGGCCAGCGCGATCTCCTGGTAGGGGATGCCGGTGACTTCGGCCATGATGAAGGCGCCCGCGCCCATGATCGGCGGCATGATCTGCCCGCCGGTGGAGGCTGCCGCCTCGATCGCGCCGGCGGTCTTGGGCTTGTAGCCGACCTTTTTCATCAGCGGGATGGTGAGCGAACCGGTGGCGACGACGTTGCCCGCCGAGGTGCCGTTGATCATGCCCATCAACCCGCTCGCGAAGATCGCGACCTTGGCCGGCCCACCGCGCGCGCGGCCGGCCATCGCGAAGGCGAAGTTCACGAAGTAATCGCCCACCTTGGACGCCTGCAGGAAGGCCGCGAATATGATGAAGAGGATGATGTACGTCGAGGAAACGGCAGTGGTGGTGCCGAGGATGCCGACATCGGAATAGACCGTGCCGAAGAACCGGTGCCAGGTGTAGGGCACCTCGACCCGCAGGATCGAGGGCAGCAGGTGCGCGGTGAAGGTATAAAGCAGGAAGATGCCGGTGATGACCACGAGCGCCATGCCCGCCACACGCCGTGTCAGTTCCAGGATCAGGGCCGAGCCCGCGGTGGCGGCGAAGGCCACGCCGATCGGCACCTGCGGCGTGCCCACGGCATTGCGCCCGGCAGTGTCGTAGATGGTGATGAGGTAGAGCGCGACGACGACGCCGCAAAGCCCCAGCACGATGTCGGAGGCGGTGAAGCGATGCCTGTCGCGGCGCTCGAACCAGCCGGTGACGATGGCCCCGAAGGTCGCAAGCAGGAGCGGCAGGCCGAACCACCAGACCTCGCGCCCGTAGACCCAGGAATAGGCGTCGGCGAAGGCGTCGGGGACGTCGGGCTGCGACATCCACAACACGCGGCCGCCCATTTCCATGGTCTGGCCCGAGTTCAGGAACGCGATGAAGCTGATGGCAGTGGCGCCCGCGACCAGCGCCGGGATCGCCAGCGCCGCGGCGATCAGCGTGAGCCGCCGGGTTTCGCGCAGGTCCGGCGCGTTGGCAGCGGGAAATGCGTGCGAGGCAAACAGCAGAAAGCCCAGCATGAGAGCGCCGGCGATGTGGACCATGCGGTAGTTCCACGGCTCCATCGGCAGCGTCGGCAGGAAGGGCAGGCGCGCAGCCCAGGTGGACTGGATATCGCGCGCGGTCCGGTTCATCTCGGCGGCCCGGTCGCGCCTTACCGCGATCTCGGAGGTCAGCGCGGCGATCTCCTCGGAATTCTCAAGTGCCGGTCCGGCCTCGTCGGCCAGCGTCAGCAGCCGGCGCATCGAGGTGCCGGTAAAGTCGGCGGCGGCCGGGCCAAGAGCCTCGCGCAGCTCCTCGAACCCGTCCTGGGCCGCGCGTTCCTGCCAGCTGGCCTGGATCGACCAGGGCGTGGCGATGAAGCCGCTGATCGACAGCCCGTTCAGCGCGGCCATGTGGAACGACGCGAAGACAAAGGCCAGCGCGGCGACGATCGCGTAGGTGCGTCCGGAAAACAGCCGGCGGTTGCCCTCGATCGGGTCTTCGTCGACGCCTTCGGCAAGGACCTGATCGGTCTGACTGGTCTGGTCGGTCATGTCTGATGGTCCCCCGCTGGCCCCTTGGGTGGCAGGCCGCGCCCGTCATGCAGGCGCGGCCGTACCGGTGTCATGAACGGGGCCGGTCGACCCCGCCGCGCTTACATCGCGCTGTGGATGTCTTCCTCGGCGATGGTGGCGCCGGCGTTCTCGGTGAACCAGCGGGCCGCACCGGGGTGCCACATCAGGGCGGTGTTCTTGTCCCAATGCTCGGGCAGGGTTTCCGCCGCGGCGTTGTGGATGCCCATCATGCGCTCGTTGTCGGACATCACCACGTTGACGACTTCGTAGACGAAGCTTTCGGGCAGGTCGCAGTTGGCGATGGCGAAGTTCCACATCGCGACCGAACGCGCGGGCTCGGTCAGGGTGGTGTAGGTGTCGGCGTCGATGTTGTAGGCCGAGACCGGGAACTGCTCCAGGATCGTGGCCTGCTGCTCCTCGGTGAACTCGATGATGTTCACGTCGGTCTGCACCTCGAGCTGCGACACCGCCGGGATCGGCACGCCGGCCGCGAAGGCGATGACGTCGAGAAGGCCATCCTGAAGCTGGCCGCCAAGGTCATCCCAGCCGCCGTTGCGACGCTCGAAATCGACGCCGAGCGCTTCCAGCATCAGCGGGAAGTAGGTGTCCGAGGTCGAACCGGCAGGGCCGAAGCCGATGCGCGCGCCGGCCGGAATGTCGGCGATATCCTCGATCCCGGTGGAGGACAGGACCGTCACCGAGAACGGCGTCTGGTACATGGGGAAGATCGCGCAGGCGTTGGTCATTTCCAGGCCAGGGGCGATCGGGTTGGTGCCGGCATAGGATTCCGCCGCCGGGCCCATCGTGGTCAGGCCGAACTGCGCCTCGCCAGTGTGGACCAGCGACATGTTCTGCATCGGACCGCCGGTGACTTCGGCGCCGCCCGAGAGGCCAAGCTCGTCGGCGACGAGGTTCGCCCAGCCGGCGCCGTAGACGAAGAACGTGCCGCCCTGCGAGGCGGTGCCGACGGTGAAGCTGTCGGGCCAGCCGGCGCGGTCGTCCTGCGCGAAGACGGCGGTGGCCGTCAGCGCGGTCGTGGCCGCAAGCGCGGCAATCCGGGTAAAGGTCATGACAAGTCTCTCCCTGTTATTGAAAAAAGCGCCCGGCTCCCCCCGGACCGCTCTGGTTCTGCTTTTTGACTTGTCCTGCGCAACCATGCAAGTCCCGCATGTCAATGTTGCAAGTCCGACAGGTCCATCGCGCGCGGTGATCGTGCGGTGATCGTGCGGTGACAGGGGCGGGTTTTTCCCCGTGGCGCGGCCCCGCATTTCTCTTCCCATCGCGGGGAGGGATTGGCTAGGGTCCGGCCTCGAAGGGCTGCCCTTCGCCGCATCCCGCCCACACCGGAGGAACTGCCCATGCTGTCTCGAATTCCCGCCCCCGTCCTCGCCACCGCGGTGCTGGTCGCGCTTGCCGCTCCGGCCGCGGCGCAGGGCGTGTCCTGCGGCGGGCTCGGCGAGGGGGCGACCTGGCTGGGCGGGGCGCGCGAAAGCTCCGACATCGCCACGGCTCCGGCACCCCTGGCTCTCTCGGGCGTCAGTGTCGCGCCGGGCACCCGCAGCGTCGCGCTCTTCACGCTGAGCCAGCCGATGGTCGTCCGGCTCGAGGCCGCGCCCGCCGACGCCTTCGGCGACACTGTGCTGGAGCTCTTCGACGCGCAGGGCCGCCTCGTCGTCACCGATGACGATTCCGGTGGCGGGCTGTCGAGCCGTGCCGAGACCGATCTTGCGCCCGGCGACTACTGCCTGGCGGCCACCGGTTATGCCGGCAGCGGTGTCACCGCGAACCTGCAGGTCAGCCGGACCGAGATGGCCGCGCTGACCGAGGGGCTGTCGGGCGGCTTTGTCGGGACGGACGGCTTTCCGCTTTTCGTCGGGGTGCAGCCCTGTCTGGCCGATACGCCCGCGACGCAGCTCGGGCAGGGGCCGATCGACGGGCAACTGGGGCAGGGCATCTCTTCGATCAACACGGTCACGAGCACGCCCTATTACCGCTTCACCCTCGCCAGCCGGCAGGTGCTGACGATCCGGGCCGAGAACCCCGCCGCCGACCCCTATATCTACCTTTTCGACGGGCAGGGTCGGCTTCTGGCCGAGAACGACGACTACGACAGCCTCAACAGCCGGATCGACGTGACCGACCCGCTGGAGCCCGGCAGCTACTGCATCGCGATGCGGTCGTTGTCGGACCCGGACCAGCCGGTCACGATCCGGGTGTCGGGCTATGACGCGGGGCAGGTGGCGCTGGAATCCTACGCAGCGGGCGAGGCCGCGCCGCCGCTCGACGGCAGCTACCCGATCACGACGCTCGGCCCGTTGCCCGCGCAACTGAGCCGCGACGTTTCGGTGCCGGGCACGCAGGCGCAATGGTTCGTGGGCGACGTGGGCGAGGATGGCGTGCTGTTCATCACCGCCGACGAGGTGCGTGACGCCGACCCGGTGCTGAGCGTCTTCGACGAGTTCGGCCGGATGATCGGCATGAACGACGATGCCAACGGCACGCTCAATTCCGAGCTGATGGTGCGGACGCCGCCGGGACGCTACCTGATCGCGGTGCGGCAGTATTCGCAGAACTACCAGGGCACGATCCGCATCGGCATCCGCCGCTTCGTTCCCGCCCAGTGACACGGCGGTGCCGCGCCCCCTGTCGGGGCGCGGCGCCTGTCACGCCGTTTGCAGCGCCGAGATGATGCCGGAGAAATCCGCGGCCTTCAGCGAGGCGCCGCCGACCAGCGCGCCGTCGACATTCGCCACGGCAAAGATCTCGGCCGCGTTGCCGGGTTTCACCGAGCCGCCGTAAAGGATCGGCATCTTCGCGCCGGCCTCCCCGAACCTCTCGACCAGTTGCGCGCGGATCGCGGCATGCACCTCGGCGATCTGCTCGGTCGTGGGCACGCGGCCGGTGCCGATGGCCCAGACCGGCTCGTAGGCGACCACGACGCCCGGGCCCGTCACCCCGTCGGGGATGGAGCCGTCGATCTGCCCCGACACCACCTCCAGCGTCACGTCGGCGTCGCGCTCGGCCTCGGTCTCGCCGACGCAGACGATGATGCCGAGGCCAGAGGCCAGCGCCGCCTGGGCCTGCGCGCGGACCTGCTCGCTGCTTTCGCCATGGTCGGCGCGGCGCTCGGAATGGCCGAGGATGACATGGGTCGCGCCGGCATCGACCAGCATCGCGGCCGAGATGTCGCCGGTATGCGCGCCGCCGGTTGCCGGGTGGCAGGTCTGGCCGCCGACCGCGATGGCGGACCCGTCAAGGTGGCGCGCCATCCGCTCGATCAGGGTTGCGGGCGGGCAGATCACCACGTCGACGGTGGGGTTGGGGAAGGTCGCGAGCAGCGCGTCGACCTCGGCCAGCGCCGCGGCGTCGCCGTGCATCTTCCAGTTTCCGGCGGCGATCTTGCGGGGCATCGGCGGCATCCTTTGATGGTCAGGTTTGGCGGAAGGGTTGGCAGGCAGGGGCGGTGGGGTCAAGCCGACGGCGGCTCCAGATGGGCGAGCGCGCGGTGGGCCCAGTCGCAGGCGATGTCGGGGTCGTCCAGCGCCGCCTCGGGCAGCGTCCAGTAGGGCATCCCCACCGGGGCTTTGCCGGGCCGCGCGTAGGTCCAGCGGGTGCAGCCCGCCGCCTCGAACTCGGAAATGAAGGGGCCCGCGCCCTTGAGGTAGATCGTGCCGTCCGACATCGCGAGCGCGAAGATCGTGCCGCGATGGTAGAGGCACAGGCCTCCCATCATCCGGCGCGTCGTGATTTCGCCCAGCCCGCAGAACAGGTCGCGGGCGGCCTCGATCGCCTCGGCGCTGAGGCCCATCGGCGCGTCAGCCCTGCGCCGAGGCGCGATCCGCCTCCAGCTCCTCGACGTCCTTGAACTTGATCGATTCGCCGCAGCCGCAGGCGTCGGAGACGTTGGGGTTGCGGAACTTGAAGCCGGATTCGAGCAGGCTGACCTCGTAGTCGATCTCGGTCCCGAAGAGGAACATCTGCGCCATCGGCGCGATCATCACGCGGGCGCCGTCCTGTTCCACCATCTCGTCATGGGGATCGACCTCGGTCACGTAGTCCATGGTGTATTCCATGCCTGCGCAGCCGCCCTTCTTGACGCCGATGCGCAGCCCCTGGCTGCCATCCTTCGCCATCAGCCGGGCGATCTGCCGCGCGGCGGTCGGGGTGATGCTGACGGCCTGCTTGCCGGGAATGCCGAACATGGGTGCGGTCCTCGTTGGTGTCCTGACCCCAATGTAAGGTGTCGCGCGCCTCGGCTCAACCGAAGCTTGGCAAAACCGCCCAGAGTGCCAGCGCGCAAGCCAGACCCCAGGCCATGCTGAGCGCGCTGCCGCGGATCAGGCGCGATCTGCCGCGCGCATCACGCCGGGGCAGGCCAAACGCGACATGGCCCGCCTTGGCCGCAACCACCGCCAACATGGGCCAGGGCGCCCCTACCGCGACCAGGGCGGCCAATGCGCTGCGTTCGACCCAGCCGATCCGCACGCCGCGGCTGTCGGCCTCGGGGTCGATGCAGAAGAGCGTCGCGACCGCGTATTGCCCGCCGCGCGCGGAGAACAGCAGGACCGCGAGGATCAGGTAGAACCGCGGCAGCCAGTCGACCTCCGCCAGCGAGCTCACCGCCCAGAGACCGGGGGCGAGCCAGACGACAAGGAGGATGGAGGCCAGATGCAGGGCCTGATCGGCGACATAGGCCACCAGCCCGCCGCGCAGCACATGCGTCTTGGTCAGGTCGATGGCCAGATGCATTGCCGCCAGCGCCACGAACCACGGCGAAAAACTGAGCGTTGCCAATGGCATCATCACGAAGACCGCGCCGATGTGCAGGCCGATCGACAGCGCGCGGCGCTTGTTCGCGACCATCCAGCCGGTCTGCAACAGGTAATCCGCGATCACATGGGCAAGAAACAGCGCGGCGAATGTGGATATGGCCATGGCTTTCGTCGCGCTGCGGCCGGCGCACACCTGTCATGGTCGCGCGCCCGGCCTCTCCCTCCGTCGTCTCGAGGGGATGATGTCAGTGGGGGACGCGGCCGGCAAGTGCCTGACCATGCGGGTTTTCCCGCGCTTTACAGGTGCGGGGTCCGCCGCAGTTTACATGAAGCCCAGTTCGAGCCGCGCCTCGTCCGACATCATGTCCATGCCCCAGGGCGGATCCCAGGTCAGTTCGACATCGACATGCTTCACGCCTTGCAGCGGCTCGACCGCGTCGGCGACCCAGCCGGGCATCTCGCCCGCCACGGGGCAGCCGGGCGCGGTCAGCGTCATCACCACGCGCACGGCGTTGTCGGGCTTGATGTCGATGGTGTAGACCAGTCCGAGGTCGAAGATGTTCACCGGGATCTCCGGGTCATAGACCGACCGGCAGGCGGCGACGATGTCGTCGTAAAGCGGGTGGTCCGTGCTCGACGGTTCGATGAGGGGCGTTCCCTCAAGCTGCGGTTGCTGCTCGGTCATCTGGCTGTGCCTTCCGCGGTAATCCTGACTGAAGATATAAGGAAAGCGGCGCGGGTCGTAAAGTGCGCGTCACAGCGCAGGGGTGGCGCACAAGCGCCGGTCCTGTGCGTCTTGGACAATTCATTTGCCGGTCGCGGCCGCCCGGCTCAAGCTTCGGCCAGGCCGAATCCCGAAATGGAGTGACCACCATGTCTTACGTGCAAGGGTTTCTCGCAGCCGTCCCCGCCGACCGCAAGGAGGCCTACAAGGCCTTTTCCGAAGCGGTCTGGCCCCCGATGAGGGAGATGGGGTGCCTGTCCTACCAGGAGAACTGGGGCGTGGACGTCGCGCCGGGCACGCTCACTTCCTTCCCGCAGGCGGTGAAGCTGGAGGAGGGCGAGGTCGTCGTCTTTTCCTGGCTGATCTGGCCCGACCGCGCGACCTGCGACGCGGCCTGGGCCAAGATGACTTCAGACCCCGGGATGGCGGGCATGGGCGATATGCCGTTTGACGGCGCGCGCATGATGTGGGGCGGGTTCGAGCCGCTGACCTCGGCCAGCGCCTGAGCCCTATCCGTCGCTGCCGCGCCGCTTGCGGACGGGGGCCGGGCGCACCTTGCGTTCGATCGCGTCGTAGAGCAGGGCGGCGATGTTCTTGCCGGTGGCCAGCTCGATCCCCTCGAGGCCGGGGGAGGAATTGACCTCCAGCACCTTCGGCCCGTCGTGGCTGCGCAACAGGTCCACGCCGGCGAGCCCCAGGCCGAAGACGCGGGCCGCGCGCACCGCGCTGTCGCGCTCTTCCTTGGTGATCTTCACCGCCTTGGCAGTGCCGCCCCGGTGCAGGTTGGAGCGGAAATCGTCGCCCGAGGCGGTGCGCTTCATCGCCGCCACCACCTTGCCGTCGACGACGAGGCAGCGGACATCCTCGCCCGCCGCTTCCTTCACGAAATTCTGCACCAGGAAATTCGCGCGCAACCCCCGGAAGGCGTCGATCACCGATTGCGCGGCCTTCTTGGTCTCGGCCAGCACCACGCCCTTGCCTTGCGTCGATTCCAGCAGCTTCACCACCAGCGGGCCGGAGCCGACGAGCCCGATCAGGTTGTCGGTGTCCTTGGGCGAGGCGGCAAAGGCGGTCTGCGGCATCCCGATGCCCTTGGCGGCAAGCATCTGGTGGGCGTGCAGCTTGTCGCGGCTGGCAGTGATGCCGGCGCTGCCGTTCACGCAATGCGTGCCCAGCGTCTCGAACTGGCGCAGCACCGCGGTGCCGTAGGAGGTGATCGAGGCCCCGATGCGCGGGATCACGGCGTCGTAGCGGGGCAGGCGGGTGCCGTCGTAATGCACCTCGGGCGCCAAAGCGTTGATCGCCATGTAGCAGCGCGTGGTGTCGATCACCTCGACGGTATGGCCGCGCTCCTCGCCCTCGGTTACGAGGCGGCGGGTGGAATGGTTGTCCTCCCGGCTCAGCACCGCGATGCGCAGCGCGCGGTGCGGGGCGGCCAGCTTCACCTCGGCACTGTGGTAGATGTCGTAGCTGAGGCGGTCCTGGCAGAAGCTCGCGGCGGGGCTGATGCGCCAGTCGGGCTGGATCGCCTGCCGCCCGATCAGCATGCGATAGGCCATGTTGGTGCGGTCGCTGAGCGTCACCTCGATCGGCACCTCGACCTCGCCGATCTTCAGCATCGTCTCGATGACGTATCGCAACTCGCTCTCGCCGTTCGAGGATGTGACGTCGCGCCGGTCGCGGATCGGGGCCGAACAGGCGATGGTCAAATCGGTGCGGCCCGGCACCGGATGCACGGCAAAGCGCAGCTTCGGCCGTGCGGCAGGACCGAAGGGCTCGATGTCGAAAGCGTGCAGCGCCGAGGTCTTGGCCCCGGTGTCGACCTTGGCCTTCAGCGCCGGCAGGCCGAGGCCCGGCAGCGCGATCCACTCCTCCCAGCCCAGCGTCAGGGCTGGTTGGATCGGCATGAGGACCGGTGTCGGGACCATGGCCTGCGCTCCTTGGCATTGGGTCGGTAATCGGGCATCACCTGCGGGGTTTCGCGGGCGCACGCAAGGATGACCATGGGCGATCGTTTCGAATTTCATGTGACAGCCACCAGCGGCGCGGCGCGGACCGGCGTGATTTCCACGCCGCGTGGCGCGATCCGCACACCGGCCTTCATGCCGGTCGGCACGGCGGCCACGGTGAAGGCGATGCTGCCCGAAAGCGTGGCGGCGACGGGGGCCGATATCCTGCTCGGCAACACCTATCACCTGATGCTGCGGCCGACGGCGGAACGGATCGCGCGGCTGGGCGGTCTGCATGGTTTCATGAACTGGGACAAGCCGATCCTGACCGACTCGGGCGGCTTCCAGGTGATGAGCCTGGCCGAATTGCGCAAACTGACGGAGGAGGGCGTCACCTTCCGCTCGCATATCGACGGCTCGAAACACATGCTCAGCCCCGAACGCTCGATGGAGATCCAGAAACTCCTCGGCTCCGACATCGTGATGTGTTTCGACGAATGCCCCGCCTTGCCCGCCGACCGAGACCGGATCGCCGAGAGCATGCGGCTGTCGATGCGATGGGCCGCGCGGTCGAAGGAGGCCTTCGGCGACCGCCCCGGTCACGCGCTCTTCGGCATCCAGCAAGGCGGGCTTGAGCGGGATTTCCGCGAGGAAAGCTCGAAGGCGCTGACAGACATCGGCTTCGACGGCTATGCGGTGGGCGGGCTGGCGGTGGGCGAGGGGCAGGAGGCGATGTTTGCCTGCCTCGACTACGCGCCGGGGATGCTGCCGGTCGACAAGCCGCGCTACCTGATGGGCGTGGGTAAGCCCGATGACATCGTCGGCGCGGTGAAGCGCGGGATCGACATGATGGATTGCGTGCTGCCCTCGCGCTCGGGCCGCACCGGGCAGGCCTTCACGCGGCGCGGCGTGGTGAACATCAAGAACGCGCGCCACGCCGACGACCCGCGCCCGCTCGATGCCGATTGCACCTGCCCGGCCTGCCGCGGCTATTCGCGCGCCTACCTGCACCACGTCTTCCGCGCCGGCGAGATCATCGCCTCGATGCTGCTGACCTGGCACAACCTGCACTATTACCAGGAGCTGATGGCCGGCCTGCGCGGGGCGATTGCCGCGGACCGGTTCGACGCCTTCGAGGCCGGGTTCCGCGCCGACCGCGCCGAGGGTGATATCGAGCCGGTCTAGACGCCCGCCCTAATAGACCGTGTCGACCAGCGCCTTCGCATTGCGCTGGTGGCGCTGCGCCAGGCTGCGCGCGGCGTGGCCCTGCAGCAAGATGCGCGCCGCATCTTCCGCGCCTTCGATGGCCAGATCGGGGAACAGCAGCCGCAACTCGCGCCGCGCCTCGGGGTCCATCGCGCGAAGCGCCTCGCGTCCGACCAGAAGCGTCTCCGTCCAGGCGCCCTCGGCCTGCACCACCTCGTGGCGGTCGAGCCGCAGGTGGATGTAGGTGACTGGCCCGGCGGCATCGGTCTGATCGATGCCGGGCAGGCCGCACAGGTGCTTGACCGCCACCAGAACCTCGGGTGCGCCTGCCATCCGCGCGGCGATCCTGGAGCGGACGAGGACGCGGTGCTGCGGCGACAGCCACAAGTCGCGGCGCGGTGCGTTCCACCCGAGCGCGCCGGCCGCGACCCGAACCGGACGCAGCGTCGGATGGGCCGCCATCTCGGCCGCCGCGACGTCGCGCCGCCCGATCCAGCGCAGCGGCTGCATCCCGCGGTCGAGCGTCCTCACCAGGTCGCCCACGACAAGCGCCTCGACGGGGACCTGCCCGCGATCGGTCTCGATCAGCGTGCCGGCGCAGAAGCAGTAGGCGGCGTAGCCATCGGTGAAATCGAGGTCGCTGTTGTTGTTGCCCTGCGCCGGGTCGCCGTTCTGCGCGTCGCCGCGGTAGACCAGCGTCTGCGGCGTCGCGGGCAGGTTGCCGTTGATGTCGAACAGCAGGAACCTGTTGCCGGACTGGAAGACGATGTAGTCGTCGCCGCCCCCGACCCCGGCCACGAGGTCTGGCTTGGGGCTGAGGTTCGCGTAGCCCGAGACCGTGGTCCAGCCGTTCGCGTCGGTCGCCGGATCGCCTGTGCCGGTGTATTCCTGCAGCCGCCAGCCCTGGCCGTTCTTGAAGGTCTCGTCGACCGCGTTGACGTTCTGGAACCAGACCAGCCGATAGGTCGTATCGGCATCCGCCAGCGCCTTGGCGCCGGGCAGGACCATGCCGAAATTGGGATCGCCGGGATTGCCTTGGTTGGAGGGGGAGCCGGTCAACGAGGCGACCTGGTCGCCCCGCACGAGAATGGGGGTCGTGTACATCATTCACTCGAACAGGGGGTGGAATCACTCAACCGCAACGTGTGTGGAGACACGTGTCGTCCAAGGGACAAGTTTCAGGTAAAATGATGAATTCGCCTGCGGTCGGATCGGCATCGGCCTCACGACGGATACGCGCGGTGCAACCGCCCAATGCGAAAGGCCCGCCAGGGTTGGCGGGCCTTGCTGGTCGTTTGTGCCGGCTGCCCTAGCGGCGGGCGCTCCAGTTGTAGACGTAGCCGCCGCCGGCCTGGTTGAACTGGCCCGACATCTCCCCGGTGGTGACCGTGCCGACGTAGTGCTGCGGGTAGTTCGGATCGGGGCGGAAGAACTCCACCCGGTCGCTCGCGGGGTCGAACCAGACGTTTTGCAGCGTCTCCTGCCGGCCGAGGTTCAACTGCCCGGTCCAGCCCATCCCGCTGGGGGTGAAGGTGATCGTGCCGGTGAAGCCGTTGGCGTTCAGCGACCAGGTGCCGGCAAGGCCCGCGGCCGGTTGCGGCGGCGGGGCGGTCCCGGCGGCGGTGAAGGTCTCGAGGTTCAAAGTGGCCGCGCAGGGCGTGGGCCCGTAGGTGCCGACCCAGACATCCACGCGCCCGTTCAGCGCGGTGGGCGGGGCAAGCTGAATCAGCGGGTCGAGGTTGCCGTGGCCGTCATCATTGAAGTGCCACAGACCGTCCGGCGTGCGCACCAGCATGGTCGAATCGCAGGACGCATCCGCCGACAGGTCTAGCCGGTAGCCCTGCATCCCCGTCAGGTTGAAGGAGTAGTTCGGCGCGGGGTTGGCATAGCCGCGGGTGCCGGGGATGCCGCAGGTCGACAGCTGTGTGCTGCCCGAGGCCTGCACCGGCAGGCTTTGCCGCGACCAGAGCTGCGCACCGCTGTAGCTGATCCACTGGCCGGGCAGGGCCGGGTCGGGGCAGCCGACGGCGGGCTGGGGCTGCGGCTGCGGCGGCGGGACCATCATGACGGCGTCGAAGGTCTCAAGGTTCAGCGTGGCGGGGCAGGAGCCGCCGCCGTAGGTGCCGACCCAGACATCGACGCGCCCGTTGGTCTGCCAAGCCTGGTCGAAGGACAGGGCCGGGTCGAGGTTGCCGTTGCTGTCATCGTCGAAATGCCAGCTTCCGTCCGCGGCGCGCACCAGCATCGTGCTGTCGCAGGTGGCATCGACGTCGAGGTCGAGCCGGTAGCCCTCCATCCCCGAAAGGTAGAAGGTGAAGCTCGGCGTTGCGCCCGCGTAGCCGCGCGTGCCGGGAATGTTGCAGCCCGACAGCGCCGCGCCGCCCGTGGCCGTGGTGGCGATGCTCTGCCGCGACCAGAGCTGCACCCCGTTGAAGCTGAGCGTCCGCCCGGTCAGGCCGGGGTCGGGGCAGCCGACCGCGCCCATCGGCACGTCGCCGGCCTCGTCCGGCATGCCGGGCGCCCTGCGGGTCTGGAAGGTGATCGTGGCGGGGCAGGTGCTGCCGCCGTAGCTGCCGATCCAGACGTCGACGCGACCGTTCAGCCGCCAGGCATCCGCGATGCTGATGCGCGGCATCAGCCCGTCGCCGCCGTCGTCGTCGAAGACCCAGCTTCCGTCCGCGGCGTTCACAAGCAGGGTGGAGTCGCAGTCGGACTGCACGTCGACCGTCAGCTCGTAGCCATCCATCATCGACAGGTTCAGCGACATGGTCGCCCGGTCATTGGCATAGCCGCGGGTGCCGGGAATGTTGCACGACGACAGCGCGCCCGAGCCGGCGGCGACCGTGCTGAAGGCCTGCGCGTAGTAGAGATCGGCGCCGGAATAGCTGAAGCTCGGGCCCGGATAGGACGCCGACGGGCAGGCCGCGGCACCCAGCGCGCCGGCGAGCAAGAGGCCGGCCGCCATGGGCAGCGCCCTGAGCGGGACAAGGAAACGGGACGGCATGACAATCCTCCATCGCAATTATTGCATATGATATTATGCGGCCGTGGAGGGGGTGCCGGAATGATGTGGATCAACTCGCGACAGTGATCAGGCCGGCGGAACGGGCTGGCGTGTCACGACGCGTGGACCGCTGTAGCGCGGATCCGGGCCATCGAGAGTGACAAGCAGCATCTCGACCCCGCTTCCTGTCGGCTCGTGGGCCGGTGTGTAGGGCGCGATCTCGGTCAAGCCAAAGAAATTGCGCGCGCGATGGCTGCGATACATCCTGTAGCCGTGGCGGCGGAAGAAGTCGAAATAGCCGGCAAGAGTCTCCCCATGCACCGTTTGATGGACGCCGAACTCGAACAGGATGTTGCGGATGCGTCCATCGGCGATGGCGGCAGCGGAGCCGTCGAAGACTGCTTGCTCGTAGCCTTCGACGTCCACCTTCATGAAATCGACCTGTTCCACACCCAGGCGAGCGATCTCATCGTCGAGGCGCAGTTGCGGCACCGTGATCGAGCGGGACAAGTTGACGACAGTGTGGCCCAGATCGCTCGACGCGCTGCGCACCGAGGCAAGGGTCGTCACGTCGCTATCGAAGTGGATGACGACATCACCAGCGTTGTCGCCCATCGCCGCCTCGCGGATTTCGACACCGGCGCACAATTTCTTGAGCACGTTGTCGGACCGGCGGCGCAGCCGTTCGGCATTGGCCGGCATCGGCTCGACCATGATATGTCGTGCGGTGCGTGCACCGAAATTTCGCAAGTAGGCCTCGGACCACAGTCCCGTATTGGCACCGACATCAATGCTGACCATCCCGCCGCGCAGCCACAGGAATGGGACGAGCGGAAAGACCTCGAGAAGCTGAAGCTTCGGAAGATGGTGGTTGAGCTCGAAATATCGTGCGTTGTTCATGAGGCAGGTTCCCGAGCACGTCAGCGATGTTGGTCAGGACGTTCTGCAACCGAGTGTTCGATGTCAATGCGGCGTAGGGGGGAGCCGGACCAGAGTGTCCACAGCATTTTGTGGGTCTTCACAGTTTCGCCACTATCCTTCGCTTGCACCATGCCGCCGTGACAGGCAGGATGACAGGGGACCGGGCCCGCGGGCGCAGCTTGAAACCACCCGTGCTCAGCCCCAAGTTAAGACATCCTTACCCGGAGGGGGCTACGGCGGCTGCCGTGTCAGAGCCAGGCCCCTTTGCCAAGACCAAGGAAGGCAAGAGCCAGTGACCCAAGAAACATTTCCGATCCTGCCGTTGCGCGACATCGTGGTGTTCCCCCACATGATCGTGCCGCTCTTCGTGGGCCGCGAGAAATCCGTGCGCGCCCTCGAGGAAGTGATGCAGGACGACAAGCAGATCCTGCTCAGCTCGCAGATCGACCCGACCGTGGATGACCCGACCGAGGACGGGATCTACCGGACCGGCGTGCTGGCCAACGTGCTGCAACTGCTGAAATTGCCCGACGGCACCGTGAAGGTGCTGGTCGAGGGCCGCCGCCGCGTGCGGATCGAGGCCTTCACCGGCACCGAGGAGTTCTTCGAGGTCCGCGTCTCGCCGTTGGACGAGACCGAGGGCGACCCCTCGGCCGTGCAGGCGATGATCGGCGCGGTGGCCGATGAATTCGCCAAATACGCCAAGGTGAAGAAGAACATCCCCGAAGACGCCATGACCAATGTCAGCGAGGCGACCGATCCGGCCAAACTGGCCGATCTCGTTTCGGGGCATCTCGGCATCGAGGTGGGCCAGAAGCAGGAGCTTCTGGAAACGCTCGACGTGGCCGAGCGGCTGGAGAAGGTCTACGGCCTGATGCAGGGCGAGATGTCGGTCCTGCAGGTCGAGAAGAAGATCAAGAGCCGCGTGAAGAACCAGATGGAGCGCACGCAGCGCGAATATTACCTCAACGAACAGATGAAGGCGATCCAGCGCGAGCTGGGCGATGGCGAGGAAGGTGCCGGCGAACTGGCCGAGCTGGAAGAGCGCATCAACGCCACCAAGCTGTCGAAGGAAGCGCGCGACAAGGCAGATGCCGAGCTGAAGAAGCTCAAGAACATGTCGCCGATGAGCGCCGAGGCGACCGTGGTGCGCAACTACCTCGACTGGATGCTGTCGATCCCGTGGGGCGTGAAGTCGCGCGTGAAGAAGGACCTCGGCCACGCAGAGAAAATCCTCGACGACGACCACTACGGTCTCGAGAAGGTCAAGGAACGCATCGTCGAATACCTTGCCGTGCAGCAGCGCAGCAAGAAGCTGAAGGGGCCGATCCTGTGCCTCGTCGGCCCGCCGGGCGTGGGCAAGACCAGCTTGGGCAAATCGGTCGCCAAGGCCACGGGGCGCGAGTTCATCCGCATCTCGCTGGGTGGCGTGCGTGACGAGTCCGAGATCCGCGGCCACCGCCGGACCTACATCGGCTCCATGCCGGGCAAGATCATCCAGGCGCTGAAGAAGGCGAAGACCACCAATCCGCTCATCCTGCTCGATGAGATCGACAAGATGGGGCAGGATTTCCGGGGCGACCCGGCGAGCGCGATGCTCGAGGTGCTGGACCCGGAACAGAACTCGACCTTCATGGATCACTACCTCGAGGTGGAATACGACCTCTCGAACGTGATGTTCCTGACCACCGCGAACTCCTACAACATGCCGGGCCCGCTTCTGGACCGGATGGAGATCATCCCGCTGGCCGGCTACACCGAGGACGAGAAGCGCGAGATCGCCAAGCAGCACCTCGTCGAGAAGCAGATGAAGAACCATGGCCTGCGCGCCAAGGAATTCGAGCTGCCCGACGCCGCGCTGACCGACATCATCCGCTACTACACCCGCGAAGCGGGCGTCCGGAACCTGGAGCGCGAGATCGCCAAGCTGGCCCGCAAGGCCGTGACCTCCATCGTGCGGAAAAAGACCGACCGCGTGGTCGTGACGCCCGAGGCGCTGGAGGAGATGCTGGGCGTCAGGCGGTTCAAGTTCGGGCTGGCGGAGCGTGACGACCAGATCG
The DNA here is from genome assembly GCA_937139335.1 of uncultured Roseicyclus sp. Taxonomy (GTDB): domain Bacteria; phylum Pseudomonadota; class Alphaproteobacteria; order Rhodobacterales; family Rhodobacteraceae; genus Roseicyclus. The sequence continues at coordinate 1,925 of CAKZPN010000027.1, read as the reverse complement.
GTGTCGTGACGGGCCTCGCCTGGACCAGCGTCGGCGGCGACCTCCTGTCGATCGAGGCGCTGCGGCTGCCGGGCAAGGGCCGGATGAAGACCACCGGCAAGCTGGGCGACGTGATGAAGGAATCCATCGACGCCGCCGCCAGTTACGTGCGGTCGATCGCGCCGCGGATCGGGGTGAAGCCGCCCCGGCTCGACAGCTGGGACATCCACGTCCACGTCCCCGAGGGCGCCACGCCCAAGGACGGGCCGAGTGCCGGCATCGCGATGGTGACCTCCATCGTGTCGGTGCTGACGCAGATCCCGGTGCGCTCGGGCATCGCCATGACCGGTGAGGTGACGCTGCGCGGCAACGTGCTGCCCATCGGCGGGTTGAAGGAAAAGCTGCTGGCCGCGCTCCGGGGTGGCATCACCACCGTCCTGATCCCGCAGGAGAACGAGAAGGATCTGGTCGAGATCCCGGACAACGTGAAGCAGGGCCTGACCATCATTCCCGTCAGCCATGTCTCCGAGGTGCTGGCGCAAGCGCTCGCCCGTCAGCCCGAGGCGGTGGACTGGGATGAAGAGGCCGAAGCGGCAGCCGCCGCCGTCCGCGCCGCCGAGCGCGGGGGCGAGGGCGCGGTCGCGCACTGACCAACGCCAAGGCCGTCGCCCCTGTCAGGGGCGGCGGCTGACGACAGATCCGGGTCGCTCCGGTACCAGATCGCGGCAGTCACATGCCGGTATATTGCCCGGCGCCGCCGCCGCCCGCGGCCGTCAGGACCAGAAAGATCATCATCAGGATCGGCACGAGGATGTGGCTTTCCTCGATCTCGATGCCGGCCTGGACATCCTGCGCCGACATCTGCGGCTGGAGGGTCTGGGCCTGGGCCCCGCCCGCGAGGGCAAGGCTGAGCGCGGCTGCGACAGCTAGTTTCTTCATGACACTTCCCCAAGTGTAAACAGACGCATAAACGTCCACGCGGAGAGCCTTGATCGTCAAGTGTTTTTTCGCCGCGGGTCCGCTGCCCCTCCGCGCGGTGTGGCCATCGCGACGTGCGAAGGTCCGCGGGCGCCGCCGCCGCGGGTGGCACGAGGACCGGCCACCTAGTCCGTCCGCGCTGCTAGGGGATGTGGGCAGCGCCGCGCCTGCGCCGAGATGCTGTGTCCTGCCATGGGGGGAGACCGGGCCTGCCGCGCCCGCAACAGGGCCGGAAAAATTTGCGGTGCCGTCTGGCGAGATGGCGCGGCCTTCGTTAGCGTCAGGTCCAATCAATCGTTCCAAAGGCGCGGCCCGACCGGCCCAAAGCGCCACACCGGAGGCACTCATGGCTGCAAGCCGCAAGACCGCAACAAAGGCCGCTCCCCGCAAATCGACGCCCGCCGGCCCCCGAAGCCGGTCCAAGACCGCGCGGACGCAAGCCGCCGCCGACCTGCGCGACGGCCCCGCAGACGCCGTCGACGCGCCTGCCGAAAAGCCCGCCTCGCTGCGCACGGTGATGGCCCCCGACGCCGAGGCGACCGCCCCGGCCGCGGCAGAGGGTGCGGAGACGGCCGACACCGGCGAGGATGACCCGCGGTTCAAGCGCGGCGACCTTATCGAGGCGGTGGCCGAGCGCACCTCGCTGAAACGCTCCGACGCCAAGGTGGTGCTGGAACTGGTGCTCGACGAGTTGGGCCGCGCGCTCGACCGCAACGAGGAGCTGGTGCTGCCACCGCTGGGCAAGCTGATTGTGAAGAAACGCAAGCCCGATGCCGATGGCCCCGACATCCTCACCCTCAAGATCCGGCGCCCCCGCACCGATGGTGCCGAGGCGGGCGAGAGCCCCCTTGCAGACCCGGACGAGGATAGCTAAAGACCTGCCCACCCGGAGGGTGATTAGCTCAGTGGTAGAGCGCTTCGTTCACATCGAAGATGTCAGGGGTTCAAATCCCTTATCACCCACCATT
>CAKZPN010000026.1 GCA_937139335.1 uncultured Roseicyclus sp. | reverse complement strand
GAGACCTTCACCGAGATCGCCACCTCTGAGGGGCATTCGCGCAGCCGGGTCCAGCACATGATTGACCTGGCCTTCCTTGCTCCCGACATCCTGGAAGCGATCGTGGCCGGCACCCATCCGCTCGGCCTCACCTCGGAGTGGATCAAGCGCCACGACCTGCCCGCGGACTGGGCCAGCCAGCGAGCGCTTACAGCAGGGTTCTGAGCCGCTTGGCGCGGCATCCGTAAAAACCGGACCGTCGACACTCCCCTCCAGAGACAAGGCGCTGACAACGCACGGGAATCGGGCTGAAAACCGTCTCGCGGAGTCAGGCGGGCAAAGCTATGCCTCGGGAAAGGCGGGAGAAAGGAAAGGGCGATTTATGGATTTTTATCGATGGGTTAGGTGGTGGCGGAGAGACAGGGATTCGAACCCTGGAGACGGTCTCCCGCCTACACACTTTCCAGGCGTGCGCCTTCGACCACTCGGCCACCTCTCCGTGTCGGGCGGGATAGCGCAGACCCTTGAGAAGACGCAAGTCCAAAGCGTGCGGCGACCGCACATGTAAATCCGATTCACTTTTTTCGAGGCGACCCCTTGATGGTCGACCGGCATCCCCCATATGCGTTAATGTGATTAACATTAACATACCGCCAAGAGTTCAAAGGAGCGCTCGATGACTGACACCTTCACCGACCCCGTCCCCTCGGCCGGCCAACCGCGAGACGCGCGGGGCTGGTTCACCCGGACCGAGGCCTGGCTCGACGAGCGGGGCAAGGGCGCCTGGATCGCCGCCATGGTGCTCGGCTTCATCCTGTTCTGGCCCATCGGCCTCGCCCTTCTCGCCTACATGATCTGGAGCAAACGCATGTTCAACTCGTCCTGTTCTCACCGCCGCCATCGTCATGGCATGGGTCGCCACATGTCCCGGTCCTCGGGCAACAGCGCCTTCGACGCCTACCGCGCCGACACCATCCGCCGGCTCGAGCAGGAGCAGGAAGCCTTCGAGGCCTTCCTCCAGCGCCTGCGCGAAGCCAAGGACAAGGCCGAGTTCGACCAGTTCATGGACGACCGCGCCAAGACCGCGCGCACCGACGACGACACCGCCGAGGCGTAACCCGCCCGGCCAGCCGCGGCCCCAGCCCTGCCCGATGGCAGCGGGGGCCGCGTTTTCGTCCCCCCACCCCTTTCCGAATCTGGGAAATGACGCCATGACGATGACCATGCCCTCTGTCCTGCCCGACCCCGACCACGATCACGCCTTCTATGACGGTGTCCCGGCCAAGCGGCTGTTCGCCTGGGTCGTGGACGTGATCCTCGTGACCGCCGTCACCTTCCTGCTCGGCGCGGTGACGCTGTCGCTGTTGTGGTGGTTCTGGCCCATCGTCTACATATCTGTGGCCTTCCTGTACCGCGCCGGCACGATTTCCTCGGGCTCCGCCACGCTGGGCATGCGGCTTATGAACATCGAGCTGCGCGGCCCCACCGGCGCGCGGTTCTCCGGCGGCGAGGCGATGTTGCACACGCTGGCCTATCTGGTCTGCTCGGGCTTCGTGGTGTTGCAGCTGATCTCCATCGCGATGATGGGCTTCGGCGCGCGTCACCAGGGTCTGCACGACCTGCTGCTCGGCTCGGTCGCGATCAACCGCCCGCGCTGATCCGGCAACAGACCGCAGAGACGAAAACTATCCAAAAAAACAAGTTGCCCGAGCCGGGGGGCGTGGTGCAGCATTCGCGCGACCTTTCCCAACGGCTCTGGCCGGAACGACGACATGCGCCATTCACTGCCCATCGCGCCGCAATTCTACGTCACGGCGCCGCAAGGCTGCCCGTATCTGGACGGACGCCGCGAGCGCAAGCTGTTCACGGCCCTGCAGGGCGAACAGGCCGAGAAGCTGAACAACGCGCTCAGCAAGCAGGGCTTCCGCCGTTCGCAGAACGTGCTCTACAGGCCGTCCTGCACCGATTGCGCGGCCTGCCTGTCGGCGCGGATCCGGGTCGCGGATTTCGCGCCGAAGAAGGCGCACCGCCGCATTCTCAAGCGCAACGACGGCTTGCGCCGCATGGCGCGCTCGGCCTGGGCGACCGAGGCGCAATATGCGCTCTTCCGCCGCTACCTCGATGCGCGCCATGCCGATGGCGGCATGGCCGACATGGACGTGTTCGAGTTTGCCGCGATGATCGAGGAAACGCCGGTGCGCACCCGCGTGATCGAGTACCGCGACACGACGGCCGAGCCCGACGGCGACGAGGCGCCGCTGACGGCGGTCTGCCTCACCGACATCCTCGATGACGGGCTGTCGCTGGTCTATTCCTTCTTCGATCCCGACCGCACCGCCGACAGCCTCGGCACGCATGTGATTCTCGACCACATCGCCCTCGCGCGCGAGGCGGGGCTACCTTACGTCTACCTCGGCTACTGGGTGCCCGGCTCGTCCAAGATGGGCTACAAGGCGCGGTTCCCGGCGCTCGAGGTCTTCGTCGGCGGCCAGTGGGAGCCGATCAGCGACCCCAGCGACTATTCCAACCAGACCCACCCCCTGTCGGTCGACCCGATTGCCCAGCAGGTGGCGCAGATCGCCCTGCCGGACCTGCGTTCGGACGAGTGAAGGCCTGACGTCACGGCCACATCTGTGCTGCGTGAAGCACGCGCAAAACGGTCACGGTTTCGGCGGTTTCAGTGTAGATCACGATGTAGTTCGGCCGGACCACCAGTTCCCGAGTGCCCTCCACCCGCCCGTACCGACCACGTTTCGGATGTGTCGGAAGGTGTGCGACCTGACCCTCGATCTCCTCCAGCAGGGCAAGTGCTGCTTCGGGAGCGTCGTCCGAGATGTAGTCGACAATGGCCATCAGGTCGGCAATGGCCGCTACCGTCCAAAGCGGTTCAGGCACCGCGCTTGCTGTCGATGAGGGCGCGCGCCTCGGCCACCACCTGCTCGTGCGGGACAGCGGGGCGCGGATCGGCCAGCGCCTCCTGCACCTTGGCACGGAACCAGGCGTCATAGCTGTCCGGGTCGGCGGTCAGGCCAGCGGGGAGCCCACCCTCGGCAGCCACGCGGGTCAGCAAGATGCGCACCGCGTCAGACAACGTCAGTCCGACGCCGGACAGCGCCTCGGAGGCTTGCGCCTTGATCTGGTCGTCCACACGGACGTGGAGCATCGAGGTTCTGGCGGGCATGACGGATCTCCTCTGGAGGCGATTGTGCATCTCAATTGAGTGACAATCAAGATGGCCGTCGCGCCTCAGGCAGGCAACCGACGAAAAAGGGGGCCGCGCAGGCCAGCCCTATGCATTTCGTGGTGCAACTCGTGGCCAAGCTCCTTGTGGGCTTGGCGCTACGTCCGACAAAGCCTCCCGAAGAAATCTTCGGGAGGCCTCCGCGCCGGAGGTCGGCTTGGCGGACGGAGCGGTCAATCAGGTTTGCCCGGCGTGACAGCGATCGACACATGATCTGCAGCAATTAAACCGCTCAGCCCGTAGGAAGACTCCCATTCAATGCTGATCTGCTCCCCTGATCTGGAAATATTCAGTCCGAAGATGATGGCGGGCATCATGTCGAGGTCGATGCAACTGACTTGTTTCACTTTCTGAAGGGAAAATCTGATAACTGCATGTTTTTCCAAAATGAAGTAGCCCTGCGCATTCGTGCGGTCAGTCATTGTCCAAGCGTGGATGCGCAGAAAACTAATACCCTTTCCAGATAAGGAAAAGTCTAGCAGTTCCGCGTCATGAAAGCTTGGAACGCCCGAGAACCAGTCGATGAGCGAGCGCCCTCCCGGAATACTAAGGAGATCGACATCAGAAGTCATAAAACAGGCACCTTTCTCGAAACACACGTAGCAGTTCTTCTAGCGTCCTCAAAGGGCTCGGAGCGGACATCGCGCTCCGAGCCCTTTGACCCATTTGCACCACGAAATGCAAAGGTCTGGCCGCGCAGGCCCCCTTTCTGTCTTATCGGATCTCGCCCCTTACCGCAGCAGGTCGGGCAGGATCGTCACGATGCCCGGGAAGAGCCACAGCAGCAGCAGGCCCAGCACCTGGATGCCCACGAAGGGGATCACGCCGCGGTAGATGTGGCCGGTGGTGACGCTCTTCGGTGCCACGCCCCTGAGGTAGAATAGCGCGAAGCCGAAGGGCGGGGTCAGGAACGAGGTCTGCAGGTTCACCGCGATCATGATCGTCACCCAGGCCGGATCGAGCGTGCCGCCGTAGATCACCGGCCCCACGATCGGGATCACGATGTAGATGATCTCGAGGAAATCCAGCACGAAGCCGAGGATGAACAGGATGAGCATCACCACCAGGAACACCACCAGCTCGTTGTCGAAGCTGCGCAGGTATTGCTGGATGTAATGCTCGCCCCCGAAGGAGATCAGCACGAGGTTCAGCAGCTGGGAGCCGATCAGGATGGTGAAGACCATAGACGTCACCTTCGCCGTCTCGCGCACCACCGGGCTGAGGATGTTGCCGCGGAACAGGACCCAGCAGGCGTAGAGCAGGCCGAAGAAGGCGAAGTGATAGGCGATCTGCGCGATGATGTAGGCGACCCAGTCCTCGAAGGGCACGTCCGAGCGCGTGATCCGCAGGTCGAAGTTGATCCCCACGAGGATCATGATGACCAGCGCGAAGGAGGCCCAGAGCACGATCTTGCCGCTGCCGTTGTCTTCCTTCAGCTTGCGGTAGGCCGCCAGCATGATCGCACCGGCCGCCCCCAGCGCCGCGGCGGGCGTCGGGTTGGTGATGCCGCCGAGGATCGAGCCCAGAACGGCCACGATCAACACCAGCGGCGGGAAGACCACGCGCAGCAGGTCGTTCTGCGCCAGCCGCCCCATCGCCACGCGACAGCCGTAGAGCGTCACGATCATCGGGATGGCGAGGATCATGAAGGTCGCCCCGTCGCCGGTCCGCGGACCGATGAAGAGCACGTCGAAAATGAGCGCGAGCAGCACCCCCAGACCGCCCGCGATCAGGGGCGCGGGGCTCGACGAGGGCGAGACACCGCGCGCGAGGATCAGGACCAGCGCCAGCATGGTGAAGATCGTCGCCACGCCCGCCCCGATCGGCGGGGCGTTGTCCAGCGCCTGGACGCGCGCCTCGGCGCGCTCCTCGTCGGTCAGCAGCACCGCCTCGCCGGTATTGCCGGACGCGGCCATCGCGGCGCGTTCGGCCACGGCCTCGTCCCAGGCGTCCTGGCCATGCAGAGCGATCATGCCGGCCTGGCATTGTTCGGAGACATTGGTGCGCAGCACGCGGGAGGTGTTGGTCTCGGCGTAGTCCGACACGCTGATGGTCTGGCTGCCGATCAAGCCGGCGCTGACGCCGAGGATGACGGCGAAGATCACGCCCAGCGGCGCCGCGAGATACCAGGTCAGCGCCTCGCCGCGCGTCACCGGCTCTCCGCCGCTGCCCGGAACCTGCACCGGCGGCGCGGCCGAGGGCCGGAAGAGCGCGAAGACGAAGGCATAGCCGCCGTAGAGGAAGGCGAGGAACAGGCCCGGCAGCAGCGCCGCCTGGAACAGCGTGCCGACCGAGAGCACGGCGGGCGAGCCGAGGTAGGTCAGCGCGTCGGTGCAGCCCGCAAGCTGCGCCCGCGTCTCCTGCCCCGTTGCATAGAGGTCGCCCACCAGCGTGCCCAGAAGCACGATCACGATGGACGGCGGAATGATCTGCCCCAGCGTTCCCGAGGCGGCGATGACGCCGGTGGCCAGCTCGGGCGAGTAGTTGTTGCGCAACATCGTCGGCAGCGCGAGCAGGCCCATGGTGACGACGGTCGCCCCCACGATCCCGGTCGAGGCGGCAAGGAAGGCGCCGACGATCACGATGGAGACGGCGAGCCCCCCCGGCAGCGGTCCGAAGACGCGCGCCATGGTGGTCAGCAGATCCTCGGCGATCTTCGAGCGTTCCAGCACGATGCCCATCATCACGAACATCAGCACGGCGAGCAGCGTCTCGATCGACTGGCCGGCGATCACGCGCTCGTTCATCCGGTTCACGATGAAGGAGATGTTGCGCTCCATCGCCTGTTCCCAGCCGCCGGGAAACAGCGCCTCCTCGACCCGTGGCAGGTCGGGGTATCGGAAGACCGAGATGGAGTTTCGCACCACCCCGTCCGCGATCAGCGTCCGGTAGGCCTCGGACCCGGTGTCGATGGCCTGGTGGATCAGGATGCCGGCTGAATCGAGCGCCGCGATGATCGCGAAGGAAATCACGCCGGCGCCCGCGATGGCGAACGCCACCGGAAAGCCGGTCATGATCGCCGCGAAGAGTGTCAGGAAGACGATGATCAGCCCGATCTCGACTCCGTCCAATCCGAATATCATGCTCTGGTGTCCCCTTGGCTCAAGCGCGTCTGATCGCGTCGTCGTATCGTTGGATCAGGACGAGCCTGAGTTAATGGCGTGTTCGAGGTCTTCGGCCTCGTCCCCGGTCTTGTCGCGGTCGAGATACTTGCCCTCGCTCTCCTCGCCCTCGAACCATTCGAGGTAGGAGCGCCAGAACACCGCGATGGCCTGCAGGAAGACGACTGCGCAGAACAGCACGATCAGCACCTTGAACAGGAAGTAGGCGTTGAAGCCGTTCGGGCTGAAACCGATTGTCTCCACGCTCCAGCGGAAGATCCGCGCCTGTGCCAGCATCCGGTCGAGCTCGCTGGTCGAGGTCACCGAGGGCGTCATCAGGTGGCGCCACATGAAGAACCAGGCGTAGAGATAGGTGATGATGATCGCGGGCATCATGAAGATGATGCTGCCGACCATGTCGATGATCTTCTTCGTGCGGAAGCGCACCGTCGAATAGACGAGGTCGACGCGCACATGGCCACCCTGCACGAAGGTGTAGGAGACGCAGAGGCAGACGACCAGGGCGTTGTAAAGCTTCAGCTCTTCCGCCCACCAGCTCAGGTCCTGCGTGAAGGCGGTGCCGAGCGGGCCCAACTCGATCGCCGAGGCACGAAAGATGCGCTGCAGGAAGATGATCATCACCTGCTGCATTACCATGAGCAGACCCGCCCAGGCGGCAAGACGGCCGAGCCCGTTGGCGAAGCTTTCGAGGATGCGCACGCCCCACCACAGGATCTCGCGGTTCCAGGCCATGCCGACCGCGGTGATCACCAGGAAAGACGTGAAGATGACGAAGAAGAACTCGACCGAGGCGCCGTAGTAGATGAAGCGCATCACGGCCTCGGGGTTGGCCCAGTTGAGCCAGTCGCCGGGATTGGTGATCGCCACAAACAGGTGGTACGGCGCAAGCGCGATGTTCTGCAGCACCCACAAGATGAAGTCGATCATGCAGTTGTCCCCCGGCCCGCAGCCCCCGGACAGGGCGCGTCACGTGTCATGAGTGAGTGAAACGACAAACTCGCCCGGCCCGCGCGGGGCCGGGCGAGTCTTTGGGTTGTGGCTATCAGCCGGCTGCGTTCACGCGGTTCCGCTGGCGCATGTATTCCGCATCGCCGATCTCGTACCAGTTCGACGATTCCGCCATCGACGCGAAGTAGCTGTTGGCGATCTCGGCATAGATCGGGTCGCCCATGTTCTCGGCGTTCACTTCCGCCGAGGCGCGGCCAAAGGCATCCCACACGTCATCGGGGAATTCGCGGACCTGCACGCCTTCGGACTGGAGGCGGGCGAGGGCTGCACCGTTTTCGGCCAGCGACAGCGCGGTGTTCTGCGCATGGGCGGCCTCGCAGGCGACCTGGCAGATCGTCTGCTGCTGGGGCGTCAGCGATTCCCAGATCTCGAGGTTGAACACCATGTGCAGCGCCGAGCCCGGCTCGTGGAAACCGGCGGTGTAGTAGTTCGAGGTGACTTCCTGGAAGCCGAGGCGCTCGTCGGCATAGGGGCCGATCCACTCCGCGCCGTCGATCTGGCCCGAGGACAGCGCCTGGTAGATCTCGCCGCCGGGGATGTTCTGCACCGAGGCGCCGAGACGCCCGAGCACCTGGCCACCCTGCCCCGGCATGCGGAAGCGCAGGCCCTGCAGGTCGTCGGCCGAATTGATCTCGATGTTGAACCAGCCGCCGGGCTGCATCGCGGTCATGCCGCACATCAGCGGCTTGAGGTTGAACAGCGACGACAGGTTGTCGTGCAGTTCCTGGCCGCCGCGACGGTAGTACCAGTTGGCCATTTCCTGCGAGGTCATGCCGAAGGGAACCGAGGTCATGAACGCCAGCGCCGGGTGCTGGTTCAGGAAGTAGTATTCGGCCGAGTGATACACGTCCGCCTGGCCCGAGGACACGGCATCGAACACTTCGAACGCGCCCACGAGGGTGCCGGCCGAGTTCTTGTTGAACGTCAGCTGGCCGTCGGTCATCGCGGCGATGTAGTCGATGGCGAGCTGGACCGCGTCATCGAACACCGCGAAGCCGTCGGGAACGGACGTGACGAGCGTCAGCGAGCGGTTGCCCTGGGCATAGGCCGGTGCGGCCAAGGTGGTGGTTGCAGCGGCGGCGCCGCCAAGCGCGGACGTTCTCAGGAATGAGCGACGATCCATATGGTATCCTCCCCGGATATCTGGTGTTTCCGCGACCCCCCTCGGACCACGGTTGTGGTTCTGCCCCACAAGTGCCCGCACGTTAGCGAAGGCCTGCCGCGCAGAAAACAGGTTTTCGACACCGAACCTCCGATTTTTGTAAAGTTATCTTACCAAAATCCACATATGAACGGTGATTCACCCTTGACCCTCAAGCCGGCGGCACGATCGGCCCCTGCCGCGCGCCCGTTCCGCCGCCTCCGCCGCCGGGCAGGGCTTTGCGATTCGGGGGCGCACGATTGTTGTCAGGACCCCCGCGCGTCGTTTGGAAAGATTGCGCAGGCCGCGCCGTATGCGACACGAACATCGGTTTTCATGGTTGACGCCCCCCGCCACCCTGCCTAATCATGCGCCGCATCTGTGGAAGGATCGGTCCGATGACCAGCATTATCGTACTTGTAGGATGGCAGCGCATGGGTCGGTAACGGCAGCCATACCGTTCTCTCATGCGCCCTCGGATCGCCCCCGAGGGTTTTTTTATGTCAAACGGCCCGATGATATCCACAGCCCCGGAAGCGCAGACGACGACGTCGACAATGAAAAAGGACTAACGCGATGACACGGCAGATGACCGGCGCGAAAATGGTGGTCGAGGCTCTGAAGGATCAGGGCGTCGAAGTCGTATTCGGCTATCCCGGCGGTGCCGTGCTTCCGATCTATGACGAGATCTTCCAGCAAAACGCGATCCGTCACATCCTTGTCCGCCACGAACAGGGCGCGGTCCATGCCGCCGAAGGCTATGCGCGGTCCACCGGCAAGCCGGGCGTCGTGCTCGTCACCTCCGGGCCCGGCGCGACCAACGCCGTCACCGGCCTGACCGACGCGCTGATGGATTCGATCCCCCTGATCGTGCTGACCGGCCAGGTGCCGACCTTCATGATCGGCTCGGACGCGTTTCAGGAGGCCGACACCGTCGGCATCACCCGCCCCTGCACCAAGATGAACTGGCTGGTGAAGGATACCGACAATCTGGCCGACACCATCCATCAGGCGTTCCACATCGCCAAGAGCGGCCGCCCGGGCCCGGTTCTGGTCGACATCCCCAAGGACGTGCAGTTCGCCACCGGCACCTATGTCGGCATCCCCGAGGCCAAGGTCAGCCACTACCAACCGCGCGTCCACGGCGACCCCGCCATCATCGAGGCGCTGGTCGAGGCGATGGAACAGGCCGAGCGCCCGGTGTTCTACACCGGCGGCGGCGTCATCAACTCGGGCCCGCGCGCCAGCGCGCTGCTGCGCGAACTGGTCGAGGCCACGGGGTTCCCGATCACCTCCACCCTGATGGGGCTGGGCAGCTACCCCGCCTCGGGCGACAAATGGCTGGGCATGCTGGGGATGCACGGGCTTTACGAGGCCAACCTCGCGATGCACGGCTGCGACCTGATGATCAACGTCGGCGCGCGCTTCGACGACCGCATCACCGGGCGCATCGCCGATTTCAGCCCCGGCTCGCTGAAAGCGCATATCGACATCGACCCCTCCTCGATCAACAAGGTGATCCACGCCGATTTCCCGATCATCGGCGACGTGACCCATGTGCTGGAAGAGGTGCTGCGGGTCTGGAAGGCGCGCGGGCGCAAGACCAACGCGCCGGCGCTCAAGACCTGGTGGGGCAGGATCGCGGACTGGCGCAACGTGAACTGCCTGCGCTACAAACCCTCCGAGACCACGATCAAGCCGCAATACGCGCTGGAACGGCTCGAGGCGCTGACCAAGGGCCGCGACCGCTACATCTGCACCGAGGTCGGCCAGCACCAGATGTGGGCGGCGCAGTTTCTGGGCTTCGACGAACCGAACCGCTGGATGACCTCCGGCGGCCTCGGCACCATGGGCTACGGCATGCCAGCCTCGGTTGGGGTCCAGATCGCCCATCCCGACGCGCTGGTCATCAACGTGGCGGGCGAGGCGTCGTGGCTGATGAACATGCAGGAGATGGGCACCGCGACCCAGTACCGCCTGCCGGTCAAGCAGTTCATCATGAACAACGAACGCCTCGGCATGGTGCGCCAGTGGCAGGAGCTGCTGCACGGCGAGCGCTATTCCCACAGCTGGTCCGAGGCGCTGCCCGATTTCGTGAAACTGGCCGAAGCCTTCGGCGCCAAGGGCATCAAGTGCTCCGACCCCGCCGGTCTCGACGACGCGATCATGGAAATGCTGGACTACGACGGCCCGGTGATCTTCGACTGCCTGGTGGAAAAGCACGAGAACTGCTTCCCGATGATCCCGTCGGGCAAGGCGCATAACGAGATGCTGCTGGGCGAGGCCGACACCAAGAACGCCATCGGCGCGGGGGGCGGCGTGCTGGTTTGATCCACTCACCTTTCAGAACAAGAAACGGGCCCTTCGGGGCCCGTTTTCGTGTTCCCGGACACCCGCCGCACAGATGCGCGCGCGCCATCAAACCACAGGGTTGCGCGCAGACTGTCGTGTGCTAGCCTGAATCCGACACCATAAGTGTCGCATTCGGGCTTTGTCCCGTCGTCCCGCAACGTGTTCGGCGGGCGTATTCCCCGCTCAATGCGTCAGATAAAAACGCGAAGGAGGGAGTGATGTTCACTCACATCATGGTGCCGGTCGATCTGGCGCATGTCGACAAGTTGAAGCGTGCCCTGGGCGCGGCGGCGGGGCTTGCGACCCAGTTCGGGGCGCGCGTGACCTTTGTCAGCGTCACCGGTAGCCAGCCCGGCGGCATCGCCCGCTCGCCCGAGGAGTTCGCGCAGAAACTCGAGGCCTTCGCCGCCGAGCAGGCCGAACTGCACAACATGCCCGACGTGGCCAGCCACGCCGTCACCGCCCACGACCCGGCGGTGGACCTGGACGGCGCGCTGGAACAGGCGGTGCATGACCTGGGCGCGGACCTCGTGGTGATGGGCTCGCACATCCCGCGCCGGTTCGAGTTCACCAACCACGGCGGGAGGGTCGCCAGCCACACGGACGTGTCGGTGATGCTGGTGCGGGGCTGACGCCGCCCACCGCCATCACCGCAACAAGAAAAGGGAAACGCGCATGACAGATACAGATCTCAATGCCCAGGGCATACCGGAGCCGTCCGGAAGCCATCATCCGATCGAAACGGACTACGACATAGGGCAGAACAACGTCGAAGGCTCCGTCGGTCCCTTCGGCTTCGACATCCACAACCCGGTCTTCATGGTCTCTGGCCTGGCCGTCGCGGCCTTCGTCTTCTTCACGCTCGCCCTGCCCGAACAGGCAGGCGCGCTGTTCTCGGCGATGTTCAGCTTCGTCACAGGCACATTCGACTGGTTCTTCCTGTCGGTCGGCAACCTCGTGGTGCTGTTCTGCCTCGCGCTGATCGTGCTGCCGGTGGGCTCGGTCCGGCTGGGCGGCGCGGACGCGACACCGGATTACGGCTATATCGGCTGGTTCGCGATGCTCTTTGCCGCCGGCATGGGCATCGGCCTGATGTTCTACGGCGTGTCCGAACCGATGAGCCATTTCTCCAGTTCGCTCGGCGGCGTGGCCATCGGCGAGGACGGGTTGCGCACCGACTGGGCGCCGCTTGGCGCCGCCGAAGGCAACGAGGCCGAGGCGGTGCGTCTCGGCATGGCCGCCACGATCTACCATTGGGGCCTGCACCCCTGGGCGATCTACGCGGTGGTGGCGCTGGCGCTGGCGCTCTTCAGTTACAACAAGGGTCTGCCGCTGACGATCCGCTCGGCCTTCTACCCGCTTCTGGGCGAGCGCGTCTGGGGCTGGCCGGGTCATGTCATCGACATCCTCGCGGTCTTCGCGACGCTCTTCGGCCTCGCCACCTCGCTCGGCTTCGGCGCGACGCAGGCGGCCAACGGGTTGACCGTGCTCTACGGCTCGGGCGTGGCCGAGGAAGGCACCCGCGCCTTCCTGGGTATGCCCTTCGCCAATGCGGAGGAGAGCGGCATCGCCGATTCCGGCGCGCTGCTGGTTCTGCTCATCACCATCATCACGGCGGTGGCGCTGGTTTCCGTCCTGCGCGGCCTCGACGGCGGGGTGAAGCGGCTGTCGGAGCTGAACATGCTTCTGGCTGTGATCCTGCTGCTCTTCGTGCTGGCGGTCGGGCCTACCGCCGACGTCATCGGCACCTTCTTCAACTCGCTCGGGGCCTATGCCGAATACCTGCCCGCGCTGTCCAACCCCTTCGGCCGTGAAGACACCAACTTCGTCCAGGGCTGGACCTCGTTCTACTGGGCTTGGTGGATCAGCTGGTCGCCCTTCGTCGGTATGTTCATCGCCCGCGTCAGCCGCGGCCGCACGGTGCGCGAATTCATCGTCTGCGTGCTGCTGATCCCGTCGCTGGTCTGCGTCTTGTGGATGAGCGTGTTCGGCGGCACCGCGATCCAGCAGTTCCTGAACACCGGGTTCGAGGGCGTGGTGAACGCGCCGCTGGAACTGAAGCTGTTCGAGATGCTGGGTCAGCTTCCCCTCGCCGGCATCACCTCGCTGGTGGGCATCATCCTGGTGATCGTGTTCTTCGTCACCTCGTCGGACTCCGGCAGCCTCGTGATCGACACGATCACGGCGGGCGGCAAGATCGACGCGCCGGTGCCGCAGCGGGTGTTCTGGTGCACCTTCGAGGGCGCGGTGGCGATGGTGTTGCTGCTCTCGGCGGGGGGTCTCGCCTCGCTGCAATCCATGGTGATCTCGACCGGCCTGCCCTTCGCGGTGGTGCTGGTGGCGCTCTGCGTCTGCATCGTGATGGGCCTGCGAACCGAACGGGCGGCGGTCAAGTCGGCCGCCCCGGCCGAATAAGCCCGAATAGGCCCTTTCCCAACACGACCCGCCCGGCTAAACCGGGCGGGTCGCTTCGTTTTGGAAGGGGTCCTGCCCATGCCGCCGCTCAACATCGAGAAAGGCTCGACGAGCCATTCCGCCTATGACCTCCGCAGCCACCTGTCGGACGTGGTGGAAACCCACACGCTGGCCGTGCTGGTGCAGAACGAGGCCGGCGTTCTGGCCCGGGTGATCGGCCTCTTCTCCGGGCGCGGCTACAACATCGAAAGCCTCACCGTGGCCGAGGTCGACCGCGCCGGGCATCGCTCGCGCATCACCATCGTCACCTCGGGCACGCCGCAGGTCATCAACCAGATCAAGATGCAGCTCGACCGCATGGTGCCGGTTCATGAAGTGCAGGATCTGACCGTCGATGGCCCCTTCGTCAGCCGCGAGCTGGCGCTCATCAAGGTCATCGCCAAGGGCGAACACCGGGTCGAGGCGCTGCGCATCGCCGAGATCTTCCGCGCCAACGTGGTCGACTCGACGCTGCAAAGTTTCGTCTTCGAGATCACCGGCACGCCGGAAAAGGTCGATGCCTTCTGCGAACTGATGCGCCCGCTGGGCGAGGTGCGGCTGGCCCGCACCGGCGTCGCGGCCATCGCGCGCGGCACCTGATACCTCCGGGCTGACACCTCACGCGGCGACCCGCCCGGCGAACCGGGCGGGCAACGGGTCAAGGCCCGCGGTCACTCCAGCGGCGGCAGGTCCAGCGCCGCGCGGATCCGGACGAGCGTCGCCTCGACGGTGTCGGGGTTGGCTTCGGCCCCTGCAACCAGCGCGCGCAGGGTGGAGCGCTCCTGGGCGGTCAGGTCGTCGCTTTCGGCGAGCAGCGTGCGCACCGCGTCGCTGTCGAAGTTGGCCGGCGTCAGCAGGTCTTCCGGCGGCAACTGGTCGGCCCCGATCGCGGTGTCGCCGATGACTTCGAGCGACGAGGCGGCGTCGTCCTCGGGCTCGATGACCACCGCGTCTTCCGTGGCGGAGTCCACGACGATCGTGTCCTCGGTGATCTCGTCACCCACGACGATCGGCTCTTCGGTCGCGGCGGCATCGCCGTCGCCCGCGGCCACCGCGGTGTCATCCTCGGTCGCGAGGGCATCGTCCTCCGGCGCCATCACCTCGGCGTCATCGACGATGCCATCGTCGGCGCCGATTGTGTCGTCGCCGGCTGGTGCCGCGGCGGTGTCCTCTTCCCCGATGGGATCTTCTCCGACGACAACGTCCTCGATGGGCTCCTCGTCGGCCTCGGAGGCCAGGTCTTCCTCTTCCTCGAGCAGCGTGGCGTCGTCCACCGGCTGATCCTCGAGCACGACGTCGTCGGCCTGGTTGTTGTACCAGACGATGCCGAGGACAATGACGATGACCGCGACAATGGCGGCAATGATAGTTCCTGAACGCATGGATCGAACCCCTACTGTGTCAGACCGGGACCGGGGCGCAGCAGGCCGCGTCGACCCTTGGCCCGGTACCGGTTGTTTCCGCGCGGCGATCCCGCGCGCTCTGTGGTGAGGAACCGTCCGACCGCGCGTCTTGTTCCATAATCGACCCAAGGAACTGCGGCTTCGGGGTTCAGCAGGCGTCGCCGGCAGGTCGGCAGACAGCTAAATTAGCCAATTCAAACAAATAATTGCAGCATCCATCCAAATTATTTCTGGAACAGTTCGGGACCGCGCCGGTTTTGACGTTGATACCGCAACCAAGCAGAACTGGAGTTCTACGCATGTTGAAGATCACCACCCGCGCCGCCGTCCTCGGCTCCGTTGCCGCCTTTTCCATGAGTGGCGCCTACGCCCAGACCGACCAGGGGCCCGATCCCGAAGCATGTGCGATGCTCGCAGACGAACTCGCGAACGACGCCGCGCTTGACCAGGCGGTCCGCACCCAGGTCGAAGACGTGATCTCCACCGGTGACGTCGTTCAGTGCGAGCTTGTCTTCACCACCTGGGAACGCGAAGGCACGCTTACCGCAGAGGCCCTTGCCCTCGTCGTGACCGAAGAAGTGACCGAGCGCATGATCGTGCAGCAGGAGGTCGAAGTGTCGGCCGATGCCGCCGTCTACCAGCCGCCGGTCGAGGTCGGTGTCGACACCGGTACGCCCGAGATCGTCTGGACCATGCCGCGCCAGAACGTCACTGTCGACGAGCAGGCGCCGCAAGTCGTGGTCCGCCAAGGCCAGCCGCGCGTGACCGTCGAAGTGCCGCAACCGCGCGTCACAGTGATGATCCCCGAGCCCGAGGTCGAAGTGACCTGGCCCGAATCTGCGGTCGAGATGACCGCCGTCGAGCCGCAGATCGAGGTTCGCATCCCGGAGCCGACCATCGACGTGCAGGTTCCCGAACCGATCGTCGAGATGACCATCGGCGGTGCCGATCCCGAGAGCCTCGTCGCACTGGATGACGGCCGCTACGCACCGCAGGGCGCCTCTGCCGAAGATCTGGAACCCCGGATCTCCGTGCAACAGCAGGACCCGGTCGTCAGTGCGGGCCGCGAGGTCGAGGACGCGGAAATCGTGTTCAACCGGCTTGACCCGGTCATCACCTATGAAGGCCAGGAGCCGGAGGTGACGGTCGACGTCATCGGCGAACCGCGGATCGAGATCATCTCGAGCGGTAGCCGTGCAACCGGCGAACTGCCGCTGGAAGACGCGGACCAGCCCGCCGACTGATCGCCGGTCACAGGTGGGCCTGCGGGCCCACCACCGGATCGAGTAAAAAGGAACGGCACCCTGCATCGCAGCGGTGCCGTTCTTCTTGTCTGTCCTGTCAGTGACCGGAAACCGGGACCGGGGCCCGGTCTCCGGTCGCGGCCGCGCCGAAACGGGGACACAGGGCGTCTGCCAAAACCCTGCGCCCCCGTCGGCCACGGCGAAGGCGGATTATTCGGACATCAGCAGCCCGGCATCCTCCGCCGCGGTCAGTTCCTCCGCGTTGAGCAGGCCGTCGCCATCGAGATCGAGGGCGTCATAGTCTTCCTGGGTCATCTCGGGCATCGCCACGACAATCTCGGTGTAGCTCACCATCCCGTCGCCGTCGGTGTCGAGCGTCTCGGCCTGCCCCATGGCATGGCCCGCGCTGACCATCCCGAGGATCAGCGTTGCATAGGCCAGGATCTGGCCGGGCCGGGTGGAGGTGTGGAACGTCATCGTCAGGATCTCCCTGCGTAGGTTTCAAATCGGGGACGGCATCAACCGCCTCCGATAGTGAAGACCCCGAAACGGGCGAAACGATCCTCGGGCGGGCTGGCGCGACCGCCGCTCGGCGGCGCCCTGCCGGATCGCGAGCGGCGCATAGGCCTGGGCATAGATGTCCGACAGCTTTGCCATGTTGCGCCCGGCGGATGAAATGCTCGAGGTCATCCCGGCCGCTCGCTGCTTATCGGAGGCCTTCGCCATCGAGGCTATCGCATCCCGCGGGTCGCGCACGCTGACCACGACCAGCGCCGCCGGCGCGACGCGGTCGCGGCGCTGGTCGTGCCATTCATGATGACGCACGACCAGCGCCGCCGGCGCGTCGCGGTCGCGGCCAAGGGTCTCGTACGTTTGTTCGCCCGTCAGAAAGGCGGTCTCGACGCCACGGAAGATCCCCTTCGCGCCGATCTCAGCCGCGTGGCGGCCGATCAAGGCGTTGGCCTCGGGGCGACGGCCGGAACCGTGTGCTGCCAGCACCAGCAGGGTGCCGGCGGCCTGATCGGCAACCTGGGCGTCGAGGGGCAGCGTCGAAGGGGCGTCAAACATGGGCGACCGTCGTCAACAAGGAGGAAATATTATCTGCTTATTCGATGCACATGCGCTTTCGGTTCACTCGCAGCGCATAAACCTCGTCTCATGCACATGGGGGTTGGGCTCCGGGTTGACAATGCGGCGCGGCTGCCGACACGCTCGCGCCTTGGCCGTTTGTTCGGGAGGATTCGTTTGCCGGCGCATTACGTTAGAACGGTGCTTGCCCTTTTCTGCATTCTGTTCGGTTTGCCGCAAGCGGCGGTCGCGAGCGAGGTTGCGCGTTTGGTCGGTGCCGTATACTCGATCGGCTATGAGGTCCCGGCGGCGCGGACGCTGCGGCGGATTGTGCGCGCGCTCCTGGAACGGAAGTACAGCGGTTTGTGTCCGCCGAAATACGTCGCCATGGTCATGAAATCGGTCCGCCGTGACGCCGTAGCGCTGCGGCCG
>CAKZPN010000025.1 GCA_937139335.1 uncultured Roseicyclus sp. | reverse complement strand
GTCTTCGCGATCTCCTCGCTCGAGGTCTACGGCGTGATCATGGGCGGCTGGGCGTCGAACTCGAAATACCCGTTCCTCGGCTCGCTCCGCTCGGCCGCGCAGATGATCTCCTACGAGGTGTCCATCGGCCTCATCATCATCGGCGTGGTGATCTCGACCGGCTCGCTGAATTTCGGCGCGATCGTCGCGGCGCAGGATGGCAACTGGGGCCTGTTCAACTGGTACTGGCTGCCGCATTTGCCGATGGTGTTCCTGTTCTTCGTGTCGGCGCTTGCCGAGACGAACCGCCCGCCCTTCGATCTGCCCGAGGCGGAATCGGAACTGGTCGCGGGCTACCAGGTGGAATATTCCTCGACGCCGTTCCTGCTGTTCATGGCGGGGGAATACATCGCGATCTTCCTGATGTGCGCGCTCATCACGCTCCTGTTCTTCGGCGGCTGGCTGTCGCCGGTGCCGTTCATCCCGGACAGTCCGATCTGGATGGTGGTGAAGATGGGCTTCTTCTTCTTCCTTTTCGCGATGGTGAAGGCGATCGTGCCGCGCTACCGCTATGATCAGCTGATGCGGCTGGGCTGGAAGGTGTTCTTGCCGTTCTCGCTCGTCTGGGTGGTGCTGGTCGCGTTCGCGGCGAAATTCGAACTGTTCGGCGGCGCCTATGCCCGCTGGGCGATCGGAGGGTGAGGTGACACAGATCGACTATACGCGAGCGGCCAAATACTTCCTCCTCGTCGATTTCTTCGCGGGGATGAAGCTGGGCTTCAAATACTTCTTCTCGCCCAAGGTGACGATCAACTATCCCCATGAAAAGGGTCCGCTGTCGCCCCGGTTCCGCGGTGAACACGCGCTGCGCCGCTATCCCAACGGCGAGGAACGCTGCATCGCGTGCAAGCTGTGCGAGGCGATCTGCCCGGCGCAGGCCATCACCATCGACGCCGAACCGCGCGAGGACGGGAGCCGCCGCACCACGCGCTACGACATCGACATGACGAAATGCATCTACTGCGGCTTCTGCCAGGAGGCCTGCCCAGTCGATGCCATCGTCGAGGGGCCGAATTTCGAGTTCGCCACCGAGACACGGGAAGAGCTGTTCTACGACAAGGTGAAGCTTCTGGAAAACGGCGACCGCTGGGAGGCCGCCATCGCCCGCAACCTCGAACTGGATGCGCCCTACCGATGAGTGACACCCCCACCAACCCGTTCGAAGCGATGATGCGCCAGACGCAGGAGATGACGGAAACCTGGGTCAAGGCGCTGAACCCGGCGCTGGCCAGCTTCACGCCGTCGACCATGGACAAGATGTGGCCGACCGTGCCGCCCGAGATGCTCGAGGCGTTTCTCGGCAAGCAGTTCAACCCCGAGGGTCTGGAGGCCAAGACGCGGCTCTTGTTGACGCTGCTGGGCCTCACGATCCAGGGCGCTGTGGCCGAGGCTCAGATCCGGCTGACCGTGCGCCACGCCGTCGCCGCCGGGGCCACCAAGCAGGAGATCGCCGAGACCATCGGGCTTGCCGCGCTCTTCGGCGGGGTGCCCGCGATGAACAAGGCGATGGAGCTGGCGACCGAGGCCCTTGCGGAAGGGAAGAGCTGAGATGACCATCACCGATTTCGTCTTCTACATGTTCTCGGTGGTCATGGTGACCGGCGGGCTTCTGACAGTCACCGCGCGAAGCCCTGTCCATTCGGTGCTGTGGCTGATCCTGTCCTTCATCTCGGGTGCGGGGCTTTTCGTGATCATGGGCGCGGAATTCGTCGCGATGCTCCTGATCATCGTCTACGTCGGCGCGGTCGCGGTGCTGTTCCTGTTCGTGGTGATGATGCTTGACGTCGATTTCGTGGCGCTCAAGGCCGAGATGTCGCGCTACATCCCCGTGGCCGGCCTGATCGGCGTGATCTTGTTGATGCAGCTGGCGATGGCCTTCGGGCCCTGGAGTTTCTCCGAGGGGTTCGAGGCGCGGCTGGGCAGCCCGACGCCGCCGGTCGAGGCGGTGCATAACACGCAGGCGCTGGGCCTGATCCTCTATGACCAGTATTTCCTGCTGTTCCAGCTCGCCGGCCTGATCCTGCTGGTGGCGATGATCGGGGCGATCGTGCTGACGCTGCGCCACCGCACGGACGTGAAACGGCAAGACGTCATCGCCCAGATGATGCGCGACCCCAAGGTCACGCTGGAGCTGAAGGACGTGAAATCGGGGCAGGGTCTGTGACGTGATGCGCTCGGCGCCCATACCCTTCGCGGTGGCGCAGACGCCGGCGGCGGCGCAGGGCTGCGTCATCACGCTGCCGATCTGCGACGCGGCCGGGGGCCTGCCCGCCATGCCCGCGCCGGACAACCACTGCCCCGATTTCTAGGGCAGGCGACGAACGATACCCGCGGTCCGGACTTCCGCGGGAACGACCAGACAACCGGGCCGGACCCGGAACCAGAGATGGGGCGACAACCCCGGAGGGACGTGATGACGATCGGATTGGAACATTATCTGACGGTGGCGGCGGTGCTGTTCGTCATCGGCATCTTCGGCATCTTCCTGAACCGGAAGAACGTCATCGTCATCCTGATGTCGATCGAGCTGATGCTTCTGTCGGTGAACATCAACCTCGTCGCCTTCTCCACCTTTCTCGGCGATCTCACCGGGCAGGTCTTCACGCTCTTCGTGCTGACGGTCGCCGCGGCCGAGGCCGCCATCGGTCTGGCCATCCTTGTGTGCTTCTTCCGAAACCGCGGCACGATCGCGGTGGAAGACGTCTCGAACATGAAGGGCTGAGCGGTGTCGAAGGGAACGACAAACGTCGGCTACGAAAACAAGAACCTTCAGAAGGTTCTGGAGAAAACTGACATGCGTTCCAACCACGCAAACCAGACCATCTACTTGCTCGTTTGTGGGCACTGCCAGAACGTATATGGCGCAAATGGTTCGGACATTTGGCTGCGCCGCTGCCCCGCTTGCCAAAGCGGTCAACCGAGCTCGGAGGCGAAATAATGGCAACGATCCTCCTTTTCGCTCCCCTCGTCGGCGCGCTGATCGCGGGGTTTGGCTGGCGCATCATTTCCGAGACCGGCGCGCAGGTCGTGGCGACCGCGCTGCTGTTCCTGTCGTGCCTGTTGAGCTGGTGGGTGTTCCTGTCCTTCGACGGCGAGACCTACACCACCAGCCTGTTCACCTGGATCGAGAGCGGCACGCTCTTCACCGACTGGGCGATCCGCATCGACCGGCTGACTGCGATCATGCTGATCGTCATCACCACGGTCTCGGCGCTCGTGCACCTCTATTCCTTCGGCTACATGGCGCATGACGACAACTTCAAGGAAGGCGAAAGCTACCGGCCGCGGTTCTTCGCCTACCTGTCGTTCTTCACCTTCGCGATGCTGATGCTGGTGACCGCCGACAACCTGCTGCAGCTGTTCTTCGGCTGGGAAGGGGTGGGGGTCGCGTCCTACCTGCTGATCGGGTTCTACTACCGCAAACCCTCGGCCGGGGCCGCCGCGATCAAGGCGTTCATCGTGAACCGCGTCGGCGACTTCGGCTTCCTGCTCGGCATCTTCGCGATCTTCTGGATGACGGATTCGATCCAGTTCGACGTGATCCTGCCGATGGGCGCCGAGTTCGCGGAGATGACGATCAATTTCCTCGGGATGGAGCTGAACGCGGCCAACACCATCGGCATCCTGCTGTTCATCGGCGCGATGGGGAAATCGGCGCAGCTGTTCCTGCACACCTGGCTGCCCGACGCGATGGAAGGCCCGACGCCGGTGTCGGCGCTGATCCACGCCGCGACCATGGTGACGGCTGGCGTGTTCCTGGTCTGCCGGATGTCGCCGCTGCTGGAATACGCGCCGGCCGCGACGAATTTCATCATCGTCATCGGCGCGCTGACCGCCTTCGTGGCGGCGACGATCGGGCTGGTGCAGAACGACATCAAGCGTGTCATCGCCTATTCGACGATGTCGCAGCTGGGCTACATGTTTGTGGCCGCCGGCGTCGGCGTCTACTCGGTGGCGATGTTCCACCTGCTCACCCACGCCTTCTTCAAGGCGATGCTGTTTCTTGGCGCGGGCTCGGTCATCCACGCGATGCATCACGAGCAGGACATGCGGAATTACGGCGGCTTGCGGACCAAGATCCCCTACACCTTCGGGGCGATGCTGATCGGCACGCTGGCGATCACTGGCGTCGGCATCCCGACCACTTACTTCGGCTTTGCCGGCTTCTTCTCGAAGGACGCGGTAGTGGAAAGCGCCTTCGCCTTCGGCGGCGATCTCGGCCAGTTCGCGTTCTGGGCGCTGATCGTGGCGGCGGTCTTCACCAGCTTCTACAGCTGGCGGCTGATGTTCCTGACCTTCTTCGGCGCGCCGCGCGGCAACAAGCACACGCATGAGCATGCCCACGAAAGCCCGTGGACCATGCTGGCACCGCTGGGCGTGCTGGCGCTGGGCTCGGTGCTGGCGGGCGCGGTGTGGTACAACTCGTTCTTCGGGCACACCGACAGCGTCGCGCGGTTCTTCGGCGTGCCTTACGCCGAGGAAGGAGCGCATGGCGCGGAGGGTGAGCACGCCGAGGCGGCTGATGCCGGCCATGGTGCGGAGGGCGCGATCGAGGAGATCGTGACCACCGAGGCCGAGGGCGAGCATCACTACGTCTTCACCGGCGCGCCGGGCGAGGGAGCGATCCACGCTGCCCCCGACAACCACGTGCTGAACGACGCTCACGCGGTGCCGTACTGGGTCAAGTGGAGCCCGTTTTTCGCGATGGTCCTCGGGTTCGCGGTCGCCTTCTGGTTCTACATCGTGAACCCCGCGCTGCCCAAGCAGCTCGCGGCGAACCAGCGGCCGCTGTACCTGTTCTTGCTGAACAAGTGGTATTTCGACGAGATCTACGACTTCGCCCTCGTCCGCCCCGCGCGCTGGCTCGGCCGGACGCTGTGGAAGGGCGGGGATGGCGCGGTCATCGATGGTGGCATCAACGGGTTGGCGCTGGGGATCATCCCGTTCTTCAACCGCCTCGCGGGCCGGGCGCAATCCGGCTACATCTTCACCTATGCCTTCGCCATGGTGATGGGGATCGTCGTCCTCGTCACCTGGGTCACCCTGAGCGTCGGAGGCTGAGAGAGATCCATGCCCCTTCTTTCCATCGTCACCTTCCTGCCGATCGTCGCGGCGGTGATCCTCGGCGTCTTCCTGCGCGGCGATGACGCGGCAGCGCAGCTGAACGCCAAGCGCCTCGCGCTGGCCGCGACAACGGCGACCTTCCTGATCTCGCTCGCGCTGCTGGTGGAGTTCGACCCGGCCGATACCGGCTTCCAGCTGGTGGAGGAGCGCGAATGGCTGTTCGGCTTCACCTACAAGCTGGGCGTCGACGGGATCAGCGTACTCTTCGTGTTGCTCACGACTTTCCTGATGCCGATCACCATCGCGTCGTGCTGGGGCGTCACGCACCGCGTGAAGGAATACATGATCGCGCTGCTGGTGCTGGAAACGCTGATGCTGGGCGTGTTCGTCGCGCTCGACATGGTGCTGTTCTACCTGTTCTTCGAGGCGGGACTGATCCCGATGTTCCTGATCATCGGCATCTGGGGCGGGAAGGACCGGATCTACGCGGCCTTCAAGTTCTTCCTCTACACGTTCCTCGGCTCGGTGCTGATGCTGGTCGCGATGATCGCGATGTTCGTGGAGGCCGGCAGCACCGACATCCCCACGCTGCTCGCCCACCAGTTCGACGCCGGCCCGTTGAGCCTGATGGGCTGGCAGATCGCGGGCGGGATGCAGACGCTGCTCTGGCTCGCGTTCTTCGCGAGCTTCGCGGTGAAGATGCCGATGTGGCCGGTGCACACCTGGCTGCCCGACGCGCACGTCCAGGCGCCGACGGCGGGGTCCGTCGTGCTGGCGGCGATCTTGCTGAAGATGGGCGGCTACGGTTTCCTGCGCTTCTCGCTGCCGATGTTCCCCGTGGCCTCCGACATCCTCGCGCCGCTGGTGTTGTGGCTGTCCGTGATCGCGATCATCTACACCTCGCTCGTCGCGCTGGTGCAGGAGGACATGAAGAAGCTGATCGCCTATTCGTCCGTCGCGCACATGGGTTTCGTGACCATGGGCATCTTCGCGGCGAACCAGAACGGCGTCGACGGCGCGATTTTCCAGATGATCTCGCACGGGTTCATCTCGGGTGCGCTCTTCCTGTGTGTCGGCGTGATCTACGACCGGATGCACACCCGCGACATCGACGCCTATGGCGGGCTGGTGGTGCGGATGCCGGCCTATGCCGCGATCTTCATGCTGTTCACGATGGCCAATGTCGGCCTGCCCGGCACGAGCGGGTTCGTGGGCGAGTTCCTGACGCTGATCGGCGTCTTCCAGGTGAACACCTGGGTCGGGAGCCTTGCCGCGACCGGCGTGATCCTGTCGGCGGGATATGCGCTGTGGCTCTACCGCCGCGTGGTCTTTGGCGACCTGATCAAGGAAAGCCTGAAATCCGTCACCGACATGACCGGGCGGGAAAAGGCGATCTTCGCGCCGCTCGTTGTCATGACCATTCTTCTGGGCGTCTACCCGAGCCTCGTGACCGACATGATCGGCCCCTCGGTCGAGGCGCTCGTTTCCCGTTACGACATCGCTGTCGCGGCCCATGGCGCGGACACGATGATCGCTGCCAACAACTGAGGTGATCCGATGACCGGTGCGGACCTTGCGATCCTGATCCCCGAGATCGTCCTGGCGATCTTCTCGCTCGTGGCGTTGCTGGCCGCCGTCTACACGTCGAAGGACGGTCTCGCCGCCGCGCTGACCTGGGGCACCGCGCTGATCTTCGTTGTCCTGGCCTTCTACATCGGCGTCACCGGAACGGGCACGCGCGAGGCCTTCGGTGGCAGTTTCGTCGACGACGGGTTCGCGCGCTTTGCCAAGGTCACGATCCTGCTGTCGGCGGCCGCGATCCTGGTCATCAGCGTCGAATACATGGAAAAGGCCCACCTGCTGCGCTTCGAATACCCGGTCCTGATCACGCTGTCGGTCATCGGCATGATGGTCATGGTCTCCTCCGGCGACCTGATCGTGCTCCACATGGGGCTGGAGCTGCAATCGCTCGCGCTTTACGTCATCGCGTCGCTGCGCCGTGACAGCGTGCGGTCGACCGAGGCGGGCCTGAAATACTTCATCCTCGGTGCGCTGTCCTCGGGCCTGCTGCTCTACGGCGCGTCGCTGGTCTACGGCTATGCCGGCACCACGCTCTTCGCGGGCATCATCGAGACGGCGGTGGCAGGCGAGATGTCGCTCGGCCTGCTGATCGGTCTCGTGTTCCTGATCTCGGGGCTTGCCTTCAAAGTTTCGGCGGCGCCGTTCCACATGTGGACACCCGATGTCTACGAGGGCGCGCCGACGCCCGTCACCGCCTTCTTCGCCACCGCGCCCAAGGTCGCGGCCATCGCGCTGTTCGGGCGTGTGGTCTTCGACGCCTTCGGTGGCGCGGTCGGCGACTGGCAGCAGATCGTTGCGCTCCTGTCGGTGCTGTCGATGTTCGTGGGCGCGATCGCCGCGATCGGGCAGACCGACATCAAGCGCCTGATGGCCTATTCCTCGATCAGCCACATGGGCTTTGCGCTCATGGGCCTGTCGGCCGGGTCCGAGCAGGGCGTCGAGGCGATGCTGGTCTACATCGCGATCTATGTGACGATGAACATCGGCACCTTCGCCTTCATCCTGTCGATGGAAAAGGACGGCCGCCCGGTCACCGAAATCAGTGCGCTGTCGTCCTTCGCCAGCCGCGAGGGCAGCAAGGCGCTGGCGCTGCTGGTCCTGATGTTCAGCCTGGCGGGCGTGCCGCCGCTGGTGGGCTTCTTCGCGAAATACGCGGTGCTCTGGGCGGCGGTCGAGGCCGATATGGCCTGGCTTGCCATAGCGGGCGTCGTCGCCTCGGTGATCGGGGCCTACTACTACCTGCGCATCGTCTACCTGATGTATTTCGGGGAAGAGCGCGAGGGCCTCGATGGCCGGATGGGCGTCGTGCAATACGCGGGCCTTATGGTGATGGCCGCGCTGATCGCGCTGGCCTGGCTGCCGGGCATCAACCTGCTGGGCCTGCAGGGCGCCGCCGCCGAGGCCGCCGAGATGCTGGTGCGCTGAGCGATGACCGACTGGCCCGCAGGCGTGGGCCGGGTCGTTCTGCCCACCACCGACAGCACCATGGCCGAGGCCGCGCGGAGCGCCGCCGCGCTGGCCGCCCCTACCTGGATCTGCGCGCTGGAACAGACGGCGGCGCGCGGTCGACGCGGGCGGCCCTGGCGCAGCCCGCCGGGAAATTTCGCCGCCTCGCTGGTGCTGCGCCCCGAGGGGTCGCCGGGGAAGGTCGCGCTCCGCTCCTTCGTGGCGGCGCTGGCGCTGCGCGACGCGCTGGCCGCCGTCACCGGACGGCCCGAGGCGCTGGGGCTGAAATGGCCCAACGACGTGCTGCTGAACGGCGGCAAGATCGCGGGCATCCTGCTCGAAAGCATCGGGCAGGGGCCGCGGGTAGATACGCTGGTGATCGGGATCGGCGTGAACCTTGCCGCCGCCCCGCCGGTTTCCGAGCTTGAGCCGGGCGCCGTGCCGCCCGTCAGCCTTGCCGGCGAGACTGGGCTGACCGTGGGCCCGGAGGAGTTTCTCGACCAACTCGCCGCCGCCTATGACCGGTGGGAGACGCAGTTCACCACCTACGGATTCGCGCCGATCCGCACTGCCTGGCTGCAGGGCGCCACCCGCCTCGGCCAGACCATCACGGCCCGCACCACGCGCGACGAGATCACCGGCACCTTCACCGACGTGGACATGGACGGGCATCTTGTGCTGCAAACGGCCAAGGGCCCCCAGCGGATCGCCGCGGCCGACATCTTCTTCTGAGACGGGAGACCCCCATGCTTCTGTGCATCGACTGCGGCAACACCAACACCGTGTTCAGCGTCTGGAACGGCGAGCGCTTTCTCTGCACGCTGCGGACCGCGACCGAACACCAGCGCACGGCCGACCAGTACTACGTCTGGTTCTCGACCCTGATGGCGCATCACAAGGTGCCGATCGAGATCACCGAATGCATCCTGTCCTCCACCGTGCCGCGCGTGGTCTTCAACCTGCGCGTGCTCTGCGACCGCTACTTCGGCTGCCGTCCGATGGTGGTGGGCAAGCCCGAGTGCCGGCTGCCGAGCCCGCCGCGCGTCGACGAGGGCACGCAGGTCGGCCCCGACCGGCTGGTGAACACCGCAGGCGCCTACGACCGCCATGGCGGCAACCTGATCGTGGTGGATTTCGGCACTGCCACGACCTTCGACGTGGTGGCGGACGATGGCGCCTATGTCGGCGGCGTCATCGCGCCGGGCGTGAACCTGAGCCTCGAGGCGCTGCACCGCGCCGCCGCCGCCCTGCCGCATGTGGACGTGACCAAGCCGCAGCGGGTGATCGGCACCAACACCGTCGCCTGCATGCAATCGGGCGTGTTCTGGGGCTATGTCGGCCTTGTGCGGGGTGTCTGCGACCGCATCCTCGGCGAATACGATCAACCCATGCGTGTGATCGGCACCGGGGGTCTTGCATCGTTGTTCTCGCAGGGCGATGTGCTATTTGACGGGATCGAAGACGATCTGACCATGCATGGCCTGACGGTCATCCACCAATACAACAAGGACCAAGGCGTCATATGACCGACCGGAACCGGCTGATCTACCTCCCCCTCGGTGGCGCGGGGGAGATCGGGATGAATTGCTATGTCTACGGCTACGGCCCCGCAGGCAAGGAACGCCTGATCGTCGTCGACATCGGCGTGTCCTTTCCCGACATGGACGGCCAGCCCGGTGTCGACGTGATCCTGCCCGACATCGCCTGGCTCGAGGAACGGCGTGACCGGATCGACGCCATCTTCATCACCCACGCGCACGAGGACCATGTCGGCGCGGTCGGCCATCTCTGGGGGCGGCTGGGCGCGCCGGTGCATTGCCGCCGCTTCACCGCGATCCACGCCATGCGCAAGATGGAAGAGGCGGGCCATGACATCCGCCAGGTTCGCGTCGCCCCGGTCTGGCCCGAGGCGGTCACGGCCGGCCCCTTCACGGTGCAATTCGCGCCGGTCAGCCACTCGATCCCCGAAGCCTCGGCGCTGGTGATCGACACGCCCGCCGGCCGCGTCGTGCACTCGGGTGATTTCAAGATCGACCGCGAGCCGATGGTGGGCGAACCCTTCGACGAGGTGATGTGGGGCGAGATCGGCAAGGATGGCGTGCTGGCCTACATCTGTGATTCCACCAACGTGTTCTCGCGCCACCCCGGCCGGTCCGAGAGCCAGTTGCCCGAGCCCATCGGCGAGCTGATCGCGGGGGCCAAGGGGATGGTCGTCGCGACCACCTTCGCCTCCAACATAGCGCGGCTGAAGACGCTGGCGGACGCCGGCATCGCCAATGGCCGCTCGATCTGCCTGATGGGGCGGGCGATGAAGCGGATGGTGAGCGCGGGGGTCGAATCCGGCGTGCTGACCGATTTCCCCAGCACCCTTTCGCCCGAGGACGCTACGGATGTGCCGCGCGAGAACCTGATGCTGATCGTCACCGGGTCGCAGGGCGAGCGCCGCGCCGCCTCGGCCGCGCTCAGCCGCAACAGCTACCTTGGCCACGAGATGAAGGAGGGGGACATGTTCCTGTTCTCCTCCAAGACCATCCCCGGCAACGAGGTGGGCGTCGCCCGGATCAAGAACGCGCTGGCCGAAAAGGGTGTCGACGTGATCGACGACAGCCACGGGTTCTACCATGTCTCAGGCCACGCAAACCGCCCCGACCTCGAAGTGATGCACGACATCCTGCGCCCGCAGATCCTGATCCCCTGCCACGGCGAATACCGCCACCTGCGCGAGCATGCGCAGATCGCGCTGGGCAAGGGCCTGACCGGGATTGTTGCCGCCAACGGCTCCATGGTCGAGATGTCCGGCAATGCGCCGGGCATCGTGGACTACATCGACGTGTCGAAAACCTACCTCGACGGCAGCACCTTCGTCGGTGCGCTTGATGGCGTGATCCGCGACCGGATGAAGCTGGCGCTGAACGGGCTGGTGGCGGTGGCGCTGATCGTCGACGAGGATGACCTGCTGCTGGAAGACAGCTGGGTCCAGTTGCGCGGGCTGCCCGAGGTGACGAACGCCGGCGAAGACCTTGCCGAGATGATCGAGGACCAGCTCGCCGAGGCGATGCCGCGCTTCAACGCCAAGACGGTGAACGACGACGACAAGCTGGAAGAGGCGGTGCGCCGTGTGATCCGGCAGGTGTGCGTTACCGAGATCGGCAAGAAGCCCGAGGTGACGGTGCTGATCTCGCGGCTGATCGCGGCCTGAGGCACACGAAAAGACCCGGCCGCTGGGGCCGGGTCTTTGTGGACTTTCAAGATCTTGTCAGCTCAGACCGCGTCGCTGTCGGCGTTTTCCGCCTTCGCGCTTTCGGCGCGCGGCTTGCGCACGCGGCGGCGGGGCTTGGGCTTTTCCGGTTCGGCCTCGGCTACGACATCGGGCGTCACGGCCTGCGCCTCGTCGGTGTCCGCGGCGGGCGTTTCGGCCTCGTCGGCCTCGAGTTCTTCGGGGTCGAAGCCACGCGCGGGGCCGCCGCGACGCTCGTCGAAGCTCATCGCGATGAAATCCGGCAGGTGCTCGCCCATGCCGACGACGCGGCCGCCACGCTCGCCGCCGTCGCGGCCACCGCGTCCGCGGCTGTTGCGGTCGCGCGAGCCACGGTCGTCATGATCCCTCGGGCTGCGCTCTTCCCGCTCACGCGGCGCGTGCTCCGCACGCTCCTGCGGCTCCACGACTTCCGCCACGGGCTCGGGTGCGGCCTCGGCAGCCGGCGCCTCGGTCGGCGCGGGCTTGCTGGTGCGGCTGCGGCGCGAGCGCGAGCGCCGAGCGCCGGTCCGCTCTTCGCCCTCGTCCTCGGCCTGCGGCGGGCGCGGTCCGCGCGCGGTCGTCCCGGCCTCGGGGCTCCAGGGCAGGGGCGCGCGCGGGATCGTGGTCTCGATCAGCGACTCGATGGCGGCGAGGTATTTCTCGTCCGAGGGCACCGCGATGGTGATCGCGACGCCGGTGCGCCCGGCGCGGCCGGTACGGCCGATGCGGTGAACGTAATCCTCGGCATGGCTGGGCACGTCGTAGTTAATCACGTGGCTGACGTTCGGGATGTCGAGCCCGCGCGCGGCGACGTCGGAGGCCACGAGGAACTTGATCGATCCGTCGCGGAACCCGTCGAGCGTGCGGGTGCGGTGCGACTGGTCGAGGTCGCCATGGATCGGCTCTGCGTTCAACCCGTGCTTCTTCAGCGACTTGGCGACGATATCCACGTCGACCTTGCGGTTGCAGAAGATGATCGCGTTCTTGCAGGCCGCGCCGTCGGCCTCGATCGCCGCGCGCAGCATCTCGCGCTTCTCGGTCGCGGTCTGGTCGCGGCGGGTCGGGCGGAACTCCAGAAGGCGCTGCTCGATCGTTTCCGACGCGCTGGCCTGGCGGGCGACCTCGATCCGGGCCGGGTTCGACAGGAAGGCGTTGGTGATCCGCTCGATCTCGGGCGCCATGGTGGCCGAGTAGAACATCGTCTGCCGGGTGAAGGGCACGAGGCCGAAGATGCGCTCGATATCGGGGATGAAGCCCATGTCGAGCATCCGGTCGGCTTCGTCCACGACCATGATCTTCACGTCGGTAAGGATCAGCTTGCCGCGCTCGAAATGGTCGAGCAGCCGGCCGGGCGTCGCGATCAGGACGTCGACGCCCTTGTCGATCAGCTGGTCCTGTTCCTTGAAGCTGACACCGCCGATCAGCAGCGCCTTGGTGAGCTTCACATGCTTGGAATAGGTGTCGAAATTCTCGGCGACCTGGGCGGCAAGTTCGCGCGTGGGGCAGAGCACGAGGCTGCGCGGCATCCGCGCGCGGGCGCGGCCGCGGGCCAGGATCGTGATCAGCGGCAGCGTGAAGGATGCGGTCTTGCCGGTTCCGGTCTGGGCGATCCCCAGAACGTCGCGGCCTTCGAGGGCATGGGGGATGGCGCCGGCCTGAATCGGCGTGGGGGTGTCGTAGCCGGCTTCGACTACGGCTTTCAGAACCTTGGGATTAAGGTTGAGGTCGGAAAAGCTCGTCATATGCGTCCAGTCTGGCCGGGACATTCCCGGCATGGGTGAGTTGGAGCGCATCAAAGACCATCGCGCCCCACGGATCAGGGCCCACGCGCGGATCGCGGGGTTAGGGTCGCACATAGGGTAAATCGTGGGCCGCGTCAAATCGCGCGGTCGGGCTGCGCGGAGGTCTGGTGCAGCATCGGACGGAAGCCCGCGGCCAGCACGGCGACGCTTGGCTCGGGCGTCAGCACGGTGACGGTGCCAGCCCCCCGAGGCCGGGCCGGGCCATAGCCTTTCGGCGTGAACGGAAGGAGCCGGTCGCCCAGCACGAGGTGCGCCCCGCCGTCCAGAAGAACGAAGGCGCCGTCGGGCAGATCATCGAGCCGCGCCTCGTGCCGGACCTGCGCGCGGTCGCGCGTCACCCGCGCGGCGTGCAGTGCCTTGTCCATTTCCGCCCGGTCGGTCGCGCCATGTGCCAGCGCCCAGGCGGCGACCCAGTTCCGGTAGGCCGCGCGCCGGCAATAGCCGCAGGGGCGGTGCCCGGCGGCCAGCGCCACCGCCTCGTCAAGAAAGAACAGCGCGGTCCAGCCGCGGTCGGGCATCGGGCCGTGGTGATGCCCGCGGGGATGGGTGAGGGTGCAGCAGACCCAGTGCGGATGCGTCCAGCGGGTCGTCCCGAGGGTATGGTTGTGCCGGTGCAGGATGCCCCGGTTGCCGGTGAACCTGCCGCGATAGCCCGCCTCCGCCACGATCTCGCCCGTGGGCAGGACGCGGTTTTGCAGCGTCACACCATCAGCTCCTTCGTCGCGCTGAGCCGTACCTGCGGATAATCGCGTTCCACCCGGTCGATGTCCCATTGCAGGCGGGTCAGGTAGACCGGGTCGGCGTCATTGTCGGTGGCCATGTGCTGCTTGTTGGCCTGCGCGAAAGCCTCCACGGCGTCCTTGGGTCCGTGGACCCAGCGGGCGGAGGTGAATTGCGACGGCTCGAAGCGGACGGGCAGGCCGTATTCAAGCTCGATCCGGCTGGCGAGAACCTCGAATTGCAGTGCGCCGACGACGCCGACCACGAAGCCCGAGCCGATCATCGGCTTGAAGACCTTGGCGGCCCCTTCCTCGGCGAATTGCATCAGCGCCTTGTCGAGATGCTTGGCCTTCATCGGGTCGCCCGCGCGGCAGCTTTGCAGCAGTTCCGGCGCGAAACTGGGGATGCCGGTGAAGCGCAGCACCTCACCCTCGGTCAGCGCGTCGCCGATGCGGAGCTGGCCGTGGTTGGGGATGCCGATGATGTCGCCGGCCCAGGCTTCCTCCGCCAATTCGCGGTCGGAGGCGAGGAAGAGGACCGGGTTCGAGATCGCCATCGGTTTCTTCGACCGGACGTGCATCAGCTTCATGCCGCGCAGGAAATGGCCCGAGGCGAGGCGAACGAAGGCCACACGGTCGCGGTGCTTGGGGTCCATGTTGGCCTGCACCTTGAAGACGAAGCCTGCGACCTTGTCCTCCTCCGGCGCGACTTGGCGGGGTTCGGCTGCCTGCAACTGCGGCGCGGGCCCGTATTCGGCGATGCCTTCCATCAGCTCCTTTACACCGAAGGAGTTGATCGCGGAGCCGAACCAGATCGGGGTCAAGGACCCTTCGAGGAAAGCCTTGGGATCGAAGGGCGGCAGCAGCTCGCGCGCCATCTCGATCTCGTCGCGCAGCGTGGCGAGGAGGTCTGCGGGCACATGCTCGGCCAGTTTCGGGTCGTCCAAGCCGTTGATCCGGATGCTTTCGGCCACCCGGTTGCGGTCGGCGCGGTCCATCAGCTCGAGCCGGTCGTGGATCAGGTCGTAGCAGCCGACGAACTCCCGCCCCATCCCGATCGGCCAGCTGGCCGGCGTCACGTCGATGGCGAGGTTTTCCTGGATCTCGTCGATGATGGTGAAGGTGTCGCGCGCCTCGCGGTCCATCTTGTTGCAGAAGGTGAGGATCGGCAGGTCGCGCAGCCGGCAGACCTCGAAGAGCTTGCGCGTCTGGCTCTCCACGCCCTTGGCGCCGTCGATCACCATGATCGCGGCATCAACGGCGGTGAGCGTGCGGTAGGTATCCTCGGAAAAATCGCTGTGGCCGGGCGTGTCGACGAGGTTGAAGCGGTACTTGCCGAAGTCGAAGGACATGGCAGAGGCCGAGACGGAGATGCCGCGGTCCTTTTCCATCTGCATGAAGTCCGAGCGCGTGCGTCGCGCCTCGCCCTTGGCGCGCACCTGCCCGGCCATCTGGATCGCGCCGCCGAACAGCAGGAATTTCTCGGTCAGCGTCGTCTTGCCGGCATCCGGGTGCGAGATGATGGCAAAGGTCCGACGCCGCGCGATCTCGGCGGGCAGGGCGGGGCGGTTCGTGGGGGCGGTGTCCAGCATGGGCGCGATATAGCGGCGGGCGGGGGCAGGGGCAATCGCCCGCTCTGTCGTTCGGCGGCGCGACCGGGCATCGGCGGCGGCGCTGAGGGAAGCGCTTCCCACGGGCTGATTTCCCTGAGACTGTTTCCCGATGCAAACACCGGGTACCTTGGGGGATCCGGTCCGTTGCGGCAGTACCCGCGAGGGGGGAAGACTATGGCGCTGCGCGCACGGCTGGCGGCGGATGCGGCGTCTCTGAAACAGGCCGGCTAGGTCTGGTCGCCGTCCTGCCCCCGGCTGGCGCGGGTCAGCCGGGCGGCTGCGTCGGCGCTGTCGCCCAGCTCGCCCTCGTCCACCTCGAGACCGGCGGCGTCGCGCTGGCCGTCGGGGCTGTCGTCGAGCGTCAGCCCCTCGGGCAGGCGGGCGCGGATCTCGGAGGTGACGAGCAGGCTTTCGACGGCGATGCCTTCGGCAAAGATGATCTCGTGGCCGTCGAACAGGATCTGGTAGGTGTCGACATGGCCGCCCTGCTCGCGCGTGACGGTGGTGCCGTTCACCAGAAGATCGGCGCGCACCAGCACCTCGGACCGGCCGGTGCCGAGCTCGTCGCGGCGCTGCCAGATGAACAGGCGGTGCTGCGGGCTGAGGCGCAGGTCGCGCGCGGTGTTGAGCGTGCCGGCCGCGATGCGGATCGGGGCGGCGGCGCCCGCCGCGCGGCGGGTCTGCTGGCCGATCCAGCGCACCGGGCGCGGGCCGTGGTCGCGCGTGAGGACAAGCTCGCCCACCTTCAGGTCCTCGACCCGGCGCTGTTCACCGCCCGCGAGCGTCAGATGCGTGCCGGCGAGGAAACTGACCGAGGCGATGTCGGCAAAATGCTCGGGCGCATTCGCGGTGGAGGAGCCGATCAGGTCGTATTCCATGCCGGGCTCGAGCGGCGCGAGGGGCAACAGGTGCAGCACGGCGCCCCCGGCCTCGCCGCTGCGTTCCAGCACCAGCACGTCGATCATCTCGCCCTTGGTGCCCATGAAGCTGTGGCAATCAGCGATGCGCAGGGGCTCGCCGGGGCGGCCCACTTCGGATCCTTCGGCCACCACCTGCCCGCCGTCCGGTCCGTCGCAGATCGTGAGCCGTTGCGGCTGCGCCTCGCGCGCCAGACGGTAGGTGTCGCCCGGCAGCGCCGCGTCGCCCAGCCCGATCGCATCGCCTTCATTCGCACCGGTCAGCGCGCGGACGGCACTGGCCGGATAGATTGCGAAGCGGAACTGGGGCGCGAGGGTGGGCATGATTTTATTGGTCTGGGGCGTTGCCGTGTGCATCGGTATGCCCCGCCGCGGGCAGGGTCAAGGCTGGCCGCCCGGTCGCGGGGCTGCTAGGACGGGCGGAACGTCGGACAACTAGAGGAGACACTGACATGGATCTCGGGATCTCGGGAAAACGCGCGCTCGTCTGCGCCTCGTCCAAGGGCCTGGGCCGCGGATGCGCCGAGGCGCTGGCCGAGGCCGGTGTCGACCTGGTGCTGAACGCGCGCGGCGCCGAGGCGCTGGAGACGACCGCGCAGGCAATCCGCGACACCTATGGCGTGAGCGTGACGGCCGTGGCCGCCGACATCACAGACGAGGAGGGTCGCGCCCGCGTGCTGGAGGCGGCGGGCCAGGTCGACATTCTGGTCACCAACGCGGGTGGCCCGCCCCCCGGCGTCTGGTCGGACTGGACGCGCGACGATTTCATCAAGGCGCTCGACGCCAACATGCTGACGCCCATCGCGCTGATGACGGCCCTGGTGCCCGGCATGATCGACAAGGGCTGGGGCCGGGTGGTCAACATCACCTCGCAATCGGTGAAGGCACCGATCCCGGCGCTGGGCCTCTCGAACGCGGCGCGCACCGGCTTGACCGGCTATGTCGCCGGCACCTCGCGGCAGGTCGCGGGCAAGGGTGTCTGCATCAACAACCTGTTGCCCGGGTCGCATGACACGGACCGTGCCATCGCGCTCGAAAAGGGCGTGGCCAAGGCGCAGGACGTGTCGCTGGAAGAGGCCCGCAAGATCCGCAGCAAGGCCATCCCCTCGGGCCGCTACGGCACGATCGAGGAATTCGGCGCGACATGCGCCTTCCTGTGTTCGCAGCACGCGGGCTTCATCGTCGGGCAGAACATCCTGCTGGACGGTGGCCAGACCAGCGCGACGATCTGAGGCGGGAGGGCCCGCCTTGCCTCGGGCAGGCGGGCCTGCTACCAGCCCGTTCCGACTGAATTTATCGGGTATCCCCGCGCCGATGCCAGACAGCCCGCGTCTCGAGGTCGACCAGATCACCTGTCGGTTCGACGGGCGCGACGTGGTGCGCGAGGTGAGCTTCGAGGTGCGCGCGGGCGAGATCCTGTGCCTGCTCGGCCCCTCTGGCTGCGGCAAGTCGACGACGTTGCGGGTGGTGGCGGGGATCGAGCGGCAGGTCGCGGGCGCCGTGCGTGCCGATGGCATGACACTGTCCGACGACTCGATCCACCTGCCGCCCGAGGCGCGGGGCGTCGGCCTGATCTTTCAGGATTTCGCGCTGTTTCCGCACCTGACGGTGGCGCAGAACGTCGCATTCGGCCTACGGGGCGCGCGCAGCGCGACTGCCGCGCGGGTGGCGGAACTGCTGGAGAGGGTCGATCTGGCGGGCTATGCGGACAAACCGCCGCACATGCTGTCGGGGGGCGAGCAGCAGCGCGTGGCGCTGGCCCGCGCGCTGGCGCCGCGGCCCCGGATCATGCTGATGGACGAGCCCTTTTCCGGCCTCGACAACCGGTTGCGCGACGGCATCCGCGACGAGACACTGCAACTGTTGAAGGACGAGGGGACGGCGGTGGTGCTGGTCACCCACGAGCCGGAAGAGGCGATGCGCATGGCCGACCAGATCGCGCTGATGCGCGGCGGCCGGATCGTGCAGAAGGGCGCGCCCTACAACATCTACAACGCGCCCTGCGACAAGGCGGCGGCCGCGTTCTTCAGCGATGTCAACGTGATACCCGGCACGGTGCAGGGCGCGCTGGTCGACACCGCCTTTGGACAGTTCCTCGCGCCCGGCCATGCCGACGGCACCGAGGTCGAGATCGTGATGCGGCCGCAGCACGTGAAGATCGACTTCGACCGGGGCGGGCGCGGCCCGAACCCGACGCCGCAGGACGGCACGCCGGCCCGTGGCGTCGTGGAACGGGCCCGCTTCATGGGCCATGAAAGTCTGGTGGAGTTCCGCATGGACTTCGACGGCGGCATCCTCAAGGCGACGGTTCCGGCGGTGTTCCTGCCCAAGCCCGGCACGCCGCTCTGGCTGACCGTGCGGCGCGATCGCTGTTTTGTCTTCGCGAAAAAGCGCTGACCGCAGCAGGTGGGGCGGCGTTTTGGGGCTTTGAACTGCCGCCCGGAACGCTTACCTATGCACCCCAGAGACCAGTAGCCATCCGCGCCCCCGCCAGACGGGCCCGCGCGGGGTAAGGGAGAGATCCATGCTCAACAATATCGGACCGGCGGGCCTGTTGCTCATCGCAGTTGTGGTCCTCGTCCTGTTCGGCCGCGGCAAGATCGCGGGCCTGATGGGCGAGGTCGGCAAGGGCATCACCGCCTTCAAGCGCGGCGTGAAGGATTCGACTCAGGAGATCGAGGACGCATCCAGCTCCACAGCGGACGACACCGTGGCCAGCCGCGACGTGACCCCGCGCGGCGAACGCGACAACGCCTGATCGCGACCTTGGCCCCTGCGTGCCGCCGGGGCCGTCTGTCTAGTGCATAGGGACGCTCATGCCTGATATCGGCTGGATGGAGCTGCTCGTGATCGGCATTGTCGCGCTGATCGTGGTGGGGCCCAAGGAACTTCCGATGATGTTTCGGAAGGTCGGCCAGTTCACGGGCCGCATCCGGGCCATGGCCAAGGATTTCCAGCGCGCCATGGACGAGGCCGCCGACGAGACCGGCATGACCGAGTTGAGCCGCGACCTGCGCAAGGCGTCGAGCTATGCCAGCAACCCCCGCAAGGCGGGGATGAGCGCGCTGAAGGACACGTTCGGCGACGATCTGGAGCTCGATCCGTCGAAGTTCGAGGAAGGCAGCGAGACCCGCAAGATGGCCGAGGAGAAATCCGCCGCCACCAAGAAGATGCGCGACGAGGTGGAGGCACGCCGCAAGGCGAAGGCCGACCAGACCATCGCCGACAAGGAAGCGACCGCTGCCGCCGCGGCGCAGGCGCCGCTGGAAGCCAACGAGCTGGAGCCGGAACCGGAGGCTGAAGACCCCGAGCCTGCCCGCACGGGATCCTCGCAATCATGAGCGACAGCGACCAGATCGAAGACAGCTCCGCCCCCCTGATCGAACATCTGGCCGAGCTGCGGACTCGGCTGATCCGGTCCGTTCTGGCCTTCGTGGCCGGCATGATCTTGATGTTCACCATCGCGGAGCCGACGCTGGAGTTCATCTCGCAGCCGCTGGCCGAAGTGCTGCGCGCCCGCGGCGAGGACGCGCGGCTGATCTTCACCGCGCCGCAGGAGAAATTCTTCGTCCTGATCCGCATCTCGATCATCATGGGCTTCGCCGTGTCCTTCCCGGTCATCGCGCACCAGCTCTGGCGCTTCGTCGCGCCGGGGCTCTACCGGTCCGAGAAAGGGGCGATCCTGCCCTTCCTCGTGGCCTCGCCGGTCCTGTTCCTGATGGGCGCCTCCTTTGCGCATTACGTCGTGACGCCGCTGGCGATGAACTTCTTCATCGGGTTTTCCGACGCGATTCCGGCGCTGGCCAACCTGATCGCGGGCGACGGCACCTTCGAGAACCCCGCCGCGGTGCCTGACGAGGGGATCCAGACGATCTTCCTCGGGTCGGTGCGCGAAAGCCTCGACCTGGCGCTGAAATTCATCTTCGCGTTCGGCCTGTGCTTCCAGTTGCCGGTGCTGCTGACCCTGATGGGCAAGGCCGGGCTGGTCACGGCGCAGGGCCTGTCGGATGTGCGCAAATGGGCGGTCGTCGGCATTCTGACGCTGGCCGCCCTGGTGACGCCGCCCGACGTGATCACCCAGATCATCCTGTTTGTCGTGGTCTACGGGCTCTACGAAATCTCGATCCAGCTGGTGCGGCTGGTCGAGCGGTCGCGGCTGCGCCGGTTGCGCGCCGAAGGCATCCTGGACGAAGACGAAGAGCTGTAGGCCCGATGAGTGAGGACGCCCTGACCCGCATCGCCGCGGCGCTGGACCGTATCGCGCCGCCGCCGGCCCCAGCGCCCGACTGGCATGGCGCGACAGCCTTCGTCTGGCATGCCGCGCCTGATCGGTTGTCGCCGGTGCCGCAAGTGAACCGCGTGGACCTGTCGCTGCTGCACGGCGTCGACCGGTCGCGCGACACGCTCATGGCCAATACCGCGCGCTTTGCGGGCGGGTTTGCCGCGAACAACGCGCTTTTGTGGGGCGCGCGCGGGATGGGAAAATCTTCGCTGGTCAAGGCGGTCCATGCCGCCTGCCTGGCGGACGCGCCCGACCTGAAGCTGGTCGAGGTACAGCGCGAGGATCTGGCCTCCATCGGGCGGCTGTTGCTGCTGCTGCGCGCCGCCCCGGTGCAGGTGATCCTGTTCTGCGACGACCTGTCGTTCTCGCATGACGACCAGCAGTACAAGTCGCTGAAGGCGGTGCTGGATGGCGGGGTCGAGGGGCGGCCGGAGAACGTGATCTTCTATGCCACGTCGAACCGCCGTCACCTGATGCCGCGCGACATGATCGAGAACGAGCGCTCCACCGCGATCAACCCGTCCGAGGCGGTGGAGGAAAAGGTCTCGCTCAGCGACCGCTTCGGCCTCTGGCTCGGCTTCCACCCCTGTTCGCAGGACGAATACCTGACGATGATCCGCGGCTATTGCGCGGCTTACGGCGTGGCGGTCGAGGACAGCGCGATGGTGGCCGAGGCGATCGAGTGGCAGCGCACGCGCGGCGCGCGGTCGGGCCGGGTGGCGTGGCAGTTCTTCAACGATCTGGCGGGGCGGCACGGCGTCGCGCTGTGAGCCCCTTGATCAGTCGATGGCGCGGGTGACACGTGCCATCAGCGCGTCGGCCTCGTCCTCGGATTGGGGGGCAGCGGCGTCGGGCGCTTCGGCCCGTGCATTGCCCGCCTCGCGCAGCGGATGGCGCGGGCGGATGGCACCGCCGGTGGACAGGCGCGCCTGCGCGGCCTCCATCACGCGCAGCGCGCGGCGATCCATGATCCGGTGCCAGACCGAGGGGATTGTCGCCAGCATCGCCATGATCGGCAGCGACCAGGGCAGGGTCGGCACCTCGGCCTGCGGGTCCAGCCGGTCATAGGGCCGGTCAGGGTGCATGTGGTGCTCGGAATGGGCGGGCGCGTTCATCATCAGGTAGCTCGAAAAGCCGCGCGGCGCGTTCCAGCTGTGGTGTGGCGCGACAGGCTCGATCCGGCCGTTCGGCAGCTCCAGCCGCTGCAATCCGTAGTGCTGGATGTAATCCGACAGCAGCACCTGCCCGCCGAAAAGCGCGCCCAGCACGATCAGCGTCAGCGCGCCGCCGATGCCCGCGATCCAGATCGACAGCACCAGCGACAGGACCGCGCCGCCGACCCAGACGATATAGGGGTTGTGGGCGCTGCGCCCCGAAAGCCCACGACGTTCCAGCCGCTCGACCTCGGACGCAAGCCCGGCCTCGAACGAGCCGCGCCAGGCGCGGGGCAGGTAGGCCCAGTAGCTTTCGCCGGGCAATGGCGTGTTCGGGTCATCCTCGGTGCCGACATGGCGGTGATGCACCAGCCGGTGCGCCGAGACGTGGTGGCCGAAGCCAACCGAGGTGTAGACCGCAGCGCCGATGCCGCGCAAAAGCGCGCTCTTGCGGTGGATCAGCTCATGCGCGTTGGGATGGCTGACCTGCCCCATGAAGCTGGCGGCGGCGAGCAGCAGCGCCAGCGTCTCGCCAAAGGACAGGCGCGGATCGCCCATCGCGATCACGACCAGCGGCAGCAGCGTCAGGTGGATCACCCCCAGCGCCAGCGCCAGCCGGTCCGACCAGGGCGCGTGGTCATGGTCGTCGAGCCGGGGCGGGGACAAAAGCTGGTCCATGCCCGCCGCGATCAGCGTCAGCCACAGCAGCGCCAGCACGCCACCCGCGCCCCAGACCGTCGCGCCGAGCGCGATCAGGATGGCGGGGATGAGCGTCACGACGGCGTAGCGGGCGATCACGGGCATGGTCGGAGCCTTGTCGAAGAGGGTCTCGCCCGCAGCCATCTGGCACGAATTCTGGGCGAAACCATGGCCTTCCTTTCACTCCTATCCCGTATTAGGTGAAAGGGAAGTTGAATATGGCGAAAGGCCGCGCATGTCCTTTTTCAAGAAGCTGAAGGACCGGATGCTCAGATCTTCCTCGAAGATCGACGAGGGGCTGGATGCGATCATCGAGGAGGGCGCGAGCGACGACGCGGCGACGGAGGGTGACATCGCCCCCGCGCCGGAGCCT
This sequence comes from uncultured Roseicyclus sp., assembly GCA_937139335.1. Lineage (GTDB taxonomy): Bacteria > Pseudomonadota > Alphaproteobacteria > Rhodobacterales > Rhodobacteraceae > Roseicyclus. The sequence goes on along the minus strand of CAKZPN010000025.1, from coordinate 17,323 downwards.
ACTCCCACGCCTGCGCCGCCCGAGCCGGGCCCTGAGACAGCCCCTGAACCCGCGCCCGAGCCCGCGCCGAAACCGGCCGCCGCGCCGGAGCCGATCCGGGTCGAGGACCTGGCACCCGAGGCCACACCGGCCCCGCCATCGCCGCAGGCCACCCGGCCGGGTCTCTTCGGCCGTCTCGCCGGCCGCGGCGCCGAGCCGCGCCGGGCACTTGATGACGAGATGCTGGAGCAACTCGAGGAGCTGCTGATCGCCGCCGACATGGGCGTGGACACGGCGCTGCGCGTCACCGCGAACATGGCCGAGGGGCGCTACGGAAGGATGCTGTCGGCCAGCGACATCAAGGGCCTGCTGGCCGCCGAGATCACCCGCGTGATGGAGCCCGTCGCCCGCCCGCTGCCGATCTACCCGAAGAAACCGCAGGTTGTGCTGGTGGTGGGCGTGAACGGCTCGGGCAAGACCACGACGATCGGCAAGCTGGCGAGCCAGTTCAAGGCCGCGGGCAAGTCGGTGGTGATTGCCGCCGGCGACACGTTCCGCGCGGCGGCGGTCGAGCAGTTGCAGATCTGGGGCGACCGCGCGGGTGTGCCGGTGATGACGGCGCCCGAAGGATCGGACCCGGCCGCGCTGTCCTTCGACGCGATGGTGCGCGCCGAGGCCGAAGGCGCCGACCTGTTGATGATCGACACCGCGGGACGCTTGCAGAACCGCGCCGACCTGATGGAGGAACTGGCCAAGATCGTGCGGGTGATCCGCAAGAAGGATCCCGACGCGCCGCACAACACGATCCTCGTGCTCGACGCCACGACGGGTCAGAACGCGCTGAGCCAGGTGAAGACCTTCCAGCAGATGGCCGATGTCTCGGGCCTCATCATGACCAAGCTCGACGGCACCGCCAAGGGCGGGGTGCTCGTGGCGCTGGCCGACAAGTTCGGCCTGCCGATCCACGCGATCGGGGTGGGAGAGCAGATTGACGATCTGCAACCTTTCGACCCCGAAGATTTCGCCAATGCGCTGATCGGCCTTGACTGAATCCCGCATTCAGCCACAGGCCTTGTGAGTAAAATCTCATGAGCGCCTGGATCACCGCCATCGAGGGCACCGAGGCCGCGACCCTCGTGGCCACGCTGCTGGCGCTTCTGGCCGCGGTCCTGCACGCCGTGTTCGGCGCCTTGCAGAAAGGCCAGCACGACCCGTTGCTGGCGCGCGGCGTGATCGACGCCTCCTATGGGCTGATGGCCGCCCCGATCGCCTTCTTCGTGGTACCCTGGCCCGAGCCGCATATGTGGCCGATCTTCGCCGGGGCCTTCGCCATCCACGCCGTCTACAAATGGGCGACGCTGGCCGCCTACCGGCGGGGCGCCTACACGGTCGTCTACCCGGTGATGCGCGGTACCGGGCCCCTCTTCACCATCATCGGTGCCTGGCTCCTGTTCGGGGAGACCTTCGCTCCGGTGCAGTGGCTGGGCGTGGCGGTGCTGCTTGCGGGGCTCTATGGGCTGGCCGCCTACAACCTCGTCCACGTGACGCTCGACCGCGAGACACTGGTGCCGGCGCTGGGCTTCGCGGTGCTGACCGGCCTCTTCGTCGCGCTCTACACCACCTACGACGCCTACGGCATCCGCGCGGCGGCAGATCCGTTCACCTTCCTCGCCTGGTTCTTCTTCTTCGACGGGCTGCTGTTCCCGCCGCTGGCGCTGCGCTTCTACCTGCGCCTTGAAGGCAAACCGCCGCTGGGCCCCCTCGCGCTGCGCGGCATCTTCGGCGGGCTCGTCGCCTTCGCCAGCTTCGGCTCAATCATGCTCGCCACGCGCCTCGACCAAGTGGGCGAGGCGGCGGTGCTGCGCGAAACCTCCACCGTCTTCGCGGCACTCATCGGCTGGCTGTTTCTGGGCGACCGCGTCGGCCCGCGGCGGCTGGCGCTCATGGGGTTGATCGCAGCGGGGGCGGTGATAGTTGAGATGGGCGGCTGAAAGGACCCTTCATGCAAGACAGACCCGTCAACCCCTGGCTCAGGCAGGCGCTCGAGCTTGGGCCGCCGCTGCTGTTCTTCCTCGCCTACATGCGGTTTCAGGACGTGACCTGGACCGTCGGCGGGCGCGATTACGACGGGTTCATCCTGGTCACCGCCGGCTTCGTGCCACTGCTGCTCGCGTCGATGGCGGTGCTGTGGAAGCTGACCGGCAAGGTGAGCCGCATCCAGGTCTTCACCGCCGTCATGGTGATCGTCTTCGGCGGCCTCACCGTGTGGCTCAACGACGAGCGGTTCTTCAAGATGAAGACGACGCTGGTCTACGGGTTCTTCGCGGTGACGCTCGGCATCGGCCTCTTGCGCGGGCGCGGCTGGCTGAAGGTGCTGATGGGGGAGATGCTGCCGATGTCTGATCGCGGCTGGCTTGTCCTGTCGCGCCGGATCGCGGCGGCCTTTGCGCTGATGGCGGTGGCCAATGAGGTCATCTGGCGCACGCAGTCGACCGAGTTCTGGGTGACCTTCGAAACTTTCGCGCTGCCCGCGTTCCTATTCGTGGCCTTCATGGCGCAGGCGAAGCTGATCGAGCGCGAAAGCCTCAACGCTGAGGGCGGCGGCCCGGACGATCCTGGGGCCGCGGAGTAGGCTTCTTGCGCAGCGGCGGCCGCTTCGGTTTCTCCTTGGCGACCGCGTGGCCCTCGACCGCGGCCTCGATGCCGAGCTGGTCGCGCAGCACACGCGGCTTGATCTCCTCGACCTCGCCGGCTTTCAGCGTGCCCAGCCGGAACGGCCCGTAGGAGACGCGGATCAGCCGGTTCACTTCCAGCCCGATCTCGGTCATGGCACGGCGGATCTCGCGGTTCTTGCCTTCGCGCAGGCCCACCGTCAGCCAGGCATTGGCGCCCTGCTGCCGGTCGAGTGTCGCCTCCATCGCCTGGAAGCGCTCGCCGTCGATCACCAGCCCCTTGCGCAGCGGCGCCAGCGTGGCCTCGGTCGGCGCGCCCTTCACGCGGACGCGGTATTTCCGCAGCCAGCCGGTGGAGGGCAGTTCCAGCTTGCGCTTGATGCCGCCGTCATTGGTCAGGAGCAGCAGGCCTTCGGAATTGATATCGAGCCGGCCGACGCTCATCACCCGCGGCAGGTCGCCAGGCAGCGCGTCGAAGACGGTCTGGCGGCCCTTCTCGTCACTGGCCGAGGTCACGAGGCCGGTCGGCTTGTGGTAGAGCCAGAGGCGCGGGCGCTCGGCCTCGCCCACGGGCTTGCCGTCGACGGTGATCTTGTCAGCCTCGGTGACGTTCAGCGCCGGGCTGTCGATGATCTTGCCGTTCACGGTGACGCGGCCCGCCTCGATCATGCGCTCCGCCTCCCGGCGGGAGGCGATCCCGGCGCGGCTGAGGCGTTTGGCGATGCGTTCAGGCTCACTCATGGCCCCGCGCATAGCGGTTTGACAGGCCGGGCGAAAGGCAGGATCAGGGGACATGACCGGTTTCCTCACATTCATGGATGCCGCGCTGGACGAGGCGCGGGCGGCCGCACTGGCCGGCGAGGTGCCCGTGGGCGCGGTGGTGGTGAGGGACGGACGCGTGATCGTGCGGGCGCGCAACCGGATGCGGGAGCTGACCGACCCGACCGCGCATGCCGAGATGTTGGCGATCCGCGCGGCCTGCCGGGCGATGGGAACCGAGCGGCTGACGGGCTGCGACCTCTGGGTGACGCTGGAGCCGTGCCCGGCCTGCGCCGGCGTTATCGCGGCGGCCCGAATCTCGCGGCTCTACTACGGCGCGAGCGACCCGAAATCGGGCGGCGTGGCGCAGGGGCCGCGCGTGTTCGAGCATCCGCAGGCGCATTGGACGCCAGAGGTCTATGGCGGGATCGGCGAGGCCGAGGCGGCGGCGCTGCTGCGGGATTTCTTCGCCGCGCGGCGGTAGGGCGCGAAAGAGGGGGCTCTGCCCCCGTCCTTCGGACTCCCCCGGGATATTTGTGAAACAGAGAAGGCTCTTGGCGTTTTGTTGCCCACCTGACCGGAGACGTGTCATTGCGGGAAAGGCGGGGGCGCCGATGATCGTGAACGAAGAATCCCCGGCCGGTCGGAGGAGCGGCCGGGGTGGACCGGCCCCTCTTCTCTGTTTCCCAAATATCCCCGCCGGAGGCTCCTGTCGCGGCCGCCTGGCACAAGGAATCGGAGGCCGGGCAAGCCGTCGATCAGGGGCGCCCGCCCGAGCCTGCCCCGCAGCAGGGGCAAGGCGAGGCAAGAGCCTTGCGCGGCACGCGCAATTTCGGATCAGGATCGGAACAGGTATGCGCGGAGGGCCTGTAAGCCGGATTCTGTCCAAGGGGTTGCCCCCTCTGGATGACCATTCCTCTGGACGCGCGGTTGCCTGCGCGCCTCAAGCTGCCAACCCGGATGTCTGGGGCCGAAGCCACGCCCCGGGGTTTCCCCCGCGACATCCCTATTCGGCATTGCTCCCGGTGGGGCTTGCCGTGCCGCTCCTGTTGCCAGTCGCGCGGTGGGCTCTTACCCCACCGTTTCACCCTTACGGTCCCGAGGGACCGCGGTCTCTTCTCTGTGGCGCTTTCCGTCGGATCGCTCCGCCCGGGCGTTACCCGGCACCGTGGCTTCAGGGAGTCCGGACTTTCCTCGAACGGTTGCCCGCCCGCGGTCATCCAGCCCTCCGCGCCTGGCTCAGCTACGCCGGCGCGGACGTCTTATCAAGACCGAAGCGCTCTGCCATCTCTGCCATGACCGCGCAGTCGCGCCCGTCGAGTGGCCCTGAAGCCCAGGGGCGGAAGCGCAGGCGCACGGCGGAAAGCAGCGCGTCGTCCGCGACATCGGGAAATCCGAAGGTGCTGGCGTCGGCGCGGAAGCGGTCGGGGTCGACCGGGGCGGTGGCGCTTGTCTTTGGCCAGACGGCGAGGCCGGCGCGGGCCAGACGCTGCCAGTCGAAGCGCGGTCCGGGGTCGATCTTGCGGCCCGGCGCCATGCAGGAATGGCCGATCACGCCCTCGGGCGGGATGGTCCAGCGCGAGAGGATGCCGGGCAGAAGCGCCTCGAGCGCGTCCATCAGCGGGGCGGCGAAGGGCGTGGTGCCGGTGTTGTCGAGCTCGATCCCGATCGAGCGGGAATTCACGTCGCCGCGCCCGCGCCAACGCCCCTCGCCGGCGTGCCAGGCGCGCATCGGCTCGTCCACCAGCGCCACGACCTTGCCGTCGCGGCGGATCAGGTAATGGGCCGAGACCTCGCGCTCGGGCGTGCAGAGCACGCGCTGGGCGGCGGCGCAATCGGCCATGGCGGTGTAGTGCAGGACGACAAGCTCGGGGCGCAGCCCGTCGCGGCGGGGCCCGAAATTGGGCGACAGGCTCAAGGCGACGCGGCCGCTGCGCGGATCGGTGCCGGGTTCCAGCCGCAGGCGTAGCCGTCGCCGTCGGGGTCGAGCCCCTGCCGGTCGCGGCCCGGTCCGCCGTTCTGCAAGAACCAGTCCTGCGCCATGTCGGCGGACTGGAAGGCGGCGCAGCCGCGCTCGTGCCGGCCTTGAGCGAGCGGATTGCGGATGTAGCGCCGCTGGCCGACCGCATGGCTGGTCGAGAGAGCATAATCGGCGACGGCGGGACCGGCGCCGGAGACGATGACGGGCTCGGGAGCGGTTTGGGCGGCCGGAAGAGTCGACGCCTCGGCGGCGGCTGGCGCGCTGGCCAGCGCCACGGTGGGCTCTGGCGGCGACGCTTCGGCGGCGGCGATGGCCAAGGCGGCGATGGTGGTCACGTCCTCGGCCGGGGCGGGAGGTTGCGCCACGAGGGCCGTGGGCGGCGGTGGTGCCTCGGCGACCGGCAGGGCGACTTCGGCGGCGTAGGGAACCTCGCCCCTCAGCATGGCGCGCCGCGCCTCGAGCGCCTGCTGGTCGCGATAGGCCATGCTGTCGGAGACATCGTCGGGCGCGCGCCCGCCGCCGCAGGCCGCAAGAGCCAATACCACCAGAAGGGCGCTGCCGCCGGTTCGGAACCCTGCCATGTCATCTGCCTCGATCGTTTATCGTTTTCGAGACTTTACCACCATTTCGCCGGTTTCGCCACAAATCCGGCGGCGCGCTCCAGCGCCGCGCCGACGTTGAGCAGCGCGCCCTCTTCCCAGGGCCGCCCGATCAGCTGCAGGCCAAGCGGCAGGCCTTGTGCGTCGGTGCCGGCGGGCACGGAGAGGCCGGGCAGGCCAGCGAGGTTCACCGTCACCGTGAAGACGTCGTTGAGATACATCTGCACCGGGTCGTCGAATTTCTGGCCCAGCGCGAAGGCCGCCGAGGGGGTGGCAGGCGTCAGGATCGCGTCGACGCCCGCGTCGAACACCGTCTCGAAGTCGCGCTTGATCAGCGTGCGGACCTTGCGGGCGCGGTTGTAATAGGCGTCGTAGTAGCCCGCCGACAGCACGTAGGTGCCGACCATCACGCGGCGCCGCACCTCGGCGCCGAAGCCTTCGGCGCGGGTCTTCTCGTACATCTCGGTGATACCGTCGCCCTGCGCCAGTTTCGCGCGGTAGCCGAAGCGCACGCCGTCGTAGCGCGCGAGGTTCGAGGAGGCCTCGGCCGGCGCGATGACGTAATAGGTGGGCAGCGCGTATTTCGTGTGCGGGAGGGTGATGTCGCGGATTTCGGCGCCGGCATCGGCCAGCATGTCGCGGCCCCTGGCCCAGAGCGTCTCGATCTCCTCCGGCATGCCGTCCATGCGGTATTCGCGCGGGATGCCGATGATCTTGCCGCGGATGTCGCCGGTCAGCATCGCCTCGAAATCGGGAACGGGCAGGTCGGCGGAGGTGCTGTCCTTCGCGTCATGGCCCATCATCGCCGCGCCCATGATGGCGGCGTCGCGGACGGTCTTGGTCATCGGGCCGGCCTGGTCGAGCGACGACGCGAAGGCGACGATGCCCCAGCGCGAGCAGCGGCCGTAGGTGGGCTTCAGCCCGACGGTGCCGGTGAAGGCGGCGGGCTGGCGGATCGAGCCGCCGGTGTCGGTGCCGGTCGCCCCGAGGCAGAGGTCGGCGGCGACCGCCGAGGCCGAGCCGCCGGAGGAGCCGCCGGGGGTCAGCGCGGTGTCGGAACCTTCGGCGCGCCACGGGTTCACCGCATTGCCGTAGACGGAGGTCTCGTTGGACGAGCCCATGGCGAATTCGTCCATGTTCAGCTTGCCCAGCATCACCGCGCCGGCGTCTCGGAGCTTGCCCGAGACGGTGGATTCGTACTCGGGGCGAAACCCTTCGAGGATCCTGGAGCCGGCCTGCGACGCCACGCCCTCGGTGCAGAACAGGTCCTTGATGCCGACGGGGATGCCGCACATCGCGGGCGCATCGCCGGCCTTGATGCGGGCATCGGCGGCGCGGGAACGGTCGAGCGCGATCTCGGGGGTCTTGTGGACGACCGCCCCAAGGGCATCGGCGCCGTCGATGGCGGCAATGCAGGCTTCGGTCAGCTCGACGCTCGTCACCTCGCCCTTGCGCAGCGCGTCGCGCGCCTCGGCGATGGTCAGTTTCGGCAGCTCTGACATGCTCACTCCACCACTTTCGGGACCGCGAAAAAGCCCTCGCGCGCGTCGGGCGCGTTCGACAGGACCTTGGCCTGCTGGTTGCCGTCGGTCACCACATCTTCGCGGCGCGTGAGGCGCATCGGCGTCACGCTCGTCATCGGCTCGACCGCGTCGACGTCCAGTTCCTGGAGCTGTTCGATGAAACCGAGGATCGCGTTGAAATCGTCAGCGAGGGCCGGCAGATCGGCCTCCTCTACCTTGATGCGGGCAAGCTTGGCGACCTTGGCGGCGGTGGCGCGGTCAATGGACATCTCTCGAGGGCCTCCTGATCCCGGACAGGGCGCGGTGTAGCCCTGACCCGCACGGCCCGCAAGCATCTCGCGGCCTTGGGAGCGGGGCAGGGCCGCCCGCGGGGGCAGATAGCGGGAAACTGGGCGGATTCTCCCCGCCCGCGCCCCATTTCTGCCCTTTTGACTAGTCAGCGTGACTTAAATTCACCCAACCCGACGGAAAGGGTCCGGCCGATGATCAGTACGTTTCTGCGCCTCCTCCTCAACGTGTTCATTCCCGCGGTTGGCGGGTTCTTCATCACCGTTCAACTCGTGCTGCTTTCGGGCTCGGCGCTCGATCCGGGCAGTCTCGCGATGATCCCGATGACCGGGCTGGTGACGGCGATGCTGTGCCTGCTGTTCGTCGGCACCCGCCGCCTGATCGCGCGCCGCGCCGCCTGAGGCCGTTTGCGCGAGTCGGAACTCGTGCCTATCCTCGGGTGACAGGATGTCAGTTGGAGGATGCACACCATGAGATACACGTGGCTTGGACATGCCGGGGTTCGGCTGGAATTCGGCGATCAGGTTCTGCTGATCGACCCTTGGGAGGCCGGCAACCCGATGTTTCCCGCGGATCGGCGCGAGGCGATGTTCACGGGCGCCACCGCGATCCTGATCACTCATGGCCACAACGACCACACCAGCGGCGTGCCGGAACTTGCGAAGGAGCTGTCGGTGCCGGTCTACGGCATGGTGGAGCTGATGGACATGTGGGGGGAGGCCTACGAGATCACGGCGAACGGGTTCAACAAGGGCGGCACCGTGCAGATCGGCGATCTGTCCGTGACGATGGTGAACGCGACGCATTCCTCGTCGATCACGCGGCCCGACGGGTCTGCCATCCCCGTCGGAACCGAGGCGGGCTACATCATCGAGGGCGACGGACGCGCGGTCTACATCTCGGGCGATACTGACGTGATGGCCGACATGGGGATCTGGGCGGATATCCACGCGCCCGATGTCGGCATCCTCTGCGCGGGCGGGCATTACACGATGGACATGAAGCGGGCGGCCTACGCGGCTTCCAAGCTGTTCTCGTTCAAGACCGTGATCCCGTATCACTACAAGACCTTCCCGGCGCTGGAGCAGTCGGCCGACGCGATGAAGGAGGCGCTGCCCGGCGTGCGAGTGCTGGACCCGGATCCGGGCGAGACCATCGACCTCTGACGGCGCGTGCCGGTTACAGCGCGCGCTCCATCTCCACCGCCGGGAAAGTGATGCCGGGGCGCAGCGCGATGACGATCTCGCCGCGCACCCGGAAGCCCATGGCCTTGTAGAACGGCACGGCGGTCTTCGTGGACTGGCAGATCATTCGCTCGGCCCCCGCCGACAGCGCATCGGCCAGCACGCGGGTCAGGATCGCCTGCGCCAGCCCCTTGCGCAGATGCGCAGGGTGCGTCGCGACGTGGCGGACATGGCCGATTTCGGCGATGCCAACGCCACCCTGCGGCGCGCCGCGCGTCCAGCCGCCGGCGGCGAGCGCCTGACCCTCGCCACCCTCGGCCACGAAATAGGTGCCCGAGCGCAGCAGCGCGGGGTTTGCACGCGAGATCAGCGGCAGCGCCGTGACCAGCACCGAGGGCGCGTAGTCGCGCTTGAGCAGCGTCGGGTAGCTGGCCGCGAGCAGCGCGTCGACTGCGGCAAGGTCAAGGGCGGTGGTGGGTCTGATGGTGAGTGCGTCGGCCATCTTTCCGGGCCTCCAAATGCGCCAAACTGGCATGCCAAAACGAAAAAGGGCCGCGTCGGTGTTCCCGGCGCGGCCCTCAGGTCGGATATGGAAAGGCGATTACTTGATCTTGCCTTCCTTGTATTCGACATGCTTGCGCACGACCGGGTCGTACTTTCGTACGGTCATCTTGTCAGTCATCGTGCGGGCGTTTTTCTTGGTCACGTAGAAATGGCCCGTCCCGGCGGTCGAGTTCAGGCGGATCTTGATGGTCGTCGGCTTCGCCATGGGTCGGGCTCCTGCGATGGTACGGGGCGGCGCGTCGGGCGCACCGCGTTCTATCCTGAGACTGCGCCTTTTACCCGCGCGCGCCCCCGAGTCAACACCTCAAATCCCCGACAGCGCCCATGTTGCGCCAAGACCCGCCAGCGCCATGATCGGCAACACCTTCATCAGGTCGAGCCGGAGGCCCCAGATCAGCCCGCCCGCCAGCGCGGTGAGGCCGAGCGCGGTGCCGTCGAGGCTGGACCAGACCGGCACCAGCACAGACAGCGGGCCGGCGGTGAGTGACTCCAGATCGGCGAACATGACGTGGAGCGCGAACCAGACCGAGAGGTTCAGGATCACGCCGACCACTGCCGCGGTGATCGCCTGCAGCGCGCCGGTCAGGCGCGGGCGGCTGGCGATCCACTCGATGTAGGGGGCGCCCGCGAAGATCCACAGGAAGCACGGCGCGAAGGTGACCCAGAGCGTGACCAGCGCGGCGGCGAGGCCAAGGCCCCAGCCGCCCGCCTGCGCGCCCGCGAGAAAACCCACGAACTCCGTCACCAGGATCAGCGGGCCGGGCGTGGTTTCGGCCAGCCCGAGCGCATCCATCATCTGCGCGGTGGTCAGCCAGCCGTAGTCGCCGACCACCTCCTGCACCATGTAGGCCAGCACCGCGTAGGCGCCGCCGAAGGTGACGACGGCGAGCTTGGCGAAGAAGAGCCCCACCTCGGCCAGCAGCCCGCCCGGCGCCACGATCCAGAGAAGCGCGAGCGGGGCGAGCCAGATCGCGCCCCAGAGCGCCACGGTGCCCAGAGTCGACGTGCTTGAGACGCGAGGCACGGGGGCCGTCTCCGGCGCGGCCTTCACCATGAAAAGCGCGCCAAGGCCCGCCGCGCCCAGCACGATCAGCGGGAACGGCACCTGCAGCGCGTAAATGGCGAGGAATGCCGCGCCCGCGATCAGGTACGGGACCAAGCCCGTCAGCGCCTTCTTCGACACCTTCACCAGCGCCTGCAGGACGATGACGATGACCGCCGCCTTTATGCCGAGGAACAGCGCCTGCACCAGCGGCACGTTGCCCACGGCGGCGTAGATCGAGGCGAGCAGCAAGATCACCGCCGCGCCGGGCACGACGAAGAGCAGCCCCGCGATCAGCCCGCCGCGCACGCCCGCCACGCGCCAGCCGGCATAGGTGGCCAGCTGCATCGCCTCGGGGCCGGGCAGGAGCATGCAGAAGCTGAGCGCGTTCAGGAACTGCCGCTCGGTCAGCCAGGGCCGATCCTCGACCAGCTCCTTGTGCATCAGTGCGATCTGGGCGGCCGGTCCGCCAAAGCTGAGCAGCCCGATGCGCCCGAAGACGCGGGTCAGTTCGGTCATGTCACGGGGCGGGGCGGGGGCTGCGGCATCGGTCATGGAGGTGATATAGGCCGCGAGGACACGGCGGTCCCCGTGAAACTTTCGTGACGCGCATGCAAAAAGGGCCGGGGTTTCCCCCGGCCCTTTGCAGATCCTGTGGCGGCAGGTGCTATTCCTGCTGTCCCATGAACATGAGCAGGAACTGGAACATGTTCAGGAACGCGATGTAGAGGCTCAGCGCGCCGTCGATGGCGGCCTTGTCCAGCCATTCCTGGTCTCCGTGTGCGGCGTGAGCCACGTAGGTGCTCTTGATTTCCTGCGTGTAGAAGGCGGTGAGACCCGCGAAGATCAGCACGCCGATCGCCGAGATCGCGAACATCATCGCGGGCGACTGCAGGAAGATGTTGATGACCATCGCGATGATCAGGCCGACCACACCCATGATCAGGAAGGTGCCCATGCCCGACAGGTCGCGCTTCGTCGTGTAGCCGTAGAGGCTGAGCGCGGCGAAGGCGATGGCGGTCACGAGGAAGGTCTGCACGATCGAGACCGACGTGAAGACGAGGAAGATCGAGCTCATCGACACGCCCATGACGGCGGCGAAGGCGAAGAAGCCGAGGCTGACGACCGAGGCCGAGCCGCGGCGCATCAGGGCACCCCAGCCGAAGAGGATGAAGGCCAGCGGCGCGAACATCACCACCCAGCGCAGCGGCGTGGTGTAGAGCACTTCGCCCAGGCCCGTCAGGTATTGCCCTTCGCGCAGCGCGGCGGTTGCGCCGGTCGGGTCGGACGTGACGGCGAGGTTGGCGATCGCCCAGGCGGCGGCCGCGGTGATCAGCATGCCACCAGACATGGTGGCGTAGACCTTGTTCATATGGGCCCGCAGGCCCTGATCGATCTCGGCTGCGCGGGCGCCGGAGACGCCGGCCCGGATCGTCTGATAGTCTGCCATTTATCCCTCCAAAGAAAGCGTGCGGCCGAGCCCGGTCAGCGCGGTTGCGCGGGCGGGCTCATCCTTGAGCATGAATATCGGTGAGGAGAGCCTGTAATTCAAGGAAAACGCGCCGCGGCCTGAGGCCACGGCGCGATAGTTTTTTCCAATCGTGGGCGCAGCCCCAAAGGGTGCGTCGGATCGAACGCGCTCATCGCAGTCCGGGCAGGCTCACGTCCCAGCCGGGACGGGCGGCGGCGCGGCCGGCCGGCGGGATGTCGAGGCCGAGGTCGCGGCGCAGATGCGCGTCAAGCGCCTGCATGCGCCGGGTTTCGAGCCAGCGGGCGTGCCAGGCAAAAAGCCGGGCCATCAGGGAGGGGGTGGCGCGACCAATGGCGGTCGCCCCGTGCGAAGCCATTATTTCGGCCATCGGGGTAGTCCTTTCGCGTTTCGTTATTCAAAATCAGGGAGAGATTTCGATGCTTGATATATGTGACCGGGTGTGCATCTTGAAAGTGAATGTTTCTGAAGTTTCAGATCACAGGATGTGATATGCCCCGAAATCTCGATCTGACCGCTCTCCGCGCCTTCGTAGCCGTCGCTGATGCCGGTGGTGTGACAAAGGCGAGCGGATACCTCAATCTCACGCAATCGGCCGTCTCGATGCAGATCAAGCGGCTCGAGGACATGCTCGATGTCGGCCTATTCGACCGCGCGACGCGGCGGCTGATCCTCACCGGCGCGGGCGAGCAGATGCTGGGCTACGCGCGCCGCATGCTGGAGCTGAACGACGAGGTGCTGACGCGGCTCACCGCCTCGGATTACGAGGGCGAGCTGAAGCTGGGGGTGCCCCACGACATCGTCTACCCTTCGATCCCGCGCGTGCTGCACCGGCTTGCCGTCGATTACCCGCGGGTGAAGGTGCAACTGGTGTCGTCCTACACCGCGCGGCTGAAGCGGATGTTCGCGCGCGGTGAGCTTGACGCCATCCTGACCACCGAGGCGCTTTGCGACGCCGGCGGCGAGACCCTGATCACCCGCCCGCTGGTCTGGGTCGGGGCGGAAGGCGGCCAGATGTGGAAGCAGCGGCCGCTGCGGCTTGCCTTCGAGCATGCCTGCATCTTCCGTTCGTCCGTGCAGGCGGCGCTGGACCGGGCCGGCATCGCCTGGGAAATGGCGGTGGAATCGGATTCGATCCGCACCGTCGAGGCCTCGGTCAGCGCCGATCTGGCGGTGCATGCTTGTATCGAAGGCACCGAACCGCCCTATGTGGAGCGGATCGCCCATGGTGGCGCGTTGCCGCCGCTGCCGCAGATCAAGATCAACCTCTACCGCTCGGACCTGAACCGCGGCAGCCCGCTGGACGCGCTGGTGGACCTGACGCGGTCGAGCTTTCGCAGCCTCTGAGCCGGCGGCTAAGTCGTCACTATGACCTTGCCGGTGCTCTTCCTGCTGCGCAGCAGCTCCAGCGCGTCGGCGGCCTGGTCGAGCGAATAGCTGGCGCCGATATGCGGCTTGATCCGGCCCGCGGCGTAGAGCGCCATCAGTTCGGACAGCGACGCTGTCAGCACGTCGGGCGCAAGCTTCAGGTAGCCGCCCCAGTAGAGGCCCAGCACGCTGAGGTTCTTCACCAGCAGCAGGTTGGCCGGGATCTGCGGCACGGTTCCGCTGGCGAAACCGATGGTCAGGATGCGCGCGCCGGGGCGCGTCGCGCGCAACGCGGCGTCGAACGCCGCGCCGCCGACCGCGTCATAGACCACGTCGGCGCCGCCCAGCGCCTTCACCTCGGCCCGGATGTCGCCGCTGTCGCTGTCGATCAGATGCTGCGCCCCCGCGGTCTGCGCGACGGCAAGCTTCTCGGCGCCGCGCGCCACCGCGATAACCTCGGCCCCCATCACCGCGCCAAGCTCCACCGCCGTCAGCCCGACGCCACCGGCGGCCCCGAGCACAAGCAGCCGCTCGCCCGGCTTCAGCCCCGCGCGATGCGTCAGCGCGAGATGCGAGGTGCCATAGGCCACGAGGAACCCCGCCGCCTCGTCAAAGGACATGGAATCGGGGATCGGCACCGCGCGGGCGGCGTCGAAAACGCCAAACTCCGCCAGGCCGCCATGGCCCGCAAAGACCGCCACCCGCGTGCCGAGCGCGGGCAGGGTGACGCCGTCGCCGATCGCCTCGACCACCCCCGCGACCTCCATTCCGAGCGTGAAGGGTGCGACCGGCGTATCCTGGTATTCGCCCTTGATCATCAGCAGATCGGCGAAGTTCAGCCCGCAGGCCGCGATGCGCACCCGAATCTCGCCCGGTCCCGGCTCGGGCGTGTCGATCTCGGTCAGTTCCGGCGTGCGGCCCGGTTCCATGACGCGAAAGGCGCGCATGATGTCCCCTCCAGTCTCGTTCGCGGCGAGCCTAGCGGCGGCGACGGGCGGCGGCCAGAGGACGCATGCAAAAACGCCACGTTGCCCGACACGCAAAGGGCGAATACCCTTTTTCTGGTTCGCGCGACCTGCCGCCGCCGCCCGGTGCCTGCACCACGGGGTGGGGGGTGATGTGCCCGACCCGTCACGGGTTTGCCGGGGTCGCGCTGGCCTTGGGACTGCCGCCGGGCAACCGGGGGATCTGCCGTCCGGGACGATCGGCGCGGGTGGCGACGTTTGGTTTGACAAACTAAGGAGGGCCTTGTGAAGCACCCTGTAGACGTCCACGTTGGAAAACGCATCCGGCACCGCCGCTGGCTGGTGGGCATGACCCAGCAGCAACTGGCCCAGAAGGTCGGCATCAAGTTCCAGCAGATCCAGAAATACGAGACCGGCATGAACCGCGTCAGCGCCTCGCGCCTGTGGGACATAGCCGACGCGATGTCGGTGCCGGTGGCCTATTTCTTCGAGGGCGCGACGGGTGCGGACGAGATGGCGCCGACCGCCGGCGCAAACGGCGGGGTGCCCGCCGACATCCTCGCCGACAAGGAGGCGCTGGAACTGATCCGCTCCTATTACGCGATCCCCGAGAACCAGCGCCGGCGGCTGTTCGATCTGGCGCGCGTCCTGTCGGACGCAGCGGCCTGACCGGGCGCCGCTTGACCGCGGGCGGAGGATCGTGCCACCTCCGCGATGCGTTCCAGACCCGCAGTGCCGAGGCCCGACATGACCGCCCCCTTGCCCGGAGCCGATGACCTGCCCGTGGACGATTTGATCGCCTGCGCCCATGCCATGGCCGACGCGGCGCGGGCGGCGATCTTGCCGTTCTTCCGCAGTGCCAGCCTGACCGCCGACGACAAGGGCGTGGGCCGGTTCGACCCGGTGACAGCCGCCGACCGCGCCGCGGAGGCCGCGATGCGGGAGGTCTTGGCGCGGCTTCGCCCCGAGGATGCCATCCTGGGCGAAGAGGACGTGGCCAAGCCTGGCACCACCGGCCTGACCTGGGTGATCGACCCCATCGACGGAACCCGCGCCTTCATCTCGGGCACGCCGACCTGGGGCGTTCTCATCGCGCTGAACGATGCGGGCGGCCCGATCTACGGGTTGATCGACCAGCCCTATATCGGCGAACGCTTCGAGGGCGGCTTCGGCCGCGCG
Source organism: uncultured Roseicyclus sp. (assembly GCA_937139335.1). Taxonomy (GTDB): domain Bacteria; phylum Pseudomonadota; class Alphaproteobacteria; order Rhodobacterales; family Rhodobacteraceae; genus Roseicyclus. The sequence goes on along the minus strand of CAKZPN010000025.1, from coordinate 1,731 downwards.
CGCCTCGTCGGCCCGCATGGCGAAGCGCCGCTCGCCACCCGAGCGATCGGCGATCTGTCTGACGCCACACTGTTTTCCACCTTTCCCGAGGTCGGCTCGCCCGCGGAGCGCGCCGGGTTCGAGGCGGTGCGCGATCGGGTGAAGCTGACGCGCTACGGCATGGATTGCTACGCCTACGCGCTGGTGGCCCTGGGGCAGGTCGACCTCGTGATCGAGGCCGGCCTCGCCTCCTACGACATTTCCGCCCCGATCGCGGTGATCGAGGCCGCGGGCGGCGTCGTCACCGACTGGCGGGGCGGCCCGGTGCATGAGGGCGGGCGTGCGCTGGCCGCCGCCAATCCCGCGATCCACGCCGCCGCGCTGGCGATCCTGCGCGAGGCGCCCGATGCCTGAGACGCTGCTGCGACATGCAGCGGTTGTCGTCACGATGGACGACGCCGGGACGGAGCTGGCGGATACCGACATCCTGGTCCGCGACGGCGCGATTGTCGTGGTGGGGCAGGGGCTTGCCTCCAGCGGCGAGGTGCTTGACTGCGCCGGTTGCGTGGTCACTCCCGGCCTTGTGAACACGCACCACCACCTGTTCCAGTCGCTGACCCGCGCCGTGCCGGGCGCGCAGGACGCGGCGCTGTTCGGCTGGCTGCAGACGCTCTACCCGATCTGGGCTCGCTTCACGCCAGAGCACATGGGGGTCTCGGCGCTGACCGGGCTGGCGGAACTCGCGCTGTCCGGCTGCACGATGTCGTCCGACCACCTCTATCTCTTTCCCAACGGCTCGCGGCTCGACGACACGATCGAGGCGGCGGGGCAAATCGGGCTGCGCCTGCACGCCACGCGCGGCGCCATGTCGATCGGGCAATCGCTGGGCGGCCTGCCGCCGGACAGCCTGGTCGAGGGGGAGGCCGCGATCCTGGAGGACTGCCTCCGCGTCATTGACGCGTTCCACGATGCTGAAGACGGCGCAATGGTTCGGGTCGGACTTGCCCCCTGCTCTCCATTCTCTGTGAGCCGAGACCTAATGCGCGATACGGCCATTTTGGCTCGCGACAAAGGCGTGATGCTGCACACGCACCTCGCGGAAAATGATGAGGATGTCGCCTACAGTCTTGAGAAATTCGGTTGTCGGCCAGGGCAATATGCTGAGGATCTAGGTTGGGTTGGCGATGATGTATGGCATGCGCATTGTGTAAGACTTGACCGCACAGAAATTGACTTGTTTAACCGCACAGGCACTGGTGTCGCCCACTGCCCCTGCTCTAACTGCAGGCTAGGATCAGGCATTGCGCCTGTTCGGGAAATGCTTGATGCTGGGGTCAATGTTGGTCTGGGCGTTGACGGATCCGCCTCCAACGATTCAGCACATTTGTTGAATGAAGCTCGGCAGGCGCTATTGCTGCAACGGGTGAAAAACGGGGCCGACGCCATGTCCGCCCGCGAGACGCTAGAAATTGCCACACTTGGCGGCGCCAAAGTGCTCGGGCGAAACGACTGTGGGTCAATTGAAGTTAGGAAACGGGCTGACATCGCAATTTGGGACCTCAATACCATTGAGGCCGCGGGCAGTTGGGACCCTGTAGCTGCGTTGGTTCTAACGGGCCCACACAATGTGCGTGACTTGTTTGTTGAGGGTAAGCAAATTGTTGGCGACAGGCAGCTGCTTGGACAAGATGTCGGCAAGCTCATTGAACGCCACAACAAACTCGCCATTGAGCTCACAGGCTAACCAAATTC
>CAKZPN010000024.1 GCA_937139335.1 uncultured Roseicyclus sp. | reverse complement strand
GACGGTCAACCCGTGACGCCCCATGCCCCTGACGGCGGGGTCGTGGTGATCGGCCCGGCGATGCGTGTCGATCTGGTAATCGACATGACCGGCAAACCCGGAGAGGCCGTCACGGTCACCGATGTCTTCTACGAAGGCCTCGAATACCGTCTGGTCGATCTCGCCTACGGGCCTGACAGGCTGCGGGACAGTGTGCCGGATTGGTCGATGGACCTGCCGCCCAACCCGCTGGCCGAACCGGACATGGCGTCGGCCGCGCGGCACCAGATCGTCTTCAACGGCGGAATGATGGGGCAGATGATGATGGGCAGCGGTATGGGGTCGATGATGGACCAGATGCGCGAGGGCAACATGTGGTTCATCAACGGAGAAGCCGCGACGGGTCATATGATGGACCCCTTGCTGGTCCTGCCGCAGGGCACGTCGCACGTGTTCGAGATGGATAATCGCACCGCCTGGCACCATCCGATCCATTTTCATGGACATTCGTTCCGTGTGATCGCGCGCAACGGGCAACCGACACGGCATCGCGAATGGCAGGACACCGTCCTGATGGCCCCCGAAGAACGGGTCGAAATCGCGTTCGTCGCGGACAACCCAGGCGACTGGATGTTCCACTGTCACATTCTGGAACACCAGGCGGCGGGCATGATGGGCGTCATCCGTGTCGATCCTGACACGACCAAAACCTGAAAACTCACAGATCACTGACGACGGAAGGGAAAGAACCGATGAAAAAGATACTTGGATTTGCCAGCCTCGGCACCGCAGGTGCTGCCGCTGTCCTTGCGATGAGCCTGAATGCCGCACCGGTCGCCGCGCAGGAGGTCACGCTCTACAAGAACCCGCAATGCGGATGCTGCGAAAGCTACGCGGACTATCTGCGGGAGAACGGTTTCACGGTGGAGGTGAAACCGACCCACGATTTGGCGCAGATCAGCCGCGAGGCTGGTATCCCGGACGATTTTCAGGGCTGCCATACCGCCTTTCTGGACGATTACGTTGTCAGCGGTCACGTGCCGATCGATGTCGTCAACAGGCTGCTCGAAGAGCGCCCGGAAATTGCCGGTGTGACCCTTCCCGGTATGCCGATGGGGTCGCCGGGTATGGGCGGCGCAAAACAGGAGCCGTTCAAGATTTACACCGTCGAGGAAGGTGTGAGCCCGACCGTATATGCGGTCGAATGATCAATTGCGCGGTCTGGTGCGAACCCGTGCCAGATCGGCTTCAAGGAAAAGCAAAGGATGAATTGTATAATGATGAACGGTGAAATGATGGGCGGCGGCATGATGATCGCGATGGGCCTCGTCTGGTTGCTGATCGTGGGGGTGCTGGTGCTCGCGGCGATCGCATTGGTCAAATACATCCGCTCGGACAGCGGAAAATAGAAATGCACCGAAATGCGGACTGAAGGTGCCAGCAGCGGCGACAGCCTGTTGTCGATGGGCTTGGTCTAGGCGATTTGCGTCCTGCTTGTCCTGTCGTTGCTCGCGGCACTCATCGTCCTCTGTAGGTGGCTCGCAATAAGAAGGCGGAAACTTAGTGAAAAACACGATTAGGCTCTCGGCTGTCCTGCTCGCCACAACGGTTTTGCCCGTAGCGGCGCAGAGCGACGTGCGCATGGGTGAGCGCCTCTATCAAGAGAATTGCGCCAGTTGCCATGGGGCGAACCTGGAAGGGCAACCTGAATGGCGCACACGATTGCCGAGCGGCAAGTTGCCTGCCCCACCGCACGACGCCTCCGGCCATACCTGGCATCACCCCGACCGCGTATTGTTCGACATCGTGAAACACGGACCGGCAGCGATTGTCGGGAACGGCTACGAAAGCGACATGCCCGGATATGAGGGCGTACTGACAGACGGTGAGATCACGGCAATCATCGACTACATCAAGAGCACATGGCCCGACCGGGTTCGCGCGTCGCAGGAAAGCCGCACCCTCACGGATGAGCAAGCGCAGCCATGACGCAAGAGGTCGTCGGCAAAACCGAACCCGTATCACGGCGCAGAATCTCCGGGTTCTTGCTGGTGCCGCTGATAGCTTTTGCCCTCATGGTCCTGTTCGTTTGGGGGCTTTTCAGGGGTGGCGACGATTTGCCGTCGGCACTTCTCGGCAAATCTGTGCCCGACTTCGCGCTGCCCCCGGTGCTTGGCCGCGAGGAAGGTCTTTCGACACAGGACCTGATCGGCCACGTCTCGCTCGTGAACGTCTTCGCCTCGTGGTGTGTGCCTTGCCGCGCCGAACATCCGTTGTTCATGGAACTGAGCGCAACAGACGAAGTGCCGCTTTACGGGATCAACTACAAAGACCCGCCCGATCAAGCCCGCGCCTGGCTCGACGAATTGGGCGATCCCTACGCGCGCATCGGGGCCGATATCAACGGACGCGCCGGTATCGAATGGGGCGTCTATGGCGTGCCCGAAACCTACGTCATCGCCGATGGCACGGTCGCCTACCGCCATGTCGGTCCGATCACGCGAGCGATCCTGCAGGAAACGCTGCTGCCGATCGTCCGTGACCTCAAAACCCAATCCGCCAAGGAGACAACGCCATGAAAAATCTGAAACCGGCGCTGATCGCCTGGGCACTGTCCGTCGGCGCGGCTTTCGCGACACCGCAAGGGTTTGCACTTCACGACACCCCGCAGCCTGTCGCCAATGTGCGCTACGAGAAAGATGACGGCAGCCGCGGAGACATGGAAGATTTTCGCGGCAAGGTGATCCTCGTGAATGTCTGGGCAACCTGGTGCGTCCCCTGCCGCGAAGAGATGCCGACGCTCGATGCGCTTCAGGCGGAACTTGGCGGCGACGACTTCGAAGTGGTTGCCCTTTCCATCGACCGGGCCGGATCACAAATCGTTCGGCGTTTCTACGACGAGATCGGTGTCACCAATCTCAATATGTATGTCGACCAGACCATGCTTTCGATGACCGCGCTGCGCACCGTTGGCCTGCCGACGACGATCCTGATCGACGCGCAGGGGCGGGAGCTCGGGCGACTGGTCGGCCCGGCCGAATGGGATGATCCCGAGATGGTGTCCTTTTTGCGAAGCTTTATTGAATGAATCCTAGCAAAAGTCCACTGCTCACCCTTGACCTTCCAGCTACTGGAATGACTAGCTTTTAATCATCGAAAGGACTTTCCGTATGAACGAAATATCACCTTCCAACATTGCGGGTGCCGCCAACATCGAAAGCGCAGGAAATTGGCCCAGGTGGTTGACGCGCAGACGATTGCTGTTCGTCGGTGCGGCAACCGTGATGGGGGGCGGCATGGCCCTGAACTGGGGATGGCTCACCGCGATCGGGCTCGCGCCTGTTCTGGTCTCGCTGGCCCCCTGTGCCGCGATGTGCGGCCTGGGTCTGTGCATGAAGGGCGGGTCTGGAAAGGGATGCTCCAATTCGCCGGACGGGGCGTCTCCCGACTGAGTTCTTTCGATAACCACACGATCAACCCAAGGAGAAAACCATGAGAAAAACACTTACAACTTTCGTCGTTGCGACGGCCCTTACCGCAAGTGCATTTGCCGTCAGCGCCCAGGAACAGACCACGCCGGAAACGGGCGAAATGATGCAGAATGAGGGGGCCATGCAAGGCGGCATGATGGACGGCGACATGATGGGCATGATGAAGATGATGGCCGAAATGAAACCCATGATGGAAGCCTGCACCGAGATGATGGCGTCCATGACCGAGAACATGGACGGCGGCATGATGCCGTCGGAAAAGTCTGACGGCTAGATTTGCCCAAATGCCTGTCGCTCAACGGATCGGCAGGCATTTATTGTAAGGATACAAGAATTGACAGCACTGACACGGCGCGCCGCTTTAGCGATACTCGCGGCCACGATTTCGTCTCCGGCCTTCGCCAATCATCCGGGGGAAAACCTGGATGCGCGCATGTTCGAGATGGAGCCCTACTTCCAAGCCATCGATGCAGCGCAGGCTCCGGGTTTCGAACTGCAGGATTCCGAGGGGAATCCCGTGCGCCTGTCGGATTTCAGCGACAAGGTGGTCATCCTGCATTTCATCTATGCCAACTGCCCGGATATCTGCCCGCTCCATGCGGAAAAGATCGCGGCGGTCCAGGCTTCGATCAACGACGGGCCGATGAAGGAGCTTGTGCAGTTCATCTCGATCACGACCGATCCTGTGAACGACACGCCAGACGTGTTGCGCGATTACTCGGACCGGCATGGGCTCGATCCAAGCAATTGGGTTATTCTAACCAAACGTCCCGATCAGACTGAAAATGCAACGCGCGTTCTGGCGCGGGACTATGGGCTGGAGTTCACGATGACCGCCGACAGCGACATAATGATGCACGGAGCGGTCACCCATGTCGTGGACATCGGCGGGCGGTTCGCTGCAAAATTCCATGGCATGGACTTCAAGAACGTGAACCTGATCCTCTATGTCAGCGAGTTGATCAACAACGCCCAGCATCGACGCCGGGAGCCCAGCTGGTGGGACCTGCTAACAGGTGTGTTTCAATGAGTGCCGTCGCGACTGGCGTCAGGCTGTCCTCGACAGACGGAGTTTCCCTGACAGCTCTGCGTCGGTATTTTGCGGTGATCATCCCGGCCAACTTGATCTGGGAGCTCGCGCATATGCCGCTCTACACGATCTGGAACGAGGGCACCTGGGGCGAGATTGTCTTCGCTGCCGTTCATTGCACGGGTGGCGATATCCTGATCGCCATGAGCGCGCTGATGCTGGCCTTGATGCTGACGGGCCGGGGCTGGCCCCTGGTCGCCTCCACGCGGCGGTCTGTGACCGTCCTGACGGTGGTGTTCGGGCTGGGATACACGCTGTTCAGTGAATGGCTCAACATCGAGATCCGTGAGGCATGGGCCTATTCGGACCTGATGCCGATCATTCCGGTCCTCGATGCGGGCCTTTCACCTGTGTTGCAATGGATCGTGATACCGCTGGTCGCGTTCTGGTGGGCCGCGCAGTCTTTCAGCGCCGATCGTGAGGCATGATGGACATATCCGGCATCGGCATTTTCGCGGCCTTCTTGGCGGGTGCCATTTCGTTTCTGTCGCCCTGTGTCCTGCCACTGGTGCCTGGCTACGTCTCGTACATCGCAGGGCAACCGGATTTGCGCACGACGCGGTCGGTCGGTTTGCGGGCGCGCGCCGGGGCGCTCGGGTTGAGTGCTTGCTTTGTCTTGGGCTTTTCGACGGTCTTCGTCGCCCTCGGGGCCGGGGCCAGCGCGCTCGGATCCCTGCTGCTGACATGGCGCACCGAGCTGAACCATCTCGGCGGCGCGATCATCATTCTGTTCGGATTGGTCATGCTGGGTGTCTTTCGTCTCAATGCGTTCTCGCGCGATACCCGTTTCAATCTCGACATTCCCGGCGGTCGCCCGTTTGGGGCCTACGTGCTGGGACTGGCCTTCGCCTTTGGCTGGACACCTTGCATCGGACCGATCCTCGGCGCGATCCTGACACTCAGTTCGACCTCCGGCGGCATGTCGGACGGCATCTGGCTGCTGTCGATCTATTCCGCTGGTCTGGGGGTGCCTTTCCTGCTGACTGCGCTGTTCACCGACGCCATCGCCGCGCGGGTAAGGCAGATCGGCAAGGCCGGTCGCTGGCTCTACAAGGGCGCGGGTGTTGCCATGATCATAATGGGAGTTGCCATCATGACCGGGCAATTGTCCCGGTTTGCCTATTGGCTGCTGGGGACGTTTCCCTTTCTAGCGACGATCGGGTGACGAATCTCGAACCAGCTCTTGGCGTGATGGCTGATAAGTGGGGATCATCTCCCCCCACTCAAAAAGGTCGTACACGCCGCGCCCCTATAGAGCCAGCGACGGGCCGTCAGCCGATCAGGTAGACCCGGATCAGCATCCAGATACCCATGATCATCATCATCAGGTTCTCGGTGAGCGAGACGAACCCTAGTGGCACGTTGCTGTCCCCCCCGACGCAGGCGCATTTCAACTCGCGCTTGTCGATATAGACCGCCTTGAAGACCGAAACTGCACCGACCGTTCCGATGAAGAGGGCCACGGGAGCCGAAAGCCAGGTGAGCGCCCCGGCGACCATAAGGATGCCGGCGAAGGCCTCTCCGAAGGGATAAAGATAGCCGTAGCGCACCCAGCGGCGCGCCAAGAGGTCGTAGCCGAGAAAGCGGTTGGAGAAACCGGACAGGTCGCGCAGCTTCAGCGTCGCCAGCATGCACATGCTGAACGCGACGAACCAGACGATGGCCCGCTCGCTCAGAAACGATCCGTAGACGAACCGGCTCGCCGCGAGCGCCATCAGCGCCGCCATGGCGAAGACGGCGAGGACAGGCGCGTAGGTCGGCGCGTCCTCGTCTTTCTCGGGCGCGCCGAAAAAACGTTTCAGATCGTCATAGCCGCCGACGCGCTCGCCGCCGATGAAGGTCTGCGGCGTCGTTTCGACATCGTGCTTCGCCTGAAAAGCGTCGGTCTCCGCCCGGCTCCGCAGCAGATGATCCTCGACCCGGTAGCCCTTGCGCTCGAGCAGCGCTTTCGACTTGAGCCCGAACGGGCAGAGATGGTCCGGCGTCCACATGCGGTAGAGGACGGCGGTCGGCGGATTGTTCGTCGTTTCGTTCATTCTCTCGCAGGGCATCGCGTGGCGCGTCGTCGGGCGCTCGGCGAAGAAACAGCGAGGGGCGGAGAATCGTTCCCCAGAAGAGCGCGGCTGCGAAGAGCCTTCTTCCCCGTTAACGCAGGGGAAGAAGAATCCTCGGCAGCCGATTCATGACCCGACCTGCCCGCCGCGCGCGCAAGCGGAAACGTCTTGCGCCCTACGGCTTGTCGATCAGCGCCAGTTCGGCGTCTTCGTTCAGCACCGCCCACCAGCGGTTCGGATAAACCGTGTCGCGCCCGACAAGCGGGGTCGCGGCGCAGGCGGCGGGACGCATGGGCGGCGTCCCGACATAGCTCTTGATGAAGCCGCCCGAGACGACGCAATCGTCTGACGCGAGCGCGCGCCATGCGTCGCCGTCGCGCACGCCGAGCGTGACGCTGGCCGGATCGAGCGCGGCCGGTCCCGTGAACTGCACCGCGTAGCTGTCGGATACGGCGTCCGCGATATCCCAGGACTTCGTCGCGGTTGCGGGCAGCGTCACGGGCTGCTTCGCGCCGCCGTTGGTCTGCGACATGGCGAGGCCGGCGACGGCTTCGATGTCTTTCGGCACGCCGTAATCATCCTGGTACATGCCGGTCTGGTTCTGCGTGCCGCTGACGATGACGACAGCGCTCGCCGTTCCCGCTTCCGCCGGCAGCCAGCTCGTCGTCACATGCTCCTTGAGATCGACCGTCGTCTCCGGGATGACCATTTCGTCGGCGCCGCCGTCAGGAACGACGCGCGCCGGGCTGTTGAGGTTCGGCGACCAGGGCTGGTGGAACTGGAACAGCCACTGATAGGCGAGCCGCACGAGGTCGGTCAGCGTCTCGGCGCGCGAGAAGCCCGGCGTGTAGCCGAGCGTGCGCGTGCGCGTGTCGGTGCGGTTGAACGTCGCGTTCACGCCGCCGACGAGATTCACATAGCTGCCGTCGGCGCCGTAGCAGTCATGGGTGAGATATTCCGGCTGGAGCACCAGCACGGGCCGCGTGTCGGCGAGAATGGAGTTCGGATAGACGATGGTCTCGCAACGGTTCTTCGCGCGCGAGAACTTGTCGAGCATTTTCCAGTCGGCGTCGAAATCCTGATCGGCCGCGTTCGACTTCGCGGTGTGCTCGGCGAACCATGATTCATAGTCCACGCGCTCGCCCGTGAACGTCAGCAGCGACGAGTTCACGTCGAAATGCGTCGACCCGCTCTCCATCGTCGCGTTCTTCTGGGAGACGATCGCCTGCACGAGGTCGCGTTCGCCGAAGCGGAACTCGTAGCCCTTGTAGGAGGCGTTGCCGGACATGATCTGGGTGTAGACGTCCATGCGGTAGTTGCCGCCCGTCGGCGTCGAACTCGACGGCAGGGTCTGGAGCATGGGCTTGGCGCTGACGAGGGAGCGCTGATACTGGTGCTCGTGGCCCTGCACGTAGATGACGTCGTGAGCGGCGAAGAACTTGCGGATGGCCTCCTGCTTGTAGAACACCCAATCGTCGTCTTTCGTGCCGTCGACGATCTGTTCCAGCGTCTGGCCGTATTTCGCGCCGATGAGGCCGTCATGGCTGGCGACGACGATATGGTCGAACTCGCCCTCGATCTCGTTCACTGTCGCCTTGATCCACTCGAACGCGATCGGAAGATTGTAATAGGCGAGGCCGATGATCAGCACGTTCTCGCGGATGACATAGTAATTCACCCACTCGTAGCCCGGCATGTGCACGGCGTCTTCCGGGATGAAGTTTTTCATGTTGGCGATCCAGTTCTGCGTGTAGGCGTAACTGGTTTCGTGGTTGCCCATGATGGGGAGGAACTCGATTCCCTCCGCCGCGTATTTCTCGGCGACAGACACCCATTCCGCGAACTCGATGTCGCTGCCATTGTCGGTCAGATCGCCGAGCGCGAGCACCATGTCGACGCCCTTTTCGGCCTGGTGCTTGAGCACTTCGTCCATCGGATGGATGGCGACATGGGCCTGACCCATCGCGTCGCTGCCGCCCTGCGTGTCGGGCAGAAGGCCGATGGTGAACGGCGTCGGCGCCGGCGGGGGCTCTGGCGTCGGATCGACGGGCGGCGGCGCAGGCGGCGGCGGGGTGTTGACCTCAGGGCTGTCTTCGCAACCCGCCAGAAAAGCCATCGAGAGCGCCGCTCCCGCATACAACGCAGACTTCACTCTGTTCACCGCCGACTCCACATGACCGGGAGGCCCCGCGCCTCCGCCCCGAAGCGCGGCGGGTAGCGGGGATCGGTGACAAGGGGGCGACGGAAGGGTGAAGGATTTATGTAGGCGCGCAAACGGGCGCGTCATGTGACGTGTACGGAATGTGTACGGGATGCGCTTTCGCGGGAAAGGAGGCGCCGGCGAGACGGCCGCCGCGCCCTTGCGCGCGGCCTGCGCCCCGCTTAGATTTTCAGGCCCACACAAGGGACAAGCGATGCTTGCCGGGTCATATGTCGGGACTCAAGCGATGGCTGTCGACGAGACTTTGACGCAACGCCTGCGCGCCGCGATCGGCGCCCTTGAGGGCGTGACCGAGACGCGCTTGATGGGCGGCGCGTGCTTCATGCTGAACGGAAACATGCTGTGCTGCGCCGACCGCACCAAGAACGGCGAAGGGCGTTTCATGTTTCGCGTCGGCAAGGACAATGAGCGCGAAGCGCTCGGGCGCCCTGGAGCCGCCGTCGTCGCGATGGGAGGGCGGGAAATGCGCGGCTTCATCTTCGTCGACGAAAGCGCCTGCGACGCCCGCGCCCTCAAACGCTGGGCAAGCCTCGCGCGGCGCTATGTCGACGCGCTCCCGCCGAAATAGAGCGCAGGACGCACGGCGCCGAAGCCGCGCCTCAATCCTGAAACGGATCGCGCATCAAGATCACGTCCTCGCGCTCGGGACTTGTCGAGACCAGCGCCACGGGGCGCTCGATGAGCTCTTCGAGGCGCCGCACATATTTCACAGCCTGCGCGGGAAGGTCCGCCCACGAACGAGCCTTTTCGGTCGAGCCGGTCCAGCCTTCGACGGTCTCGTAGACCGGCTCGATCTTCGTCGCGATATCCGCCCATGACGGAAGATAATCGTAGTCCCTGCCCTCGATCTTGTAGCCGACGCAGACTTTCAACTCGTCGAAACCGTCGAGCACGTCGAGCTTGGTCAGGGCGACGCCGTCGATGCCGGCGACTTTCAGCGACTGTCTGACCAACGTCGCGTCGAACCAGCCGCAGCGGCGCTTGCGCCCCGTCACCGTGCCGAACTCATGGCCGCGCGCGCCGAGCTTTTCGCCGATCGCGTCGGTCAGCTCGGTCGGGAACGGGCCTTCGCCGACGCGGGTCGTGTAGGCTTTGACGATGCCGAGCACGTAGCCCGCGGCGCGCGGTCCGAGGCCGGAGCCCGTCGCCGCCTGCCCCGCCACCGTGTTCGACGAGGTGACATACGGATAGGTGCCGTGATCGACGTCGAGCAGCACCCCTTGCGCGCCCTCGAAAAGGATGCGCTTGCCGGCGCGGCGCGCCTCGTCGAGGAGCTTCCAGACGGGCCGGGCGTAGGGCGCGATTTTCGGCGCGACTTCCTTCAGGGACGCAAGCAGCGCGCCAGCGTCGACCTCCGCCGCCCCGAAGCCGCGGCGCAGCGCATTATGGTGTACAAGGAGGTTTTCGACCTTCGCCGCAAGCTTGTCCGGATGCGCGAGATCGCCGACGCGGATGGCGCGCCGCCCGGCGCGGTCTTCATAGGCGGGGCCGATGCCGCGTTTCGTCGTGCCGATCCGCGTTCCCGAGTTCGAGGTCTCGCGCATCGTGTCGAGCTCCTGATGCACGGGAAGGATGAGGCAGGCGTTCTCGGCGACCGCAAGGCTCTCGGGCGTCACCTTCACGCCTTGCTCGCCGAGGCGCGCGATCTCCGCGAGCAGCGCGAACGGATCGACCACGACGCCGGGGCCGATGACGCCGAGCCTTCCCTCGCGCACGACGCCCGACGGGAGCAGCGAGAGCTTGTAGACCGCGCCATCGATAACGAGCGTGTGGCCCGCATTGTGGCCGCCCTGAAAGCGCACCACCACATCCGCGCGCGCCGACAGCCAGTCGACGATCTTGCCCTTGCCCTCGTCGCCCCACTGGGCGCCGATGACGGTGACGTCGGCCATGGAAAGCCTCCTGTTACGAGAATCGGGCGCACCTTAGGGGCTCCGCCCGCGAGGGCAAGGGCAAACGGCGTCTCCCTCGCCCGCAAGGGGGAGAGGGAGCAGGTCGCCCCGCCTTCTTGAATTACCGATCAGACATGCCAATCTCCAATAGGGAAGGGAGACGGGGCATGGCGGCGAGAATACTGGAGCAGTTGGGCGCCAGACTTCGAGCAAGCCTGTTCTCTTTTCTCGAACTTTCCCCCAGTGAAGAGCGCCAAGCGCGGCTGAAAAGAGCCGTCGATGATTTGCGCGCGCGGCTCGGGCGGCTGATCGCCGAGCGCCGCCTCCTCGAACAGGAAGCCGAAAGCGCGGCGCTTGAAGCCGACGCGCTCGCCGGCAAGGCGGACGCCGCGATCTCGCTCGGGCGCGACGATCTCGCGCGCGCGGTCGTGCGCGCCAGTGCGCGCCGCAGCGAGCGCGGCGACGCGCTAGAAGCGGAGCTGCGCGCCATCGCGATCGAGGCGACGGCGCTCGAAGACGAGCTCCGCGCGCTC
>CAKZPN010000023.1 GCA_937139335.1 uncultured Roseicyclus sp. | reverse complement strand
CGGCGGCGCCCTGAGCGCCATCTCCCAGGCGATGAGGGAGCGCCGCATGCGCGCCATGCAGGAACTGGTCGAAGCGGGTCGCTTCTAGTCGATCAACGGTCCCGTCCCCACCCGCCTTCACGAAACCGAGCCGCTCCTGCGCCTCGCCCTCGGCAAGACCCACCGCATCACGCTGGAAAACCGCACCCGCTGGCCGCACCCCATCCACCTCCACGGCCACAGCTTCCGGCTCACCGATCCCCGCGCCGGCAACATCGCCACCCTCCGCGACACCGCCCTCCTGATGCCCGACGAGACCACCGAGATCACGCTCGTCGCCGACAACCCCGGCAAGTGGATGCTCCACTGCCACATCCTCGAACACCAGGCCTCGGGCATGATGGGCGTGGTCGAGGTCGCCTGACGCCTGCCAGGGCCCTTTTTTCCTTGAATTTGAGCCCCGAACCTGATTTACCGCGCCCATTCCGAACCAGCGTCGGCGCGCGTGATTCCCGTTTTTCTTCTGATGGGTCCGTCTCCGCGCCATTTTCGCTTTTCCGGACAAGCCCTTAGGGGCACCGAACAAGACAAGACGACCTGACCTCTGGCGGGCGCCCCCGGCAAGACCGGCACGGCGGACCCGGACGAAGACCAAGAGCTCTGAGGACGCGAGACACCTTTGCGGGCCAAACCGCAAGCACAATTAGGAGAATGCAGCGATGGACATTATCGCTCAGATCGAGGCGGAACAGATCGCCGAACTCGGGAAGGACATTCCCGACTTCAAGGCAGGCGACACCGTCCGCGTCGGCTTCAAGGTTACCGAGGGCACCCGCACCCGGGTGCAGAACTTCGAAGGCGTCTGCATCAGCCGCAAGAACGGCGACGGCATCGCCGGAAGCTTCACCATCCGCAAGATTTCCTTCGGTGAAGGCGTGGAACGGATCTTCCCGCTCTACTCGACCAACATCGACAACATCACCGTGATCCGCCGCGGCCGCGTTCGCCGCGCCAAGCTGTACTACCTGCGCGCGCGCCGGGGCAAATCGGCCCGGATCGCCGAGGATTCGAACTACAAGCCCAAGGACGACGGCAAGAAACCCGTGCAAGGATCGGCGACATGAAAAAAGACATCCACCCCGATTACCACTTCATCGAAGTCAAGATGACCGACGGTACCGTCGTCACCATGCGCTCGACCTACGGGTCCGACGGCGACAGCCTGTCGCTCGACATCGACCCCACGGTCCACCCGGCCTGGACGGGCGGCGGCCACCGCCTGACCGACGCGGGCGGCCGCGTGTCGAAGTTCAAAAACAAATACGCAGGTCTCGGCTTCTGATCGACGCCCTGCATTCTGCACCACGAAACGCCGCTCCCCCGGGGCGGCGTTTTCGATTCCGGCCCCACCTGATGCAACCGCGCCAGTACCTTGCGACAACTGCGCGAAGCTCTCTTTCAAATCGCTGGCGCCAACGGTAGGGTGCGCAAAAATTCGCGCATGAAATCAGCGCAGAACGAGGGTTACGGAAACATGGCGCATATCATCGTCGTGGGGAACGAAAAGGGCGGGGCGGGCAAGTCGACCGTGTCGATGCACGTGGCCACGGCACTGGCCCGGCTCGGCCACAAGGTCAGCACGCTCGACCTCGACCTCCGCCAGAAAACGCTCGGCACCTACATCCGCAACCGCGAGCGTTTCCTCGAGAAGTCGGGCCTGAACCTCCCCTCGCCCGCCTATCGCGACCTCCCCGAGGTCGACCAGTCCGCCCTCCAGCCGGGCGAGAACATCTATGACCGCCGGCTTTCCGCCGCCGTGGCCGAACTGGAACCCGACAGCGACTTCATCCTGATCGACTGCCCCGGATCCCACACCCGCCTCAGCCAGGTCGCCCACTCGCTGGCCGACACGCTGATCACGCCCCTGAACGACAGCTTCATCGATTTCGACCTGCTCGCCCATGTCGATGCCGACGGGATGAAGATCCTCGGCCCCTCGGTCTATTCCGAAATGGTCTGGAACGCCCGCCAGCTTCGGGCACAGGCCGGGCTCAAGCCGATCGACTGGATCGTCGTCCGCAACCGCCTCGGCGCCCAGCAGATGGTCAACAAGGAGAAGATGGGGGCGGCCCTCGACAACCTCGCCAAGCGCATCGGCTTCCGCACCGCCCCGGGCTTCAACGAGCGTGTCATCTTCCGCGAACTCTTCCCCCGCGGCCTCACCCTGCTCGATCTCAAGGATATCGGGGTGAAACAGCTCAACATCTCCAACGTCGCCGCCCGGCAGGAACTCCGCGACCTGATCAAGGCGCTCAACCTCCCCGGCGTCGAGGTCGATTTCTAGCGCAACGGCCCGAAATCTTTAAAAGATTTCGCCCCGTTTTCTTTTCAAGAAAACGCCCCACCCGCTACCGAAAGCCATCATGACTCGTCTCGCAATTCTCCTCGCCCTCACCCTCGGCCTCGCCACCACCGCCCCCGCCGACACGATCGAGGCCGAGGTCCAGCGGGTCGACGAAATCGTTGCCATGTATCTCGACGCCGCGATGAAATTTGCCCACGAGATTGACACCATCACCGGCGAAACCACCGCCGTCCCCGCGCTCGAAGCCTCGCAAACCGCATGGATCGCCTATCGCGACGCCCAGTGCGCCTTCCTTGCCACCACCTTCGGCGGCGACCCCGGCACCGACATGGCCGTCGGCGCCTGCAAGATGAACCTCGGCGAAGACCGCGCCCGCGAGCTTGCCGAATTCATCAGGTAGCGCCGCACATCTCGAGAATATGGGCACTGGCCATCAGGTCCAGGTGCCCGCCCCCGCCATTCTTGAACAGCGTGATCTCCTCATCGCTCTCCCGCCGGAACATGCCCTTCGGCAAATCATAGAAATCCGCCAACACGTCCGCCTCCGAGATCACCCCGCGCGCCAGCGGGTCCGCGATCTCGCCGATATTCTCCATCGTGTCGCCGCGGATATCCACGAACACCCGCGCCCGCCGCATGGCGGCGTCATCCGCCTCCCGCATATCCGGCAGGAACGCCCCGATCAGGTCCAGATGCTGCCCCGGCTGCAACCACTCTCCCCTGATCAGCGGCTCTTTCGCCAGCGTCGCGCAACTCACGATATCCGCCCAACGCACCGCGGCCTCCAGGTCGGTCGCAACCTCCACACCCGGATACCCGGCCGCCAGCCTCTCGGCCCCTTCGACCGACCGGTTCCAGACGCGAACCGCACACCCCGGAAACCCCGCGCCATAGGCCTCCACCATCGACCGCGCCACCACACCGGCGCCCACGATCAACACCTTCCGGCTTTCCCGCCGCGCCAGCTTCAACGCCCCCAGCAAACTGTCGGCCGCCGTCTTCCACTTGGTCACCAGGTGGAAATCCAGCACCGCCTTCAGCGCCCCGGTCCTGTCGTCGTAGAAATACACCCCGCCATTGATATTCGGCGCGCCATGCGCCGGCGCCCCCGGAAAAACATGCGCCGACTTCACCGCCAGCCCCAGCCCGTCGATCCACGCCGACAGCGTGATCGCCGTATCCTCGCCCCTCGTCAGGTAACTCACTTCGGCTGTCGCACGCGGCAGGTGATGCCCCGCCTCCAGCGCCTTTGCCATCGCCAGCCAGTCCAGGTGCCGCTCGCCCTCCTCGTAGGAGATGAACGCCGGCCCCACCGTCAGACCACCCGCCGCCGCCTCAGGGCCACGAAGTTCGACGCCAAAAGCGCCCCGATCACCACCGCGCCCCCGATCATCGCCCAGCGCCCCGGGTCCTCGCCCACGATAGCCCAGACCAGCAAGGGCGCCAGCACCGATTCCAGCAGGATCAGCAGCGACACCTCGGGCGAACTGATATACCGCGGCCCCAGCGTCAGGAAACAGGTCGCCACCGCGATGAACGCCCCGTGCCCAAGGAACAGGTGCCACTGCGCCTCGACCGGCGGCCCCGGCTCGATGAACGGCCAGATCAAAAGCGCCGCCCCGATATAGGCCAGCGGAATCGCCGGGATCATCGAGATATCCTTCAGCCCCCTGACCGCCGTCAGCGCCCCGGAATAGGCAATGCACACCGACAGCGCGTAAAGATCCCCCGACCAGTGTGCCACCGCGTTCTCGCCCGACCCGTAAGCGATGATCGCCAGTCCCGCCATCACCGCCAGCATGGTCATCACCACCCGCCGGCTGATCGGCTCGCCCAGAAACACCCGCGCGAAAATGGCCGAGAAGATCGGCATCGAGGCGAAGATGAACACCACGTTCGCCACGCTGGTATGCGTCACCGCCAGCACGAAGCCCGGCGCCGTATACCCGATCAGCACCATGTAGATCACCCCGGGCCAGCCCGAGCGCAGCACCTGCCCGAACCCCTTGGTGCCCTGCACCGCCAGAAGCCCCAGAAGGATGATCCCCCCGGCACTCATCCCGCGCCAGAACGCCGTCACCATCGGCTCGGCATCGATGAGCCGCACGTAAAGCGAATCCGGCACCACGAAGAGCACGCCCAGCGTGGTGATGATCAGACCTTTGAGATGTTCATTCATGGCGCCAGCAGAACGGCTTTTCCTCGGGAAAGTAAAGTCCCGCGCCTACCGCCCGCCGGCCAGCCGCTTCAGCATCGACCGCAACAGCGCCGTCTCTTCGTCCGAGAACTGCGAGGTCAGCCGCGCATCGTATTGCCGCGCCACCTCGTGCAGGTCGCGATAGGCCGCCCGCCCGGCCGTCGTCAGGTCGAGATACTCGAACCGCCGGTCCGCCGCGTGCCGCTCGCGCGTGATGAACCGCCGCGCCGCCAGCTTCTGCACCGCCCGGCTGACCTTGGTCTTGTGAATGACCGCCCGCTCGCCGATCTCCTTGGCGGTCATCCGGCCATATATGCCAAGGTGGAACAGCACCCGCCACTCGGTCCGCAACATCCCGTAGCGGCCCTTGTAGATCGTCTGGAACTCCTGCCCCGACGCCTCCGCCGCCTGGTTCAGCAGGTAGGGCAGGAAATCGGCCAGCTCGAATGTCTCGTCACATGTATCGCGCATCATGGTGAGCCATGTAGCCTTGTTAGTTACAAATTCAACTGTTAGCTCCATTGGTCAAGGAGGACCGCTGCCATGAACCGCCAGACCAAGTCGCATGGCCTGACCCAGGCCGCCACGCCCGTGGGCACGCACGAAGGCTACATGCCCGGTTTCGGCAACGATTTCGAGACCGAGGCCCTGCCCGGCGCCCTGCCCCAGGGCATGAACTCGCCGCAGAAATGCAACTACGGCCTCTACGGCGAGCAGCTTTCCGGCACCGCCTTCACCGCCAACCCGCCCGAGCGCACCTGGACCTACCGGATCAGGCCCTCCGTCAAGCACTCCGCGCGCTACACGAAGATCGACCTGCCGCATTGGAAATCCGCCCCGAATGTCGATCCCGACGTGATTTCGCTGGGCCAGTACCGCTGGGATCCCGTCCCCCATTCCGATGAACGGCTCACCTGGCTCACCGGCATGCGCACCATGACCACGGCGGGCGACGTGAACACGCAGGTGGGCATGGCGAGCCACATCTACCTCGTCACCGCCTCGATGGCGGATGACTACTTCTACTCCGCCGACAGCGAACTGCTCGTCGTCCCGCAGGAGGGGCGGCTGCGGTTTTTCACCGAGCTTGGCATCATCGACCTCGCTCCGCAGGAGATCGCGGTGATCCCGCGCGGGTTGCTCTACCGGGTGGAGGTGCTGGACGGGCCCGCGCGCGGCTTCGTCTGCGAGAACTACGGGCAGAAGTTCGAGCTGCCGGGGCGCGGGCCGATCGGGGCCAACTGCCTCGCCAACCGCCGCGATTTCAAGACGCCGGTCGCCGCCTTCGAGGACCGCGAGGTGCCGTCGACCGTCACCGTGAAGTGGTGCGGCCAATTCCACCGCACCGAGATCGGGCATTCGCCGCTCGACGTGGTGGCCTGGCACGGCAATTACGCGCCGGTCAAATACGACCTCACCACCTATTGCCCGGTCGGCGCGATCCTGTTCGACCATCCCGATCCGTCGATCTTCACGGTCCTGACCGCGCCGTCGGGCATCCCCGGCACAGCGAACATCGACTTCGTGCTGTTCCGCGAGCGCTGGCTGGTGGCCGAAGATACCTTCCGCCCGCCTTGGTATCACCGCAACATCATGTCCGAGCTGATGGGCAACATCTACGGGCAGTATGACGCGAAACCCCAGGGTTTCGTGCCGGGGGGCATGTCGCTCCACAACATGATGCTGCCCCACGGACCCGACCGCGACGCGTTCGAGGGCGCGTCGAACGCCGAACTGTCGCCGCACAAGCTCGACAACACGATGTCCTTCATGTTCGAGACCCGGTTTCCCCAGCACCTGACGCGCTTCGCCGCGACGGAGGCTCCGTTGCAGGACGACTACATCGACTGCTGGACCACGCTGGAGAAGAAGTTCGACGGCACGCCCGGCAAGAAGTGACCGGCCGAAAATCGGCTTTGCCGCCCAGACCGGCGCGGCGCTATGGTGGCGCGTGACCGCGGCACGAAAGGGCGATCCATGGGCGCCGGTCAGACCATCCAGCTTGCCTTGCAGGGGCTCGTGTTCCTGGCCTGGGCCGGGATGATGTTTCGCACGCTGTTCCTGCTGCGCCGCCGCGCCGTCGTGGAAACGGGCAACGTCATTCCGGGGCCGGGTCAGTTCCTGACGCAGGTGGGGCGCTGGCTCAGGTCGCCGGAAGACAGATCCGCGCGCGTCACGCTGTTCGTCCTAACCGCCGTGCTGGTCGTAATGACACTGACCGCGGCCTTCCTCGGCTCGCCGGGCTCCTAGGCCGCTTCGGCCGCCGCATCCGCACTGCGAAGGAACGCGGGGCTGCCCGGTTCGCTGAGCTCAGGCGCGTGGACGTAGCCGCCGGCGTCGAAGTCGAGGATGCCGTCCCGGTCGGTCAGCCGCCGTTCGACGATGAAGCGCGCCATCGCGCCCCGCGCCCTCTTGGCGAAGAAGCTGACGATCTTCGGGCCGCCCGGCTTGTCTTCCAGGAATTGTGGCGTGATCACCTCGAGCTGGAGCGCGTCCCGGTTCACGGCCGAGAAATACTCCACCGACGCGCAGTTGATCAGCGTCGTGGTTCCCAGCGCCGCGGCATCCTCGTTCAGCGCGCGCGCCAGCCTGTCGCCCCAGAACGCGTAAAGGTTTGGCCCCTTCCGGGTCTTCAGCCGGCTGCCCATTTCCAGCCGATAGGCATGGATCGCGTCGAGCGGGCGCAAGATGCCGTAGAGCCCCGAGAGGATACGCAGCCGGTCCTGTGCGAACCGCAGGTCGTCCACCCCGAGGCTGCCGGCCTCAAGCCCCATGTAGGTATCGCCGGCAAAGGCCAGGGCCGCGGGGCGGGTGTTGTCCCGATCCTCGGCAAAGCGCCGGAACCTGTCGGCGTTCAGCTTGGCCAGCGCAGGCGACAGGTCCATGAGGTCCGCCAACTGCGCCTGCGTCAGGCGCCGGGCCGCGCGCGCCAGCGTGCCGGCATCGGACTGAAACCGCGGCTCGGTCATCTCCACATCGCGGTCGGCCCAGTCGAGGCGTTTGGCGGGGGAAATGACGGTCAGCATGGGCGGTCTCCGATCAACGTGTCGACGATCGACCTAGCGCCGGAACCCGCCGCAGGCAACCGAAGCCGCGGCAATGGCGGGGCTTGAGATTACCGGCCGGGACACTCAAACTGCCTCGACCAGAAGGAGCCGACAGGCCATTGTCCCAAAGACCCCCGACCGGCGGCCCGCTTGAAGATGCAGGCACCCGCCACCGCATCCAGACCGGCGCGCTCATCATCATCGCGGGGGCGGTCCTGCTGTTCCTGCTCATGCAGGCACGGTTCCTGCTGACCTCGCTTGCCGTCGCGATCATCGTGTTCTCGCTGACCAGCGACGCGATCACCTATATCTCGCGGCTCAAGGTCGGCCCGCTGCGCATCCCGAACTGGCTTGCCAGCATCGCGGCCGTGGTCCTGATCTCGACGGGGCTGTTCATGCTCAGCTCGCTGGTGCTGTCGCAGGTGAACACGGTCCTGTCGACGACCCTCACCTACACCGAACGCGCACCGGAGGCGGTGGCCGATCTCTTTGCCTGGATGGGTCCGGAGGTGGAGGTCGCGATCCAGAACGCGATGGGCAGCGTCAATGTGTCCGGCTACCTGCGCACCGTCGCGGGGCAGGCCAGCGGGTTGATGCAGGGCACGGTTCTGGTGATCCTGTTCGTGGGCTTCCTGTTTGCCGAGCGGCTCTGGTTCGACGTGAAACTGACCAACCTGATGGGCGGCGACGCGGCCCGCGCGGCCCGCGCGCAGCGGATCATCGGCACCATCATGCACCGGGTGAATTATTACCTGCTGGTCAAGACGCTGGTCAGCGCGATCACCGGGCTGATGGTCTACGGCATCGCCTATGCCTTCGGGCTGGAGCTTGCCGTCGCCATCGGCGTGCTGACCTTCGTGCTGAACTACATTCCCAACGTCGGCTCCATCGTGGCGACCGTGTTGGCGACGCTGGTGACCTACGTCCAGATCGGCGAACCGGGGCCGACGGTCGCCTTTTTCCTGGCCGCGGGCATCATCCAGTTCGTCAACGGCAACGTCATCGACCCCTGGCTGATGGGCCGGACGCTGCGCCTGTCGACCTTCGGCATCATCGTGTCGCTGGCCTTCTGGGGGGCGGTCTGGGGCATCGCGGGAATGTTCCTGTCAGTACCGATCATGGTCGCGGTGATGATCGTGTCGAGCCATGTTCCGGGCCTGCGGGCGGTCGCCGTCCTGCTGTCGCGCGAAGGCTTGCCGGACGAGGAAACCTCACCGGAGCTGCGCCGCGCGGCGGAGTAGCGCCTAGCCCGCCTCGCGCAGCACCTCAAGGAAGGCGTCGCCGAAGCGTTCGGCGTGGCGCTCGCCCAACAGGCGGGTCAGCCCGGACAGGTCCGAGGGTTTTGCCGCCGCGAGCTTCGCCAGTTGCGACGAGGAACAAGTCATCTGCTTGTCCGTCCCGGTTTCACCCCGCGACAGGTCGGCCTGCACGGCGAGAAGCCGGTCGTAGAGCGTCCCGGCGTCGCGCCCCGCGAGCTTGCGCCGCGCGGGATGCACGTCATCCGGCGTTTCGCCGGTGATGACGGCCAGGAAACCAGCGCCGTATTTCTCCAGCTTGGTCGCGCCGACGCCGTTGATCCGCGCCATCGCGTCGAGCGTCGCGGGGCGCGTCTCGGCCATTTCGATCAGCGTCTTGTCGGTGAAGATCACGTAGGCCGGCACCCGCGCAGCCTCGGCCAGCGCGCGGCGCTTGGCCTTCAGCGCCGACAGCAGCGGCGCGTCCTCCTCGCTCACCAGCATCTTCACCTGCGGGCTGCGCGGCGCGGATTTGATGGTGTCGTGGCGGAGCGTAATCCCGGCCTCGCCGCGCAGGATCGGGCGCGCGGCCTCGGTCATGCGCAGCGCGCCGTGCCGCGACGCGTCCGGGCGCACGAGGTCATGCGCCGCCATTTGCCGGAAAACCGCCTGCCAGCCGCGCTTGTCGAACTCGGTGCCGACGCCGTAGGTCGGCAACTGGTCGTGGCCGCGCTCGCGGATCTTGTCGGTCTGCGCGCCCATCAGCACGTCGATCAGGTGCCCGGCCCCGAAATACTCCCCGGTGCGCAGCATCGCCGACAGCGCCTTGCGCACCGGCGTCGTGGCGTCAAAGGTCTCGGGCGGCGCGGCGCAGAGGTCGCAGTTGCCGCAAGGTTCGGTCGTCTCGCCGAAATAGCCCAGCAGCACCTGCCGCCGGCAGCCCAACGCCTCGGCCAGCCCCAGCAGCGCGTTCAGGCGGCCATGGTCGGCCTCCTTGCGCTCCGGCGGCGCGAGCCCCTCGTCGACCTGGCCGCGGCGAAAGCGGATGTCGTCGGGACCGTAGAGCGTGAGCGTATCGGCCGGCGCGCCGTCGCGGCCGGCGCGGCCGATTTCCTGGTAATAGCCCTCGATCGACTTCGGCAGGTCGGCATGCGCGACCCAGCGGATGTCGGGCTTGTCGACGCCCATTCCGAAAGCGATGGTTGCGACCACGATCAGCCCGTCCTCGCCGGCGAAGCGGCCCTCGACGATGCGCCGATCCTCCGCCTCCATCCCGCCATGGTAGTGGCAGGCGGAATGCCCCGCCTCGCGCAGCGCCTGCGCCAGCGTCTCGGTCTTGGCGCGCGTGCCGCAATAGACGATGCCCGACTGACCCTTGCGCGCGGCGGCGAAGCTCAGGATCTGTTGCCGAGGGTTCTGCTTCACCTCGAAGGCGAGCGCGAGATTGGGTCGGTCGAAGCCGCGCAGGAAGCTGTCGGGCGGCTCTCCATCGAACAGCCGCTGGATGATCTCCAACTGCGTCTCGGCATCCGCCGTCGCGGTGAAGGCGGCCAGCGGCACATCGAGCGACCGGCGCAGCGCCCCGATGCGCAGGTAGTCGGGGCGGAAATCATGGCCCCACTGGCTGACGCAATGCGCCTCGTCCACCGCGATCAGGCTGACACCGGCGCGCTTCAGCATCCGCTCGGTTCCGGACGACGCCAGCCGCTCCGGCGCGATGTAGAGAAGCCGCAGCGTGCCATCCTCGAGCGCGGCCCAGACCGCATCGGTTTCCTCGGGCGTGTTGCCGGAGGTCAGCGCGCCCGCGACCACGCCCGCCTCGCGCAACCCGCGCACCTGGTCACGCATGAGCGCGATCAGCGGCGAGATCACGACCGTCACGCCCTCGCGCATCAGCGCGGGCAACTGGAAACACAGCGACTTGCCGCCGCCCGTCGGCATGATGGCCAGAACGTTGCGCCCCTGCGCCACCGCCTCGACGATCTCTTCCTGTCCGGGCCGGAAGGCGGAAAAGCCGAAGACCGATGAAAGGAGGGCTGTCGAGTCCTGCATGTGGGTGCCTGTCGGAGTTCGTTTTTCGCTCGATTTTTATGGACTGTCCCATGTTGAGGATGCGTAAACAAGGCCCCGCACGCCAGATCGGGGGGGCTGATCGGGGACATCCACAAGATATTCCCCGCACCCGCCGCGCTTGCAGCGTCAGGCTGACCCATTACGTTTGCATCCCGCGCCCGCTATGGCGGGGGGGACGCCGTTCAGCCAAGGAGGGACCAGATGACCTTTGGCAAGACCCTGACCGCCGCCCTGATGGGCCTGGCGCTGGCCACCGCCGCCGCCGCGCAGGAGGCCGAGCCTGAGGTGACGCTGCGCTTCCAGCATTTCGTCGCGCCCGCCTCGGCCAACCCCACGCATTTCATGCAGCCCTGGGCCGACGCCATCATGGAGCAGTCGAATGGCCGCATCCAGGTCGAGATCTACCCGTTCATGCAGCTCGGCGGCGCCGCGCCCGACCAGTATGACCTGATCCGCGACGGCGTGATCGACGGCGGCTGGGTGATCCCCGGCTACCAACCGGGGCGCTTCCCCGAGGCCGAGGCGCTGGAACTGCCGTTCATGACCACGAAATCGGCGGAGGAGGCGTCGCGCGCGGCGTGGAGCTTCACGCAAGAGTTCCTGATGGACGATTTCGCCGATGTGCACCTGATCGCGGCGCACATGCACGGGCGTGGCTTGATCCACCTGCGCGGCGATCCGATCGAGACGATGGGCGATTTTGACGGGCTGCGCCTGCGCGGTCCGTCGCGGGCGGCGACGCTCCTGCTCGACCGGCTGGGCGCGACGCCCGTCGGCATGCCGGTGCCCGCCTTCCCCGAGGCGCTGGCGCGCGGCGTGGTCGACGGTGGCGTGATCACCTGGGAACAGGCGCCGTCACTGCGGCTGGGCGAGCTGACCGACAGCCACACCGACGTCGCGGGCGACTATTCGCTCTACAACCTCTACTTCCTCTGGGCGATGAACCGCGATGTCTACGAGGGGCTGCCCGACGACCTGCGCGCGATCATCGACGCCAATTCCGGGCTGATGGCCTCGGCCTGGGCCGGGCGCGCGCATGACATCGGCGATGCCGACGGCCGCATGGCGATGGAGGATACGGGCAACATCATCGCCGAAATGTCGCCCGAGCTGACCGCCGAGATCAGGGCCGTGGGCGACGCCGTCATCGCGGACTGGATCGCCGAGGCCGATGGCCTGGGCCTCGACGGTGCGGCACTGGTAGCGGCCGCGCGCGCGGCGGTCAGCGCCGAGGTTGGCAGCGCGCCGGGGCCTTACACAGACTGAGGCGGGTCACGCTGCCACCCGGCGCAGCAGCGTGATAACCGTGCCGCCGTAGCCGCGTTGGTCCAGCAGGTCAAAACCTGCCGGCGGCAGCGGCGGCGCGCTGTCTTCCCAGACGATCAGCGCGCCGGGGGCGATCCAGCCGCCCGCGAGCGCCGAGGCCAGCGCCCGGTCGCCGAGGCCCTGCCCGTAGGGCGGGTCGAGGAACACGAGGTCGAAGGGCGCGCCGCGCACCGGGCCGAGATCTGACGCATTGCGGCGAATGATCTGGCTGGCGGATTGCAAAGAACATAGCGCCAGGTTCTCGCGCAACAGCGCCTGCGCGGCTTTCCCGTCATCGACAAACGTCGCGTGTGCGGCACCCCGGCTCAACGCCTCCAGCCCCAGCGCGCCTGTCCCCGCAAACAGGTCGAGCACCCGCGCGCCAGTGATCGGGTCGCCGTGCTTGCCGCTGGCGATCAGGTTGAACAGGCTTTCCCGCACCCGGTCGGTGGTGGGCCGCAGATGCGCTGCCGCATCGCCCGCGCCGACCTCGGCCAGCTTCTTGCCCCTGAGCCGCCCGGCGATGATCCGCATCGCTCAGGCCTTCAACAGCGGCTTCAGGTCCTGGTCCGCGTCCGCCACGACCTCGGGCGCGGGGGATTTTCCCGCCTCGATCAGACGTTTGCCGACCATGTAGCCGCGCGGATCGTTCATCGCATCGACCGCCAGCAGCGTGTCGCCCGCGTAATACCAATGCGACCGCGCCACGCCGCCGTCGCGCACCACCACGCGGTCGTAGCCGGTGTTCAGCCCCGCGATCTGCAGCTTCACGTCGTACTGGTCGGACCAGAACCACGGCTGCGGCACATACTGCTCGCCCGCGCCGAGGATGTTGCGGGCCACCGCCTCGGCCTGGTCGATGGCGTTCTGCACCGATTCCAGCCGGATGCGGGCGCCCTTGTAGGGTAGGCAGGCGCAATCGCCCGCCGCCCAGATTGACGGGTCGCTGGTGCGGCCATGCGCATCCACCACGATCCCGTTCTCGACCGTCAGCCCGGCGGCTTCCGCCAGCGCGGTGGCGGGCGTGATGCCGATACCTGCGATCACCATGTCGACCGGATGCTCGGACCCGTCCGACAGCACCGCGCCGGTGACATGGTCCTCGCCCGTCAGCCGCGTCAGGCCGACACCCTCGCGGATGTCGACGCCGTGCGCGCGGTGCAAGTCGCGGAAATAGCCGGAGGTTTCGGGTGCCGCCACGCGCTGCAGGATGCGCTCGGCGAACTCGATGAGCATCACCTCCATCCCGCGCTTTCGCGCTACCGCCGCGGCCTCCAGCCCGATGTAGCCGCCGCCCACGATCAGCGCGCGCCGCCCCGGCTGCATCCCCGGTTCCATCTCGTCCACATCGCGGAGCGTGCGCACGACATGCACGCCCCCCATTTCCCCCCCGATCGCGCCCGGCAACCGACGCGGCACCGACCCCGTCGCCAGCACGAGGTTATCGTAGGGCAGCGCCTGGCCGCCCGCGATCACCTGTTTGTCCCCGCGGTCGATGGCGTTGACGGAGGTGTCGAGCATCAACGTGATGGCATTGTCGGCATAGTAGTGCTCGGGCCGAAGGTAGAGACGCTCCAGCGCCATCTCGCCCAGCAAGTAGGCCTTGGACAGCGGCGGGCGCTGGTAGGGCGGGGCGTGCTCCTCACCGATCAGCGTGATCGCGCCGGTGAACCCCTCGCTCCGCAGCTTGGCGACGCAGGACGCGCCGGCCTGCCCGGCGCCAACCACCACGATCTTTTCCATGCCCGTCGCCTTTCGTGCTGGTCCGCTGTCGGTGCGACCCTATAACCCGAGAGAACAGGTTCACAAGCGAGGGAGATCCCATCCATGACCATTTCCGCCGGCGACACGCTGCCCGACGCCACCCTGCTGATCTTCGGCGAGAACGGGCCCGAGCAGGTCAAGATGGCCGACAAGGTCAAGGGTCGAAATGTCGTGATCTTCGGCCTGCCGGGCGCCTATACCCGCACCTGCACCGCCGCCCATGTCCCGAGCTTCATCCGCACCAAGGGCGAGTTCGACGCCAAGGGCGTGGACGAGGTCATCTGCGTGTCGGTCAACGACCCCTTCGTGATGGCGGCCTGGGGCAAGGACACCGGCGCGGCCGAGGCCGGGATCACCATGCTGGGCGACGCGGGCGCGGAGTTCACCAAGGCGATCGGCCTGAACTGGACGGCGGAACCGGCGGGTTTCTACGACCGCTCGCGGCGCTACGCGCTCTATGCCGAGGACGGTGTGGTGAAGGTGATCAACGTCGAGCAAGGCCCCGGCATGTGCGAATTGTCGGCAGGCGAAACGCTGCTCGCCGCGATCTGAGACGGGAGGGGGCGGCGACGCCCCCGACGCTACCCCGCGAACCGGTCCATCTTGGAGGCCATCGCCACGTCGAGGTTGGTGATCCCGCCCGCGTCATGCGTCGTCAGCGTCACCTCGACGGTCTTGTAGACGTTCGACCACTCGGGGTGGTGGTTCATATGTTCCGCCACCATCGCCACGCGGGTCATCCAGCCGAAGGCCCCGTTGAAATCACCGAAGACGAAGCGCTTGGCGATGGCATCGCGGCCCTCCACCATCTGCCACCCGTGCGCCTCCAGCGCCGCCAGCGCCTTGGTGCGGTCATCCCCCTCCAGCTTGTGCGATTGCATCAGTCCTGCTCCTCCACCTCGGTTCGCTTGAACGGGCCGTAGCCCGTCATCACTTCGATCTCCTCGTCGACCGCTGCACGCTCGGCCTCCAGATAGTGGCCGATGGCGCGCGCCAGGCCCGCGTCGCGCACCCAGTGCAGCGAATGGGTCTGCACCGGCATGTAGCCGCGCGCCAGCTTGTGCATGCCCTGCGCCCCGGCCTCGACCCGGCCGAGGCCTTGGGCGATGGCGAAGTCGATGGCCTGATAGTAGCACAGTTCGAAATGCAGGCAGGGGTGGTGTTCGGTGCAGCCCCAGTAGCGGCCATACAGCACGTCACGCCCGATGAAATTCAGCGCGCCCGCCACCGGCACGCCGTCGCGCAGCGCCAGCACCAGCAGCATGTCGTCGCGAAGCGTCTCTTGGGCGAGGTCGAAGAAGGCGCGCGTCAGGTAGGGCTGGCCCCATTTCCGCGCGCCGGTGTCCTGGTAGAAGATCCAGAACGCATCCCAGTGCTCGGGGCGGATCTGGTCGCCCGTCAGCGCCACGATCTCGCCGCCGAAATCCTGCGCCTCGGCGCGTTCCTTGCGGATGTTCTTGCGCTTGCGCGAACTGAGCGTGGCGAGGAAGGCGTCGAAATCGGGGTAGTCGTCGTTCACCCAATGGAACTGCTGGCTCGCGCGCGGCATCAGGCCCATCTTTTCGCCCGCCTCGACCTCGTCCTCGGTGCAGAAGGTGACGTGGAGCGAGCTTACCTCGTTCTCGTCGGCCAGTTGCACGGCGCCCTGCACCAGCGCCGCCATGCCGACTTCGCGCCAGCCGGGACGCGTCAGGAAGCGCCGCCCGGTGGCGGGCGTGAAGGGCACGGCCATCTGCAACTTGGGGTAGTAGCGCCCGCCCGCCCGCTCGTAGGCATCGGCCCAGTTTTGGTCGAAGATGTATTCTCCCTGGCTGTGACCCTTGGCGTAAAGCGGCGCCGCCGCGATCACCTGCCCGTCTGCGCGCGCCACCAGGTAGCGAGGCGCCCATCCGGTGCCGGTGCCAACGGAGCGCGAACGGTCGAGCGCCGACAGGAACCGGTGCGTGGTGAACGGGTCGTGGGGGCGGCCGCCCTCCGCCGCCTCGGGGCAGGCGCAGGCGTCCCATTCTGCCGCGTGGATCTGCGCGAGGTTCGTCAGAACCTCGATCTCGATGGTCGAACTGCCGTCCATCACCTGCCTCCGGTCTGCTCTTCAGACAGATGGGGCCGCAGGCGGCGGCGTCAATCGTGCGGCGGGTCGAGCGGCGGCAGATATCCCTCGAAGGTCACGGTGTCGGCGATCAGGCGCGCCTGTGCCTCGTCTTGCGCCTGCGTGATGGTCCAGCACAGGATCGGGACGCCCTGCGCCCTCAGCTCCGCCACCCGCGGGCTGCCAAGGTCAGTCCAGTCGTGGCTGATGAACTGCGCGCCGACCTGGTCGAAGGCGACGATGTTGCGCAAGGCGGTGCAGGTCTCGGGCGAGAGATGCGGCCATTTCGACGGGATGTAGCCGCAGGTGGTCAGCCCGCGCGGCAGGTGCGGCGCAAGCTCGGCCATGGCGGCCACCATGTAGGGGTTGAAGGACATCACCGCGACATCGCCGCCGTAGCCCTTCAGCGCCTCCGCCGTCGCCGCCTCGAGCGCGGGGTCGGTCGGCCCGAGGCCGCCCGACTGGTCCTTCAGCTCGATCAGCAGCGGCACCGCGCCGTCGACATGCTCCAGCACCTGCGCCAACGTCGGGATATGATCCTCGGACCCTTTCAATTGCAGGTCGCAGAGCGATTGCGCCGTGCGGCTGTGCACAGGTCCGGTGGTATTGGTCAGCCGGTCGAGCGTGTCGTCGTGAAAGACCATCGGCACGCCGTCCGCGCTCAACTGCAGGTCCATCTCGATGCCGTAGCCCATGCGGACAGCACGGTTGATCGCGGTCAGGCTGTTCTCGATCACGCCCGCGCCCGCATCATGCAGGGCGCGGTGGGCGATCGGGCGGGCGGTGAATGCGGGCGCCAGCTTGGGCATGATGCGACCTCAGTTCGGGGTGATCTGGAAGATGCCCTCGACCTCGACCGCGCAGCCAAAGGGCAGAGAGCCCGCACTGACGGCCGAGCGGCTGTGCCGGCCCTTGTCGCCCAGGACTTCGACCAGAAGATCCGAGGCGCCGTTGACGACCTTGGGCTGCTCGCCGAATTCCGGCACCGAATTGACGAAGCCGGTCAGCTTCACGACCCGCACCAGCCGGTCGAGGTCGCCGCCGCAGGCGACCTTCACCTGGGCCAGCAGGTTGATCGCGCATTGCCGGGCTGCCGCGGCCGCGCCCTCCACGTCGATGTCGGCGCCGACCTTGCCCTTGATCAGCGTGTCGATGCCGGCCGCGGTCATCGGGATCTGGCCCGAGACGAACACCATGTCGCCCGCGATGACATAGGGCACGTAGTTCGCCGCAGGCGCGGGCGGCGCGGCCAGCTCGATCCCAAGGTCCGCAAGGCGCGCGTCGATCTGTCCAGCCATATCCGGTGCTCTCCCACCCAGGTTGCCGTATGGGGCGCAGGCTAACGGCGCGACCCCGCAAGGGGAAGGGGGTGCATCGCCGCGTCTGTCAGCTTTCGCGGAAGGCCCGCGCGAAATAGGCGCTGAACGGCTCAAGCAGATAGGCCAGCGGCGTGCGGTCCTGCGTGCGGATGAAGGCCTCGACCGGCATGCCCGGCAGAAGCTCGCGCGTGCCCAGGCGGGCGATCTCGCCCTCCTCCAGCACGATCTCGGCGCGGTAGAAGCTGGCGCCGCTCGGGTCGTCGGTGAAGACATCGGCGGAAACCTGCGTCACCGTGCCGATCAGGTCGGGGATGTTGCGCATGTCGAACACGGGGAAGCGCAGGCTCACGGCCTGGCCGGCGAAAACCTCGTCCACGTCTATGGCGGGCACGCGCGCGGTGATGATGAGCGGCCGCCCCTCGGGCACCAGAAAGGCGACCGGATCGGCGGCGCGCACCACGGCCTGCGGGCCGAAGACCTGAAGACCGATGATGCGCCCGCTGACGGGCGCGCGCAGGTCCAGCTCGCCGATGCGGCGGTCGAGGTCGGCGACGCGCTGGCGCAGTTCCTCTTCGCTGACGCGGATTTCGCGCAGCTCGGCAATCGCCTCCTCCCGGAGGGTGCTGTCGAGCTGCAGGATCGCCAATTCCGTCTCGATCACGCGCTCGGCGGCCTCGGCCTTGCGCGCTTCGACCTCGCCCAGAGAGCCGCGCAGCTGCGCCGCGTCACGCCGCAGACGCAGGATCGGGTCGACCTCGATCAGCCCGCGCGACAGGAGGTCCTGCTGCCGCTCCAGATCGGCCTCGACCAGCTCCAGTTGTTCGGACAGCGCCGCCTCCTGCGCCTCCAGCGCCGCGACCTGCGCCGCGATCTGGGTGCCGCGCCCGCGCAACTGCGTCGCCTCGCGCGACAGGCTTTCGGCGCGGGCGTCGAAGAGGTTGGCCTGCCCCTGCATCAGATCGGCAAGGTCCGCATCCGCCGCCGCGGCGGTGACGAGCGCATCGGCAAAGGCGATATTCTCGGCCCCATCCCGCTCTGCCTCGAGCCTCGCCCGCCGGACGCGCACCTCGAACAGCTGGCCGCGGGCCACGGCCAGGTCGCGCGCAATCAGCCCCGGCTCCAGCCGCAAAACCACATCGCCCGCGGCGACCCTGTCGCCCTCTCCGACGAGAACCTCGGCTACGCGCCCGCCTTCGGGGTGCTGGATGGCCTGTCGGTTGCGCTCCACCTCGATCTGGCCGGAGGCGACGACGGCGCCGGCCAACTGGCTGCTTACTGCCCAGCCTCCGAAGCCCGCGATCAGGATCACCAGCGCGACGAGCCCGGTCAGCAGCGGGCCGCGCACCGACCACATCCGTGCCGGATCGCTCATACCACGCCCCCCTGCGCCGCGCCCGCGCCCCGGATCTCGGCGTAGTTCACCAGCGTCTTGGCCAGTACCTCGCGCGTGGGGCCGAACATCGTCGGCACGCCGCCCGACAGGACCAGCACCTTGTCGCATTCCCGGATCGCCGCGGGCCGGTGCGCCATGATCAGCACGGCGCGCCCGTCCGCCTTGATCGCCTGGATCGCGGTGTTGAGCGCGATGGACCCGTCGTTGTCGAGCGCGGAATTCGGTTCGTCCAGCACCAGCAGCACCGGGTCGTCGTAGAGCGCGCGCGCCAGCCCGATGCGCTGAATCTGCCCGCCCGACAGCCGCGCACCGAGGCCGGAGACGCGGGTGTCGTAGCCTTCGGGCAGGTCGAGAATCATGTCATGCGCCGCGGCGGCGCGGGCGGCGGCGACGACCTTTTCGGTATCCGGCACCTCGGCCAGACGCGCGATGTTGTCGGCGATGGTCCCCTCGAACAGGGTGACGGATTGCGGCAGGTAGCCGATGACACGCCCCAGCGCATCGGGCTCGTACTGGTCCAGCGTCGCGCCGTCGAGGCGGATCTGCCCGGCGGCGGGCAGCCAGACCGATGTGATGGCGCGCGCCAGCGTCGACTTGCCCGACCCCGAAGCTCCGATGACCCCCACCGCCTGCCCCGGCTCGACCCGGAAGGTGACGCCGCGCAGCGTGGGGATGCGCGCGCCGGGCGGGGTGACGGCCAGGTTGCTCACCTCCAGCCGGGCCTTGGGGCGCGGCAGCGCCATGCGCGGCAGCGCCTCCGGCTCTTGTGTCAGAAGCGCCCGCAGCCGCGTCCAGGCCTGCCCGGCTTCCGCGATCATGCCCCATTGGCCGATGGCCAACTCGATCGGGGCCAGCGCCCGCCCCATCAGGATCGACGCCGCAATCATCGCGCCCGCCGTCATCTCGGCCTGCAGGACCAGATAGGCGCCCAGACCGAGTATCGCCGATTGCAGGAACAGCCGCGCGGTGCGCGTCATCGTCGTGAAGCCGCCCACCACGTCCGAGGCGGCCATCCCCTCGCCCAGCGCCGCGCGCCGTTGCCGGTGCCAGCGCGCGAAGGCCGCGTCGCGCATGCCGAGCGCGCGGACAAGCTCCGCCTCGGCCTGCATTTCGCCCGCCATGTGATCGGCGAGCTTGGTGGCTGCGCCCGACCGGGCGATGGGCTGGCTGCTGAGCACCCGGTTCACCAGCGTGATGAGGATGAGCACGACCGCACCGCCGGTCGCGAGCCAGCCGAGCCAGGGATGGAACAGGAAGATCGCCCCCAGAAACAGCAGCGTCCAGGGCAGGTCGAACAGCGCCATGAACACCGGCGATCCGGTCAGCCGCTGCACCGAGGCGAGGTCCTGCAACCCCTGCTGTTGCCGGCCGGTGCGTTGCGCGCGGGCCAGCGCGGCGCGGAACACCCGCGCGTCGAGGCTTTCGAGCAGACGCGCGCCGTAGCGGGCCGCGACCCGGCCCCGGACGAAATCGACCACCCCCATCATCAGGAACAGGAAGGTGATCAGCACCGTCAGCGCGACCAGCGTCTCCTCCGACCCGGAGCCGAGGACGCGGTCGTAGACCTGCAACATGTAGAGCGGCCCGGTCAGCATCAGGGCGTTCGCCACCATGCTGAACCCGGCGATGGTCCACAACAGCCATGCGTTGCTCCGCCGGAAGCGGCTCAACTCATCGGGCACTGTTGCCGGCTTGCGCGTCATCTCGGCGTTTATCCTCGCACGGGGGCCGGAGGGGCGAACCGCCCTTGACTCCGACCCGCCCCGGCAGGTCTATCAAACTTAACGTCCATGTGCCTAGATATCGTGCGACCTGTTTCCATTCGATTATCTGCACCTAAGTCGACGAATGTGATCTTTATCGTTCGGGATGCTGCCTGTGACCTTCGCCTCTGCCGTCCGCCGCGTTGTCGCAGGCTTGCCCGGAATTTTGCTGGTCGGTCTGCTGGCCGCCTGCGGCCCCGCGGCGCTGCCGCCAGGCGACAGCATCGTCGATGCGGACGAGGCGCAGAACCGTGCCGCGCATGACCTGAACCTGACGCTTGACCGAAGCGTCTTGCGCCCGGTGTCGCGCGGATACGGCGGCGCCGTCCCGCCGCCGGTGCGTCGGGGTGTCGGCAATTTCGCCTCCAACCTCTCGCAGCCGTCCTACGTTCTGAACAACCTGCTGCAGTTCCGGCTGGGCGATGCGACACAGAACACCCTGCGCTTCGTCGTGAATACCACCATCGGGCTCGGCGGCGTTCTCGACCCGGCGAGTGCGATCGGGCTGACCGCGCAGGAAACGGATTTCGGCGAGACGCTGCATATCTACGGTGTGCCCGAGGGCGATTTCGTCATGCTGCCGGTCTTTGGCCCGTCGACCACGCGCGATACCGTCGGCCTTGTCGTCGACATGGCGACCAACCCGGTGCGCCACGTCCTGCCCGACCCCGAGGGCCATTATGTCGCCGCCGCGGGGATGCTGGACCGCTTCGGGGACCGCTATGACATGGACGACACCATCGACAGCGTGCTCTACGAAAGCGCCGACAGCTATATCGTCCTGCGCTCGCTCTACCTGCAGAACCGCCGCTTCCAGCTGGGCGGACCGGTGCTGGGCTATGACGCCACGGCGCCCGACGGTGACATTTCCGCAGACCCCTATGCGGACCCCTATTCCGATCCCTACGCGGACCCCTATATTGACGCCTATGCTCCTTGATCGCCGCCCCACCCGCCGTTCGTTCCTGACCGCCCTCTTGGCGGTCTGCCTGCTTCCGCTGTTGCCGCGCGGCGCCTGGGCCGTGACGCCCTCGGCGGCCAGCGGCCTCGTGCAGCAGGTCGCGACCGAGATCACGCGGATCATCAACTCGGGCCAGTCCGAGTCGGCGATGATCAGCGATTTCGAGCGGATGATGGGCCGCTACGCCGACATGCCGACCATCGCGCAATCGGTGCTGGGCCCGGCCGCGCGCTCGGCCAGCGCCGGGCAGATCTCGGCCTTCGCCACCGCCTTTCGCGCCTACATGTCGCGCAAGTACGGCCGCCGGTTCCGCGAATTCATCGGCGGCACCGTCACCGTGGCGGGCGCGCAGGACACCGGCCGCTATGTCGAGGTCGTGTCGACCGTGGACATGCGCGGCGAGGCACCGTTCGAGGTCCGGTTCCGGGTCTGGGACCGCTCGGGGCAGCCGCTGTTCATCGACATGCTGATCGAAGGCGTCTCGTTGGTGATCTCGGAACGCGCCGAGATCGGGGCGCTGCTGGACCGCAACGGCGGCTCGATCGACGCGACCATCCAGGCTCTGGGAAGCCTGGGCTGACACCTGCCCTGCAAGGCATCCATCATGTCCGACCTTTCGCTCGACACCCGCGCCGGTCTGCCGGAACCGCTGCGCCTCCTGCTCGCGGACTACCCGCGCGAGGGCTGGCAGGCTGACCCCGCCTTTCA
Source organism: uncultured Roseicyclus sp. (assembly GCA_937139335.1). GTDB lineage: Bacteria > Pseudomonadota > Alphaproteobacteria > Rhodobacterales > Rhodobacteraceae > Roseicyclus. The sequence goes on along the minus strand of CAKZPN010000023.1, from coordinate 140,305 downwards.
CGGGCTGGTCAGCTTCTGGCTGGAGCGGCACATGGCGTTCCGTCAGATCATGGCGCAGATGAGCCGGGACACCGAGGCGTTCCTTGACAAGCAGCGCGACGCGCGCGGTTTCGCGCAGGGCATCGCGCGCTACGGCGGCGCCTTCGTGAACCAGCTTCACGGCCACCACCAGATCGAGGATCAGCATTATTTCCCGATCCTGCGCACGCGCGAGCCGCGGATCGCGCACGGCTTCGACCTGCTCGACGCCGACCATCATGCGCTTGACGGTATCCTCGACCGGTTCGTGGGTCAGGCGAACGCAGCGATCCAGACCGCGGACGGGCGCGACGCAAAATCGGCGGCGGGCGTGCTGCATGGCGGCCTCGCCGATCTCGAACGCCTGATCCACCGCCACCTCACCGACGAGGAAGACCTGATCGTGCCGGTCATCCTGCGCGACGGGCCCGGCGGGCTGGGCTGACCCCCGAAAAAAAATCCCCCCGGCGGGACGACCGGGGGGCAGGTGCGGGAGTGAGGGAAAAAGTCGGGCGCCCGGCCCCTTGGGGACCTGATAGCAGTGACCGGGCGCCCGTTCCGGTCTTCGACGGTCAGTCGAAGCCGAACTGGAAGGTCAGACCTGACTGACCGTTGGAAGTCTGGACAACATCCGCATTCGCGCCGTTGCCGAACTGGAAGATACCGTGGTTCTGGCCGTAGCCCTGCTGGTCGAGCGTGGCGCTGTGGCCATTGCCGTCCTGGTGGATGACGCCGGTCGAGCCGCCCCCGGCCACCTGGTGAATGGCAGCACCGTTGAGCGATCCGTCCTGGTGGACGAAGGCCCCGCTCTCCACGCCCTGGACGATCTGGTAGAGGGTCAGACCGGCGCGGATCGCATCCGCTTCCTGGGCGTTGGAGGCGTTTACCGTGAAGCTGAACATGCCGTTGGCAGCGGCCGGCAGCGCGGTGAAGGCGGTGGTGGCGACGAGGGCGGCGGCGGTAAAGGTTTTGCGGAACATGGCAGTGATCCTTTGAAATCTGGTTGAAGGTTAACGGGTTCGGTCGAAATCGGTTGCAGGGGGCTGTCCGGTCAGAGCTCGACCGGGCAGCGGGTGGTTCCGGCATTGGTCTCGAGCGTCAGTTCGACCTCGAGGCCGGATGCGGGGCCGTTCATGGTGACGCGGCCAAGGCGTTCGGTGTCACCGGCGCGGAGCGCGAAGGGCCCGCCCTGGTTCATCAGCGTGCCGCCGCGGGCAACCCGGAGGTGGTAGGTGCCCGACAGCGCCTCGGTCGTGGTGACGACGCCTTCGAGGGTCAGCATGCCACCGCGAGAGGTCACATCGACCGTGCAGGCCAGCGGTCCCTGGTAGGTGGCGTCGGTCTGGCCCGCGATGGCGGTGCACCCCAGAGCCAGTGCCGTGAGCGCCGTGCCAAGCGCCATCTTGGGGGAGAGGAAGGTCATGGTCTCGGTCCTTTCGGGTTCCGGGGGAGGGGCACGGGGCGGGCGGGAGCGGACCCGCCCCGATGGGCGATGGGCTCAGTCCTGGATGATCAGGGTGACGTTGCCGCTGCCGTAGGAATGGGCGGTGGCCGAGTTGCCGTTGCCGACCTGGATGACGCCGACTGCGTTGCCGTTGCCGCCGGTGTGGACGTCGGCGTAGTTGTTGGCACCGAACTGCGCGACGCCATTGGCGTTGCCCCAGCCCGACTGGGTCGAGTTCACCTGGTTGTTCCAGCCCTGCTGGCCGACAGCCGTGGTGTTGAAGGCCCCGTCCGTGGTGGCGATGGTGGTGTTGCCCCAGCCGTCCTGGATGACGGAGGTGCCGTTGCAGAACCCGCTCTGGTTGATGCCGATGCCGTTCCCGGCACCCCACTGTTCCGTATAGGCGGTGTTGCAGGTGGCCAGCGCGGGGGCCGACAGGGTGATGACGAGTGCTGCGGAAGCTGCGGCGGTCTTGATGAAGGAAATGGTCATTGTCTTGGTCCTTTGGGTTTGAATGCTCGGGTCAGGTGTTGGTGTGTTCGTGGTCGTGTCCGGCCGGTGTGGGGGTGTGCCCCGTGAGCCGATGACCAAACCTTGGCCCCACGGCCCGATGTCAGACAATTTCAGCGCCAGGAAAGGGGATGACAGCGGGGCGTTATCCGATGTCATTGCTTTATCTTTTTGTTTCTAAATGTATTTATTTCTGTCTTGGCGGGCGTCTGAACGCGTCGCCGTGCCGGCGATAACGGTCATGACCTGCGCCGTCATCGCGATGTTATTGGCCAACAGGAGGGGGAGGTAAGGGCAGCCTTACCTTTGCGGGGTCGTCGGCCACGGTCGCGATGGCCGGCCGCGCGGTGAGTCGAATCAGCCGTCGAGGGCCGGCCGGTCCTTTTTCGGGGGCGCAGGATACCCATGTCTGATCCGTGGGCTCGGGTCGGCGGAATCTGCCGTGACCGGGGCTTCGCCACTGGATGAGGAGACCGAGATGGCCGGGGGTTGGACACGAGACGGTGCCGTCAACGAGCAGATCGAGGCGTCGATCGAGGACGAATTGAAGCGGCTGAAGTTGCAGTTCGGCCAGGGTGGCGCCAGCCGCAGTCACTGCTCCGAATGCGATGAGCCGATCCCGGAAGCGCGCCGGCGCGCGATCCCCGCCGTCAAGCTGTGCATCGATTGTCAGCAGGGCCGCGAGCACGGGGCGGTCGCGCGTGGCGGATTCAATCGACGCGGGTCGAAGGACAGCCAACTCAAGTAGCAGCCGGCCGAGATGGCGCGGGCGACCGGATTTCAGGTCCGGACGCCCCGCCGCTCAGAAGTCCAGATTTTCCACGTTCAGCGCGTTGGCCTGAATGAACTCGCGCCGTGGCTCCACGACATCACCCATCAGCTTGGTGAAGATGTCGTCGGCCTCAGCCAGATCGTCGACCTTCACCTGCAGCAGCGTCCGCGCCTCGGGGTCCAGCGTGGTTTCCCAGAGCTGGCCCGGGTTCATCTCGCCCAGACCCTTGTAGCGCTGCATCTGCTGGCCCTTGGCGCCTTCGTCCAAGATCGCCTGCAACAGCTCGGTTGGTCCGTGGATCAGCTGCTCGCGGTCCTTCCGCGCGAGCTTGGCGGGGTCGATGTAGACCTCGCGACTGTCGCGGCTGACCTCGGAGATCTTGCGGGCCTCGCCCGAGCGCAGCACCGCGCCGTCGAGCGTGCGGATCTCCTCCACCCCGCGCAGCACGCGGCTCAGGCGGATGCCGTGATCCTGCGTGATCCGCCCGGTCCAGCCGCGCTCGTATTCGACCGCCACCAGGTCCAGCCGCTTGGCCACGTCGTCGGCCACCCGCTGCAGGTCGCTGTCGGCGCGGCCGGGGTCGAAGGCGCCGGCGATGGCGGCCTGTTCCACGATGTGACGCGGGTAATGCGTCGGGAAGGCGTCGAGGATGCGCTTGAAGCTGCGCGCGGCATCGACCACGCGGGCCAGGTCCGGCCCCGCGATCTCTTCGCCCGAAGGCAGGCGCAGCACCGCGCCCTCCACGCCCTGGGCGATCAGGTAATCCTCGAAGGCGGCCTGGTCCTTGAGGTAGACCTCGGACTTGCCACGGCTGACTTTGTAGAGCGGCGGTTGCGCGATGTAGAGGTACCCGCCCTCGATGATCTGGGGCATCTGCCGGAAGAAGAAGGTCAGAAGCAGCGTGCGGATATGCGCGCCATCCACGTCGGCGTCGGTCATGATGACGATCTTGTGGTAGCGCAGCTTGTCGATGTTGAACTCGTCGCGGCCGATGCCGGTGCCGAGTGCCGTGATCAGCGTCCCGATCTCCTGGCTGCCGAGCATCCGGTCGAAACGCGCGCGTTCCACGTTCAGGATCTTGCCCTTCAGCGGAAGGATCGCCTGATTGTGGCGCGAACGGCCCTGCTTGGCCGAGCCGCCGGCGCTGTCACCCTCGACGAGGAAGATCTCGGATTTCGCGGGGTCCTTCTCCTGGCAGTCGGCCAGCTTGCCGGGCAGGCTCGCGACATCCATCGCGGTCTTGCGCCGCGTCAGCTCGCGCGCCTTGCGCGCCGCCTCGCGCGCCAGCGCCGCCTCGATGATCTTGCCGACGATGATCCGCGCCTCTTGCGGGTGCTCCTCGAACCACTCGCCCAGCTTCTCGTTCATCAGGTTCTCGACCGCCGGCCGCACCTCGGAACTCACCAGCTTGTCCTTGGTCTGAGAACTGAATTTCGGGTCCGGCACCTTCACCGAGAGGACGCAGGTCAGGCCCTCGCGGGCGTCGTCGCCGGTGAAATTCACCTTCTCGCGCTTCGCGATACCCGAGGATTGCGCGTAAAGGTTGATCGACCGCGTCAGCGCGCCGCGAAAGCCCGCCATATGCGTGCCGCCGTCGCGCTGCGGGATGTTGTTGGTGAAGGGCAGCACCATCTCGTTGTAGCTGTCGTTCCACCACATCGCGACCTCGACCCCGATGCCGTCCTTTTCGCCGGTCACGTAGATCGGCTCGGACATGACCGAGGATTTGGAGCGGTCGAGGTAGCGCACGAATTCGCGCACGCCGCCCTCGTAGGCCATCTCGACCCGCTGCGGTTCGGCATGGCGCAGATCCTCCAGCACGATCTTCACGCCGGAATTCAGGAAGGCCAGTTCGCGCAGCCGGTTTTCCAGCGTCTTGAACGAGTATTCCAGGTTCGAGAAGGTCGTGGTGGAGGCGAGGAACCGCACCTCCGTGCCCGTCAGCCCGTTGCTGTCGCCCACGACCTCGAGATGCTTCACCGTATCGCCGCGTTCGAAACGCGCGTGGTGCTCCTTGCCGTCGCGCCAGATCCGCAGGTCGAGCCAGTCGCTGAGCGCGTTCACGACCGAAACGCCGACGCCGTGCAACCCGCCCGAGACCTTGTAGGAATTCTGGTCGAACTTCCCGCCCGCGTGCAGCTGGGTCATGATGACCTCGGCCGCCGACACGCCCTCGCCCTCGTGGATGCCGACCGGGATGCCGCGGCCGTTGTCATGCACCGAGACGCTGTCATCGGCGTGCAGCGTCACCGTCACGGCGTCCGCGTGGCCCGCCAGGGCCTCGTCGATGCCGTTGTCCACGACCTCGTAGACCATGTGGTGCAGGCCCGAGCCATCGTCGGTGTCACCGATATACATGCCGGGGCGCTTGCGAACCGCCTCCAACCCTTTGAGAACCTTGATGGAATCTGCGCCGTAGTCATTCGGCGCGGGGGCGTTGTCTGCCATGCGATGCTTTGCCTGTTATAGTTCGGGATTTTATACCCCCGCGGGGCCGGAATGTCACGCGATCCACCCCAATATTTAGGGGTTCGACAGGGCAATCACCACAGCCACGAGGATCAGCAGCCCGCCCGCGATGCGGTTGATCCGCGCCAGCCGCTCGGGACTGGAAAACCGGCGACGCGCGCCGTCGACGAGGATGGCGAATCCGGTGTTGCCGACCATCGGCACCCCCATCGAGATCAGCGCGATCACCGCGATATCCGTGGGCGTGACGGAGGTGAGATCGAAAAACCCCGGCAGCATCCCCGCGTAGAACAGGATCGCCTTGGGGTTTGCCAGGATCGCGGCGATGCCGGCGAGAAACCCCGCCATCGCGCCGGGCCGTGTCAGAGCGCTGTCGGCGGCGATGGATTTGTCGGCGTGGCGGATCAGGAGCCAGCCCATCAACGCGAAGACCGCCACCGCGACCCAGCGCAGCGCCTCCATCACCCAGCCGTAGCTGCCGACTACGAAGGCCAGTCCCAGCGTCGCCGTCAGCGACCAGAGCGCGTCGCCCAGCGCCACCCCCGCGATCAGCGGGATCGCGGCGGCCCAGCCATGCGCCAGCGCGCGCGCCGCCGTCGCCAGCCACACCGGGCCGGGGGTGAGGAACAGCACGAACAACGCGCCGGCATAAAGCGCGATCTGGGTGAGGGTGAGGGTCACTGCTGCGCACGTCCCAAATGGTCGAGCGACGCTAGGGCCGCGCGCGCGCAGGCGCAAGCCGGGGTCAGCCCACCGGGATGGTCGTGCGCCCGATCTCGTCCAACGGCCAGTGCGGGTTGTGCGCCAGTTCCCAGACGTGGCCGTCGGGGTCCGCGTAGTAGCCGGAATAGCCGCCCCAGAAGGTCGCCTCGGGGTCCTTCAGGGGCGTCGCGCCCGCGTCGAGCGCGCGGGCATAGGCGGCATCCACCGCGTCGGTATCATGGAAATTCTGCGCCAGCGTCACCGCGCCGAAGCCAAGCTCCGCCCCCGGCCTGCCCTGATCGGCGGCCAGAGGCTCCAGCCCGAACAGGGCCATTGCCATGCCGTCCATCTGGTAGAACACCACCCCGTCCAGCGCCGCGGCCTCCTCCCACCCGAGGGCGGCGTAGAAACTGCGCGAGCGGCTGAGATGAGCAACCCCCAGCGTCAGCAGCGTGACGCGGTTCGCGGGCAGGTCGGTCATGGCGCGGGGCCTTTCATCTCGGTCCGGCTTTCGCCGTCGGTTTCGGTCACGGCGACATGCTGCGCCCGATCGCCCAACTCCGCAAACAGTTCCGGCCCGGTGCCGGTCATCCAGGCTTGCGCCTCCAGCGCGCATATTTCGTCGAAAAGCGCGGCGCGGCGCCCGGCGTCGAGATGCGCCGCCACCTCGTCCAGAAGCACCAAGGGCGCCGCGCCGGTCTCGTCCTTCAAGGCGCGCGCGTTGGCCAGCACCAGCGAGATCAGCAGCGCCTTCTGCTCGCCGGTGGAACATTGCGCGGCTGGCATCGCCTTGTCGACATAGGTGGCGGCGATGTCGGCACGGTGCGGCCCGATCAGGCTGCGCCCCGCCACCATGTCGCGCGCGCGGCTGTCAGCGAAACCGGCGGCGTAGTCTGCAGCCTCGGTCAGAACGTCCGTCTCCAGGACCAGGTCGGCGGCGGGAAAGGCCGTCGCCGCCCCCTCCTGCGCCGCGAGGATGCGGGCGATGGCGCTGCGCCGGTTGGCGGTGATGGTCGCCGCGGCCTCGGCCATCTGGTGTTCCAGCGCGGCGTACCAGCGTGCATCGCTCACCTGGTCCTTCAGCAGCCTGTTGCGGTCGCGCATCGCCTTTTCATAGGCCAGCGTGGCCTCGGCATGGTCGGGCAAGAAGCTGAGCGTGATCCGGTCGAGAAACCGTCGCCGCCCGTCGGCCCCCTCGATCCAGAGCCGGTCCTGCGCCGGCACCAGCCAGACGATCCTCAGAAGCCGCGCCAAGGCCGTCTGCGGGGCAGGCTTGCCGTCGATCCGGGTCGCACGCGGCTGCCCCGGTTCGGCGGTCAACTCGATCTCGTGGCCGAAGCCGGGGCCGGTGATCTCGGCCGTGATCTTCCAGCCGATTGCTTCGGGGCGGCGGATGATCTCCTCCGCGCTCGCCCGCCGCAACCCGCGGCCGGGCGACAGCAGCGAGACCGCCTCCAACAGGTTGGTCTTGCCCGCGCCATTGGGACCGAAAAGCGCCACCGGCCGCCCGTCGAGCGCCAGCCGCGCGCGGCGGTGGCTGCGGAAGTGGGACAGGGCCAGGGTGGCGACGTGCGGCGTCATGCAAGCGGTCTACGGCAGGGTGCGAAGGGGAAAACTGCAGTTTTCCCCGCGCGAAACTGCAGTTTCGCGGCGTGCTTACACCCGCATCGGCATCACGACGTAGATCGCGGAGGTGTCGTTGCCTTCGCGCATCAGCGTCGGCTCGCCGGGCGAGGAGAACAGGAAGACGGCATTCTCGCGGTCCACCTGGCTGGCAATCTCCAGCAGGTATTTCGCGTTGAAGCCGATCTCCAGCTTGTCGTCGCCATAGGCCACGGCCAGTTCTTCCTCGGCGTTGCCGGCGTCGGGCGCGTTCACCGACAGCACCAGCCGGTCCTCGTCCAGCGCCATCTTCACCGCGCGCGAGCGCTCCGAGCTGACGGTCGCGACGCGGTCCACCGCCTTGGCGAAATCGGCGGCGTCCACCTCCATCCGGCGGGTGTTGTTCAGCGGGATGACGCGGGCGTAGTCGGGGAAGGTGCCGTCGATGACCTTGGAGGTCAGCGTGATCTCGGGCGTGGCGAAGCGGATCTTGGTCTCGCTCACCGACACGGCGATCTGGGCGTCGTCATCGTCGAGCAGCTTGCGCATCTCGCCCACGGTCTTGCGCGGCACGATCACGCCGGGCATCCCCGCGGCGCCCTCGGGCAGCATCGCGTCGATCCGGGCGAGGCGGTGCCCGTCGGTCGCGACCGCGCGCAGCACCGGGCCGTTCTCCCCCTCGGCGACGTGGAAATAGACACCGTTGAGGTAATAGCGTGTCTCCTCGGTGGAGATCGCGAATTTCGACTTGTCGAACAGCCGCCGCAGCACCGGCGCAGGCGCCGAGAAATTGGCGCCATACTCGGTCGCCGTCATCACCGGGAAATCTTCCTTGGGCAGCGTCGCGAGCTGGAAGTTCGACCGCCCCGCCTGCACCGTCAGCCGGCCCGAGGCGCTGTCGTCGCTCAGCGTGACCAGCGCGCCGTCGGGCAGCTTGCGCACGATCTCGTGCAGCGTGACCGCAGAAACGGTGGTGGCGCCTGCCCGTTCCACCATCGCCGCGGCCTTGTCGACCACCTCGATATCGAGGTCGGTGGCGCGGAAGCTGACAGCGTCGCCCTCGGCCTCGATGAGCACATTGGCCAGGATCGGAATGGTGTTGCGGCGTTCGACGACCGACTGCGCCTGAGAGACAGCGCGCAACAGCGTGGCGCGCTCGATCGACAGTTTCATGACCCTGGCTCCGACAAGATGCGGGGCTGCGACACTAGCTGCCTGCCCCGTCAGCACAACCGTTTTTTACAGGAGTGTCCGCGCAGGCCGCGGGCGTCAAGCCCCCACGGGGGACCTGCCGCCCGGGGCGTTGCGCTCAGGCTTCGAGCATCCGGCGCAGGATCTCGGCATCCTCGGCGATCTGGCTGTCGACCGCCATCAGTTCCTCGATCTTGCGCACACCGTAAAGCACCGTGGTGTGGTCGCGGCCGCCCAGCTTGCGGGCGATCTCGGGGTAGCTGCGCGAGGTCAGCGCCTTGGACAGGTACATCGCCATCTGCCGCGGCCGCGCCACCGCGCGCGCGCGGCTCGACCCGGTGATGTCGGCCTGCCGGATCTTGTAGTACTCGCAGCAGGTCTTGATGATCTGGTCCAGCGTCACCTTGCGGTCGGTGGATCGCAGGATGTCGGCCAGGCAATCCTGCACCATCTCGACGGTGATTTCGCGCCGCACCAGGTCGGCGAAGGCGAAAAGACGCGTCAGCGCCCCTTCGACCACACGGATGTTGGTGGAGATGCGCTGCGCCATGAACTCCAGCACGCCCTCGGCCAGCTTGATCTGCGGGTTGCGCAGCATCGCCTGCTCGGCCTTGTGCTGCAACACGCCCAGCCGCAGCTCGTAATCGGTCGGGTGCAGGTCGACGACGAGGCCGCATTGCAGCCGCGAGGCGATACGGGCGTCCAGCTCCTCCATATCGACCGGGGCGCGGTCGCCCGAGATGATGATCTGCTTGCCCTCTTCGACCAGCGCGTTGAACGTGTGGAAGAATTCTTCCTGCGTCGAGGTCTTGCCGGCGATGAACTGCACGTCATCGACCATCAGCACGTCGACCGAGCGGAAGATCTGCTTGAAGGTCATCGTGTCCTGCTCGCGCAGCGCGCGCACGAAGCGGTACATGAACTGTTCCGCCGAGAGGTAAAGCACACGCGCCTCGGGGAAGCGCGCCCGCAGATCCCAGGCGATGGCGTGCATCAGGTGCGTCTTGCCCAAGCCCACGCCGCCATAGAGGAACAGCGGGTTGAAGGTCACGTCGCGCCCCTCGGCCACGCGCCGGGCGGCGGCATGGGCCAGCTCGTTGGGCTTGCCGACGACGAAGTTGTCGAAAGTGTAAACCGGGTTCAGCGTCGCGCCAGGCAGGTCGTCGGTGCCGGTGCGGTGCATCGCGCGCGGGGCAGGCGCGCTGTTGGTGGCGGCGGCAAAGCCGCTGCTCTCGGCGGGATGGGCGGCGGCGTTCGCGGCCGGGGCCACGTTGCGGTTGCCGGCGCGCGCGGCAAGGCCGGCATCAACGGAAAACTCGACGCGGTCCACGCCGACACCGGCAGAGATCAGGTGGCGCAGGATGACGTCGCCGAAATTCTGCGACACCCAGGAGCCGAAGAAGGTCGTCGGAACGTGAAAGCGGGCGGTGCGCTCGTCGAGGCGATCAAAGGTGATCGGGTCGATCCAGGCCGAGAAATTGTTCTCGCCCACCGATTTGAGCAGCTCCCCCCGGACTTGCCCCCACGTTTCGTGCGTCATCTTCACTCCATCCTTGTTCTTCTTCGAGGTCACCTGCCAATGACCGACCACGTCCAACCCGTCCGGTAACCGGTCAGGTTACGAAGCTGACGTGCCTTGCCGCATGGGGTGTCCCGTCCCCGTCGCGGTCGATTTCCGGACCCGATCCAGGACAATGCCGACATGGTCCGATGCATGAAGATGCACCGGCACAGGCGCCAGTTGTCATGGGCCGCGGGTCTGGCAATCAGAGGTAGGACCAGAGGATGAAGGATGTCCCGCAGAGCCGGGCTAAAGACCCGGGTGCTCTATCCTCCGACAAGTGGCATGATCCTGACGGCTGCGGAAACACGCGTTCCGCCCAACCCATCCGGGTTGTCGCATCGTCAGACCTTGCCCCTTGCTCCTCCAATCCGCCCCCCAAGGCGCCTGAATCGCTGGATCAAACTACCGGATCGCGCGGCGATGCTGCAACGACTCTTCAATCTTGACAGAACCGTGAACACGTTTCGAATCTGGCGGCTGGGCTTAGCAGCTTCTGACTCAAAGGATTTTTAAAATGCGAAAGGCGCGCCCTGGTCGGGACGCGCCATTCAGGCGGTCGAAGTCGGGCAGGCGACTCAGGCCTTGAGGGACTTCACGCGCGAGGAAAGCCGCGACATTTTCCGTGCCACGGTGTTCTTGTGCAACACACCCTTGGTGACGCCGCGCATCATCTCGGGCTGTGCCACCTTCAGCGCCTGCTGGGCCGCGTCGTGATCGCCGGCGGTGATCGCCTCTTCGACCTTGCGCAGGTAGGTGCGGATGCGCGAGCGGCGCGCCTTGTTCACGGCAAAGCGCTGCTCGTTCTGACGGGCGCGTTTCTTGGACTGGGGCGTATTGGCCATGTCGTGTCTCTTTCGTCTTGTCGGGTCGCGTTAAAATATGGTTCGCGCGGGAGATCCCGACCCCGGGTTCGCTACCGGGCGACTCTGGCCAAGGCGGGCCTCACACGCATGTCTGGCGCGGCGCATACAGGGTTTCCGGGCGGGATGCAAATACCGTTTGCCGAGGCCGCAGAGGCGCCGCACATCACGACGTGCGAGGAATGGGTGGGCAGATTGCCCACCCTGCGCCGTCCGGCTCACCGTCACTTGTCGCGGAACTGCGGCTCGCGCTTTTCGAGGAAGGCGGCCATGCCTTCCTTCTGGTCCTCGGTCGCAAAGAGGCTGTGGAACAGCCGCCGCTCGAACAACAGGCCCTCGCGCAGCGTCGTCTCGTAGCTGCGGTTCACGGCCTCTTTCGCCGCCAGCGTCGCCAGCATGGATTTCTCGGCGATCTTGGCGGCCGCCGCCATCGCCTCTTCCATCAGCTTCTTGGTCGGCACCACGCGCGACACGAGGCCGGAGCGTTCGGCCTCCTCCGCGGTCATGAAGCGGCCCGTCAGGTGCATGTCCATCGACTTGGACTTGCCCACGAAGCGCGTCAGCCGCTGGGTGCCGCCCATCCCGGCCATGACGCCGAGGTTGATCTCGGGCTGGCCGAATTTCGCGTTCTCGGCGGCGATGATGAAATCGCACATCATCGCCAGCTCGCAGCCACCGCCCAGCGCGTAGCCCGACACGGCGGCGATGATCGGCTTGCGGGTGCGCAGCATCTGTTCCGCGTCGCCGCCGAACATGTCGGAGGCGAAGACATCGACAAAGCTCTTGTCGCTCATTTCCTTGATGTCGGCGCCGGCCGCGAAGGCCTTTTCGCTGCCGGTCAGGACGATACAGCGCACCTTTTCGTTCGCGTCAGCCGATTTCAGCGCCTTGGCCAGTTCGCCAAGAAGCTGGCTGTTGAGGGCATTCAGGGCATCGGGACGGTTCAGCTTGATGAGCGCGATGTGATCTTCGATCTCGACGATCAGGGTCTCATAGGCCATGTGTTCCGGCTCTCCGGCTGTGGGTGCCACGGGGGCTCAAAGGGGGAGCGTTAGCACCAAGGCGCGCGGTTTCAAGCTATCTTTGACACGACGCGCAATAGAAGCTCGACCGCCCCGATTGCACCGTCCTGCGGATTTGGCCTTGGCAATCCGGGGTTTGGCAGGGCTCGCCCTCGCGACCGTAGGCGCGGAACCTGTGTTGAAAATATCCCAGTTCGCCGTCCGCCTGTCGATAATCGCGCAGGCTCGACCCGCCCGCCTCGATCGCCTCGGACAGCACATCGCGGATGATCGGGACCAGCGCCGCGACTCGCGGTGCGGCGATGCGGCCGGCCTGCCGCAAGGGCGAGATGCCGGCGCGGTGCAGCGCCTCGCAGACATAGATGTTTCCCAGACCTGCCACGATCCGCTGATCCAGGAGCGCCGCCTTGACCGGCGTGCGCCGACCGTGGAACGCGGCGATCAGGTGTGCCTCGTTGAAGGCATTACCCAGCGGCTCGGGCCCGAGGCCCGCGAGCAGCCAATGCGTCTCGACCGTGGCGGTCGGCGCCAGGTCCATCGCGCCAAACCGGCGGGCGTCGTTGAAGGTGACGCGCGCGCCCGCCTCGGTGTCGAGGATGACGTGGTCATGCTTTTCTGGTGCCGGGTGCAGGTGGTGGAACTGCGCCAGCATGTCGCGCCCTTCGCCCCCGCCCGACACGATCATCCGCCCGGACATGCCGAGATGCACGATCAACGTCTCGCCGGTGTCGAGATCGGCGAGGATGTATTTCGACCGGCGGCGCAACCGGTCCACCCGCGCGCCGGTCAGACGTTCGGCCATCCGCTCGGGAAAGGGCCAGCGCAGGTCGGGCCGGTTGACCTGCGCACGGGCGATCCGGGCGCCTTCCAGAACGGGGGCAAGCCCGCGACGGACTGTCTCTACTTCTGGAAGTTCGGGCAAAGCGGGCTTTCCTATGGTCTGGGCAAAGGTGTAACGCCCGTGCAACCTCTACAAGAAGGGGCCGGCGCAGAGAAGGACAACCCCGATGGCCGAGGACACAGACGGGCGCACGACCCATTTCGGCAACCGCGAGGTCGCCGAGGATCAGAAGGCCGGGATGGTCCACGGCGTCTTCACCAATGTCGCCTCGAAATACGACGTCATGAACGACGTGATGAGCATGGGCATCCACCGGGTCTGGAAAGACGCGATGATGGATTGGCTCGCGCCCCGCGACGGCCAGCGCCTGCTCGACGTGGCGGGTGGCACAGGCGACGTGTCCTTCCGCTTTCTCGGCCGCGCGCCGGGGGCCACGGCCACCGTGCTCGACATGACGGAATCGATGCTGGTCGAGGGGCAGAAGCGCGCCGAGGCGGCGCGGATGGCCGACAAGCTCGACTGGATCGTCGGCGACGCCATGGCGCTGCCGTTCGAGGACAACAGTTTCGACCGCTACACGATCAGCTTCGGCATCCGCAACGTCACCCGCATCCATGATGCGCTCGACGAAGCCTTCCGCGTGCTGAAACCCGGCGGGCGGCTGATGGTGCTGGAGTTCTCGCAGCTTCCGAACGAGGGGATGCAGAAGCTCTACGACCTCTATTCCTTCAACGTGATCCCGCGCATGGGCCAGATGATCGCGAACGACCGCGACAGCTACCAGTACCTCGTCGAATCGATCCGCAAGTTCCCCGACCAGGAGGCGTTCGCCTCCATGATCCGCGCCGCCGGGTTCGAGCAGGTCAGCTACCGCAATCTGTCGCTCGGCATCGCGGCGCTGCATTCCGGGTGGAAGATCTGACGTGAAGGGCCCGCACAACATCTGGCGGTTGATCCGCACCGGTGCGACCTTCGAGCGGACGGGGGCGATGAAGGCGGTGCTCGAGACGATGGATGCGCCCGCCACCATCCGCGTCGCAGCGCGCGTACTCGGCTGGCCGTTCAAGTGGCTGGGGCTGCGGGGCGATCCGACGGTGCCGCCGGTGCCGCGCGCGTTGACGGCGCTGGGCCCCGCCTACATCAAGTTCGGCCAGATCCTGTCGACACGGCCCGACGTCGTCGGCCCCGAGATGGCCAAGCAATTGCAAGTGCTGCAGGACAAGCTGCCGCCGTTTCCGCTGGCCGAGGCGCTGCGCGTCGTGGCCCACGAGATGGAGAAGCCGGTCGAGAGCCTGTTCTCCGAGTTTTCCGAGCCGGTCGCCGCCGCCTCCATCGCGCAGGTGCACAAGGCGCGCACGGCCCATGACGGGCGCACCGTGGCGGTCAAGATCCTGCGCCCCGGCATTGAGCGGGCGTTTCGCAAGGACATCGACGCCTTCTACCTGATCGCCTGGTTCGTCGAGACGCTGTCGCCCTCCTCCCGCCGGTTGCGCCCGCGCGAGGTGATCGCGCATTTCGAGGGCGTCGTGACGCAGGAGCTGGATCTGCGGATCGAGGCCTCTGCCTGCGGCGAGTTTCACGCCAACACCGGCCGCGACGAGGGCTTCGTCGTGCCCGAGATCGAATGGTTCCTGTCGTCGCGGCGGATGATGACGCTGGGCTGGGTCGAGGGCATCACCATGTCCGACCTCGACGCCATCGACGCCGCCGGACATGACCGCAAGGCGCTGGCCGCGAAGGTACTGCAGATGTTCCTGCGCCACGCGCTGCGCGACGGGTTCTTCCACGCCGACATGCACCAGGGCAACCTGAAGGTCGCCGCGAACGGTGACGTGGTGGCGCTGGATTTCGGGATCATGGGGCGGCTCGACGCCTACACGCGGCGGGTCTACGCCGAGATCCTCATGGGCTTCATCCGCAAGGATTACCGCCGCGTGGCCGAGGTGCATTTCGAGGCGGGCTACGTGCCCGCCGACCGCAACATCGACGAGTTCGCGCAGGCGCTCCGCTCGGTGGGCGAGCCGATCTTCGGCATGGACGCGAGCCGCATCTCGATGGCGCGGCTGCTGGCCTATCTTTTCGAGGTGACCGAACGCTTCGGGATGGAAACGCGGACCGAGCTGATCCTGCTGCAGCGGACCATGGTGGTGGTGGAAGGCGTGTCGCGCTCGCTCGACCCCGACATCAACATCTGGGTCGTCGCGCGGCCGGTGGTCGAGGGCTACATCACCGAGCATGTCGGGCCCAAGGCCGTGGTCCGCGACCTCTGGGACACGGTGCGGGTGCTGTCGCGCTTTGGCCCGCGCCTGCCCGCGCTGGCGGAACAAGCGTTGCTGGCGCAGGCGAACCCGCCCCGGATCGAGCGTCGCAATCCCTGGCCCGAACGGGTGGCCTACGGCGCCGCCGGGCTGGCGGCGGGTGCCGCGCTCGCGGTTCTGGTCGCGCTGCTCTGACCTGGCGCGCGGATCGTCACCCGGGTCGCCGCAGCCCCAGCACCGAGGCCGCCGGGATGCTCAAGCCACCCTCCATGGTCAGCCACACTTCGGTGCCGACCAATTGCGCCTCCTCCACCGTTGAATAGACCATCGCGCCGCGCTCCTCGATCATGTCCTCGCCGGACCAGTTCTGGACCGTGAAGCTGTAGATCCCCTCCGGCACGCTGTCGCCGGAGAGGTCGTTGCCGTCCCACGAGAAACCGTCGGCGCTGAGCGGGATCGGGATCTGCTGCACCACATTGCCCCGCGCGTCGCGCACGATCAGCTCCATCCGGTCGGCCAGCGCATGCGGCGCGCCGGCAAGCCGCACGGTCTGTCCCTCGAAGTTCACCGGCATCTCTGCCCGCGCCTCCATCCCGATCCAGCCGCCCAGTTCGCCCATGCCCAGCGTGGCAAGCCCCGCCTGCATCGCGGTCAGCAGGTCGTTGGTGCGCACCTGCTGCTCGACGCCGGAAAACTGCGCCAGCTGGCTCGCGAACTCGGTCGATTCCATCGGGTTCAGCGGGTCCTGGTTCTGCATCTGGGTCGTCAGAAGGCGCAGGAAGGTCTGGAAATCGGCGGTGATCATGCTGTTTGCCGCACTGGTGGTCACGGCAGGTGTCGGGACGCCGGCGAGAATCTCCATGGGACTGGCTCCGTTCGGGTGAGACTAAAGGCGCAGGTCGAGCCCGCCCCGCGCGGCCGGGCGCATCAGGCCGTGGGCAGGTTCGACCGCATCGGGCGCGGGGGCGGGCGAGGCGAGGGCCGTGCGCTGGTCCTGCCGCCCCTCCGCTCCGCCCTGCGAGATGTTCACCGAGGGCGCATCGAGACCCGCGCGGGTGAATTCCTCGGACAGAAGCGCGATGTGGCGGCGCATCAGCTCCGCCGTCTCGGGGCGATCCACCGCGATGGCGAGGGTCAGGGTGCCGTTCACCTCGGCCAGGCTCATCCGCACGCGCCCAAGTTCCGGCGGGTCGAGCGCAAGCTCGACCAAGCCCTGCGGATCGCGCCCCGCATGCTCCAGCGCCCGCACGATCTGCCGCGCGACGGCGCCCGCGGGGACGGGCGCCGGGCGCTCGTCGGACGGGGCGATGTCGGGTGCTGGCGGGGGTGCGGCAAGCGACAGATCGGGCAGGGCCGAGGAACCGGCCTGCAGATCGGCGTCCGGGCCTGTGCCCGGAGCCGGCGGGGGGGCGGAGGGCGTGAACGCGACGGGAGCGGAGGTATTCGTTGGCGCAAGCGCCGGTGCCCCCGTTGTGGTCGACGGTCTGGAAGGGGTCGGAGCGAAAGGGGGCACCGCATTGTCATCGTTGACCGGTTCAACGGGACCCTCAGGCGCCGCCGACGGTGGCGGGGCAGGAAGGGCTGCTTGCTTCTGGTTGATGGGCGGGAGCAGTGCCGCACGGCCACGAGGCCAGAGCGGGGTTTCGCTCCTGCCGCCAGTTCCCGCGGTACGTGGAGACGTGATCTCACGCGTCCCGCCCGTGCCGGTCTGGCCGGCCGCCGATTCTGATTGCGGCGCCTTCGACGGAGAGAGCGACGGGTTCTCGCCATCCGTAGGGTCTGCATCGGGACCGGGCCGGAGCGGATGCACGGTCATGCTTGGCGCAAGGGCATGCACGGGAGCATATGCGCTTCGCAATTGCTCGGGCACGTGAGGGCGCATGTGATCTTGCAACTGCCGGATTAGGCGGGGTTCGGTCGGCAAGGGATACTGCCTGGTCGTGACCCCTTCAGGTTCAATGGCGATTGACGGCTTCTGCGGCTCAGACACCATGCGTGGTGCTGCCCCGTTGATCGACGGCACCGGGGCAGCGGACATGGTCGACGCGAACGCGTTGGGGGTTGCGGCCTGCTGCCGCGGTGTTTCCCGGATCAATTGAAGACCGATCTGCGGCGAGATCGAACTCAGGGCCAGCCGCAAACCCGGCGCGGGTGCTGGCGATTGCTTCTGCTCAGACCCCTGCTGGACGGGTATATGCCCAGGTGGCGGCGATTGCGGGGACTGCCCCCCCCGTGAGGTCACTACAGCGGGCGCAAAGGTCGGCGTATTGGGTTGCTGATCAGATCGAGCTGCCAGACCTGGCCGCGAGACTTCAGGGGGCGGGACCAAAACGGTGGAAGTTGGCCCTTCGACCGCGAGAGGCGCGAACTGGATCCGCGGTTCTCCACGCGCCGCCGTAGCTGCCAAAATGTCCGGCACGGTTCCGCCGCGTCCCGGCGCCGTCCCCTCGCGGACTGCCCCGGCCGAAGCCCCGGCGGGACCGTTCAAACCCGGTCCCCCGCCTTGCAGGGCGGACCGGCCCGGAGGAGGCGTACCGGCGTTGACGCGCCTCGACCGCAGGCTGCCTTCCATGCGCGACGAACTCTCCGGTGCCTGGTCGGGTGTGGACCGCGCGACGGGCGGCAGCGTCCCGGGTTGGGCCACGGATACCGCGTCGTTTTGCGGCTCGGCCAAGGCGGCGGTGGGCACCTTGCCGGTCGAGGCAGCGTCGGGCGAAGGGACCCCCTCGCCAGTTGGTCCTGCTGCCCGGGGAGTGGGCGGAACGGCGTCGGTCGCAGTTCCCGGCGGTGCCGACCCCGCCGTGCCCCCGCCGGTTGCCGTCTCGGGCGGTTCGAGTGGAGGTGCTTGCGGGTCGAATGGCGATTCGGAATGCGCCTCTTGAAAAGCTGCCTCGGCCTCAGCGCCGGCATGTTCATCCGGCCCCGCGTTGCCCTTCAGGCCGGCGGCCCCCGTAGCGAGCTCAGGGAGTGAAGGGGCGGCGGGTTCAATTGCGGAAGTGGCGAGCGATGTGATCGAAGGGTGCATCGGCGGTAATTCCGGATAGTGCGGCGGCCGGGCCGTCGGCGGCTTGCCCGGTGCGGCGTCTGGCTGCGCATGGGCGGCGGGCGCGAACAGCGACAGGAAACCTGCCGCGTCCACCGGACCGATGATCCCGCGGGGCTGCGCGCTCTGCGAGCCGATCGGGCCAGCCATCATTTGCACCGGATCATCCATTCCGCTCGTCCGCCTCTCGTGGTGCGGACCGGTATGACGCAAAGCCCCTAACGAATTCTTTAGACCCCTCGGGCACGGTTCGGGCTGACAGCTTCCGTTGACGAGATCGCCATGACCCTCCTGCCGACCATTCCCGCGTCGACGCCGGTGGCGGACATTTCCCCCGGTCCATCGCGGGACGACGACGCCCTGCGCACCGTCGCGCGCGAGCTTGAGGCGAGTTTCCTCGCGGAAATGCTGAAGCATACGGGATTCGGTGAAAGCCGCGAGAGCTTCGGCGGCGGCGCGGGGGAGGATCAGTTCGCCTCGCTCCTGAGGGCCGAGCACGCGCGGGCACTGGTCGATCGCGGCGGCATCGGGCTGGCCGAATCGCTGTTCCGGGCGCTGGTGGCGCGCGACACGGCGGAAGGTGCGGGCTGATGCGCGGCGACCGTGCCCTTGCCGTGGCCGAAGCCCTGCTGGATCAGCAGCGCCAGGCGCTCCTGTCCGGCGACCTGGCCGCGCTGGAGCAGATGCCGGATCGTTTGACGCGGGCGCTGGATGCCCTTGCAGACCAGCGACTGCCGCCCGCGATGCTGACCCGGCTGCAGGCCGCGGCCGGCCACAACGCCCGGCTGCTGCTGGCGGCGCAACGCGGCCTCGCGCAGACGCGCGGGCGGGCGAGTGATGACCGCGCCGCGGCCCTCACGACCTATGACGCGGCGGGGCAGCGCATGTCTACCACACCGGACGCCCGCCTGCTGTCGCGGCGCTGAGGCACCCGAGCCCGTCCCGCACCCGATTTCCGTACAATGCAACGCACTCGCCGCCGCCGGTTAGCAGGTTGTTCAACCTTGGTCGCGAGGGTGGCGGCGCACCTTCACGGGTGGCGTGACCCCGGGACGCGGGTTGCACGTGTCAGAACGGCATTTCGCGGGGCCCGACCGGCCCCGGATATGAACGGCGCCGAACCTGCGCCATGACAGAAGCGAGAAGGGGACGACATGTCCAGTATTCTGACCAACACCAGCGCCATGGTCGCGCTGCAGACCCTGAAATCGGTGAACACCAACCTGCAGAAGACGCAGGCCGAGATCTCCACCGGCAAATCCGTGGCTACCGCGCGCGACAATTCCGCCGTCTGGGCGATCTCCAAGGTCATGGAATCTGATGTGAAGGGCTTCAAGGGCATCGCCGACAGCCTCAGCCTCGGGGAATCCACCGTCGCCGTGGCACGGACAGCCTCGGAAACGGTGACGGAGCTGCTGACCGACATCAAGGGCAAGATCGTCGCCGCGCAGGAAGAAAACGTCGACCGCGGCAAGATCCAGACCGACATCGCCGCCCTGCGCGACCAGATCACCTCGGTCGTGAACGCCGCCCAGTTCAACGGCCTCAATCTGGTGAAGGGGACCGACGACGTGAATGTCCTGTCCTCGCTCGACCGGTCCGGCGACGGCACCGTTTCGGCAGCCAACATCACCGTGGCCCGGCAGGATCTGACGACAACGGCAGGCACCTACGGCAATGGCGCGACGCTCGCCGGCAACATCACCTCCAGCGCGGCGGCGGTAGATTCGACCGGGGCGGCGAACAGCCTCGATCTGACCTTCGCGGGTGCAGCCACCGACAACCTCGTGCTTTCGATCAACGGCACGAGCTTCACCCAGGCCTTCGACACCGATGCCGCGACGACGGTCGACGCCCTGCGCGCGCAGATCAACCAGGCCGGCCTGACCGGGATCACCGCGGGCGGGACAGGCGCGGGGCTGAACCTCGCCAACACCAACAGCTTCGACAATTTCGCCGTGAGCTGGGATTCCGGCGCGACCAACACGATCGCCGTCACCAACAACGGCAACAGCGCCGATGACGCAAGTGCGGCCACCGGGGCCGGCAACGCCACGCTGGTCTACCGCGCCGAAGAAGTGGCCCTGTCGAACGCCGCCAAGGTGAACGAGGGCGACAGCTACCGGATCAGCGTCAACGGCAACAACTACGACTACATCGCCGGCAAGGGCGAAACGATGGAGGATGTCGCCCGCGGCCTGAAGACCGCCGTCGACACCGGGGCCGAAACCGGGGTGACGACGCGGGTCACGCAAGACAGCACCACCGGCGAATGGAAGGTGCTGGTCGACTACGACGGCACGGACACCACCGCCGGGGCGACCATGGCCCTGGCCGATGCCGGGCAGGAAGGCGGGGTCGCCTCGGGCGGGCTCTTCGGCCTCGACAACATCGATGTGTCCACCAACGCGGGCGCCGATTCCGCGCTCGATAACATCGAGACGCTGATCCAGAACTCCATCGACTCCGCCTCCTCCTTCGGTTCGGCCGAGGGGCGGATCGAGACGCAGGCGAATTTCGTCTCGAAGCTGATGGATTCGCTGAAGGCGGGGATCGGCACGCTGGTCGATGCCAACATGGAGGAAGCCTCGGCGCGGCTGCAGGCCCTTCAGGTGCAGCAGCAGCTGGCGACCCAGTCGCTGTCGATCGCCAACCAGGCACCGCAGAGCATCCTCTCGCTGTTCCGGTGATCTGAGCAAGGTCCGGGGGGTCTGCGCCCCCCGGAGCCGCTCCGGCCATCCCTCCCAAAGCTGCCGTTTCCAGAAGGACAGATCCCGTGACTGCCACAATGCTCGCCCAAACCGCCTACCGCTCCGCCGCCGCCCCCGTGCGCACCGCGCGCGGCAGCGAACTCGCCGCCTTCGAAACCGTCACCGCCCGCCTGTCGCAATCTGCCGACCCTGCCGCGCCCATGGCGCTGCGCGCCGACGCCCTGCACGACAACCGCAGGCTCTGGACCACGCTCGCGACCGACCTGGCCGGAGCGGAGAACGCCCTGCCGCAGGGTTTGCGGGCACAGCTCTTCTACCTCGCCGAATTCTCCCTGCTGCAAAGTCGCGCCGCGCTGCGTGACCCGGCGGCGCTGACGGCGCTGATCGACATCAACCGCGCCGTGATGCGCGGCCTCGACGGAGAGGTGGGGCCGGCATGAGCGGTCTTGTCCTGAAACTCGGGCCCAAGGAACGGGTGCTGATCAACGGCGCGGTGATCGAGAACGGCGATCGCCGCGCGCGGCTCGCGATCCTCACGCCCAACGCCAGCATCCTGCGCCTGCGCGACGCGATCCATCCCGAGGAAGTGACGACACCGGTGCGCCGGGTCTGCTACATCGCGCAACTGGTCCTGTCGGGCGACGTCGAGATGGCGGATGCCAAATCGCAGATCCTGCGCGGGATGGAGCAGCTGAGCCAGGTCTTCACCGACCCCGACAGCCGGGCTCAATTGGCCCGCGCGACCGAGTACCTGACACAGGATCAGGTCTATCACGCGCTGAAGGCGCTGCGCACGCTCCTGCCGCGGGAAGAGCGGCTGATCGCGGCGCGGGGCATATGAGCTTCCAACCGCTCCTTCCTTTGGGCGGCTACGCCGGCTGGCGGTTCCTGTCCTCCAGCCTCGATGCCCAGGTCGCGCGCCATGCCAAGGACCCGGCGCAGGCGCGCGACATCGCGTATTTCCGCGACACCATCGCAACGGTCACGACGGCGGCGGACCTCGTCTCGGATTTCCGCCTGCTGCGCGTGGCGCTGGGCGCCTTCGGGCTGCAAGACGACCTGCCCAACCGCGCCTTCATCCGCAAGGTCCTGGAGGAGCCGGTTTCCGATGACGGCGCGCTGGTGAACAGACTGGCCGACAAGCGCTACCGCGCCTTTTCCGAGGCTTTCGGCTTCGGCGGCCCGCTGCCCCCGCGCACCGCGCTGCCAAGTTTCGCAGGCTCGATCCTCGCGCGCCATGAACGGCAAAGCTTCGAGCTGGCCGTTGGCGAGCAGAGCGAGGACATGCGCCTCGCCCTGACCGCCCAGCGCGAGCTGCCGGAGCTTGCGGCGCGCGGCCTATCGGACACGACCGGCTGGCTGTCCGTGCTGGGAAACGCGCCGCTCAGGAAGGTGTTCGAAGCGGCCTTCGGTCTGCCCGCCGCGGTCGGAACGCTCGATCTCGACCGGCAGGTAAAGGCGTTTCGGCAGGGCGCCGAGCGTGTGCTGGGCACGCCCGACTTCGCCGCGTTCTCGGACCCGGACCACGTCGAGGGGCTGATCCGGTCCTTCACCTTCCGGGCCGAAGCTGCGGCCGGGCCGTCGCCGCTCACGCCGGGCTATGCCGCGCTGACACTCCTTCGCGGCGGGCTGTAGCCTCCGACCGGCGTCGGTTGCCGCCCGCACCGACTTACTGTGCGTTCAGCATGGCGCGCGCGGCGCGTTTGCCGCGCAACTCCGGGTCGACGGCGTCGAGGATCTCGCGCAAGCTCGCGAAACTCCCCTCCAGCGTCGCACCCGCCGGCGCCCCGATGAAACCGTCAAGCGCAGGCCAGGCGGCGACGGCGGCATCGGTCACCGGGTCGCTTCCGGGGGAATAGAGCCCGGCCTGCACCATCATCTCGGCCCGATCATAGGCACCGAGCAACTGGCGCGTGCGCGTGATCAGCTTGCCTTCCTCCGGCCGGGCCGCCGCCGGCAGCGCACGCGAGACCGAGCGCAGCAGGTCCACGGCCGGATATCGACCGCGCTCGGCGATCTCGCGGCTGAGCACCACGTGGCCGTCGAGCACGCCGCGCATCACGTCGGCCACCGGCCCCTCCATGTCCGATCCCGCGACGAGGACAGACAGCACGGCGGTGATGTCGCCCTGCCCCGCCACCCCCGGCCCGGCGCGTTCGGCCAGCGCCATCACCATCTGCGCCATCGAGGCCGGGAAGCCCGAGGGGCCGAAGGGTTCGCCCACCGCGGCGGCCACGTCGCGCTGCGCCTCGGCAAAGCGCGTGATGCTGTCGGCCAGCACCAGCACGTGCTGCCCGCGGTCGCGGAAATACTCCGCCACCGCCATCATAGCCCAGGCCGCGCGGGCCCGCGTCAGCGCCGGCCGGTCCGAGGTCGCGGCGACGACAACCGCGCGCGCCAGCCCCTCGGGCCCCAGCGTCTCGGCAAGAAAATCGCGCACCTCGCGCCCGCGTTCTCCGATCAGCCCGATGACGACGACATCTGCGCTCATCCCCTGCGCGAGCGCCGCGATCAGCCGCGACTTGCCGACGCCGGAGCCCGCGAAAAGGCCCACCCGCTGGCCGCGCACGATGGGCAGCAGCGTATCGAATACCGCAAAGCCGGTGCGCAACCGCTGCCCCAGCCCGCGCCGTTCGGCGGGCGGCGGCGGGGCCGCGAGCAGCGGGTAAGCGCGCGGTCCCGGGAACAGCGGGGCGCCGTCCATCGGATGCCCGTCCGGGTCGATGATGCGCCCCAGCCAGCTGGCATGCGGCGCGATGCTGGCGGGCCCCAGATGCGTCACCGGCTGGCCCAGCCGCACGCCGTCGGGCGCGCCTTCGGGCATGACGGTGCAGCCCTCCGCCCCGATGCGCAGAACCTCCCCCACCAGGTCCGGCCCGATCCGCACCCGGTCGCCCAGCGCCGCCACGCGGTCCAGCCCCGCGACCCGCACGTGATCGCGGCCGAGCGCGGTGACATGGCCCACGTTCTGCGCCGGGCGGATCGCGCGCAGTTGCGCACGCAGCGGCTGAAAGATGTCGTTGGGCATCGGCGGTTTCTCCGGCAAGCGCCGCGCGGGGCGGGCGGCGTCACTTACCGTTTCTAAAGGAATCACCGTTAAGCATCCGTGTAGCCGAAGTGGGAGAAGCCCCGATGTTCGACAGGCTCGAGATCTTTGCCCTAGCCAGCGCGCGGGCCCAGCATGCGGCGGCGCGCCAGGCCGTCGTCGCGCAGAACATCGCCAACGCCGATACCCCCGGCTACCGCGCGCGGGACATTGCCAGCTTCGACGAGACATGGCGCGCGCTGCAGGCCGGCGCGGCCGGCGACGCGTCAGGCCCGCGCACGGTGGACGCCGGCACCCCCGCCTCTCCCAACGGCAACACCGTGTCGCTCGAGCTGGAAATGCTGCGCGGGATCGAGGCGCAGCGCGCGCATTCCCGCGCACTGCAGGTCTATGGCTCTGCCATGTCGGTCCTGCGCACCAGTCTCGGACGCTAGATCTTGTAGGAGAATGAGATGACCAATTTCAGCTCCGCCCTCGGTGTCGCGGCCTCGGGCATGCGCTCGCAGGCCGACCGGATCCGCCATGTGTCCGAGAACATCGCCAATGCGGACACCCCCGGCTACCGCCGCAAGATCGTGAGTTTCGAGGCGATGCGCGGCGCGGGCGCGCCCGAGGGCGCGGTGCAGCCCGGACGCGTCGCGCTGGACCAGCGCGCCCTGCCCCAGATCCACGATCCGGGGCACCCGATGGCCGACTCATCGGGCAACTATCTCGGCTCCAACGTCGACCTCGTGGTCGAGCTTGCCGACGCGCGCGAGGCCCAGCGCAGCTACGAGGCTAACCTGCGGGTCTTCGACCAGGTGCGGCAAATGTCGTCCTCTCTCAACGATCTTCTGCGGCGCTGAAAGGGCTAGTCGATGGACATCCGCAACACCCTCGCGCTGCAGGCCTATGCCCAGTCCCGGCTGACCCCGCAGGCGCCGGCGCAGCCAGCAGAGAGTGCCGGCGCGGCCTTCTCCGCCGCCGTCAATGGCTTCACCCAGACCCTTGCAAACAGCGAGGCGCAGGCGCGCGCGGCCATGACCACGGGCGCCGATCCGCATGCGCTTGTGACGGCCCTGGCGCAGACCGAACTGGCCGTGGAAACCGCCGTGACCGTCCGCGACCGCGTGGTCGAGGCGTATCAGGAAATCCTGAGGATGCCGGTCTGATGAACGAGATGATCTTTTTCGACACGCTGCGGCAGGGGCTCTGGACGGCCGTGCTGATCTCCACCCCGATCCTGTCCGCTGCCCTGGTCTCGGGCGTCATCGTCGGGCTGTTCCAGGCGCTGACCTCGATCCAGGAAATGACGCTGACCTTCGTGCCCAAGCTCGCCGCCATCCTCGCGGTCTTCTGGGTTTCGATGAGCTTCATGACCACCACGCTCAGCGGCTTCTTCTCGGGCACGCTGATCCCGATCATCGCGGGGATGTAGGGATGGAGAACGCGACCTACACCACGCTGACCCGGCAATCCGGCCTGCTGACCGAGATGCAGGTGGTCGCGCACAACATCGCCAACATGGCCACGGCAGGCTACCGCGCCGAAGGGGTGATCTTCGCGGAACACGTCCGCGTGCTGGAGGGCGAGCGCGACAGCCTGTCGATGGCGCATGCCGCGGGCCGGGCGATCTCGCCGCAGCAGGGCGGGCTCGACCAGACCGGCTCCCCCTTCCACATGGCAATCGAAGGCGAGGGGTTTTTCCTCGTCCAGGCTCCCGAGGGAGAGGCGCTGACGCGCGCGGGCAATTTCATCCGCGGGCCGCTGGGCGAGTTGGTGACGCCCGACGGCCACATGCTGCTCGACGCCGGCGGCGCGCCCGTTTTCGTTCCGCCCGACGCCGCCTCGGTCACGCTCGCGCAGGACGGAACGCTCAGCGCCGATGGTCAGCCGCTCACCCAGATCGGGCTCTGGCGGCCTGTCGATCCGGTTGAACTCACCCGCCACGCCGGCGTTCTCTTCACCGCCGAAAGCGGCGTCGAGCCGATGGAGGGCGGAGTTCTTCTACAAGGAATGGTGGAGCGGTCCAACGTCGACCCCGTCACCCAGATCGCGCGGATGATCGAGGTGCAGCGCGCCTATGAGCTGGGCCAGAGCTTCCTCGACGCCGAAGACCAGCGCGTCCGCGATTTCCTGCGCACGGCCGGCGCACGCCAGTAAGGAGAGCCGACAGATGAGAGCCCTGGACATCGCCGCGACCGGCATGAGCGCGCAGCAGATGCGCGTCGACGTCATCGCCAACAACCTTGCCAACATGAACACCACCGGCTACAGCGCCCGCCGCGCGGATTTCGCGGATCTGCACTACCAGCAGATGGTGCGCGCCGGTGCGATCAACGCATCCGACGGCACGGTGGTGCCCACCGGCGTCCAGGTCGGCCTCGGCGTGCGCCCCTCCTCGGTCTCGATCAACATGGCGCAAGGTGCGCTCGGGGCCTCGGGCGGCGTCCTCGACGTGGCGATCGAAGGGCGCGGCTGGCTTGAGGTCACGCTACCCTCCGGCGCGCAGGCTTACACCCGCGACGGCGCGCTACAACGCACCGGCGACGGGCTGATCGTGACCGCCGACGGCTTCGAGGTGAGCCCCGGCATCACCATCCCCGACGACGCGCGCCAGATCTCGATCAACGCCGATGGCGAGGTCTATGCCTATTTCGTCGACCGGGTCGCGGCCGAGCTTCTGGGTCAGATCACCATCGTCGGCTTTTCCAACGATCACGGGCTCGAGGCGATGGGGTCGAACCTGTTCCTCGAAACCGCCGCCTCCGGAACGCCGCGCCAGGGCAATCCCGGCGAGGACGGGCTCGGGACGCTCAGACAGGGCTATCTCGAGGAAAGCTCGGTCGATGCCGTACGCGAGATCACCGACCTGATCGAGGCGCAGCGCGGCTACGAGCTGAACGCCAAGGTCATCACCGCCGCCGACCAGATGCTCGGCGCGACGACGCAGGTGCGCTGATGAGCCGTCTCCTGTTCACCGCCCTTGCCCTGCTGCTGGTTACGCTCGGGTCCGCCAGCCACGCCGAGACCGTCATCGCCGCCGGCACGATCCGCGGGCAGAGCCTGATCATGCCCAGCGACGTCGCGCTGATCGACGGCGTCACACCCGGCGCGCTCGACGCGGTGGGTGATGCGATCGGGATGGAGGCCGCCGTCAATCTCTACGCCGGCCGGCCGATCCGCCCCGGCGACCTGCGCCCGCCCGCCATCGTCGAGCGCAACGCGCTGGTGACGCTGCGCTACGACCATGACGGGCTGATCGTGGTCACCGACGGCCGCGCGCTCGACCGCGCCGCGCGGGGCGAGGTGCTGCGCGTGCTGAACCTGACCTCGCGCACCACTGTGACCGCCACCGCCGCGGCACCCGGCCTCGCCATCGTAGGACCCTTGCCATGACCCTTCGCATTGCCCTCATCCTCGCCCTGATCGGCGTGACTGCCTGCGGGCGACTGGCCGAGGTCGGCCGCACCCCGGATCTGCAATCTCCGGTTAACGGCAACGAGGTCTACGCGATGAACGTGGGCGAATTGCCGATGAGCGAGATCGCCACCGCGCCGCGCGAGCAGGCCTCGCTCTGGCGGGCCGGGCAGCAGTCGCTGCTCGGGGACCGTCGCGCCGGGAGCCGGGGCGACATCCTGACGGTGGTGATCGAGATCGACGACAGCGCCACCATCTCGAACGCCTCCGAGCGCGGACGCAGCGGGTCCGAAAGCTTGGCGCTGCCGCAGTTCCTCGGCCTGCCGCAACGCATCGACGCCGACCTTCCGGCGGGTGCCAGCATGGCCAATGCCGTCTCGAGCGACTCCACCAGCGCGTCCAGCGGCTCCGGCTCGGTGCGACGCAACGAGGAGCTGACGCTCAGGATCGCGGCGACCGTGACAGAGATCATGGGCAACGGCGCGCTGCGGATCGAGGGCACGCAGGAGGTCCGCGTGAACAACGAGGTCCGCGAGCTTCTGGTCACGGGCTACGTGCGGCCCGACGACATCTCGCGCCAGAACGAAATCACCTATGACCGGATCGCCGGCGCGCGCATCTCCTACGGCGGGCGCGGCCAGATCAGCGACATGCAGCAGCCGCGCTATGGCCAGCAGATCGCCGACATCCTCCTGCCGTTCTGAGGGGGGTCATGATGCGACTTCTCCTGCCTGTGCTGCTCCTTATTTTCGGGATCGGCGGCGGCGTCGGTGCCGGCATCCTGCTGACCCCTCGGGCCGAAACTCCGGATCAGGGCGATGGCCACGACGCCGCAGCGCACGAGACGGAAGAAGATACCCACGCGCCCGGTCCGGGCGAAAGTGCGGCCACCGCCTCCGGCACCGAATACGTGCGCCTGAACAACCAGTTCGTGGTGCCGATCGTGCGAGGCGGGTCGGTGCGGTCACTGGTGGTCATGGCCCTGACGCTCGAGGTCGACGCCGGGGGCAATGGCGTGGTCTTCAACCAGGAGCCACGCCTGCGCGACGCCTTTCTGCGGGTGATGTTCGCCCATGCCAACGCCGGCGGGTTCGACGGCAGCTTCACCCAGGCCGCGGCGATGGACCCGCTGCGCGAAGCCCTGGGCGAAGCGGCGCTCCGCATCCTGGGCGAGATGGTCCATGACGTGCTGATCGTCGACATCACCCGTCAGGACGCCTGACCACCGCGAATTCGTTACCGCTTTCGGGGACCCTCGGCCAGCAACCGGTCGAGCACCTGCTTGCGGCCAAAGGCCGGACGCGCCGCAGCCTTGGCGATCTCGACCTCCGCCTGTAACCGCGCAAGGTCCGACAGCGCCGCAACCTGGCGGTGCCGCAACCGGTCCGCCTGACGCGCCATCAGCGCCGCCTGCACCGGATCTGCAGCATCGGCGCCAAGCTGCGTTCGGGCCTGCGCAAGGGCCTCGACCTCGCTGCGGCCCGCCACGATCCGCGCCTGCGCCAACGCGACGGGGGCCAAGGCCCTTTGCGACATCATCGCCGCAAGCGCCGCAAGGTCGGCCAACCGTCTGTCACGCCGGGTCATCGGCGCGCCTTTCTGGCCTTGGCGCGCATCAGGTCGGCGAACCGGACGGCGGCGGCGACGGCCCGGAAGTGATCGGGCCGGATCGGCATGCCGATCTCGACCATCGCGTGCAGGCTGCGCGCGGTCGGCGGGTCCGAGAACACCGGCACGCCGGCCTCGGCCGCGACCTCCCGGATGCGGCGGGCGGTCTCGTCCACGCCCTTCGCCACGCAGATCGGTACGCCGCCGCCGGCCCTGTCCCAGCGCAGCGCCACGGCGTAGTGCGTCGGGTTGACCACCACCACGTCGGCCCTGGGCACATCCGCCAGCATCTGGTTCATCGCGATCGCCTGTGCACGGCTGCGGCGCTGCTGCTTCATGTGCGGGTCGCCCTCGGAGGATTTGGTTTCGTCCACCAGCTCCTGCCGGGTCATGCGGTTCTTGAGCTGGTGCTGCGACCATTCCCAGAGCCAGTCCACCGCCCCGATGACCGCCGCCATCAGCACGACAACCGCGAGGAAGCCGAAGGTGAGACGGCCGAGCGCCAGAAGGACCTGGCCCGGATCGGCGTAGAGCGACATCAGGATCCGGTCGGACCGCGCGGTGAGGTAAAGCGCCAGCA
This sequence comes from uncultured Roseicyclus sp., assembly GCA_937139335.1. Lineage (GTDB taxonomy): Bacteria > Pseudomonadota > Alphaproteobacteria > Rhodobacterales > Rhodobacteraceae > Roseicyclus. Next base: position 110,665 of record CAKZPN010000023.1, on the reverse strand, counting down.
GCACCGAGACGACGCCCAGCTTCACGGAGGATTTCGCGAACTGGAACAGGCCCTGAGCGCCGAATTTCTGCTGCGCGTTCGACAGCGGGGAAATTCGCGACAGCTTCGGCGTCAGGTTCGACGGCGTGAACAAGATGCCCTGTTGCGCAAAGAGCACCACCAGGACCAGCGCCGCCGGCACCAGCACCGCGGCGGCGACGGCCAGCACCGGGGGGCGCATCAGCCCGGCCGCCAGGGCCATGCCGCCGGGCGCCAGCAGGCGTGGCGCGATCTCCTGCGCCTGGCCCAGCAGCACCTGCATCAGAAGGCCGAGCGCCTCGGCCGCCCAGGGCGTGACCACCGCGGCCGCCAGCAGGAACCCGCCGTAACTCACGGCGGTGTTGAGGTCGCTCGACCGCACGATCTGACCCTTCCGCCGCGCCTCCTCCAGCTTGCGGGGCGTCGGGTCGTATGGCTTGTCGGAGGGGGAGTCGTCGTCGGCCATCAGCGGAGCCCGAGCGGGTTGGCGAGCGCCTCGCGGAACGCCTCGAACCAGACCGGCAGCAGGAACGGCGTGGTGACAAGCAGCAGGAACAGGCCGCCCCAGGTGATCGCGGGGGCGCCGACGAAGGCCACCATGAGCTGCGGCATCGCCTTGTTGATGACGCCGAGCGCCACGTTGTAGAGCAGCGAGGCGATCAGGAAGGGGGCGGCGAGCGACAGCGCGAGGCCGAAACTGGCCGCCACGCGGTCGACGCCCCAGCCGCCCAGATCCTGCGGGCGCGGCCAGGTGCCGATGGGCAGCAGCGTGTAGGAGCGGACGAACGTCTCGGCCAGATGCACATGCAGCCCGGCCATCACCGCCAGGGTCACCCCCGACAGCATCAGCAAGGCCCCCATCGCCGGCTGCGGGTCGGGTGAGGCGCCGCCCATGATCTGCGACAGGGAGGTGGCCTGCGCCGCGATGCTGCCCGCGACCTGCAACGCGTGGACCGTCAGGCGCAACGCCATCCCGAGGATCAGTCCCGCGATGGCTTCGGTCGCGAAGAAGCTCAGCGGCGGTGCGGCGCCGGTCATCACCGGGAGGTCGGCAAGGACTGCCGGCGTCACCACGGCGGTGAAGGCCAAGGCCGCGCCCAGTCTGATCCGGGCCGGGATCATCGCCTCGCCGAAGCCCGGCAGCACGAGGAAACAGGCTCCGATCCGCAGGAAGACCGCGGCCCCGGCGGCGAGCCAGACCTGCGCGGCGTCGAGCAATGCGGCCAAAGCCTCGGTCACGGCGCGGCCAATCCTACGAGCGACGGCTTCGCCTCGATCCCGATTTCCTCGAAGGAAAGAACCGGATTGGGAATCCCGCGTGCCTGCAGCACCGTGCGCAGGAACCGGCGCCGCAGCGCCGTGGTGACGATCCCGGCGTAGGTGCCCTTTTCGTTGGCGGCCGCGACCTTGTCGCCGACGGAGCGGGCGAGCGCGTTGAACTCCTCGGGCGGCAGCGCGATCTCGGGCAGGCCGGCCTCGCCGCCGATCTGGTGGCGCAAAAAGATCTCCTCCCAATCGCCGGAGAGCTGGATCAGCGGCAAGGTGCCGTCGCCGCGCTTCAACTCCGCGATGAGCTGGAAGCCGAGCCGCTGGCGGATATGTTCGCAGATCACCTCGGGCGGCGATTTCGTGCCGCGCATTTCGGCTGTCGCCTCGAGGATCAGGGGCAGGTTGCGGATCGACACCTGTTCGTCGAGCAGCAGCCGCAGGATCGTGTGTAACAGGTCGAGCGGCACCTTGTCGGGCACCAGTTCGTCGAGCAGCCGACGGTTTTCATCGCCCCGCGCAGAATCGGACAGGGTGACGAAGGCGTCGAGCTGGCGCTGCAGCGTCTTCAGAGTCAGGAGCCGTGCGAGGTTGCGCTTCAGCACCTCGAGCAGATGGGTGGCGAGCACTTCCGACGGCGCGACAACGGTGAAGCCCGAAAGGCTGGCCGCCTCGCGCGCGTCGGGCGCGATCCAGCGGGCGGGGGCGCCGTAGACAGGCTCCTTCACATCCTCGCCGGGGGGCAGGGCCGCGGGCTGATCGCCGGCCAGGGCCAACACGCGGCCGGGCTGTAGCGTGGCGCGCGCGTGTTCGACGCCGAGCAGGCGGATGGCATAGGTTCCGGCGGGCAGGTCGGGCCGGTCGGTCAGGCGCATCTCGGGCAGGATCAGGCCGAAGCCGCGCGCGATATGCTCGCGCATGTTGCGGATCCGCGCGTCGAGGCCGGTGGCGGGGTCCAGCGCCAGCGACACGAGGTCCGGTGCAAACTCCACATGGATGTCGTCGAGGTCGAGCAGGTCGCCGATGCGCTCCGCCTTGGCGTCAGGGGGCGCCGGCGGGCTGGCCGCGACGGCCTCTTCGGCCTCGAGCGCACGGAACCTGAAATACGCCGCCGTGCCGAGCGCCGCGGCACCGATCACGAAGGGCACGAAGGGCAGGCCCGGCAGGAGCGCGAAGAGCCCCATGAGCAGCGCCACCGTGGCGAGCGCCGCGGGGTGCCGGCCGAGCTGCGCCACCAGGGCTATGTCGGTCGAGCCGGTCGCCCCGCCCCGCGCCAGCAGCAAGGCCGAGGCGATGGCGATGATGACCGCCGGGATCTGGCTCACCAGCCCGTCGCCGATAGTGAGGATCGAATAGGTCTCGAACGCCTGCGCCAGCGGCATTCCGTGCATCATGGTGCCGATGAGCAGGCCCACCACCAGGTTCAGGAGCGTGATCATCAGCCCCGCGATCGCGTCGCCCTTCACGAATTTCGACGCGCCGTCGAGCGAGCCGAAGAATGTCGTCTCGGCCTGTTCGCGCTCGCGCCGCGCCTTGGCCTCGGCATGGTCGATGGCGCCCGCCGCCATGTCGCTGTCGATGGCGAGCTGCTTGCCCGGCATCCCGTCGAGCGCGAAGCGCGCGCCGACCTCGGCCATGCGCGCGGCGCCCTTGTTGATGACGATGAAGTTCACGATCAGCAGCACGCAAAAGATCACGAGGCCCATCACGACGCTGCCGCCGATCACGAACATCGCGAAGCCCTCGATCACCCCGCCGGCGGCCCCGGTTCCGGTATGGCCCTGCCCGATGATCAGCTTCGTCGAGGACACGTTGAGCGACAGGCGCAGCATCAGCGAGGCGAGCAGGATCGTCGGGAAGGAGGAGAAATCCAGCGGTCGCTCGATGAACAGCGTCACCGTGAAGATCAGGATCGCGAGGCCGAAGGAGGCCGCGAGGCCGATGTCGACGACGAAGCTCGGCACCGGCAGGATCATCATCACGATGATCGCCATGAGCGCGAGCGCGAAGAGGATCGTCGGCTGGAACAGGGCGCGCGGGTTGAACATCATGGCTCCCAGAGCGGGCGGGCGGGGGCGGCGCGAACAGGGCGCGCCGGACGCAGGAGGCCGGGCGGCCCGGGACCGAACAGTGGCGGGCGGGCCTGCATCGGAAGCGGCGACGGGCCGCGGGTGGCGGCGGCAAGCGGGGGTGCGTCGACCCGGTTCGGCAGGGCCGCCATGACCTCCCTATAGCGGGCGAGGTAGCGATTGGCCTGCGCCGGATTGCGGGAATGGAAGGCGCCCGCGGCTTCGGTCCAGTCGCCGAGGCTAGCGTGCAGTTCGGTCAGGAACCGCGCGGCGTAGCGGGCGTTGGCGACGGGCTCGAGCATCTCGGCAAGGCTGGTGAAAGCCGCACCGTGCCAGTGGTAATTGATCTGGAAACATCCAAGATCGACGTTGCGCCGCCCTGCCGCGATGGCGAGATCCGCCGCGGCAAGCGCTGTGGCCTCGCTATCGTGCCAGGCACCGTCACCGCCCATGTTGAGCGTCCAGGGCCAGGGCTCCATCGCGCCGTCCCGGCTGCGCCCGGTCTCCACCCGCGTGAGGCCGAGCAGGACGGGCAGCGGCACGCCGGTCTCGCGCGCGGCCAGTTCTGCGGCGGTGTCGCAGAGATGCGATTGCGCGGGCGCGGGCGCGCCGAGCATCAGGCCCATGGCAGCGCCAAGCAGCAAAGGGCGCAGCGCGCGGCAGAGGGTCGGCAGCGCGCGCCTCATTCGCGCGATCCCGCCTGCTGCGGTGCCGGCACGGCGAGCAGGGTCGCGACCTGGGCCCTGAGATCGCGGCTGTCGGCGACGCGCGCGGCGAGGGACGGAAGATCGGGCAGTTCCGCGGCGATGGCGGACGGATCCGATGCGTCCGCGTCGCGGGTCAGCATGCGCAGGGCGATCTGACGATGCGGCCCCTCGGCAGCGCCCGACAGCCTGGTCCAGTCGCCGCGCTGCCAGGCCGCGCGCAGCCGTTCCGTCGGATCGGGCGCGACGCCGGGCCGGGCCGGAAGGATCACCGGGCGCTGGCCGGCCCGCAGCACCTCGGCGGCGTCGGCCAGCCCGGCCTCGCGCAGATGCACCATCGTGCCGACGCGGGCCCGGCCAGCGACCGACCCCTCGGCCACCCACTCCGCCCCGTGAAGGCGGGCAAGAACGAACAGCGCCGCGGTGTCTTGCGCCGCCAGCCTGTCAGAGAAAAGCGAAGTCAGCGTGGCATTGCGTCGGTCCTCCGGCATGTTGCGGGCCTCGGCCAGCATCACCACCATCCGGTCAAGCGAGCCGTTGGCGGCGTGCGCAAGAACGACCTCTTGCCACAGCGCGGCGGTCTCCGGGCCGAGACCGTGTTCGCGCAGCAGCGCCTCGGCGGCGTGAAGGCGCGTCTCGTCGGGGGGCAGGCCGATTTCGCGGTCGAACCCCAACGCGTGCGCCATCGCGCCGACCGGGTCCGCGCCGTCATCGCGCAGGGCGAGGGCCAGGGCCGCCCCGGTCATGGCATCTCCGGGGCGCGCGATCCCCAGATCGAGGTCGAGCTGCACCATCGCCGCCCCGGACAGCCGCCCGCCGCGGAGCAGGAGGTCGCGCAGGTTGCGGGCGGCAGACGGGTGGCCATCGACCTGCAACCGGCGCGCCACACGCGGCGCGATCTCGTCGCGCAGCGCGGTGGGAAGCGCCGCCGTGGCGCGTTGCAGCCGGCCGGCCTGCTCCTCGGTCAGAGCATGCGCGCCCAGCGCGCCGTCCAGGTAGCGCCACAGCAACTCTTCCTCGCTGCAGATCAGAGGGGCGGGCTCCGGTAGGAAATGCGCGCCCTCCACGCCGTCGACCAGCGCCGCGATCACCGCCAGGTCCGGGGGCGCGTTCTCGATCTGGGTCAGCCAGAAGGCGGCCTCTGCCCCGAAGCCGAAGGCCAGGTAGTGCCGCGCCAGCGCCAGGACCGCATCGCGCCGCAACTGGTCGCGAACATCGTACAGGGCGAGGCGCAGGGCTCCAAGACCGTGGTGGACGGTGTCGCCTGCCGCCCAGTCGCGGATCGACAGCGGCGCCCCCGCGCAGGCCAGCTGGTTGCCCTGCGGCTCCGCCCGAAGCGCGCGGTGCAGCGCCGCATCGAGCGCCGTCTCGGCGCGGAGCGGCGCGCCGGGACCGGGTGGTTCCACCGCATAAGGAGAGACGGGGTCGCCTGCGGTCTCGAGATCAGGGCGAAGAGGTTCGGGCGCGACCCCTGGAACAGCGTCCGCATCCGACATCGGCCGGCCCGGCGCGGCCTCCAGCAGGCCCGACGCCGCGGCGCGCGCAAGTTGTTCGGACATGATCCGCGCAGCTTCGGCCATGTCGATGTCGCCGCGTGCGGGCGGTTGTGGCGGCGTGGTGTCGGGACGGCGAACCGGGGATTGCGGCGGAACGGATCCCGCCAGCAGTCGCGTCATGTCAGGCAGGCTCTCGGCCGCTGCCTGACGCCGGACCGACGCCGCCGCGTCCTCGGGCGCGGGTGTCGGGGCGGCGCGGGCAGGATCGGGCTCCGCGATGTCGAGGACAAGGTAGCGCCCCTGGTGACGGTTGGCATTGATGGCGCACGCACAGGCGAGCGACAGCCGCAGCCCGTCTTCTTCCGCCAGCGCCGAAAGCCGGGTCCGCGGGATCAGGTCGAAGACGCGCGCGATGGCGAACCCCTCGACCGGCGGGTCGAGTGCCAGGCGCCGGGTCTCGCCCTCGCCGGTGAGCGTCCAGCCCCGGTCGACCCCGATGTCGAGGACCAGCCGCGTGAAGCCTGCGTGTTCGCCCGATTGTACGGTGATGGTCTGTGCCGCCACGGCAACCGCTGACAGTATCAGCGCGACGGCGACAAAGCCCACCTGAAGGATGCGCGCCTTGCGCCTCATGCCGCCGCCTGCGCCTTCAACCCGCGCAGCGCCTCCTCCAGATCGGTGAAGCCGGGGCGGACGTGGCCGGGCGCGTTCTGTCGGCCGACCTCGATGCAGACGGTTGTGGCGTGGTTGTGCAGGTTGGCAATCAGGACCTCGCGGATCAGCAGGTAGAACTGGTGATCCTCTTCCACCACGGACTTCACCTTGGCCGAGAACGGGCCGACGAAGCCGTAGGCCAGGAACACGCCGAGGAAGGTGCCGACAAGCGCGCCGCCGATCAGCGCGCCGAGGATCTCGGGCGGCTGGTCGATCGAGGCCATGGTCTTGATCACGCCCAGAACCGCCGCGACGATGCCGAGCGCGGGCAGGCCATCGGCAACCGTCTGCAGCGCATGGGAGGAGTGCAGCGCGTGGTGCAACCGGGTTTCCAGCCGCTTGTCCAGCACCTCCTCGACCTGGTGCGGGTCGTCGTAGGTCATGGAGGCGGAGCGGAGCGTGTCGCAGATCAGCTCCACCGCGTCGCGGTCCGCCTGGATCCGGGGGTAGCGGCCGAAGATGTCGGAGGTGCCGGGGCTTTCGACATGCTCCTCGACCGCGACGGGGCTTTGCCGGGCAAGCCGGATCAGCTCGTAGAGCAGGCACAGCAGGTTGCGGTAGTCGGTGCTTTTCCAGTGCGGGCCGGAAAACACCTTCTTGATGTCCTTGATCGTGTGCCTGATCACGCCGCCGTCGTTCGAGATCAGGAAGGCGCCGACCGCGGCGCCGACGATCATCGTCATCTCGTAGGGCAGCGATTTGAGGATGATCGACATCTTGCCGCCCGCGGCAAGGTAGCCGCCGAACACCATGACGACGACGACGACTATCCCGAGCATGCCGATCATGTGCAAGATTCTCCTGCTGTGCGGGCCGACCCTCGGCGCAAAGCCTTAACTTTCGGTGTCATCCGCACCGGTCCCCCCCGCACCGAGACGCGGCGCGGAGCTGTTGCGGGTCGCGAGGACGACGGAGATCGCGTAGGCCTGTTCGGGCGTCAGTTCGGCCATCAGCGCGGCGCTCGCGGGCGAGGCCATGCGCGCGAGAAACCCGGCGGCGAAGCTGGGTGGCATCTGCTCGAACAGCGCCGCGGCGGTATCGGGCGGCATGGTCTCGTAGACCCGCGTCAGCCGGTCGAGGTCGGTCTCCGCGGCCGAATCGGAGGTGGCAATGAGTGCCTCCAGCCGGGCTTCCGCCGCCTCGAGTTCCGCCAGCCGGTCCTCGACCAGCATTTGCGCGGTCGCGACTGCCCGTTCCCGGTCGAGGGTCGCGGCCTCGCGGCGGTGGAGATCCTGGCGCAGCGCCACCAGTTCGGAGAGGGCGGCTTGGAGGCTTCGGGCGAGGCCGGCCTCGCTGTCCGAGGCGGCGCCTGGCGGGGCCGGGTGCGCTAGCCCGGCGCCTTGGGCGAAGGCGAAATCCAGCGTGCCGATCCGCAGAACGGCCGAAACCGCAAAGACAAGACCCAGCGCAGTCAGCAAGGACCGTTGCCGAAACCCTTTGCGGCGCTGCCCACGGGAGGTGTCCACCCCTGCCATCCCTCAGCCCTGCACGTGGCGGTGAAACATAGGCTCGGGCGGCGCCTGCCGACGGGTTCCGAAGATCGGCGCCGGGTCGGGCACGGCTGACACAGCGGCGGGAAGCGGCGCTTCCGGGGTTGCGGCCACCGCTGCCGGATCGCCCGGCGGAGCCGATGCCGGGCCATCTTGCACCACGATCGCCTCTTCCGCGAAATCGTGGCAGGCGGCGATCATCATCTCCAGTTCGCCGGAAATGTCGCGGGCCTGCCGCACCAGATCCTGCAGGTGAAGGCCCGCGCCGTCGGTGCCTGCCTTGGCCTCGCCCAGCGCGGCTTTCATCTCGTCCACCTGCGCAGACAGAACCGCGATGGCGCCGCCGATGCCCTTGTCGAAGCTCGTTAGGCGCGACAGGCGGCGCGACAGGATTAGGCAGTAGGCCGCGGCACCGGCGGAGGCCGCGATCATCAGCAGATCGGCAAGATAGGAGAGGTAGACCAGCATTCAGTTCACCACGAATTGCGTCACGAGAAGGTCGTGGACACGGCCCGCGCCGGTCACGATCTGGATCCGGCGCAGCATCTGGGCGCGCAATCGCGCGAGGCTCGAGGGATCGCTGAGTTCTGCGACGGAGACGACGCGCAGGTAGCTGTTCATCACGTCGAGCACGCGCGGGGTTAGCCGTGTCACCTCGGCCTCATGCTCCGGGTCGACCTCCAGTTCTGCCGTGAACATCAGGTGTCGGCTGGTCTCCTCGGGCCCGAGCGAAACGATCAGCGTTTCGAGCGGCACGAAACTGACGTCGAGCGGGGCGTTTGCGGGCGCGTGCGGGTCTGCGTCCGCCGCCTCCGCAACAGCAGGGTCGGGCGCCAAGGGGCCGCTCGTCACAGCCCAGTACCCGCCCGCGCCGCCGCCCGCAGCCAGCACCAGCCCGACCAGAAGCGGGATCAGCATCCCCTTCTTGCGCTTGGGGGCATCGGGCGGGGCAGGCTCCTCGGCCATGGGGGCGTTCTCCTTTTGATCTGGCCCGTTTCTAGCGCCACAGCACTAACCGAATCTTAATCGCCGGGCGGATAAGACCGGATCGACAAGGCCAGAATGGCGAGGGGTAAAGGCACGTGGTATCCGCGCTGACCGAGGTTTGGACGGGTCTGGATGGGCGCCGTCGCGGCTTTCTGATCGGGGGGCTCGCCGCCCTGGTGGTCGTCCTCGTGATCCTGACGCGGCTGGTGACGGCGCCCAGCTATGATCTGCTCTATGCCGGCCTCGACCCGGCCGCCGCCAGCGACGTGGTCGCCGCGGTCGACGCGCGCGGGGTGGCCTACCGGGTGCAGGGTGACGCGATCCTTGTGGACGCGCGCGAGCGGGATGCGCTGCGCATGGCGCTCGCCGGTGACGGGCTGCCTGCGAATGGCGCGGCGGGCTACGAATTGCTCGACCAGCTGTCGGGCTTCGGCACCACCTCGCAGATGTTCGATGCCGCCTACTGGCGCGCGCGGGAGGGGGAACTGGCCCGCACCATCACCTCCAGCCCGCGGATTCGCGCGGCGCGGGTTCATATCGCCAATCCAGGCTCCGATCCGTTCCAGCCCGCGCGGGAGGTCACGGCCTCCGTCGCGCTCCGCCCCGCCGCGGGCGGCCTCGCGCCCGGCCATGCGCAGGCGCTGCGCTACCTGGTGGCCTCCTCGGTGCCGGGGCTCCTGCCCGAGAACGTGACGGTGCTGGACGCCGACAGCGGGCAAGTTCTGGGCGGGCAGGACGCGATGGCGCCCGCCGCCGATGCCGCCGCCCGCGCCGAAAGCCTGCGGCGCAACATCGAACGCCTGCTGGCGGCCCGGGTCGGCCCCGGCAATGCGGTCGTGCAGGTGAACGTGGAGCTTGAGACGACCCGCGAGACCCTCGTCGAGCGCCGCATCGACCCCGACAGCCGCGTCGCGATCACCACCGAGACGGATGAACGGACGACCACCTCGCGCGATGCCGCCGCGGGGGGCGTCACCGTCGCCTCGAACCTGCCCGAGGGTGATGCCGCGGGCGGCGGCCAAAGCTCCGCCGAAGGGTCCGAGACGCGCGAGCGCGTGACCTTCGACCTCTCGGCCACGCAGCGCGAACTGGCGCGCGAGCCGGGCGACATCCGCCGGGTCTCCGTCGCGGTGTTGCTGAACGGAGTCCGCAGCGTGGGCGCGGATGGCATCGCGGTGATCGAGGCGCGGCCCGAGGCGGAAATCGCCGCGCTCGAGGCGCTGGTGCAATCGGCGATCGGGTTCTCGGCCGAGCGCGGCGATGCCGTGACGATCGAATCCATGGCCTTCGACGACAGTGTCCTCGGCGACCTCGTGCAACCAGGCTTCGCCGATCGCATGAGCTTCGACCTCGGGCGAGTGCTGCAGACGCTGGTGCTGGCTGCCGCGGCGCTGTTCATCGCCTTCGGCCTCCTGCGTCCGATGCTCCGGCGCGAGCCGGATGCGCTGGCGGTGCAGACCGGACCCGGGGCCGGCAGCCTGCCCGGCGCGTCCGCACCGGGACTGGCCCTCGCCGCGCCCGGCGCCGCGCCCGTCCCGACGGCAGCCGGGGCGGCAGGGGGCACCCCACCCGCGGTTCAGGCAGAAACCGATCAACCCGCGAGCCGCAACAGGCAAGCCGGGCTTCTGCCCCTGCCGGCCTTGACGCCCCCCCAGGCAACCGCGCCGCTTGATCCGGTCGACCGGCTGCGCCGCCTCATCGAGGAGCGCGAGGAGGAAACCATCGAGATCCTCCGCAGCTGGATGAACGAAGACGACGAGGTGCGACCGTGATCCGTGCCGTCTCGCTCGAGGATTTCTCGGAGACCGCATCGGGCGCGGTCCTGCCCGGCGCTGCGGCGCAGCCGCCGCGCCCCGATGACCCGGACACAACCCTCGCCGCCTTCGAGGAAGGTTACCGCAACGGCTGGGATGATTGCGCCAAGGCCGAGGCCGAAACCCACCGCCGCATCGGCGCCGACCTGGCCACTTCCCTTCAGGAGGTTGCGCTGAGCTATGCCGAGGCGCGGCAGGACGTGCTGACCGCGCTTGGGCCGCTGTTCGAGGAGATGGCCTCGCAGCTCCTGCCACGTCTCGCGGCGGAGGCCGTCTCGCCCGCCGTGATCGCCGAGCTGCGCGCCGCGGCATCCGGCGCAACCGCCGCCCGGCCCGTCCTCGTCACCGCCCCCGCCGCGATGCCGTCGCTGGAGCGGCTGATCGCGCAGGACGAAAGCCTCGACGTCGAGCTGCGCGCCGAGCCCGCCTATGCGGAGGGGCAGGTGTCCATCCGCTTCGGCACGGAACGCCGCGACATCGATCTCACCGACGCCGCCCGCCGCATGGCCGAAGCGATCCGCGCCTTCGTCGCGCAGGAGGCCGGCCCGCCGGCCCGCGCCCCCCTCCGGAAAGGAACTGCCTGATGTCCGACCCGCACGCGCTGCTGCGCGCCGCCGCCCTGCAATCGGTCCCCATCGAGATCCGCGTCTCGGTCGGGCGCGCGCGACCGCTCCTGCGCGAGGTGATGGAGCTTGCGCCCGAGGCCGTCCTGACGCTCGACAGCCGCATCGAGGACCCGGTCGCGCTCTACGTCGGCGACCGGATGATCGCCGAGGGCGAGCTGGTGGAGCTGGACGGGGACCGCGCGGGGCAACTGGCCGTGCGCATCACCCGGCTTGCCGAGAGTGGCCATGCGGCGGCGTGACCTCGTCCTCTGCCTCGCCGTCGCGGCATGTGCGCTGGCAGCTCCCGCCGCCGCACAGGAACTGACGCTCGACCTCGGCGACGAGGGCTCGCTGACCGCACGCAGCCTGCAACTGATCGCGCTCATCACGGTGCTCAGCCTCGCGCCGGGGCTGGCCATCATGATCACCTGCTTCCCCTTCATCGTCACCGTGCTGTCGATCCTGCGGCAGGCGATCGGGCTGCAGCAATCGCCGCCCAACATGCTGATCGTCAGCCTCGCCCTCTTCCTCACCTATTTCGTCATGGCCCCGGTGTTTCAGGAGGCCTACACGCTGGGCATCGGCCCCCTGATCGAAGGCACGCTGCCGCCCGAAGACGCGCTGGCGGCTGCCTATGGCCCGTTTCGCGGCTTCATGCTGAACCGGGTCGAGATGGAGACGCTGCAGAGCCTGGGCGAGATGCGCGGGGCCGCCGACATCGCCGACCCCGATGCCTCGATCCTGATCCCGGCCTTCATGCTGAGCGAGGTCGCGCGCGCATTCCAGATCGGCTTCCTGATCTTCCTGCCCTTCCTCATCATCGACCTCGTCGTCGCCGCGATCCTGATGTCGATGGGGATGATGATGGTGCCGCCCGCGATCGTGTCGCTGCCCTTCAAGCTGGCGTTCTTCGTCGTCGCCGACGGCTGGACGTTGGTGACCGGTGCGCTGGTCCGCAGCTATTTCTGACCGAAAGGACGCCGTGATGCCCGAGACGACGCAAACCCCGCAGCCGGCCGACGCGCGCGACGAGAAACTGCGCGCCATCGCCGAGGTCTTCGGCGAGGCTGTCGCCGCACGCATCGGCGCCGGCGACTTCCGCGGGTCCGCTGCCCCGGCGGACCCCGACCGGCTGGCCTGGCAGACCAACCGCCTGATCCGCCACCTGCGCGACAGGGGCGACAGGGGCGACAACATCTTGCCGGACGCCAAGCCCGCGGTGCAGCCTCGGCCTGACGCAGGGGCGCCATCCGGTGGAACGGCGCCGAAAGCTCAGGCGCGGGTTCCGGTGCTGGTCGCGGGGGAGGATCTGGCGGCAGAGCATCCGGCCGTCATCGCCCATGTCCTGAAGACCGAAAGCCAGCAGGTCCGGGTCTCGGTCCTGCGCGCGCTGCCCGGCCCGGTGGCCCGCGCCGTGATGAACCGGTTGCGGATGGGCTAGATCTGCAGTCCACACCGGCCGTTCAGAACGGCGGGATGGGTGCGGGCGGGTTGCGGGCGACGGCCACTTTCGCTGGACGCGCGAGGCGCGCGCCATCTGTCAGCCTGCTTCCAGTCTCCCGCTTCATCCTGCAGGTCTGAGCCCGCTGCGCACTCCGCACGCCCGAGAGTGCGCCGAGCTCTGCGCACCTCAGCGCACGATGAACTCCGCGTGCAGCGCGCCCGCGGCCTGGATCGCGTTCAGGATGTCGATCATCTCGCGCGGGGACACGCCCAGCGCGTTCAGTGCCGTGACCACGTCCGAGAGGCTGGTGCCCTCGCGGATCTCGGCAAGGCCGGTCGCCTCCTCCTCCGCCAGCTCCAGATCGGTGCGCGGCAGGAGCACCGTCTCACCCTCTGCGAAAGGGTTGGGCTGCGCGGCTAGCGGGCGTTCCTCGATCCGGAGCGTCAGGTTGCCCTGCGCCACGGCCACGGTGCTGATCCGCACGTCGGCGCCCATGACGATGGTGCCCGAGCGCTGGTCGACGACGACGCGCGCGCGCCCCTCAGGCTCCACCCGCAGGTTCTCCACCCGCGTCAGCGCATGGGCGGCGGAGCGCGCCCGCGTCGCCTCGATGTCGAGCATGACCGTCCCGGCATCGAGCATCACCGCGACGGCGCCGCCGAAATCGGCATTGATCACCTGCTCGATCCGGGCTGCGGTGGTGAAATCGGGGCGGCGCAGCGCCAGCCGAACGGTCGTCAGGTCGGAAAGCTCGAACGCCACCTCGCGCTCGATCCGCGCCCCGGACGGGATCGACCCCGCCGTCGGCACACCCTCGATCACCGCGGCGCCGTCGCCTTCCGCCGACGCCCCACCGGCGATGACGGAGCCCTGCGCCACGGCATAGATCTCCCCGTCGGCGGCGGTGAGCGGCGTCATCACCAGCGTGCCGCCCAACAGGCTGTCTGCGTCCCCGATGGCGGACACGGTCACGTCGATTTGGCCGCCGGCCCGGGCGAAGGGCGGCAGCGTGGCGGTGACGATCACGGCAGCGACGTTTTGCGGGCGAAACTGCTCGCCGGTCACGTTCACGCCCAGCCGTTCGAGGATGTTCACCATGATTTCCTCGGTAAACGGCGCGTTGCGCAACCCGTCGCCGCTGCCGTTCAGCCCCACGACCAGCCCGTAGCCGACAAGGTCGTTGCCGCGCACACCGTCGAATTCCACGAGGTCCTTGATCCGGATCGGCGTGGCCATCGCCGCTGACCCGATCAGCGTCAAAGCGGCCAGCAGGGCAAGGGCGAGGCGGATCATCTGAGGTACTCCGACAGGGTCAGGCGCGAGAGCCGCGCGGTCAGGATGTAGAGTTGTTCGAGCCGGATCTGCACCGCCTCGAGCTCGGTCGCGGTGCGGTAGGGGTCGGCCTCGGTCAGGCGCGTCTGCTCGATCTCGAGGCTGGCGCGCGCGGCCTCGGCGGCGACGCGCGCCTCTTCGATCCGCGCCTGCGAGGCCCCGAGATCGGAGCGCAGACGGATCAGAGCATCTTCGCCGCGTTCCAGCCGCGCGGCGGAGGCCGCCACGACAGCGCGCCGGTCGGCCTCGCCCGCGGGTCCGGTGCCTTCGGCGGCCAGTGCCGACAGAGCCAGCCCCGCCAGAACCTCGCGCAGCGCCGGGTCGAGCGCGGTGATCCCGGTCTGCTCCTGCTGCGCTTCGCCGAGGATGGCGGGCGGCGCGGCGCCGGTGCCACCCTGCCAGGCAAGCGTCTCGAAGCCGCTGCCGGGGGCGAGGAACCAGTCTTCGACCGCGGCGACCATGTCCCCGGCGGACAGCGCCGCGGCGGCGAGCGGGCGCAGGTGATCCAGCATCTCGCCCGAGGACATGAGCGCGGGGCGGTCCGGCGTGTCGCCGGAAAACAGCGACCGGTCGGCGATGCGGGTGTTCAGCGCCGCCACCGCCTGCCCCAGCCTCTCCGGCGCATCGGCGATCGCCAGCGCCATGTCCTGCAGGCTTCCGCCGGTGGCAAGCCCGAGGATATGCGGCGCGAAGCCGTCGATCTCGGCCTCGACGCGGGCCAGCGCCGCCTGCCGGGCGGTCGCGTCGATCCCGGCCTCGGCGATGGACTGCGCAAAGGCCGTCTGCAGGCGCAACGACCGACCCAGTCCGGCCAGCGTGGAGAAATCGCCGCCCGTTGCGCGCCCGAGGTCGGCTTGCCGCCCGGTGCTCAGCTCCTGCGTCAGGCGCTGCATCTCCTGTTGCAGGCGGGTGCCGTCCTGCCGCAGGCGGTGGACCTGCGCGGCATCGCCGAAGGTGCCAAAACTCATCGGCCCATCCCCAACACCTGGTCGAACATGTCCTGCGCCGCTGTGATGACGCGGGCGTTGGCGGCGAACATCTGCTCGATCTGCAACAGGCGCTGCATCTCGGCGTCCGTATCGACGCCTTGCGCCAGTTCCTCCTGCCGGAGTGCGCCGAAGCGGGCGGCGACATGGGCCTGTCCGGTCTCGGCCGATTGCCGGGCCTGCCCGACGGAGGACAGGTGGTCGGCGACGAGGCCCGCGAAACTGCGCCCGGTGGCGGAGAAGCCGCCGGAAGCGGTGGGCTGGAGTGTGGTCAGCGCGTCGCGCTGCGCCTGCAGCAGGGTCGCATTGCCGAGCGGTCCTTCGGCTGTCGCGCCCAGCCCGTCGCGCAACCGCCAGCTGGCGCCACCCTGGTCGGGGCGCACGACGGCGGTGACGCGGAGCCGCCCGGCAAGCCCGGTCTCGTTTGCCGGGTCGACCGCGGCGCCGGCATCGGTGAAAAGCCCCGGTTGCCCCGGTGCCTGCGTGGGATCGAGGCCCGCAGCATCGAACCGGGCGGCGAGGTCGCGGGCGACGGCGTCGATTGCGCCCTGCGCACTCACGCCCCAGTCGTCGCGCAGGGCGAAGAGCGCGGCCAGCTCGCCCCCGGCGAGGGCAGGCGTCGCGCCTGTCATCGACAGGGGGCGGCCATTCAGCGACAGGCCGCCAAGGGTGCCGCCGTCGAGGGTCATGTCGGGCGTCATGACAGTGGCCTGGGTGAAGGACAGAACCGCCGGCCGGCCATCGAGCAGCGGCTGCCCGTCGGCGCTGAAGAGTTGCAGCGCGCCCATGGCGTCGCGGCGGCTGTGCAGCGGGATGAGCGGTGCGATGCCGTCGACAAGCTGCGCCTGCGCGTCGAGCAGCGCCGACACGTCACGCCCGCCGCCGCTATCCTGCCGGATGCGGGTGTTCAACGCCGAGAGCTGCTCCAGCGCTCCGTTGATCTGGCCGACGGCACCGGCGATGGCGCCATCTGCCCGCAGACGGTCGGCCTGGATGCCGTCCGAGATGCCGTTGATCGTGGTGGCCAGCACCACCGCCGCGTCGACGGCGGCGGCGAGCCGCACCTGGGTTTGCGGGCTGGCGGCGGCGGAGGCGAGCGCGGCCTCGAACCCGGCGGTGCGGGCGGCGAGGCTTCCCTCCATATCCGGTGTGCCGACCAGGGTTTCCAGCCGGGTGAGATAGGCGCCTTGCGTGGTGCGATAGCCCAGCTCGGCCTCGGTCCGGCGGCGATCGCCGACAAGGATGGCATCCTCGTGCCGTGTCACGCCGGTGACTTGCGCGCCGGCCCCAGATGGCCCGAGGACGCGCGACGAGACCTCGAGGCTGCGCACGCCGTAGCCATCCGTCATCGCGTTGGCGACGTTGGAGGACACGAGGCCCGCCGCCCGCGACGTGACGCTGAGCCCCGAGAGGGCGTTCGAGAGGGCGCTGGAAATGCTCATCGCTCAAGCTCCGGCCAGGGGCGCGGATCAGCGCTTGATGTTGGTGGTTTCCTGCAGCATCTCGTCGACAGTCTGGATGATCTTGGCGTTCGAGGAATAGGCCCGTTGCGTCTGGATCAGCTGGGTCAACTCGGCCGCCACATCGGTCGCGGATTCTTCGCGCGCGTAGCCAACCATGTCGCCCGTCGGCCCGTCACCCGCGTCCCACAGGAAGAACTGGCCGCTGTCGGGCGAGATCGAATAGCTCTGGTTGTCGCCCGTGGTGAGCCCGTTCAGGTTCGGCACGTCGACCACCGGGATCTGGTAGATCACGCGGGTGATGCCGCTGTCGTAGATCGCGTGGAGAAAGCCGTTGGCGTCCACCTCGACCCGGTTGAGGTCGCCCACCGGCGAGCCGTTCTTGACCACCGGAGCGCGCGCGAAGGTGTCGGACAGCTGGGTCAACCCGCCGGCCTCGCCCGGAATGCCGATCCTGAGATCGAGCGGGCCGCCATCGACCGTCAGGGCGAGGGTCCCGGTCACCGGGTCGAAGCCGCCGCCCGACACCACCGCGACCGTGTCGAGGTTGCCGCCGTTGCCTCGCGCATCGTCGAAGGTGACGGTATACTCGCCGATCACCGCCCCCCCCGAGGCGCTGTCGCGCACCTCCATCGTCCATTCATGGCTCATGCCGGTGGCGGGGACCGTCGGGGAAAACGTGATCTCCAGGTACTGCGAGGTGCCGAGGTTGTCGTAGTATTCGGCCGAGATCACGAAGGGATCGCCGTTGCCGCTGGCATCAGTCGCGGTGGCGGGCAGGTTCACCGACAGTTCCATGAAGGTGGTGGGGTCGCCCGCGAACTGGTTGGTGTTGATGATGACCGGCTCCAGCCCGTCGAAGGTGTCGCGCGGGAAATTCGGGATCGTGCCGTCGGCGTTGGCGGGCCAGCCCATCAGCACCTCGCCGGTCTGGGTGCGCAGGATGCCCTCGGCGTCGGGGCGGAACGAGCCTGTCGTCAGCAGGCGGATCGGCAGGTCGCCCGCCGGCCCGTGCAGCGCGGCGGCGCTGGTGACGGGCAGCATGCCGCGTCCGCCGATGGCCAGGTCGGTCGGGTTGTCGGTCGTCACCAGCGTGCCGCGCTGGTCGATCATCCGCGAAGTCGAGGCGCGCACGCCGCCGGCGGAATAGCTGCCGTCGCTCTGCATGATCACGAGGGAGTGGAAATCGGCGACGACACGCTTGTAGCCGTAGGTGCCAGAGTTCGCGATGTTGTCGGCGATCGTGGCGAGACGGCTGGCATTCACCTGCAGCCCCGCGACCCCCGAATTGAGCGAGGAGGAAATCGTCATCTCATGCGCCTTTCTGCTGCATCAGGGTTTGGACCGACCATGCAGGCGAGGGCTTAAGGCGGTCCTAACAGATAAAATTCGACCGATATTCGCCGCGCGGCTCAGAGCCGGGTGCGCAGCAGGATGATCTCGAGCCGTTCGTTGCGCAGCGCCATCGGGTCGTCCGTCACCGCCTCGCGGTCGGCGTGGCCGGTCACGCGCACGATCCGGCGCGGCGGCAGGCCGGCGTCCTCCAGCATCGCGCGAAACACCTGCGCGCGGTCGGTCGAGGCCCGCCACCGCGTTTCGCTGGCCACGACGATGGGCTCGGCCGCGACATGCCCCTCGATCGCGACCGGGTTCACCACCGTGTCGAAAAGGCTGGCCATGGCGCTTGCGATATCGGGCAGCCAGGGTGCGGGATCGCCGGTGGCCGGGTCGAAGATCATCTGGCCGGGGCGCGAGAAGATCTCGATGATCAGCCCCTCGTCGGTCAGCCGGGTCTGGACATGGGCCAGCACCTGTTCGGACACGATGCTGTCGCCAGTCAGCGCCTCTTCCAGCGCCTCCAGTGCCGCGGCCTCCTCCTCCCGCGCTGCGGCATCGTGCGCGGTGCCGGAGAGGCCGAGGCTCTGCCGCCCCTCGGTCGGGCGCAGGTTGGTGGCGCCGGTGCCGTTCTGCGCGATCGCGGTCTCGGAAAACGGGCTGTCGCCGCCAAAGGCGCCGTCGCCGCCGCCCGAGATCCGGGTGATCGGGATGGTGGGCGAGAAGTAGTCGGCGATGCCCTTGCGCTGCTGTTCCGTGGTCGCGTTCAAGAGCCACATCAGCATGAAGAAGGCCATCATCGCGGTGACGAAATCGGCATAGGCCACCTTCCACGCGCCGCCGTGGTGGCCACCGCCCACGATCACCTTCTTGCGCTTGATGATGAGGGGGCGGGGGGCGTTGTCTGCCATGGCTCCGGGCGTCCGAACTGTCGCAGCGGTGCTAGCACCTTTCGCGTGAACGGCAGCTTAACGCGCGATCACTCCGCGTGCAGGCGGCGGGCGAAGACCGCGCTCAGGGCCAGCATCGCCGCCGCCGTTCCCAGGCAGGCCGGCAACCCGCCGAGCTGGTAGGAGACGCCGGACAGGAGCGTGCCCAGAAGCCGCCCGGCGGCGTTGGCCATGTAGTAGAAGCCCACGTCCATCGTCACCCGCTCGGCCTTGGTGAAGGCGAGGATCAGGTAGGAGTGCAGGGCGGAGTTGAGCGCGAAGACCACCCCGAACACCAGGAGCCCGCCGATCAGCGTCGCGGTGAGCCAGGGCGCAGGCGCGCCCGCCACCAGCACGAGAGCCGCCAGCGCCGCCGGCAACACGGCCAGCCCCCCGGCCCAGGCCCAGGCGCTGCCGATCAGGCCCCCGTCGCCGCGCGATTGCGCGCGCAAGAGGCGCGGCGCGCTGGCCTGCACGGCGCCGTAGAGGATGATCCAGACCGCCATGAACGTGCCGATGGTGAAGAAGGCGACACGGTTGCCCTCCTCCGACCCGTCCGAGAGAACGGCGTAGAAATAGATCGGGATGCCGACGACGAACCACACGTCGCGCGCCCCGAAGAGGAACACGCGCGCCGCAGACAGCCAGTTCACGTTGGCCGATTTCGAGAACACCTCGGAAAATTTCGCGCCCTTGCGCCCAGTGGGCAGGCCCGAGGGCATGCGGAGCACGATGACGGTGAGGATCACCGCCAGAACCGCCGCCATGCCCAGCACCGCAGGGACGAAGCCCGCCAGCGCCAACAGCGCCGCGCCGAGCAGGAATCCCAGCCCCTTCACCGCGTTCTTCGACCCGGTCAGCACCGCGACCCAGCGAAACAGCGAGCCGTCGCCCGCGGGCGCGAGGATCTTCACCGCCGATTTCGACGACATCTTGGCGAGGTCCTTGGCGACGCCCGACAGACCCTGCACGACCATCACGAAGACGACGGAGGCGGTGAGACCCCAGGCCGGATCCAGCCGCGCCAGCGCCAGCAGCGCCACGATCTGCAACCCCAGCCCGGCATAGAGCGTCGCGGTCAGGCCGAAGCGTGCGGCGATCCAGCCGGCGCTCAGGTTCGTCACGATCCCGGCGATCTCGTAGAGAATGAACAGGTAGGCGAGCTGCACCGGGGAAAATCCCAGCGTGTGGAAATGCAGCAGCACCAGCATCCGCAGCGCGCCGTCGGTGAGCATGAAGGCCCAATAGGCCGCCGTGACCGCGACATAGGCGGCCATCCCCTCGGGGCGCTGCGTGGTGTCGGTCATGGTGCGGCGCCGACCATCAGGGCCACGTCCACCAGCCGGTGCGCATAGCCCATCTCGTTGTCGTACCAGACGTAAAGCTTCACTTGTGTCCCGTTCACCACCATCGTCGACGGCGCGTCGACAATGCCCGAGCGCGTGTCGTTGGTGTAGTCGGCACTGACCAGCGGGCGTTCCTCGTAGCCGAGGATGCCTTGCAGCGGGCCTTCGGCGGCGGCCTTCATCAGCGCGTTCACCTCCTCGGCCGTGGTCGCCCGCTCCACCTCGAACACGCAATCGGTGAGCGAGGCGTTCAGGAGCGGCACACGGACGGCGTGGCCGTTCAGCTTGCCGGTCAACTCCGGGTAGATAAGCGTGATCGCCGTTGCGCTTCCGGTCGTGGTCGGGATGAGAGAGTTCAGCGCCGACCGTGCGCGGCGCAGGTCCTTGGCGGGCCGGTCCACGATGGTCTGGGTGTTGGTCACGTCATGGATCGTGGTGATGGAGCCGTGCCTGATGCCGAGGTTCTCGTGGATCACCTTCACCACCGGGGCGAGGCAGTTGGTGGTGCAACTGGCCGCCGTCACGATCCGGTGCTGCGCGGAATCGTAGATGTGGTGGTTCACACCGTAGACGATGTTCGCGGCACCGCCGTCCTTCACCGGGGCCGAGACGACCACCCGCTTCACCCCCGCATCGAAGTAGGGCTGCAGCTTCGCCTCGGTCTTGAACACGCCGGTGCAGTCGATCACCACGTCCACGCCTTCCAGCGGCAGCTTTGCCGGGTCGCGTTCGTTCAGCACCGGCAGGCGGCTGCCGTCGATGGTGATGCTGTCGGCATCGGCCGAGAAATCCGCATTCCAGCGCCCGTGCACGGTGTCGAATTCAAGCAGATGCGCGTGCATCGCCGCGTCGCCCACCGCGTCGTTCAGCCAGGCAAGCTTCACCCCCCGTTCCAGCAGCGGGCGCAGCGCAAGTTTCCCGATCCGGCCAAGCCCGTTCAGTGCATAGGTCGTCATTCCGCTGCGGCCCCCAGCCCGATGTCGTCCAGCGCATGCTGCAGCGAAATGCGGTCGAGCGTGGTGAGCGGCAGCGCCGTGAAGGCGGCGATCCGGTTGTGCAGCGAGCCATAGGCGTGCTGGAAGGCCAGCATCCGCTCGGCATCCGTGCCCTCGGCCTTCACCGGGTCCGGCGTGCTCCAGTGCGCGGACATCGGCTGGCCTGGCCAGGGCGGGCATTCCTCGTTCGCGGCGCGGTCGCAGACGGTGAAGACGAAATCGAGCTTGGCGGCGTCGGCGCCCTGGAACTCGGAGACGTTCTTGGCGCGAAGCCCGCTGATGTCATGGCCCTTGCTGCGCAGCATTTCGACCGCCATCGGGTTCAACTCCGACTGCGGCCGGGTTCCGGCGGAAAAGACCTCGAACCGGTCGCCCGCCATTTTACGCAGGATCGACTCGGCAAAGATGGACCGGGCGGAGTTGCCGGTACAGATGAACAGGACGCTGTAGGTGCGATCGGACATGGAATGATCTCCAGTGAGGTCGGGGTCGGCGCCGGGTGGGCACAGATCTGGCCGCCCACGGCAACAATTGCGTAACAAGGTCTCGGTCATGTCGCGGATGCCGGGCAGATCGGCGCCGTAGCGCAGCGAGGTTCCGAACCGGGTGCGCGTGATCAGGCCCGCCATAACCAGCTCCGACAGGTAGGCGCTGAGCGTGTTGGGCTTCAGACCCAGCACTGTGGCGATCTCGCCTGCGGGGACGCGGTCGGGGTGCCGGCGGATCAGCAGCTGCAACACGTCCAGCCGCGCCGGATGGCTGAGGGCAGCGAATCGATCTGTGAGCATAATTTCCATAATTCATGAAGTACCGAATTTAATGGGCTTGGCAAGTGATCCTTTTGCGACGAAGCCGCCCACCCGGCGGGGGTCGGCTTGCAATTCGGGCAAATCCTGACAGAAGTCATCGGATTGAGGTTTTCTAGGGAAACGCCTTCCTGCCATGGCCCGTCGCGCACGATCGCACCACCCGCGCCGCCTGTCCGCGCTGGCCTGGCTTGCCGCCGGCCTCTGCGTCCTGCCGATGGCTGCGGTCGCGCTGGCGGCGCTGACCGGGGGTTTCGATACGCTCGCCAGCCTCGGGCGAACCGTGCTGCCGCGCTTTGTCGGCACCACGGTGCAGCTGATCGTCATCGTCGGCGCGGGCACCGCGATCATCGGGACAGGCACCGCCTGGCTCGTGACGGCGACCCGGTTTCCCGGCCGCCGCGTCCTCGAGGTCGCACTGGCCCTGCCGCTGGCCTTTCCGGCCTATGTGCTGGCCTATGCCTACACAAATTTTCTCGACCATCCCGGGTGGGTCCAAACGTCGCTGCGCGACCTGACCGGCTGGGGCCCGCGCGACTACTGGTTCCCCGAGATCCGCAGCCTCGGCGGAGCCGCGGCGATGCTGACGCTGGTGCTCTACCCCTACGTCTACCTGCTGGCGCGCGCGGCGTTCCTTCAGCAATCGGCCACTGCCTACATTGCCGCGCGCACGCTGGGGCAATCGCCCTGGGGCGCGTTCTTCCGCGTGTCGCTGCCCATCGCGCGCCCGGCCATCGCGGGCGGCGTGCTGCTGGCACTGATGGAGACGCTGGCCGATTTCGGCACCGTTTCCTATTTCAACGTGCGCACCTTCGCGACCGGCATATACCAGAGCTGGTTTTCCTTCGCCGACCGCGCCGGGGCGGCGCAACTGGCGCTGTGCCTGCTGATCGTGGCGCTCACCTTCGCCTGGATCGAACGCGCGCAACGGCGCGAGCAGCGGTTCCATGGCGCCGGCCGACGCTTCGAGACGATGCAGCCGGCCAGGCTGACGGGCATCCGGGCGCTTGGCGCGATCGTCTTCTGCACGCTGCCGGTGATCCTCGGCTTCCTGTTGCCCGGCGGCCTCCTGATCTCGATGGCGTGGGATTCGGGGCAGCTTCTGTTCACGCCGCGCTACCTCGCCTTCCTGCAAAACTCGCTGACCCTCGCCTCGGTCGCGGCGGTCGTGACCGTGGCGGCCGCCGTCATCCTGGGCTTCAACGCGCGGCTGCACCCGACGCCGGGCGCGCGGGCCGCAATGCGGATTTCCAGCATCGGCTACGCGGTGCCGGGCGGCGTGATCGCCGTGGGCCTCATGGTGCCCTTCGCCGCTTTCGACAACGCGCTCGACGCGATGATGCGCGTGAATTTCGGCATCAGCACCGGCCTCCTGCTGACCGGCTCGATCTGGCTTCTGGTCGCGGCCTACATGATCCGCTTCATGGCTGCCGCTCTCTCGGCCTATGACGCCGGGCTGTCCACCATCAACCCCAACATCGACGCCGTCGCCCGCACGCTCGGCCGCACGCCGCGCACCATGCTGCGGGGTGTCCACCTGCCGATCCTGCGCCCGTCGCTGATGACCGCGCTGCTGATCGTGTTTGTCGACGTGATGAAGGAACTGCCCGCGACCCTCATCATGCGTCCGTTCAACTTCGACACGCTCGCGGTGCAGGCGCATCGTCTCGCCGCGGATGAGCGGCTGTCCGAGGCGGCGGTGCCTTCGCTGGTGATTGCCGCCGTGGGCCTCCTGCCGGTGATCCTGCTCTGCCGCGGCCTCGGGCGCGAGACCACGACGGAACACCGCTTCGTGCCCGACCCCGACCTGCGCGCCGCCGAGTAGGCAAACGAAAACGGGCGCCCCGAAGGACGCCCGCAAGCTCACGCAATGGCGGGGATCACTCCCAGCCGACCTCGTTGAAGATCGTCTGCGCCAGCGGCTGGTTCTCGCCCAGCACCGAGAGGTTCAGGTCGTCCGACCGGAACAGCCCGAGGCTGGCGGGGTTCGGCGCAAGGCCGATGCCCGGCACCGCCGCGTATTCGTTGTTCTGGTTGGCGAAATAGGCCTGCGCCTCGGGGCTGCTCAGGTATTCGAGGAAGGCGACGGCCTCTTCCCGATTCGGCGCGTTCACCGCGACGCCGGCAGCGGCCACGTTCACATGCGCGCCACGGCCCGACTGGTTCGGGAACACCCAGCCGATCATGTCGGTCGAACCCGACAAGCCGTCGACGCCGCCGTCGAGCGCGCGGAGGAAGTAGTAGGTGTTGGTGACGGCGATGTCGCATTCGCCCGATACCAGGCCCAGAAGCTGGTCGGTATCGCCACCCTGCGGGTCACGGGCCATGTTGCCACGCACGCCGGCGGCCCACTCACGCGCCGCCTCTTCGCCATCGGCGTCGATGATCGAGGACAGGAGCGAGAGGTTGTAGATGTTGCTGCCCGAGCGCAGGCAGACCATGCCCTCGTATTGCGGGTCGGCGAGGTCTTCGTAGGTCTGCGGCGGGTTCTCGACCGTTTCGCGGTTGTAGAAGATGATCCGCGCACGCTGCGAGATGCCGAACCAATGGCCCTCGGGGTGGCGCAGATGCGCGGGGATGCGCGCGTTCAGCACCTCGGAGTCGACTGGCTGCAGAAGCTCCGCCTGATCGGCCAGCCAGATACGTCCGGCATCGACGGTCAGGAAGATGTCGGCGGGGCTGTTGGCGCCCTCGGCCTGCATCCGCGCGATCAGCTCGTCGGCCTCGCCTTCGATCCGGTTCACCGTGATGCCGGTGGCTTCGGTGAAGCCGGTATAGAGCTGCTCGTCGTTGTCGTAGTGGCGCGAGGAATAGATATTGACCTCCTGCGCCTGGGCCGCGGTCAATGTCGAGGCGGCAATGGCCGTGCCCAGAAGGGCGGCGAGTGTGCGGGTCATGGTAAATCTCCCTGGGTGTCCGGATCGCATACCCGACTGAATTACTCAGCTAGGTCGATGCCCTTGAACCGCAGCTTGTGCGGCGAGTCAATATTCCCGACAAAAAGTATCGGAAAGCGCGCCCGCTTGTCGCGGGGGGCGGGGCGGGGCAGGGTCGCGCCGGAACAGGGGAAGGGGTTTTCATGCGCGCCGGTATCGCGTTTCTGATCGTGGCTTACATGCTGAGCCAGTTCTACCGTGCCTTCCTGGCGGTGCTGTCGCCCGTGCTGATGGCGGAGGTCGGGGCGTCGACGGCCGATCTCGCGCGCGCCTCGGGCCTGTGGTTCGCTGCCTTCGCGCTGATGCAGCTGCCGGTGGGCTGGGCGCTGGACCACCTAGGACCACGGCGCACCGCCTCGGTCCTGTTCCTCATCGGCGGCGCCGGGGGTGCGGCTGTTTTCGCGACGGCCGAAGGGCCCGGCGCGATCACCGCGGCGATGGTGCTCATCGGCATCGGCTGCGCGCCGGTCCTGATGGCGACCTACTACATCTTCGCCCGGCAGTTCGCCCCCGCCATCTTCGGCACGCTGGCGGGCGTCACGGTCGGCGTCTCGTCACTGGGCAACATTTTGTCCGCTGCCCCGCTGGCCTGGCTGATCGAGGCTTTCGGCTGGCGCGCGACCGTGGGCAGCTTCGCGGTGCTGACGGCGGGCATCGCGCTGGCCATCGCGCTGCTCGTCCGCGACCCGGAGAAACCGGCGGGCGAGGCGAAGGGCTCGCTCCTCGACCTGCTGCGCATGCCCGCGCTCTGGCCCGTCATGGTGATGATGTTCGTCTGCTACGCGCCCGCGGCTGGGCTGCGCGGCCTCTGGATCAGCCCCTACATCACCGACCGCTTCGGCGCCGACCTGGCGCAGATCGGCACGGCGACACTTGTCATGGGGCTGGCGATGATCGCGGGCAACTTCCTCTACGGACCCGCCGATCGCCTGTTCGGTGGTCGCAAGCGGCCGATCCTGATCGGCAACGCCGGGGTCGCGGCGCTCTGCCTCACGTTCTGGGTGTTTCCGCCGGGCGGGCTCGCGCCGGCCATCGCGCTTTTCGCGGCGATCGGCGTGCTGGGCGCGTCCTACCCGCTCGTCATCAGCCACGGGCGCAGCTTCTGCCCGCCGCACCTGACCGGGCGGGGGGTGACGCTGCTGAACCTGTTCGGGATGGGCGGCGCGGGCGTGATGCAGTTTGCCACCGGCCCGACCTATGCCTCGCTGGCCCAGACCCGCGCCCCGGCCGAAGCCTATGGCGCGCTTTTCGGAATTATCGGGCTGGTGATCCTGGCCGGGCTGTCCGTTTTTCTCTGGGCGAGGGACAGCACCGGCTAGGGTCGGTGACTTACGCCGCGCGGCTGCGGCGCGGACGGCGGCCCTTGGGGCCGGCATCGGCGAAGGAGCGCTGCGCCGGCTTGCCGCCCTGCCCGTGGCCACGACCACGGCCGCCGCCTGCACCGGACTTGGCACCGCCACCGCCGCCACCGCGTTGGGGCTTCACCATCTTCACGGCGCGCGGACGGGTGCCCGAGGCCACCGGAATCTCGGTCTTCATGACCTTCTCGATCTGCACCAGCAGGTCGACTTCCTCGGCACAGCAGAACGCGATCGCCTCGCCCTCGCGGCCGGCACGCGCGGTGCGGCCGATGCGGTGGACGTAGTTGTCGGGCGTGTCGGGCAGTTCGTAGTTGATCACGTAGGCGACGCCCGGAATGTCGATGCCGCGCGCGGCCACGTCGGTCGCGACGAGGATGTTGATCTTGCCGTCACGGAAGCCCTTGATCGCGCGGTCGCGCTGGCCCTGGCTCTTGTTGCCGTGGATCGAGGCGGCGTTGAAGCCGTCGGCCACCAACCCGTTCATCAGCTTTTCGGCACCATGCTTGGTGCGGGCGAAGACCAGCGTCAGGGCGTCGGGATCACGGCTCAGGATTTCGCGCAGGATCTTGGGCTTGTCGCCCTTTTCCATGTAGCGCACCGATTGAGTCACCTTGTCGGCGGCCTTGCCCGGCGGCGCGACCTGCACCCGGCGGGGATTGGTCAGGTAGGCGCGCGACAGCTCCTCCATCTGCTTCGGCATCGTGGCCGAAAACAGCATGGTCTGGCGCGGCGTGCCCAGTTTCGGGGCGATCCGGCGCAGCGCATGGATGAAGCCGAGGTCGAGCATCTGGTCGGCCTCGTCCAGCACCAGGTGGCGGGCATGGCGCAGGTCGACCGCGCCACGGTCCATCAGGTCGATAAGACGTCCGGGCGTGGCGACAAGGATATCGGTGCCGCGCGCCAGAACGCCGATCTGGCGGTTGATCGACTGGCCGCCGACGACGGTGGCGATCTTGATCTGGGTGTTGCCGGTGAAGGCGCGCAGGCTGTCCGAGATCTGGTTCACCAGTTCGCGCGTGGGTGCCAGGATCAGCGCCTTGGCGGTCTTGGGCTCGGGGCGGCCCTTTTCCTCCATCAGATGCGCGATCAGCGGCAGGCCGAAGGCCAGCGTCTTGCCGGTGCCGGTCTGCGCGAGGCCGAGGATGTCATGGCCGTCCATCGCCAGCGGAATCGCCTGGTTCTGGATCGGGGTCGGGGTGTCGAAGCCGCTGGCCTTCAGCGCGGTGAGAATCGCGGGGTTCAGGCCCAGCATGTCGAAATCAAACAAATCTTGTCCTTTCAGGCGCAACCAGTCGGGCGCGCCATGGATGGCAGCCGCGCGGTGCGCGCGGCAATCGAGGGTGCGACCGGGCCGCTCATCGGCGCGATCGTCAGAACCCTGCGTGATGGGGACCTGGGGAATAGCGTGTCGCCGTCTGATGCGCGGTAGGGTCCGCGCGTCGGCTGCTCACGCGGCAGCGCGGCGACATGAAGGGCACATGCGGGTTCGGCCCGCACAAGTCAAGCCTTGTGACCCTTTTCCTTTGCCGAACCTTCCTTTATGTGCCGCCCATCCATTACCCCGAAGGATCAAGGACTATGGGATACCGAGTCGTCGTCGCGGGCGCCACCGGCAACGTGGGCCGCGAAATGCTGAACATCCTCGCCGAGCGGGAGTTTCCCGTGGACGAGATCGTCGCCCTGGCCAGCCGCAAGTCGCTGGGCAGCGAGTGCAGCTTTGGCGACAAGACACTCAAGACCAAGGACCTCGACACCTTCGACTTCACCGGCTGGGACATCGCGCTGTTCGCGATCGGGTCCGAGGCGACGGCGATCTATGCGCCCAAGGCCGCCAAGGCCGGCTGTGTCGTGATCGACAACTCCTCGCTCTACCGCTACGACCCCGACGTGCCGCTGGTTGTCCCCGAGGTGAACCCCGAGGCGGTGCTGGGCTATTCCAAGAAGAACATCATCGCGAACCCCAACTGCTCCACCGCGCAGATGGTCGTCGCGCTGAAGCCGCTGCACGACCGCGCCACCATCAAGCGCGTTGTCGTCTCGACCTACCAGTCGGTGTCCGGCGCGGGCAAGGAAGGCATGGACGAGCTCTGGGAGCAGACCAAGGGCATGTACGTGCCCGGCCAGGAACGAGAGCCGGCCAAGTTCACCAAGCAGATCGCCTTCAACGTCATCCCGCATATCGACAAGTTCCTCGACAGCGGCGAGACCAAGGAAGAGTGGAAGATGGTGGCCGAGACGAAGAAGATCCTCGACACCAAGATCAAGGTCACAGCGACCTGCGTGCGCGTGCCGGTCTTCGTCGGTCATTCCGAGGCGATCAACATCGAGTTCGAGGATTTCCTCGACGAGGATGAGGCGCGCGATATCCTGCGTGAAGCGCCCGGCATCATGGTGATCGACAAGCGCGAGGACGGTGGCTACGTCACCCCCGTCGAATGCGTCGGCGACTACGCCACGTTCATCAGCCGCATCCGGCAGGACAGCACGATCGACAACGGCATCAACCTGTGGTGCGTGTCCGACAACCTGCGCAAAGGCGCGGCTCTGAACGCGGTGCAGATCGCTGAAACGCTGGGCAACCGGGTGCTCAAGAAGGGCTGAGAAGCTCGTATCCTCGCACGGAAAAAGGACCGGTCGGGGCACCCCTGGCCGGTCTTTTTGCTGCCGGTCGCCAGCGCCGGGTCGGCGGCCCCCCGCCCAACAGGCTGCACATGGCGGTTTCACCCCATTGTCTTGCTGGCCACAAAGGGGCACCCCATAGGCGGGACCTTCACCACCGAGGAATGCCGCACCATGCGTTTTGCCCTGACCCTTTCGGCCGCCCTGCTCAGCAGCACCGCGGCCTTTGCCGATGATATCGTGATCCGCGCCGACATTGCCGAGGCGACCGTCTACCTCTCGGGCGCCGAGATCACGCGCCGCGCCACCGTCTCCGTCCCCGCGGGCGCGCATCGCCTGCTGATCGCCATGCCCGACTCCGCGCAGGCCGAACTGGTCGAGGTCAGCGGCCCCGAGGGCGTCATCCTCGGGCCGCCGCAGCGTGTTTCCGGCTTTGCCATCGGCGAAGGTGCGCTCGACACGCCCGATCAGGCCGCGGCCCGCGCCGTCGTCGAGACCGCGCAGGATGCCCTGCAAGCGGCGCAGGATGACCTGACCGCCGCCGACGCGACGATCCGCGCGCTCGAAACGCAGCTCGCTTACCTCTCCGCGCTCACCCGTGGCGGCCCGGACGGCATCGCGATGCCCGAGGACCCCGCGCTGGTGCCGCAGTTCTTGTCCACGCTCGGGGCTGAGGCCGCGCGGGTCCAACGGGAATTGCTGGCCGCCCAGGTCGCCCGCCGCGATCTGGCCGAGGCGGTCGCCGAGCGTCAGCAGGACCTGAACGCAGCCAACGCAGCCTTCGCCCGGCTGAACCCCTTCGGTCTGAACATCGACGTGATCGAGGTGTCGCTGAGTGCGGCGGCCGACATCGACGCCACGCTGACGCTCGACTACCTCAGCTACGGCGCCGGGTGGGAGCCGTCCTACGAATTCCACCTCGACAGCGACAGCGGCGCGCTGGAGGTGGAGCGTTTCGTGTCGGTCTACACCTCGGGCGCCGCCCGCTGGGAGAATGTGGCGATGACCTTCTCCACCGCGCAACCCTACCGCCAGCGCGTCCCCTCTGCCCTCTACCCGTCCCCGGCCCGGATCATCGAGCCGTCGCGTCCCGTCATCGGCGGGTTGGCGTCACCGGGCGACAGCGAGGCGCGCTTTGCGGATGCGATGCCGGCCCCGATCATGGAGGCGACCGTGCCGGAATCGCGCGCCGCGATCCAGGTGCAGGGGCTTTCGGTCAGCTACGTCTACGGCGCGCCGGTCACGATCGGCGTCACCGGCCAGGCCGTGCTGCCCTTCGACACCCTGAGCCTCGAGGCCGAGACCGAGGCGCGCGCCGTTCCGCGCATCGACGACACCGCCTTCCTCGTCGCCACCGCCACCAACGACACCGGCGAGCCGATCCTGCCCGGCGTGGCGAGGTTCTACCGCGACGGTGCGCTGATCGGCGAGGACGTGGTGCCGCTGATCGCGGAAGGCGAAGAGACGGACCTTGCCTTCGGACCGCTCGACCACCTGCAACTGGTCTGGATCGACCGCTCGCTGGCCGAGGGCGACCGCGGCGTGTTCACCTCGAACAGCACGCAGGAACGGCAGGTCGCCTTTGGCGTCGAAAACACCTCCGGCACCGCGGAGACGGTGCGCGTGCTCTACGCCACACCCTTCACCGAGCAGGAGGATCTGGACCTCGACCTGACCCTCACCCCCGCGCCCGACGCCCGCGACGTGGACGACCAGCGCGGCGTCCATGCCTGGGATCTGACCGTGGCACCGGGCGAGACCGTTCTGGTCGAAATGCAGGTGGAGTTCGACTGGCCCGAGGGGCAGATCCTGACCTGGCGGCCGTAACCACGCCGCGCCCGCATTCCCCGAACCGAACCGTTCGGGGAATGCGGCCTCAGAACCGTTCGGCGCGCAGCACTTCGCAGTCCGTCACCGTGACCACGCCGATATGCCGCTCGACCACCTCGAAGGCCGCCTCCAGCAACGCGTCCAGCCGCTCCGGCCGGATGATGCAGACCACGCTGACCATCCCGCCGGCGCGGCTGACCTGCCCCTCGCGGCTCCACTTCCCCGACCGGCCCGAGCCGCCCAGCACCGGCAGCACCGTGAACCCGGTGACACCGGCTTTTTCCAGGGCGCCGGTCAGGCGGCTTTCCATCACGGCTTCGATGGTGATCTCCACCCGTTTCGCCTTGTGCATCTGCATCGGGGTCAGCCTCCGGTCACGGCGCTGGCCACCGCGAGGTAGAGCGGGATGCCGAGCGTCAGGTTGAAGGGAAAGGTCACGCCAAGCGACAGCGTGAGGTAGATCGACGGGTTCGCCTCGGGCAGGGCCACGCGCATCGCCGCCGGCACCGCGATGTAGGAGGCCGAGGCCGCCAGCGTCATGAACAGCACCGTGCCCCCCGTGGACAGCCCCAGGATCAGCGCCGCGGCAAGGCCAAGGCTGGCGCCGATCGGTGGCATCACCACGCCGAACAGGAACACGCCGGGCGTCAGCACCGACCGCGCCTCGCGCAATCCCCGCCCCGCGACCAGCCCCATGTCGAGCAGGAACAGGCACAAGATGCCCTGGAACGGCGCCACGATGAAGGGCGAGATCATCGCCATCCCTTCGGCGCCGGTGATCCAGCCGATCAGGAACGAGCCGACCAGCAGCACGATGGAGCCGTTCAGCAGGATCTCCCGCATCAGCCCCTCTTCCATGCCCGCGCCGGCCTTTCCGTAACGCGCGATCAGCCACAGCGCCGACAGGATGGCGGGCGCCTCCATCACCGCGGCGACGGCAACCATGTAGCCTTCGGACGACAGCCCGGCCGACCCTATGACCGAGGTCGCGGCGACGAAGGTCACAATCGAGATCGAGCCGTAGTGCCCCGCAACCGCCGCCGCATCCGTCACGTTCAGGCGCGTCATCGCGCGCAGCATGGCGAAGGCGATCAGGGGGATTGCGAACGACAGGACCAGCCCCGCGACGAGCGACAGGATCAAGGTCGCATCGATGCCGTGATCGGAAACGCTGGCTCCGCCCTTGAAGCCGATGGCGAAGAGCAGGTAGATCGACATTCCCTTGGCGATCGCCTCTGGGATCGACAGGTCGGAGCGGGCGAAAGCGGCCGCGAGGCCCAGCGCGAAGAACAGGATGATCGGCGACAGAAGGTTGCCGGCCGCCAGCGCCAAAATCCCGTCCATGGACCCTCCCCGAAGAATCGCCCCCTATGCGGCGTGGATGTATATGCCGCACTCGAAAGGTAAATCTAGCCCTGCACGAATTGCCGCCGGTCGCCGTCGTAAACCTCGAGGTCCATCTCCGCCAGCTCGGTCCAGACGCCATGCAGCGACACCTGTCTGTCGCCGACAGCGTTGGCCACGAACGGGTAGCTCATCAGGTTGGTGAGGCTCACAGCGATGCCTTCCTTTTCCAGCGCCATCTGCCGGTCCTCGGGGCCGGTGACATCACTGATATGGGCCACGGCCGGGCGCAGCTCGTCCAGCCAGCGCCCGATGAAGCTTTCCGTCCGTTCCAGGTCGGGCGCCCGTCCCGCGCACATGTCGAGGCAGCCCCGGACGCCGCCGCAGTTGGAATGCCCCATCACGATGATATGCTGCACCTTCAGCGCCTTTACCGCGAACTCCACCGCCGCGGCCGTGCCGTGGTGCTGGCCGTCCGGCGTGTAGGGCGGAACGAGGTTGGCGATGTTGCGGTGCACGAAGACCTCGCCGACCTGCTGGCCGAACACCGCCTCGATCGCGACCCGGCTGTCGCAGCACGCGATCACCATCGCGCGCGGGAACTGCCCCTCGATGGCAAGCTTGCGGAACAGGTCGCGGTTGTTGGGAAATTCGTGCGTCTTCCAGTCCTTGTAGCGGTCGAGCAGGTAGTCCGGAAGGGAGTGGATGCGGTGCATGTCGAGCGTTCTTTCGTCGGGCGTCCCGCCTAATAGCCCGGATACCACGCAAATTGGAGGCTCTTATTGCCCCCCGCCTAAGTCTTTGTTCAGACCGTCGCGCAACTCTCGCGCCTGCCCGTGGTGGGGGTGGACTGTGGAGCGATATGATGAGGGCGGAGATTACCCAACTTCCGCTGGGGGAGCCTGCGCGCTTCAACCCCGGCCAGCTCGAGAAACTGTGCGACCGTCTGGGCGAGCTGCGCGCCGAGGCGGAGGTCGCTCTGGCGCTGGATCGCCTCTCGGCGCTGCTGGACGAGGTCGCGCGCCTGGGCCAGCACAGCGACACCGCCGCGCTGGAGGAGGTGCTGGCCGCCCTTGTCCGCGACGCGCATCTGATCGGCATGGCGACGCTGGCGAAGGTCGGCCAGCATGTGCTGGAGTGTCTTGCATCCCGCGACCCGACGGCGCTGGCCGCCACGCTGGCGCGACTCGCCCGCGTCGGCGACCGCTCGATCCACGCGATCTGGGACCTTGAGGATCTTTCGGGCTGAGGCCACTTGCGGCCACTGGACCCGTCGCTAGTGTGGCGACCGATTGTTCCGAGCCCGAGTGACATGCCCCAGCCCTTGCGTTTCGCCGCACCCGACACGGGTGCCATTCCCCTCACCCTGATCGACCCTGACGGGGTCGAGGCTGCGCTTGCCGCCCTGCCCGAGACGCAGTGCGCCTGGGCCCGGTATCACGGCTTTGCCGGCGCGCTGGCGCAGGTCTGCGCCCTGCCGGGACCGGGGGGGGTGCCCGCCGCCGTCCTGATCGGGCGGGGCACCGCAGCAGAGCGCGCGCGGCAACGGTTCGCCATCGGTGCCGCCATCGCGGGCCTGCCCGAAGCGACCTATGCGCTGACCGCGCCGCTGGATGGGGC
Organism: uncultured Roseicyclus sp.; assembly: GCA_937139335.1. Lineage (GTDB taxonomy): Bacteria > Pseudomonadota > Alphaproteobacteria > Rhodobacterales > Rhodobacteraceae > Roseicyclus. The sequence continues at coordinate 77,159 of CAKZPN010000023.1, read as the reverse complement.
CGAGGGGGAAGAGGTGGCGCTCGGCTATCTCCTGTCGCTCTACCGCTTCAGCCGCTACCGGGCGCAGACACCGGCCAAGGCGCGGCTCGCAGCACCCGAGGGTGTGGACGCGGCCCGGCTGGAACGCATCGCCGGTGGCGAGGCGCTGACCCGCGACCTGATCAACACCCCGGCCGAGGACATGGGGCCCGATGCGATCGAAGCCGCCGCCCGCGCGCTGGCGGGTGAATACGGCGCCGGGATCACGGTGATCGAGGGCGACGACCTCCTCGCGCAGAACCTGCCCCTGATCCACACTGTCGGCCGCGCCGCAACCCGCGCGCCGCGCCTCATCGACCTGCGCTGGGGTTCGGGCGCGCAGTCGCTGACGCTGGTCGGCAAGGGCGTGTGTTTCGACACCGGTGGCCTCAACCTGAAACCCGGCGCCTCGATGGGCCTGATGAAGAAGGACATGGGTGGCGCGGCCACGGTTCTGGGCCTGGCGCAGATGATCATGGCCGAAGGGTTGGACCTGTCGCTGCGCGTGCTGATCCCGGCGGTGGAAAATGCCGTGGCGGGAAATGCCTTTCGCCCCGGCGACATCTTCACCGCGCGCAACGGCAAGACGGTCGAGATCAACAACACCGACGCCGAGGGGCGGCTGGTGCTGGCCGACGCTCTGGCGCTGGCCAATGAAAGCCCGTCCGACCTGACGATCTCGATGGCCACGCTCACCGGCGCGGCGCGGGTCGCCGTCGGCCCCGACCTCGCGCCCTTCTTCACCGATGACGACGGTTTTGCCACGGCCCTGTCGCAAGCCGCCGCGCAGGTCGCGGACCCGGTCTGGCGCCTGCCCTTCCACGCGCCCTATGAGGCGCTGATCGAACCGGGCATCGCCGACCTCGACAACGCCCCCTCGGGCGGCATGGCGGGCGCGATCACGGCCGCGCTGTTCCTCCGCCGCTTCGTGCCGGACGTGCCCAGCTACGCGCATTTCGACATCTACGGCTGGTCCGCGTCCAACGCCCCTGCCCGTCCCAAGGGCGGCGTCGGCATGGGCGCGCGCGCGATCTTCCGCGCGCTGACCGACGGGCTGGCGTCATGAGTTTGGACCCCCGGATGACGCCCGCCAACGGGCGCGTAGCCCATGTCACGCTTGAAGGGCGGATTGAGGCCGAACGCTTCGTAAAGGGCCGCTGGATGATGGTCCAGCAGCCGATGGTCAACATCACCGACACCCCGCGCGGTTCGCGCGTCAGCCAGTTGCTGTTCGGTGAACGGTTCCTGGCGCTTGAAACCGACGAAGGCTTTTCCTTCGGCATGGCCGAGCGCGACGGCTACTGCGGCTATATCCTGTCCGGCGCCCTTACCGGCGCGGAGGAGGCGACGCATTGGGTCGTTTCGCCCGCCACGCATCTCTACCCCAAGCCCGACATCAAGTCGGCGCCGGATGTTGCGCTGTTCTTCGGAAGCCAGGTCAAGGTCACTGCCGACCGCGACGGGTTCCGCCGCATCCAGACCGGCCACTACATTCCCGCGCAGCACCTGATGCCGGTGAAGGCCCGGTTTTCGGATCCGGTCGGGGTCGCTGACCTGTTTCTCGGCACGCCCTATCTCTGGGGGGGGTGCAGCCGCTGGGGTATCGACTGCTCGGGCCTCGTGCAGACGGCGCTGGTGGCCTGCGGCATCACCTGCCTGCGCGACAGCGACCAACAGGAGGCGACGCTGGGCGACGCCCTGCCCGACGATGCGCCCCTGCAACGCGGCGACCTGGTATTCTGGCGCGGGCATGTCGGTATCATGTCGAGCGAGACCATGCTGCTGCACGCCAACGCGCACCACATGTCGGTGGCCTACGAGCCCTTCGCCGAGGCCGAGGCGCGGATCGCGGAGAAGGAGTTTGGCGCCGTGACATCGCGCCGCCGGCTGCCGCCGACAGCCTAGCTCTCGACCGCGCGGATCAGCTTGCGCTCCAGCACCCGCAGCACGGTTTTCAGGTCGTGCCCGCGCTTCAGGATCTGACCGTCCATCGCTATGACCGAATACTGACCCTGCTTGTCGCGCAGCCGCGGACGCTTCTCGATCCGGTAGATCGGATGTTCGGCGGTGCGGCGGAAGATGGCGAAGATCGCCACGTCGGACAGGTGCGAAATGCCGTAGTCGCGCCATTCCCCGGCGGCGACCATGCGCCCGTAGAGCGTCAGGATCACGCCCAGTTCCCTGCGGTCGAAGGCAACCTGATCAACGCGCGCGGCGGGGCCCGTGGGCTGGAACTGCATCACCATCAAAGGATGGTGGGCGCGATGGGGACGGAAATCAAGTACTGAACGAAAAGGGGCCCCGCAACGGGGGCCCCTCGGACTACGCTGCGAACCGGCTTACGCCCGCACCTTCGCCTCGTAGGCCTCGGCCATCCCGCGGGTGAGCGCCCCCACCTCGAAATTGTAGTCGCCGATCTGGCCCACCGGCGTGACCTCGGCGGCGGTGCCGGTCAGCCAGCACTGCTCGAAACCTTCCAGTTCCTCGGGCATGATGTGGCGCTCGTGCACCTTGATCTGGCGCTCGTCCAGCATGCCGATCACGGTCTGGCGCGTGATACCGTTCAGGAAGCAGTCGGGCTTGGGCGTGTGCACCTCGCCGTCCTTCACGAAGAAGATGTTGGCGCCTGTCGCCTCGGCCACGTAGCCGCGGTAATCCATGAACAGCGCGTCCGAGCAGCCCTTGGCCTCGGCCGTGTGCTTGGACATGGTGCAGATCATGTAGAGACCGGCGGCCTTGGCGTGGACCGGGATGGTCTCGGGGCTCGGCCGCTTCCATTTCGCGATATCGAGCTTGGCGCCCTTCATCTTGGCGTCGCCGTAATAGTTGCCCCAGCCCCAGGTGGCGATCGCCAGCCGCACCGGATTGCGGGAGGACGAGACCCCCATGTCCTCGCCTGCGCCGCGCCATGCCACTGCGCGGACATAGGCGTCGGTCAGGCCGTTCGCCTTCATCACCTCGTATTTCGCGGTCTCGATCTCGTCCACCGTGTAGGGGATCTCGAAGTCGAGGCAGCTTGCGGAATAGTGGAGGCGTTCGGAATGACGGCGGCTTTCGAAGATCTTGCCGTTGTAGGCGCGCTCGCCCTCGAACACGGAAGACGCGTAGTGCATCGCGTGGGTCAGGATGTGCACATTGGCGGAACGCCAGTCCACCAGCTTGCCATCCATCCAGATCTTGCCGTCACGATCATCATAGGCCCCGGCCATCGTCTTGATCCTCGTCCATGTCACCGGCTCTTCCAACCGGTCTGTTTTCCGAATGTTGCGCATCCTACGTCCGCTTCGGACATAATATTGCGCAAAACGCCCTATTCGCTAGCAATTGATTCTTGGAAAGTCAACAAGGCTGACTTAAACTCCGCCAAAATCCCGAACGGGACGGAAGGAAGGGACAGAGGATGGCCGATCGCAACGCGACGAACCTGATGGGGCGCGGGGAAAGCCTGCTGTTCCTCACGGACGATCAGCTGCGCCGCGCCATCGAGGCGATGTTCTTCGCCTATCGCGGCTTCACCGCCGACCCTGACCGCATCCTGCACGACTACGGCTATGGCCGCGCGCATCACCGCGCAATCCATTTCATCAATCGCTCGCCGGGCACGACGGTGAACAACCTGCTCTCCATCCTCGGCGTCACCAAGCAGTCGCTGAACCGGGTGCTGCGCACGCTGGTCGAGGACGGGCTGGTCGACAGCCGCGTCGGCATCCGCGACAAGCGCGAGCGGCACCTGCACCTGACGGAAAAGGGCAACGCGCTGGAACGCGCCTTGTCCGAGGCGCAGCGCACCCGGATGCGCGACGCCTTCCGCAACGCCGGGCCCGACTCGGTCGCCGGCTTTCGCGCCGTGCTGGAACAGATGATGGACCCCGACATGCGGCGCCACTACCTCAACGGCGGGGACGGCCCGCGATGATCACGGACATCGGCGCGCATCTCCTGATCGTGGACGACGACGAGCGCATTCGCGGGCTGCTGCAGAAATTCCTGATGCGCCACGGCTTCATGGCGACGGTCGCGCGCGACGCGGCGCAGGCGCGGCGGCTGCTCGGGGGGCTCTCCTTCGACCTGCTCGTGCTCGACGTGATGATGCCGGGCGAGGACGGTTTGAGCCTTTGTCGCGACATCCGCGAAAGCCACGGCACCCCGATCCTGCTCCTGACCGCGCGGGGCGAGATCGGGGACCGCATCAGCGGGCTGGAGGCCGGGGCCGACGACTACCTGCCGAAACCCTTCGAGCCGAAGGAACTGCTGCTTCGGATCAACGCGATCCTGCGCCGGATGCCGAAACCGCAGGAGGATACCGACCTGCCGCAGGTGCTGCACCTCGGGCCGATCCGCTACGACCTCGACCGCGGCGAGATGTGGCAGGGCGCCGACCCCGTGCGCCTGACCGCAACCGAGGCCGCGCTGATGCGGATCTTCACCGGCGGCCCGAACAAGGCCTTCAGCCGGGGCGAGCTGGTGACGCTCCTGAACCGCGACAAGATCGGTGGCGAGCAGGTGCAGGAACGCGCCGTCGACGTCCAGATCACGCGCCTGCGCCGCAAGATCGAACTGAACCCGAAACAGCCACGCTATTTGCAGACAGTGCGCGGCGCAGGCTACATGCTGGCACCGGACTGACACGGGAGCCGCCCCATGACCCTTCTCGTCGAAAACCCCTCGGGGCTTGATCACCTGACGCCGCCGGGCCACCCCGAACGGGTGGAGCGGTTGGACGCGGTGTTCGAGGCGCTGGCTGACCCCGCCTTCGACGATCTCGACCGGATGCCGGCGCCGATGGCCGACAAGGCGTCGCTGTTGCTGGGCCATCCGCAAAGCTACATCGACTGGGTCCGCGGCCAGATCCCCGACAGCGGGCGCGCGGCGCTCGACCCTGACACATGGGTCACGCCCGGATCGTGGGATGCGGCGCTGAGGGGCGTGGGCGGCTGCCTCGCCGCTGTCGACGCGGTGCTGGACGGGCGCGCGGGCAATGCCTTCGTCGCGACGCGCCCGCCCGGCCACCACGCGGAGCGGGTGCGCGCGATGGGGTTTTGCCTGTTTTCCTCCATCGCCCTCGCCGCGCGCCACGCGCTCGAGGTGCACGGCCTTTCCCGCGTCGCGGTGGTGGATTTCGACGTCCACCACGGCAACGGCACGCAGGACGTGCTCTGGGACGAACCGCGCGCGCTTTTCATCTCGTCACACCAGATGCCGCTTTATCCCGGCACCGGGTCGGCCTCCGAACGCGGCGCGTCGAACAATGTGCTGAACCTGCCGCTGCCCCCCGGCTCCGGCGGCGGTGCGATGCGGCGGGCCTACGAAACGCAGGGCTTCGACCGCCTGCGCGCCTTCAAGCCCGAACTGATCCTGATGTCCGCCGGCTTCGACGCCCATGCCGACGACCCGCTCGCCAACCTCATGTGGCTGGAGGAGGATTTCGCTTGGATCACCCGCAGCCTCTGCGACGTCGCGGATGAGCTCTGCTCCGGGCGCGTGGTCTCGACTCTGGAAGGCGGCTATGATCTGCCCGCGCTGGCGGCGTCGGTCGCGGTGCATGTGACGGAACTGAAGGAGCGAAGCGCATGAGCGAAGGCAAACCCATCGAGGAGATGAGCTTCGAGGACGCGATCCGTGAGCTGGAGCAGGTGGTGACCGCGCTCGATCGGGGCGATGTCGCGCTGGAACAGTCGATCACGCTCTACGAACGCGGCGCGGCGCTCAAGGCGCGCTGCGAGGCCAAGCTGAAAGAGGCCGAGGAGAAGGTCGCGCAGATCACCCTCGACGCCAACGGCCAACCCACCGGAACCACGCCGGTCGAAGGCCTCTAGGACGTGTTCACCGCCGCGCTGGCCGGGGCCCAGGGGGCCACATCCGCGTTTCTGGTTCAGGAACTGGCGCGGCTCGGGTCCGACCGTGTCGCGGAGGGGATGCGTTACGCCACCAACGGCGGCAAGCGGTTGCGCGGGTTCCTGGTGCTGGATACGGCGGGCCTGTTCGATGTTGCGCCGGCTCAGGCGCTGTACGCCGCCGGCGCCGTGGAATGCCTGCACGCCTATTCGCTGGTGCACGACGACCTGCCCTGCATGGATGACGACGACCTGCGGCGCGGCCAGGCTACCGTGCACGTCAAATGGGACGAGGCGACGGCGGTGCTGGTGGGCGACGCGCTCCAGTCCTTCGCCTTCGAGCTTCTGACCGATCCGCACGCCGGGGACGACGCGCAGCGCGTGGCGCTGGTGGCTTCGCTCGCCCGCGCCTCAGGTGCGCAGGGCATGGTGCTGGGCCAGGCGCAGGACATCGCCGCCGAGACCACCGCCGCGCCGCTGTCGCTGGACCAGATCACGGAACTGCAGGGCAACAAGACCGGCCGGCTGATCGAATGGTCGGCCGAGGCGGGCGCGATCCTGGGCCGCGCCGATCCTGCGCAACTCCGCGCCTATGCCCGCGCCATCGGTTTGGCGTTCCAGATCTCCGATGATATCCTTGATGTCGAAGGCGATGCGGGCACCGCCGGCAAGGCGCTGCACAAGGATGCCGCGGCGGGCAAGGCAACATTCGTCTCGCTGCTGGGTCTCGACGGCGCCAAGGCGCGCGCCGCCGATCTCGTGGCCGAGGCCGAGGAGGCGCTGGCCCCCTACGGCAACACGGCGCATAACCTTCGGGCGCTCGCCCGCTACATTGTTTCGCGCGACAAGTGAGGCCAGAGGAGGCCAAGCCAGTGACCACCCGCCCCGCCACCCCGCTGCTCGACCGCGTCTCGGCACCCGCCGACCTGAAGCGGTTCAGCGACCATGACCTGCGCCGCCTCGCCGACGAGTTGCGGCAGGAAACGATCTGGTCGGTGAGCCAGACCGGCGGCCATTTCGGCGCCGGCCTGGGCGTGGTCGAGCTGACCGTGGCGCTCCACGCCGTCTTCGACACCCCGCGCGACAAGCTGGTCTGGGATGTCTCGCACCAGTGCTACCCGCACAAGATCCTGACCGGGCGGCGCGGGCAGATGGGTACGATCCGGCAGAAGGACGGTCTCTCGGGCTTCACCAAACGCTCCGAGTCGCCCTACGACCCGTTCGGCGCCGCCCATGCCTCGACCAGCATCTCGGCGGCGCTCGGCTTTGCCGTCGCCCGCGACCTTGGCGGCGACTGCGACACCGGCCATGGCGACGCGATTGCGGTCATCGGCGACGGCGCGTTGTCGGGCGGCATGGCCTACGAGGCGATGAACAACGCGGGGCATCTGAAAAAGCGTCTCATCGTCATCCTCAACGACAACGAGATGTCGATCGCGCCGCCCACCGGGGCCATGTCCTCCTACTTGTCGCGGCTCTACGCCGGCGCGCCGTTCCAGGAGCTGAAGGCGGCGGCCAAGGGTGCCGTCTCGCTCCTGCCCGAGCCGTTCCAGGAGGGCGCGCGCCGCGCCAAGGAATTGCTGAAGGCCGCAACCGTGGGCGGCACACTGTTCGAGGAGCTTGGCTTTTCCTATGTCGGACCCATCGACGGGCATGACATGGAGCAGTTGCTGGCCGTGCTGCGCACCGTCAAGGCGCGCGCCGACGGGCCGATGCTGATCCACGCGATCACCAGAAAGGGCAAGGGCTACGCCGAAGACCGGCCCGACCGCGGCCATGCAACGGCGAAATTCGACATCCGCACCGGCAAGCAGACGAAAGCCCCGGCCAACGCGCCCTCCTACACCAAGGTCTTCGCGCAAAGCCTGATCCGCGAGGCCGAGGAGGACCCGAAGATCGTGGCCGTGACCGCCGCGATGCCCGACGGCACCGGCCTCGACCTTTTCGGTGAGCGGTTCCCGGCCCGCTGTTTCGACGTCGGCATCGCGGAACAGCATGCCGTCACCTTCTGCGCCGGGATGGCGGCGGGCGGGCTGAAGCCCATTGCCGCGATCTATTCCACCTTCCTGCAGCGCGGTTATGACCAGGTCGTGCATGACGTGGCGATCCAGCGCCTGCCCGTGCGCTTCGCCATCGACCGCGCCGGTCTGGTCGGGGCCGACGGCGCAACCCATGCCGGCAGCTACGACATCGCCTATCTCGCCAACCTGCCCGGGTTCGTGGTGATGGCCGCCTCGGACGAGGCCGAGCTGCGCCACATGGTCCGCACCGCGCTCGCCATCGACGACCGCCCTTCGGCCTTCCGCTTTCCGCGCGGCGAGGGCGTGGGCGTCGACCTGCCCGAGCGTGGCGAGGTGCTGGAGATCGGCCGCGGCCGCATGATCGCGGAGGGCAACCGCATCGCGATCCTGAACTTCGGGGCGCGCCTGAAGGAAGTGAAGGAAGCCGCCGAGGCGCTGGCCCAGCGCGGCATCACCCCCACCATCGCCGACGCCCGCTTCGCCAAGCCGCTCGACCGCGAGATGATCCTGCAACTCGCCCGCCACCACGAAGCACTGATCACGGTCGAGGAGGGCGCGGTGGGCGGCTTCGGCTCCCATGTCGCGCATCTTTTGGCCGAGGAGGGCGTCTTCGACACCGGGCTCAAGTACCGCTCCATGGTGCTGCCCGACATTTTCATCGACCAGGCCAGCCCAAGCGACATGTATGCCGTGGCGAAGATGAACGCCGGCGACATCGAGACCAAGGTGCTCGACGTGCTGGGCGTGGCCCGGATGGAACGGCGAGCGTGACCGCGGTGCACCACGGACGGCCGAAATCGGCGCGGCGGGCGGTGACACGGTGCCGCACAACGCCTATCTAGCCAGCAGGCAGTCCGAGGATTTTTCAAATGGATGGGACCCTTACGGCGATCGGCCTCATCATCGGGCTGACGGATATGGGGCTGAACTACTGCGGCACGGGATGCGTCGCCCGGAACAGCGTCGAGAGCCGCCTGTCCTTCTCGGGCGGCAGCGTCCTGTTCGACGAGAACGACATCGGCGAGGAGCTTTACCTGCGGTACGAGTTCGGCACCGCCTTCGGCCCGTTCCAGCCCGCCATCGGCGTCTCGGCCACGTCCAACGGCGACTACTGGGCCGGTGCGGGCGCGGTCTGGACCACCCATTTCCCCGGCGACGACGTGTTCATCCAGTTCCATGTCATGCCGGGCCTCTACGCGCAGGGCGATGGCCCCGACCTCGGCCACGAGATGCAGATCCGCTCGGGGGTCGAGATCGGGTACGAGGCGAACAACGGCTGGCGCTGGGGCCTATCCTACGATCACCGCTCGAACGCGGAACTGTCGTCGGTCAACCCCGGCGTGGAAACGCTCCAGCTGCGGCTCAGCATCCCGCTGGACTAGGTGCTCAGTCGCGGGGCAGACGTTCCTCGATCGCCTTCAACCGCTCCAGCACCTCGTCGCGGTAGGCATCCGTCGCGGCGTTGCTTTCCTCGGCATGGGCGTCCTGCATCGAGTTCACGACCAGACCCACGATCAGGTTCACCACGGCGAATGTCGTGACCATGATGAACGGCACGAAGAACGCCCAAGCATAGGGGTAGACCTCCAGCACCGGGCGCACGATGCCCATCGACCAGCTTTCCAGCGTCATCACCTGGAACAGCGTGTAGAGCGAGGCGCCGATGGTGCCGAACCACTCCGGGAAGCTGCTCGAGAACAGCTTGGTCGCCATCACCGCGCCGATGTAGAAGATGATCGACATCAAGAGGAAGACCGAGCCCATCCCCGGCAGCGCGGTCAGCAACCCCTCGACCACCCGGCGCAGCGACGGCACCGCCGAGACGATGCGCAGCACCCGCAAGATGCGCAGCGCGCGCAGCACCGACAGACCCTGCGCCGCGGGCACCAGCGCGATGCCGACGATGACGAAATCGAACAGGTTCCAGCCCGAGCGGAAGAACCGCGGGCCAAATGCCACCAGTTTCAGCACGATCTCGATGACGAAGATCGCAAGGCAGGCGGTATCGAGCGCGAGGATCAGGGGGCCCGCCACCGTCATGATCGCGGAGGAGGTTTCCAGCCCCAGGATCACGGCGTTGAACAAGATCACGCCGATGATCGTGTTCCGAACGGCGGGTTGGTCCAGCCACGCGGCCAGACGGGCGCGGAACCCCGCGTCTTGGGTCATCGTATCGCTCATGCTGTCTCCTCAGTTGCCCGTCAGATGGGGCAGCGACAGGCTCGCGACAAGCTCCACATGCGGCGACCAGCGGAATTGATCGACCGGCTGCACCCAGTTCAGGCGATAGCCCGCCGCGACCAGCGCCGCGGCGTCGCGGGCGAAGGTCACGGGGTTGCACGACACCAAGGCCACGCGCGGCACCTGCGCGGCCGCGATCTGCGCCACCTGCGCCTCGGCCCCGGCACGCGGCGGGTCGATCACGAGCCCGTCGATGCCCTTCAACTCGTCGGGATAGAGCGGGCGGCGGAACAGGTCGCGGGTCTCGACCGTGACCGTTTTCAGCCCTTGCGCATGGCGCACGGCATGGCCCAGCGCGGTGGTCATCTCCTCCGCCCCCTCGACCGCGTGAACCGGCGCGCGCGTGGCGAGCGGCAAGGCGAAGGTGCCGCACCCGGCGAACAGGTCCGCGATCCGCGTCGCGCCCGCCAGCGCCTCGGCCACGGCGGAGCGCAGCGCGGCCTCCCCTTCCGACGTGGCTTGAAGGAACGCGCCGGGGGGCGGCGCGACGGCGACAGGGCCGAAGTGCAGCGTCGGCGTCACGTCGGCGTAGACCGGCTCATCACCCCAGGTCAGCCGCGCGACCCGGTCGCGGAACCGGGGGAGTGCGGCGCGCAGGTCGCCGTCAAGCGGCTTGCCCCCGGTCACGGCGCAGTCGATGCCGGTCTCGGTCAGCGTCAATGCAAAGGACAGAGTGGCCGAGCGCGATCCGCCCAGTTGAGTGATCTCGGCCAGCGTGGGGATCAGCGCGAACAGCGGCGGGGCGAGGACGTGGCATTCGCTCAGCGCCACGATAACGTCCGAGCGGCGAGCGTGAAACCCGACCAGCGCGCCCTTTTTCGTGCGCCGGCCCGCCAGCACGGCCCGGCGGCGCGAGCGCGGCGGCGAGGTCGCGGTGGGGCGCATCGGCGCCTCAAGCCCATGTGCCGCCAGAGCGGTCGCGATCACCGCGGCCTTCCACTCCGCCACGAACGGGTCTGCGGCGTGCATCAGCGTGCAGCCGCCACAGCTCCTGAAATGGGTGCAGGGCGGCCGGACGCGATCAGCGGAGGGCCGCGTGATGCGCGGCGCGTCCATCCGGTCACCCTCGACCACGCCCTCGACCTCTTCGCCCGGCAAGGTGAGCGGCACGAAGACGGGGCCGCGCGCTATGCCGTCGCCCAGGTGGCCGAGCCGTTCGATCGTCAGGGTGGTGTCGGTCATGCCAAGGTCAGGCTCACTCCGCCGCGTCCGCCAGTCCGATGAAGCCGCCCGACTGCCGGTTCCAGTAGCGTGCGTAGAGCCCGCCCGATTTAAGCAGGCTGTCATGCGTCCCGTCCTCGACGATCCGACCCTGATCCAGCACCACGATCCGGTCCATCGCCGACAGGGTCGACAGACGGTGGGCGATCGCGATCACCGTCTTGCCCTCCATCACGTCGAGCAGCGTGTCCTGGATCGCCGCCTCGACCTCTGAATCCAGCGCGCTTGTCGCCTCGTCCAGCACCAGCACCGGCGCGTTCTTCAGGAAAGCGCGGGCCAGCGCGATCCGCTGCCGCTGGCCCCCCGACAGCTTCACGCCACGCTCGCCCAGGAACGCGCCGTAGCCGTGGCGGCCGCGATGGTCGGCTAGCCCCTCGATGAACTCATGCGCCTGCGCCCGCTTCGCGGCGGCATGCACCTCCGCCTCGCTCGCGTCGGGGCGACCGTAGAGGATGTTGTCATAGGCCGAGCGGTTGAACATCGCAGTGTCCTGCGTGACCATCGCAATCTGGCGGCGCAGGCTGTCTTGCCGGATCGTGCGCACGTCGATCCCGTCGAGCGTCACCCGCCCCGCCTCGGTGTCGTAGAGCCGCAGCAGCAGCGCCACGAGGGTCGATTTCCCCGCCCCGGAGGCGCCGACGATGCCCACCTTTTGCCCCGGCTCTACGGTCAGGTTGATGCCATCAACCCCGCCGGTCCGGCGACCGTAGGCAAAGCTCACGTCCTCGAACCCGATCCGGCCGCGCGCGGCGGTCAGGTCGGTCGCGCCCTCCGCATCGGTCAGGTCATGCGGGGGCGTGAGCGTCCGCATCCCGTCCTCGATCTCGCCCACGTTCGCGTAGATCGCCATCAGCGTGAAGCTGACCCAGCCGGTCATCTGCGCGATCCGCATGGAGACGGCGCCTGTCGCCGCGATCTCGCCCGCCGTCACGCTGCCGGTCTGCCACAGCGCGACCGCGCCCAGCACCAGCGCCACGGGCAGCGCACCCGCCGTCGCCATCAGCGCGAAGCGGAACCCGGTCGAGAGATAGCCGAAGTCGAGCGCCGCGTTGCGATAGCCCTTCATCGCCTCGATCGCGGTCTCGTCCTCGTAATCGACATGGCCGAACAGCTTCACGGTCTTGATGTTGGTGATCGTGTCGACGATCTGGCCCGTCACGTTCGCCCGCGCCGCCGCCCGTGTCTTGGACAGCACGCGGATGCGCGGCATGAACCAGCGGATCATGAAGCCGTAGCCCACCACCCAGACCATCAGCAGCAATCCGATTCGCCAGTCGATCGCGCCCAGCATGATGACCGCGCCAATCATCGTCGCGATGGCGAAGGCGCCGGCGTTGATCACTTCGGTCACCACGTTCACCAGCGCCGCGGCGGTCTGCATCTGCTTTTGCGCGATGCGCCCGGCGAAGTCGTTGTCGAAAAAGCTGACGGCATGGCCCAGCGACCAGCGGTGCAGCCGGCTCTGGATCAGGGGGGCGAGGTTCGGCGGCAGGACGATGCCGTTGAACGCAGCCGAGGCGCCGAAGAACAGCGGGCGCAGCAGCAGGTAGAAGGCGACGTAGACCCCGATCAGCACGATGTGATCGCCAAAGAAACTGGCCGGCCTGCCCTGCACCGCCGCGTCGATGACGAGGCCGAGCAGCCAGGCCGACACCACCTCCATCGCGCCGGCGACGGCGGAAAACAGCGTTGCCACCGCGATCACCGGCCAGGCCCCGGCAAGGCACCAGCGCAGGAACGGCAGCAGCGCGCGGGGTGGCGGGCCCTCGGCATGGGCGAAGCCGTCGATCAGGCCCGACATCCAGTGCAGCAGGGGGCGGACCGCCTTGATCATTCCGCCGCCTCCGTCTCGACCCCGATGAAGCCGCCCGATTGCCGCGCCCAGAACCCGGCGTAGAGCCCGTCCTTCGCCAGCAGCTCGGCATGGGTGCCTTCCTCGGCGATATGGCCGCCCTCCAGCACCACGATTCGGTCCATCTGCGCAATGGTGGACAGCCGGTGCGCGATGGCGATGACGGTCTTGCCCTCCATCACGCCGTAAAGCGTCTTCTGGATCGCCGCCTCGACCTCTGAATCGAGCGCCGAGGTGGCTTCGTCCAGCACCAGGATCGGCGCGTCCTTCAGGATGACGCGGGCGAGCGTGACGCGCTGGCGCTGGCCGCCCGACAGCTTCACGCCGCGTTCGCCGACATGGGCATCGTAGCCGCGCCGGCCCTGCGGGTCCTCCAGATCGAGGATGAACTCATGCGCCTCGGCCCGTTCCGCGGCGGCGATCATCTGCGCGTCGGTAGCGTCGGGACGGCCATAGAGGATGTTGTCCCGCACCGAGCGGTGCAGCAAGGAGCTGTCCTGCTGCACCATCCCGATCTCGCGCCGCAGGCTGTCTTGAGTGACGCCGCGGATGTCCTGCCCGTCGATCAGGATGCGGCCGCTTTCGACATCGTAGAAACGCAGCAGCAGCTTCACGATGGTGGATTTACCCGCGCCCGACCGCCCGATCAGGCCCAGTTTCTCGCCCGGGCGGACGGTGAGGCTGAGCCGGTCGAGCCCGCCTGCCCCGCGCCCGTAGTGGTGGCTCACGCCGTCGAAGGTGATCTCGGCCCGGTCCATGACCAGCGGCCTTGCGTCGGGCGCATCGGTCAGGCGGACGGGGTCGGTGATCGTCTCCATCCCCTCGGCCACGACGCCGAGCGAGCGGAACAGCGTGGAGACCGCCCACATGATCCAGCCGGTCATCGCGTTGAGGCGCAGCGTCAGCGCCGTCGCCGCCGCCACCGCACCGACCGAGGCCGCGCCGATCGACCAGAGCCAGATCGCCCATCCGACGACGGCCACGATCAGAAGGCCGTTCAGCGCCGTCAGCGCGACGTCCATGATCGTAAAAAGCCGCATCTCACGGGCGAAGGTGTCGCGCGTCTGCTCGATCGCCTCCTTGGCGTAGTCGATCTCGCGGTCGTGGTGGGCGAAGAGCTTCACGGAATGGATGTTGGTGTAGCTGTCGACAACGCGCCCTGTGGTCATCGATCGCGCATCGGCGCTGGCCTTGGACGCGGGCCCGATCCGGCGGATCGTCCAGCGCAGAAGCACGCCATAAAGCGCGAACCACAGCAACAACGGGATCGCCAGCCGGAGGTCGGCATCGGCCAGCAGCACCGCTGCGCCGATCAGGTAGGCGAGGGAAAAGGTGATCGCGTCGAACACCTGGAACACCGCGTCGCCCGCGCTGCCCGGCGTTTGCATGATGCGGTTGGCGATGCGGCCCGCGAAATCATTCTCGAACCAGCCGACCGACTGGCGCAGCACCTGCCGATGCGCGCGCCAGCGGATCAGCGCGCCGAACTGCGGCAGGATGGAGTTGTTCAGCAACGCCACGTCGATGCCCTGGATCAGCGGGCGCAGCGTCAGGATGAAGATGGCGGCCGCGATCAGCTCCCAGCCATGGGACGCCAGCACGGTCGCCGGCTCGCCGTTGGACATCAGGTCGACGATGCGGCCCATGTACCAGATCAGCCCGATTTCGACCACGGCAACCGCGACCGACATGGCCGCCGTCGCGGCGAAAACCGCTTTGAACGGCTGGGAATACTCCCACAGGAACGGCCAGAGCCGGCGCGGGGGGGCGTCGGTCTCGGGATAGGTCGTGTACGGGTCGACCAGCGTCTCGAAATAGCGGAACATTTGGGGGGCTCGCGGTCCTGTGCCTTTCATATAGGCGCGGGATTACCGAAAGGCCATGACGGCGCGTTAACGGTGGGCGGAGAGAAGCGCGTCGCGGCTGAGGCTGAAGCCCGAGGCGATCCAGCGCTGCTCCATCGCGGAGAGCGCCGCGCCCAGCGCAGGGCCCTGCAGGCCGGGCATCAGGTCGGCGGGTTTCACCGGAAAAACCGCGGACGCAGCGTGCACGATCTCGGCCCGCGCTGCCGGGTCCGGGACGGTCTCGACCAACGCCGCGCGCAGCAGCACGATGTCCCACGCCATCTCGGGACCGTGGGCATAGGCCAGCGCGCCGGGCGTCGTCGCCGTGGCCATCTCTGCCCGCAGGACGTCGAGCTGCTTTTGCTCGAATCTCGACAGGCGCAGCCGGTCCGCCACATCCTCGCCCCCCAGTGCGGCGAGACGGCGGATCGGGTCGGGGGCCTCATCCTCGAGCGACACCAGAAGCGGCAACAGGCGCGCATCGGCGCCCGGCAGGGTTTGCGCCAGAACGCCCGATTGCGCCATCGCGGCAACGGCGGGGGCGGGGTCGGGCGCGGTCAGGAGCTTCTTCATCTCCGCCCCCACCCGTTCCCGCGACAGGCGCGTGATGCCGTCCGCCAGCGCGGCGCAGGCCGCCAGCCCTTCGGCGTCGATGCCGCCGGCGGGGTCGGCGTACCATGCGTGAAAGCGGAAAAAGCGCAGGATGCGCAGGTAATCTTCGGTGATACGATCCTCGGGCCGGCCGATGAAGCGCAGGCGGCGGGCGGAAAGGTCATCAAGCCCCTCGCCGGTCGGATCGAGGACCGTGCCATCGGTCTCGGCGTAGAGTGCGTTCATGGTGAAGTCACGCCGCGCGGCGTCGTCCTCCAGCCGGTCGGTGAAGGCGACGGTGGCGCGCCTGCCATCGGTGGTCAGGTCGCGGCGCAGTGTCGTGATCTCGTAGGGGCGATGATCGGCCACCAGCGTCACCGTGCCGTGGTCGATGCCCGTGGGCACCGCCCGTATCCCCGCCGCCTTGGCCAGCGCCATCACGCGGTCGGGCCGGGCGTCGGTGGTGATGTCGATGTCGTCGACCTCGGCCCCGATGAGCCCGTTGCGCACGCAGCCGCCGACGAACCAAGCACCGTGGCCGCCTGTCGTCAGAGCGCCCATGACGGCTTGGGTCCCGTAGGAGGTGAGCCAGTCGGCAGCAAGCTTCACGGCGTCACCCGGTCGGCCAGCGCCTTCAGCATCCGCGCTGTGGCGCCCCAGATGTAGTGCGGGCCATAGGGCACGACGAAATAGCGCCGCGAGACGCCACGCCAGCGCCGCTGTTCGATGCGGTAGCGGCTTGCGTCCAGCAAGAGCGGCAGGGGCACGCGGAACACCTCGGCCACTTCGCCAGGCTCGGGGACCGGCGCGAAGTCCCGGTCGATCCGGGCCAGAACCGGATGCACCGTATAACCGGTCACTGTTTCATGGCTCGGCAGGTCGACCAGCACCGTGACGCTGGCGGGATCGAGCCCGATCTCCTCCTGCGCCTCGCGCAGGGCGGCGGCGACCGGGTCGGCGTCGATGGCGTCGACCTTGCCGCCGGGAAAGGCGACCTGTCCGGGGTGATGCTTCAGATGTGAGGCGCGCTTGGTCAGGATGACCGTGTTGCCGGCAATGCCGATCAGCACCGCGGCGGGGCGCAGCTTGCGGCCCTCGGGCAGGACCACGTCAGGGTTCAGGTCGTAGTCCGACGAGGGGCGTTGCGGCGCCCGTTCAAGCGCCGCAACAAGCTGGTCGAGGTCAGTGGGGGGTGCCATCGCCCCCCTCCGGCCCGTCATCCGGCGGCAACACGGCCTCGAACCCCAGCGTGCGGGGGTCGAAGTCGTAATGTGCGCCGCAGAACTGGCAATCGGCGGTGACGCGACCGTCGTCCGTCGTCATGTGGGCGATGTCGCGCGCCGAATAGATCGACAGGCTGGTGCGCACACGGTCGGCCGAACAGGTGCAGCCGAACTGCACCGGCAGGGCGTCGTAGACGCGCGGTCCTTCCTCGTGGAACAGCCGCAGCAACAGGTCGGTCGGCCCAACGCTGGGTCCGATCAGCTCCAGCGCCTCGGCGGTGTCGAGCAGGATGTTCGCGCGGGACCAGTTCTCGCCCTCTTCCTCGTCCAGCAGATCGGTCGCGGCCATCAGCCCGTCCTCGCCCGATCCGCCCTCACCCATCAGCGGCGAGGCCTTGGGCATGTGCTGCAGCATCACGCCCCCGGCGCGCCAGCTTGCGTCCGCGCCCGGTTCGCGGCTGAGGCCGTAGCCCAGGTGGAACCGCGTGGGCAGCTGCTCGGACTGCGCGAAATACGCCTCGGCGCAGGACGACAGCGATCCGCCGGCCAGCGGCGTGATGCCCTGGTAGGGAGTCGTGCCGCCGCCCTGGTCGATGAGGATGGCGAAATAGCCCTTGCCGATCTGCGAGAACGGGTCGACGCCCGGCTGCAGACGGTCCGTGTCATAACTGGCGTAGGCGCGGATACGGGCCGGCACGTCGTCATCGCCCGGCGCGAAGTAGTCCGTGGCGATCAGCCGGATCGGCCCGTCGCCGCGCACCTGCAGCGACAGTTTCCAGCGCAGCTTCATGGTCTGGCCGATCAGCGCGGTCAGCAGCGTCGCTTCGGCGACCATCGCCTCCACCTCGGGGGGATAGTCGTGCTGTTCGAGCACCTGGTCGAGCGTGTTGTCCAGCCGCGCCACCCGGCCGCGGATATCGGAGCGGTCGAGCTGGAACGGCAGTACCGTGTCGTCCCATGCGATTTTGGTCGTCAGGGTCATGTCGTGTCGTCCTGCTGTATGGATTTGGCGTTTCATATAGGCACGAGGCCTGCAATCCCAAATCTTCGCCCGCTTGTGGGCCGGGTCGCGATGGACGAGGATGTCGGCGAACCAGACGGGGCAACCGCGGCTTATGAATATCCTGTTCGTGCACCAGAATTTTCCGGGCCAGTACCGGGAGCTCTTCCAATGGCTTGTGGCGCAAGGCGGGCATGAGATCGTGTTCCTGACGCAGCGCAAGACCGTCCCGAAGATGACGGGCGCGCGTATCGTGAAATACGCACCGCACCACACCCCGGCGGAGGGCGCCTATGGCCCCACGAAGTACTGGGAGGAATGCGTCGGCAACGGGCTGGGCGCGGCCTTTGCGGCGCAGAAACTGCAGGCGGGCGGGTTCCGGCCCGATGTCATCCTGGGCCACGTCGGCTGGGGCGAACTGACGTTCCTGAAGCAGGTCTGGCCCAACGTGCCGATCCTGGGGTTCTTCGAATACTACTTCCTTGCCTCCGGCGGATCGGTGGGCTTCGACGCCGAATTCCCGGTTTCCGAACAGGCGCCGTTCCTGATGCATGCGCGCAACGCGGTGAACTTCGCCAATATCCAGACCGTCGACCTGGGGCAGTCGCCGACGCGGTTCCAGCGCGACACCTTCCCGGGCAGCTTCCACGACAAGATCTATGTCGCGCATGACGGCATCCGCACCGACCGGCTGCTGCCGAACCCCGACGCGCAGGTGCCGCTGGGGCGGCTGGGCCGGAACGTGACGCGGGACGATGAAATCTTCACCTACATGGCGCGGAACATGGAGCCCACCCGCGGCTTTCACAAGTTCATGCGCGCGCTGCCCCATATCCTCGAGGCGCGGCCGAACGCGCGGGCTCTGGTGATCGGCGGCAGCGACGTGTCCTACGGCAAGGCGAGCGCCGCCAAGGGCGGCTACCGCGCCGACATGGAGCGCGAGGTGGGCGACCGCGTGGACTGGGACCGGGTGCATTTTCTCGGCAAGGTGCCCTATGCCGCCTATCAGCAGATCATCCAGATCAGCCGCTGCCATATCTACCTGACGGTTCCCTTCGTGCTGAGCTGGTCGAGCATGGAGGCGATGTCGATGGGCGCGACCATCGTCGCCTCCGATACCGCGCCGGTGCGCGAGGTGATGACCCATGGCGAGACCGCGCTGCTGGTCGATTTCCACGACCACGAGGCGCTGGCCCGGCAGGTGGTGGAGGTGCTGTCGGCGCCGGGCGCTTTCGCGCATCTGGGCCGCGCCGCCCGCGCGCATATGGTGGAGCGTTACGATTTCGCCACGCGCTGCCTGCCCGAGCATATCGCGCGCATCAACAGCCTCGTGCCGAGAGATCGCGCCATTGCCCTGCCCGGCTGAGCCGGGTCAGTTGCCGATGTTGGCAGTCTGGTTCGCCAGCCCGAAGACCGACCCGACAAGGCCAAAGATGGTCTGTGCCGACGTGATCGGGCTTTCGGTCACCAGCACCAGGTCGCCGTCATGGATGTGGAAGTTACGCGCGCTGAAAAGCCCGTCCGCCGATGTCAGGTCGAGGCTGAAGACCACCCGCGCCTGGCTTGGCCCGCGCTCGTCGGGACGCACCGCGCTGGCAGGATATTCACGCAGGATCAGGATACCGCCCGGATCGCCACGCCGGCTGTCCACGCCGCCGACGATCGCCATCGCGTCCAGCGCGGTGACGCGATCCTGGGTGAACGGGTGCTGGCTTTGCTGGCCCGCAGCCCCCAGCGACAGGAAATAGCGGCGGTCCTCCTCGACGATGACCTGGTCGCCGCCGTGCAGCAGCGTGTCGAGGTTCGGGCTGGCATAGAGCCGCTCGACCGAGGTGCCGTAGATGTTGCCACCGCGCCGAAGCCGGATCTGCGGGTTCACGAGGCTGGGCTGCACCCCGCCGCCTGCCGCCAGCAGGTTCAGCACCGTATAGTTCCGGTCCGGCAGCGGGTAGGCGCCGGGCGCGCTGACGCCGCCGACCAGATCGACGGAGTTCGTGCGCCCCTCGACCAGCGTGAGCTGCACCTGTGCCGAGGGCACGACCAGGTCGATCTCGTCTTGCAGGTGTTCGCGTGCCAGTTGCAGCGTCAATCCGGAGACCTGGGTGTTGCCGACATAGGGCACGAAGACGGTGCCGTCGGGCGCAACGGTCAGCGACTGGATCTGCACCTGCCGCTGGCCGTCAGCCGAGAGGAGCGAGCTTTCGTTGCTGTCCCAGATCGTGACTTCCAGAACGTCGCCGGACGCGATCACCTGCGTGCGGGCGCCGCCGCTGGTCGGGATCCAGCCGTAACGGTGCGCGCCTGTGTCGGGCCAGTCCTGAAGGATTGCCAGAAGGGCGCGATCGACCGTGTAGACCGCGAAATCGGCGGCCTCGCCGTCCGCGGCGGCGACGATCTCGCGCTCCACGGCGGCACCGCGGGGCAGCTGTTCACATCCGGCCAGACCCAGGACCGCCACCATCGCAAAGCCGACGGCCCTGAAAAAACCAAAATCCATCTGCGCCCCGGAAAGTCAGTTGCCAGTCTGGCGGCAGGATACCCGGCGCCGTGACGCGGTCAACGCGGCCCACCCCGGAATTCTCCACGAAAGATGCAAATTTGCCGACGCCATGGACAGGTCGGCAAGGACCCGCGCATCCCGGGCTTGAAACCGGGGGGCGGGGCGTGGTTGCGTCCCGCACAGAATTCCAAGGGTCGCATTCCATGCCAAAGCGTATTCTTCTGACCGGCGGCGCCGGCTACATCGGCTCTCACACCTATGTCGCGCTGGTCGAAGCGGGGCACGAGGTCGTCATCCTCGACAATTTCGTCAACGCGCACCGCTCTGTCGGCGGGCGGCTGGAACGGATCACCGGCAAGCCGGTCACGCTGGTCGAGGGCGATATCCGCAATGCCGTGACGCTGGCCACGCTTTTCGCCGAACACGCCTTCGACGCGGTGGTGCATTTCGCCGCGCTGAAGGCGGTTGGCGAGAGCATGGCGCGCCCGCTGGATTATTTCGACGTGAACGTGGGCGGGTTGACCACACTCCTGCGCGCGATGGAGGCGGCGGGGTGCCGGCGGATCGTGTTTTCCTCCTCGGCCACGGTCTACGGCGTGCCGGACGAGGCGCCGACGCCGGAAACCGCCGAGTTCCGCGCGATGAACCCCTATGGCCAGACCAAGATCCTGGGCGAGCAGATGCTGGACTGGCTGGGCCAGTCGAACCCGGATTGGGCCATCGGCATCCTGCGCTACTTCAACCCGGCGGGCGCGCATGGCTCCGCACTGATCGGGGAAGACCCGCGCGACATCCCGAACAACCTGATGCCCTTCGTTGCCAAGGTCGCGCTGGGAGAGCTGGAGCGCATCTCGGTCTTCGGCGACGATTACGACACGCCCGACGGAACCGGCGTGCGCGACTACATCCATGTCGAGGATCTGGCGCGCGGGCATGTCCTGTCGCTGGACCGGCTGTTCGAAAGCGGCGACAGCCACTGCGTGAACCTCGGCACCGGGCGCGGCTATTCGGTGCTGGAGGTGATCGCGGCCTACAAGCGCGCCTGCAACCGCGACCTCCCCCACACCATCGCCGAGCGCCGCGCGGGCGACGTCCCGGTCTACGTGGCAAGCGCCGAGAAGGCCGAGGAGATTCTTGGTTTTCGCACGGAGAAAGGACTGGACGAGATGTGCGCTAGCTCGTGGAAATGGGTTTCCAACACCGGGGCCCACGAATGACCCGCACAGCCCTTGTCACCGGGTCCGCCGGATTTATCGGTTATCATCTGTGCGCACGGCTGGTAGCCCAAGGCTGGCAGGTCATCGGCGTCGACGCGATGACCGACTACTACGATGTCCGGCTCAAGGAACGGCGGCAGGCGATGCTGCTGCAGAACGCCGGCTTCCGCGCCGTGACCGAACGGATCGAAACCCCCGGCCTGTTGCACGGGCTGATGGAGGAGGCGCGGCCCGATGCCGTCATCCACCTCGCCGCGCAAGCGGGGGTGCGGTATTCGATCGATGCGCCGGAAACCTATGTCGAGGCGAACCTGATCGGCACCTTCCGCCTGCTCGAGGCGATGCGGGCCTTTCCGCCGGCGCACAGCCTGCTGGCTTCGACCTCCAGCGTCTATGGCGCGAACACCGACATGCCCTATGCCGAGACGGCCAAGGCCGACACGCAGATGTCGTTCTATGCCGCCACGAAGAAGGCGAACGAGACGATGGCGCACAGCTACGCGCATCTCTATGACCTGCCGACGACCATGTTCCGCTTCTTCACCGTCTACGGGCCGTGGGGCCGGCCGGACATGGCGCTGTTCAAGTTCACAAAGGCGATCCTCGAGGGGCAACCCATCGACGTCTACAACCACGGCGACATGAGTCGCGACTTCACCTATGTCGAGGATCTCGTCGACGGCATCACCCGCCTGATCGACGCGGTGCCGGTGCGGCCTGCGACCCCCGATGACGTGCCTGAGGGTGACAGCCTCAGCCCGGTCGCGCCATTCCGCATCGTGAACATCGGCAATTCCGACAGCGTGCGCCTGACCGCGTTCATCGAGGCGATCGAGGCCGCTACGGGCGAGCGCGCGCAGCAGAACCTGATGGACATGCAGCCGGGCGACGTGCCCGCGACCTGGGCCGATGCGACGCTGTTGCAGAGCCTGACCGGCTACCGCCCGCAGACGCCGGTGGCGGACGGAGTGGCGCGCTTCGTGGCGTGGTATCGCGACTACTACGGGGTCTGAGCCGGTTCAGGCGAGGCCGGCGCGCAGGCAGTCGTGCAGGTGCAAGAGACCCACGGGGCGCATCGCGTCGTCCACGACGAACAGCGCGGTGATCCGGTTGCCCGACATCACGCCCATCGCCTCGGCCGCCAGATCATCCGGCCCGATCACGCGCGGATGGCGTGTCGCGACCTGACCCGCGTTGCGTTCCATCAGATGGGCGATGTTGCGCCGCAAATCGCCGTCCGAGATCACGCCGACCAGCGCGCCTTCCTGAACCACGCCCGCGATGCCGAAGCTTTTCTCGCTCATCACGATCAGCGTCTCGGACATCGGCATGTCGGCCGCGACCAGCGGCAGCGCGTCGCCCACATGCATCAGCTGCGCGACCTTGGACAGTTGCGCGCCCAGCTTGCCGCCGGGGTGGAAGGTGCGGAACTGTTCGGGCAGGAAGCCGCGCCGCTCCATCGTGGCCACGGCCAGCGCGTCGCCCAGCGCCAGCGTCAGGGTTGTCGAGGTGGTCGGCGCCATACCGATCACGCAGGCCTCGGGCGCTTGCGGCAAGAGCAGTCGGTAGTCGGCGGCCTGCATCAGGGTCGAACCGGGCTTGCCCGAGATCGCCACCATCGGGATATCGAAGCGCGCGACATGGGCGACCATGTCCCGCAATTCCGAGGTCTCGCCGGAGTTCGAGATCAGGACCGTCAGGTCGCCCGGCATCACCATGCCAAGGTCGCCGTGGCTCGCCTCCGACGGGTGGACGAAGGCGGACGGCGTGCCGGTCGACGCGAAAGTGGAGCTGATCTTGCGCGCGATGTGGCCGGATTTTCCGATTCCCGACAGGATCACGCGGCCCTGCGTCGCCAG
Source organism: uncultured Roseicyclus sp. (assembly GCA_937139335.1). Classification (GTDB taxonomy): domain Bacteria; phylum Pseudomonadota; class Alphaproteobacteria; order Rhodobacterales; family Rhodobacteraceae; genus Roseicyclus. The sequence goes on along the minus strand of CAKZPN010000023.1, from coordinate 53,738 downwards.
GATCGCCTCGACCGCCGCCGCGAAATCCTCGGGCAGGGCATCGGCCATCGCACTCACCGCCTCGCCCTCGGTTCTCAGGACACGGGCGGCGGTGGCGCGGATCGCGGCTTTCTGATCGTCGGTCATGGCCGTCCCTTAGCCCAAGGGGCGGGCCTTGGCGAGAGGGGGGATTTCGCGCGCGCCGCCGCTCTGGCACAAGGGGGCGAGCAAGCGGAGAGACCCATGAACCGACGTTTCGGACGGCCGCCCGAGCCCGGTCGCGCCTATACGCCCCGGCCCGGCGTCTATGCCGTGATCGAGGCCGGCGAGGGCATCCTCGCCACCTTCCAGGAGGAACCGCGGCCCGAACTGCAACTGCCCGGCGGCGGGATCGACCCCGGAGAACAGCCGCTGACGGCGCTCTATCGCGAGGTTCTGGAGGAAACCGGCTACGCGATCCATTCCGCTCGGCGGCTGGGGATGTTCCACCGCTTCACCTACATGCCGGAATACGACCTCCACGCGCAAAAAATGTGCCACATCTACCTTGCGCAACTTGGCCCCCGCCGCGGCCCGCCGACCGAGCCGGGCCATGCGGCCGTGTTTCTGCCCTGGGATGTCGCCGCCGAACGGCTGGCCGTGTCGGGCGACCGGCATTTTCTGGGCCTCGCCTACACGCTGCCAAGCCGCTCATCCGGGCCTCGATAGTCGATCAGCACGGCAGAGGCATCGTCGGGAAAGGCCTCGGCCCCTGCGAAGCGCGCCAACCCGTCCTCGATCGCGGCCAGGAATTCGGGGCCGCGCAGCCCGGCATTATCCTGCAGCATCCGTGCCAGCCCCTGTTCCTCCAGAGCTGCGCCCGAGGCGTCGGCGATTTCCGTCAGCCCGTCGGAGTAGATCAGCATCCGGTCGCCGGGCGCGAAGGTGACGTCGAAACTGTGATAGGTGGCGCCTGCGACCAACCCGATGGGCAGACCGCCCGGACCGACCGCGTCGATCCGGCCATCCGCGCGCAGGAACAGCGGGTGCGGGTGCCCCGCCTGCACCATCCGCATCCGCCCGGTCGCGTGGTTCAGAAAGCCAAGGCCCAGCGTGAAATACCGGTCACTGCGAATCTCGCTCAAGAGCATCTTGTTCAGCCGCGCGGCGGCCATGTCGGGCGAGAGCGCGCGCAGACTGCCATCCTCCATCCGGGTCAGGGCGATGTTCTGGTCCGGGGTCGCGGCGCTGAGGATGCCTGCGACCCGCGCGGCGATCATCGCCGAGGCGACACCGTGGCCCGAGACGTCGAGGCTGAAGGCGCCGATGACGGTGTCGTTCACCGGGAAACAGCCCACCATGTCGCCGCCGATGGGCCCGCACGCTTTCAACCACAGCGACACCTCCACCGGGCCGAAGCGGCGGAACCTGTCTTGCAACTGCGCCTGTTGCAGGCGGCGCGCCTCCTCCAGATCCTGGTCGAGTGCGGCGTAAAGCGTGCGGATCTCGTCCAGCGCGTCGGTCAGCAGACGGTTCTTTTCCACCACGTCGCGCTGCATCGCGACAATCCGCGCGCCGGCGTTCAGCCGCGCGCGCAGTTCCGGGACACGCACCGGCTTGGTCAGGAAGTCATCTGCGCCGGCCTCCAGCCCCTCGGTCAGCGCGCCCTCCTCCGACTTGGAGGTCAGCAAGATGACATAGGCGTAGCCTTCGCGCCGCGTGGCGCGCAGACGGCGGCAGAACTCCGGGCCGGTCAGGCCGGGCATCATCCAGTCGCTGATGATGAGGCCGATGGAGGGATCTTGCGCGACCTCGAGCGCGGCGAGCGCGCTGTCGCATTGCACGACCTCGTGCCCCCAACGATGCAGGAGCGAGGCCAGCATCACCCGCTGCGCCCGGCTGTCGTCGATGACCAGCACCCGGCCCGGAACCGCGGGCGGTTCGGCCATGGGCCAGGTCGATCGGGTGGGCTGGTGCAACATGCGGTCACGCGTCTGGAACTCGACACGTCCTGCACCCGCAGGGCTTAACGGGAGGTGAACCCGACAATGCGACACATCGGGCGGGTCTTCGGCAAGACTGCGTTAACGTCGCGGGATGTAATCCTGCGCAAGGAGGACGCAAGCATGATCGACTGGGACCGCCTGCAGGGCCTGCGCGCCGATATCGGAGAGGATGATTTTGCCGATGTCGCGTTCCTCTTCGTGGCGGAAATCACCGAGAGACTGGGGCGGCTGACTGCGCAGCCCGCCGGCGCCACGGCGAGCGACTTCCATTTCCTCAGGGGCAGCGCGGCCAACATGGGGTTCGCCGCCATGGTCGACGCCTGCCAAAGGGCGGAGGCCGCCTGCCGCGCTGGGCTCGCGCCCGACGTCGCCGCCGTCGCCGACAGCTTCACCGCGTCTCTGGCCGCCGTGGCGCCGCATATCCCCGGTATCGCGACCGCGGCCTGACCGGCTCAGATCAGGAAATCGGCCAGCACCTCGTCGGCGGTGATGTCCCGGAACCCGAAGCCGCGCGAGGTCACGCGCGTCATCATCGCGTCGAAATTGCCGGCCGCGCTGGTCTCGATCCCGATCAGCACCGAGCCGAAGTTGCGGCTGTTCTTCTTGAGATATTCGAAGCGCGCGATGTTGTCGTCGGGCCCCAGCAGGTCGAGGAAATCGCGCAGCGCGCCGGGCCGCTGCGGCAGGCGCAGGATGAAATACTTCTTCAGCCCCTGCCAGTTCTGCGCGCGTTCCTTGACCTCGGGCAGACGCTCGAAATCGAAATTCCCGCCTGAAGTGACGCAGACTACCGTCTGCCCCGCGATCTGATCGCGCAGGTCCTCCAGCACGTCGATCGACAGCGCGCCGGCGGGTTCCAGCACGATGCCCTCGATGTTCAGCATGTCCTGGATCGTCACGCAGATCCTGTTCTCGGGCGCGATCAGCACATCGGCCGGGTCCACCTTGCGCAGCACCTCGAACGGGCGCGCGCCGATGCGCGCCACCGCCGCGCCATCCACGAAGGTGTCGGTGATCGTGATGGTCTCGGGCGCGCCGGCCTTCAGCGCGGCGGTCAGGCTGGCACCGCCGGCGGGTTCCACCAGCGTCACATGCGTGTCGGTCCCAACCGCGTCGAGGTAGGAGATCACGCCGGCCGACAAGCCGCCGCCGCCCACCGGCAGGATGAGGCGATCCGGGGCATGGCCCAGCTCATCCAGCAGTTCGACCGCGACGGATGCCTGCCCCTCGATCACGTCGGGGTCGTCGAAGGGCGAGAGGAAATGCGCGCCGGTGGCGGCGCATTCCTTTTGAGCCGAGGCCAGAGTCTCATCGAAGAAATCGCCGGTCAGCACGATCTCGACCGCGCCGCCGCCAAAGGTTTTCGTCTTCACGATCTTCTGCTCGGGCGTCGTGACCGGCATGAAGATCCGCCCCGTCACCCCGAAATGCGCGCAGACGAAGGCAACGCCCTGCGCGTGGTTGCCCGCGCTGGCACAGACGAAACGGGTGGCCGAGGGGTCGGTTGCACGCAGCTTGCGCATCGCGTTGAAGGCGCCGCGCAGCTTGTAGGACCGGACCGGCGACAGATCCTCGCGCTTCAGCCAGATGTCGGCGCCGAAGCGTTCGGACAGGTGCAGGTTGCGCTGCAGCGGCGTGGGCGGGAACAGGTCGCGCAGGGCACGGGTGGCGGCGCGGGCTTGATCGGCAAAGTCAGTCATGCCGCCCGGCGTGCCCCAACCCGGCCGCGCTGTCCAGTGTCAGTTCAGCTGCCGCCCCTCGACGAGATTGCCGTAGAGCGTGGTCATCAGCGCGAGGTTCACCAGCACCTGCAGCCAGGACAGCACCCCGTTCAGGATCTGGCCGGGCAGCGTCAGCACATATTGCTCCTGGACCTGGCCGAACAGGTCGGTTGTGACGGTCTGACCGAAGACCAGCAGGATCAGCTGCTGGGTCACGCCCACGACCAGCGCGATGACGATCAGCGGCAAGAAGATATGGCTCCCCACCGGGCGGGTGATGGCCCAGCTTTCGCCGATGGTCATGCGCTCGCCCAGCGCCGCGGCGGGCAGGACCAAGCCGATGCGCGTCGCGACCCAGGAGGCGCCAAAGACAAGGCCAACGCCCAGCACGATGGCGACGGCCGGGGATTGCGTGATCGCGGCGGCGATGCCGACAACGATACCGCCACCGACCGCGGCCAGAAAAACAACGATCCCGACCACGAAAGCACGCCCGAAATAGGCGCTGATGCGGTTGCCGCGCCAGTGGGGCAGGATGCCGTTGCCGGTTTCCTCCAACAAGACGTAGCGGTGCCAGCCAACCGCCGCCCAGCAATAGGCCACGATGGCGACGACGACGAGCAGGAGGCCGGCAAGGATGGTGCCGCCGCCCGGCGCCTCACTCATCACCCCGCTGGTGCCGCCGACAAGCACGACAAGCCCGATGAACGGCGCCAGGAACAAGAGCAGCGTCAGTTGCGCCGCCTGCCTGAGATTGCCGAAAACCTGCTGCACGACGTGGCGCAGCAACTGATAGCCATAGTCCATGGGTCCCTCCGCCAGCTTGCCCCTGCCCTGAAAACCCGGTATCGCCCGCGCGGTCAATCCAGAACGAGACGGAGCCCGCCCATGTCTGCACCGAAGAAGGTCGTCCTTGCCTATTCCGGCGGTCTCGACACCTCGATCATCCTGAAGTGGCTGCAGACGGAATATGGCTGCGAGGTCGTGACCTTCACCGCGGACCTCGGCCAGGGCGATGAGCTGGAACCGGCCCGCGCCAAGGCCGAGATGCTGGGCATCAAGCCCGAGAACATCCACATCGTCGATGTGCGCGAGGAATTCGTGCGTGATTTCGTCTTCCCGATGTTCCGCGCCAACGCGCTCTACGAAGGGCTCTACTTGCTCGGCACCTCGATCGCGCGGCCGCTGATCTCGCAGCACCTGGTGCGGATCGCGCATGAAACCGGGGCCGATGCCGTGTCCCACGGTGCGACCGGCAAGGGCAACGACCAGGTCCGGTTCGAGCTGTCGGCCTATGCGCTCGACCCCACGATCAAGGTGATCGCGCCCTGGCGGGAATGGGACTTGTCCTCGCGCACCAAGCTGCTGGAATTCGCCGAGCAGAATCAGATCCCGATCGCGAAGAACAAGCGCAACGAGGCGCCGTTTTCGGTCGACGCCAACCTGCTGCACACTTCCTCCGAGGGTCGGGTGCTGGAAGACCCGGCCGAGGAAGCGCCGGAGTATGTCTATCAGCGCACCGTCGATCCCGAGGATGCGCCCGATACGCCCGAGATGGTGGAAATTACCTTCGAGCGAGGCGATGCGGTCGCCATCAACGGCGAGGCGATGAGCCCGGCCACGATCCTGACCCGGCTGAACGAGCTGGGCGGCAAGCACGGCGTCGGTCGTCTTGACCTCGTGGAAAACCGCTTCGTGGGCATGAAGTCGCGCGGCATCTACGAGACGCCGGGCGGCACCATCCTGCTCGAGGCGCATCGCGGGATCGAGCAGATCACGCTCGACAGTGGCGCGGGGCACCTGAAAGATTCGATCATGCCGCGCTACGCCGAGCTGATCTACAACGGATTCTGGTTCTCGCCCGAGCGCGAGATGCTGCAGGCCCTGATCGACAAGTCGCAGGAGCATGTCAGCGGCACCGTAAGGGTGAAGCTCTACAAGGGTGTCGCGCGCACCGTCGCCCGCTGGTCGGACCAGAGCCTGTATTCCGAGGCGCATGTGACCTTCGAGGAAGACGCAGGCGCCTACGACCAGAAGGATGCGCAGGGCTTCATCCAGCTCAACGCGCTGCGCCTGAAGCTGCTGGCCGCCCGCGCGCGGCGGTTGTCGGGGAAATGAGCCGGGGCGGCACCCAAGGATACCGCCCCTACTCGTTACACGAACACTCGTTACACTTGCACGCCTCCGAAGAGGCGCGCACTGAGTAACGGACGCGAAATCGTTAAGGTTTCGCCTGACTTGGAAAATTCTTCAGAGTGTGGCGGCGAGCCTCATTCCCTGGTCGATCGCCCGCTTTGCGTCGAGTTCCGCGGCCACGTCCGCGCCCCCGATGACATGCGACGTGATGCCCGCCGCGATCAGCTCGTCGGCCAGTCCGCGCTCGACCTCCTGCCCGGCGCAAAGGACGATGGTGTCGACCTCGATCAGCGTCGGGGTCTCGCGCGCCTCGCCGAAACTCACGTGCAGGCCGGCGCTGTCGATCCGCTCATAATTCACCCCGGTCAGCATCTTCACGGCCTTCATCTTGAGGCTGGCGCGGTGGATCCAGCCGGTCGTCTTGCCCAGCCGCTTGCCGGGCTTCTCTGCCTTGCGCTGCAGCATCACCACCTCGCGCGCCGCGGGCGTCGGCCGCGGGCCCTCAGGCGCGAGGCCACCGCGATGCACCTCGGGGTCGGCGACGCCCCATTCGCGCCGCCAGAGATCGGGGGCCTCGGTCGGGCTGTCGCCCTCGTGGACAAGGTATTCGGCCACGTCGAAACCGATGCCGCCCGCGCCAATCACGGCAACCCGCGCGCCGACCGGTGCCTTGCCCGCAAGGACGTCGACATAGCTGAGCACGTTGGGCCCGTCCTGCCCGGGAATGCCCGGATCGCGCGGGCGTACGCCTGTCGCGACGATGACCTCGTCGAAGCCTGAAAGATCGTCGACCGAGGGCGCCGCGCCCAGCCGCAGGTCGATGCCGCGCCGGTCGACCATCGTCGCGAACCAGTCCACCAGCCCGATAAATTCCTCCTTGCCGGGGATCGTCTTGGCCATGTTGAGCTGCCCGCCGATCTGCCCGGCCTTGTCCCAGAGCGTGACGGCATGGCCGCGCTCGGCCGCAACAATCGCCGCTGCCATGCCCGCCGCCCCGGCCCCGACAACGGCGATGCGGCGTGGAGTCTCCACAGGCTCGAACCGCAGCACGGTTTCATGGCAGGCGCGCGGGTTCACGAGGCAGGTGGTGAGCTTGCCGGAAAACGTGTGGTCGAGACACGCCTGGTTGCAGGCGATGCAAGGCGCGATCTCCGCGGCGCGGCCCTCCATCGCCTTCTGCACGAAGTCAGGGTCTGCCAGGAACGGGCGCGCCATCGACACCATGTCGGCGCAGCCCTCCGCCAGCACCTCCTCGGCCACGCCGGGCATGTTGATGCGGTTCGAGGTGATGATCGGGATGCCGACCTTTCCCATCAGCTTTTGCGTCACCCAGGCAAAGCCCTTGCGCGGCACGCTGGTGGCGATGGTCGGGATGCGCGCCTCGTGCCAGCCGATGCCGGTGTTGAGGATGGTTGCTCCCGCCGCCTCGACGGCCTGCGCAAGCTGCACGACCTCGCCATGGGTGGAGCCGTCGGGCACAAGGTCGATCATACTGAGGCGGTAAATGATGATAAAGTCAGGCCCCACGGCCTCGCGCGTGCGGCGCACGACCTCGACGGGCAGGCGCATCCGGTTCTCGTAGGATCCGCCCCAGCGGTCGGTGCGCTTGTTGGTGTGCGACACGAGGAACTGGTTCAGGAAATACCCCTCGCTCCCCATGATCTCGACGCCGTCATAGCCGGCCTCGCGCGCCCGCACGGCGGCGGTGACGATGTCGGCGATCTGTTTCTCGATCCCCTCCTCGTCCAGCTCCTTCGGCGGAAACGGCGAGATCGGGGATTTGACCGCCGAGGGCGCGACGCAATTGGGGCTGTAGGCGTAGCGGCCAGCGTGAAGGATCTGCATCGCGATCTTGCCGCCCGCCAAATGGACGGCATCGGTCACGACGCGGTGGTTGGCGATGTCCTGATCCGTGAAGAGGCCCGCGGCACCGGGGAACACGCCGCCTTCCTTGTTGGGTGCCATGCCGCCGGTCACGATCAACGCCACCTGCCCGCGCGCGCGTTCGGCATAGAACTCTGCCACGCGCGGCCAGTCCTTCGTCTCCTCCAGCCCGGTGTGCATGGAGCCCATCAGCACGCGGTTCTTCAGCGTGCAAAAGCCCAGGTCCAGCGGCGCCAGAAGGTGCGGATAGCGTGCCTCGGTCATGTCGTGATCTCTCCCACGGTTCCGGGCAGGTAAACCTGCGCGCGCCGCGCTGTCACGCGCAACGCCGCGTTACGAAAGGGCGGGATCAGCGCGCAGCGGTTTCCACGCAATGCCGGCGAAAGGCGCGCTTGAGCATCTCCAGTTCGTCGCGCAGCAGCGCGAGGTCGGCGCGAATATCCTCGTTCAGCGCCTCGCCCGCCATCAGCGTGATCCGGTCCAGCACCGCACCCGACGCGGTCGAGCGGAGCGCGATCACCTGCACGCCGTCCCCGATCACCGAGGGTGGCAGGTCGAGCGCGACACGCCAGCGGCCCGGCTGCGCGGCCTCCGCGGTCACGTCGGCCACGGCGACGACCTTGCCTTCGTGCACCGCCTCGACATCCACGGCGCCGGGGCCGGTGTAGACACCCTCGTAGCGGCCGCCGTGCAGCCGCACGCGGGTCAATGTCTCGTGCTCCATCGCGTGGTCCTTCATCAGACATCCGCCCTTGGTGCGCGCAGCAGGACCATGTCCCAGATCGCCAGGCGGTTCATTTCGGGCCCTTCGAGGATCAGGTCGAGCCACGCCTTTTCCAGACGCTTCTCGTTGATCTTGGTATAGGCAAGATCGAACTCCGCGTAACCCCGACCGTCCCGGAACTCGACCTGGCGCACGATCTGTTCCTGGTTGGGGCCATGCTGCACGTTCAGGCGGGCATAGATCTCGATCGGCTGCTCGCGCACCACGCGCAGATGCACGGCGATGAAATGGTTCAGCGTCAGGCCCTTCAGGGCCTCCTCGGGGAGGTCCTGCACCAGCGACAGGAACGACCCGTCGAAGCGGTAGACCTCGAGCACGAGACCGAAGGCCGCACCGGGTATTTCGGGCGGCGCAGGGTCTTGCCGCACGGTCAGGTCGGCCTGCATCGCGTCATGAAACAGGATCACGCCACCGCCGATCTCGTGCGGCGAGCCGGGCCGGATATGGCCGCGCGGCGTGATTTTCTGGCGCCAGGGCGCGGCGCGTTCCGCCCAGTCGCACTGGTCGGGGCGGTCGATACCATCGGACCCGGTGGCGCGCGTCAGCAATTCGGACTGTGCGCGCGCGGCAAGTGTATCGATCCGGTCGCGGGCCCGGTGCATCTCGCGGTGCAACGCCGACAGGTCACCGGTCTGCAGCAGGGCCGGCGCCTGCATCGCGCGGGTCCACCGCTTCAGCGTCTGGGACAAGCCGAACCGGTCGAAGAATCCTGCCCTGTCCGAAGCCATTGCCCACTCCATTCCGGACCCGTTCGGTCCGGCCACTCCTGCGCGACGGCGCCGCCCTGGCATCACGTCGCGTTAACTCAATATTCGCCGAAACAGACCCACGTTAAAGAGCGGACCGCCCCGTTGCAGCATGTTCCGCGGTGGTGTGTGCACCGGTGCAACGGGCGGCGCGGCGTCTTCGGTCGGTCCCGCGTTGGCAGCCTGCACCGCCAGCACGAAGTCGCGCAGCGTGGTCAGGCTCTCGTCCCGGCTCAGCGCACGGTCCTCCAGCGCGATCACGGACAGGGTCGCGATGCGATTGCCGACGTCGAGATAAGCCCGCCAGTACTCGCCCTGAACACCCTCGATGGCGCCGGCGCTGGTGTCGGCAGCATGGAGCAGGAACACGTCACCCTCGATCGCCGTGTCGAGAACCGTCACGGTCGCCGCCTCGCCCGTCCGGCTGATCAGGCGCAGCCCGTCGTCCGAGCGAAAGAAGGCGTCAAGCTCGCCCATGCTCTCGGACAACTGCCCGCCGTCCGACGGCTCGGAGACGGCGGCGGTCAGCACGGCGGGGGTCACGGGCTGCGCCGCGCGGCGCGAATTGGCGATGGCGGCGCAGTTGCCCAACAGGACGAAGCCGGTATCGCCGCTGTCGCGGGTCGCGGTGGGGTCGACGCAGTAGCCCTCGGGGCCCGTCACCACGATCCGGTCGGCCGTGACCGCGACGAATGCAGGTGCCGGGGCCGGTGGGCCGCCGAACCCGCCGCATCCGGCGAGAAAGGCACAGGTGAGCAGGCAGGCCGCGGCGCGCGCGGCCCGCCCGATCGTGTCAAAGGTCGGCGTAGACATGCTTCTCTTTCGCGCCGCCGGGGTGCGTGACCGCCCCAAGCACCGCGGGGCCGACAAGCTGCGCGTATTTCCAAAGCGCGCCGGTGGCGTAGATCGTCTCGCGCGGGCCGGCCCAGGCCTTGCGGCGGGCGTCGAGTTCGGCCTCGTCAAGTGCCACGCTCAGGTCGCCACTGATCGCGTCGATGGTGATCATGTCGCCGTCCTTGAGCAGCGCGATGGGACCGCCCACAGCCGCCTCCGGGCCGACATGCCCGACGCAGAAGCCGCGCGTGGCGCCTGAGAAGCGGCCATCGGTGATCAGCGCCACCTTCTTGCCCATGCCCTGACCGCTCAGCGCCGAGGTCGTGGCCAGCATCTCACGCATGCCGGGGCCGCCCTTGGGCCCCTCGTTGCGGATCACCAGCACCTCGCCTTCCTCGTAGGCGCGCTCCTTGACCGCCTCGAAGGCGTCTTCCTCGCATTCGAAGACGCGGGCCGGGCCGGTGAACACCTGGTTCTCGGGCGCGATGCCCGCGACCTTCACGATGGCGCCTTCGGGGGCAAGGTTGCCCTTCAGACCGACGACGCCGCCGGTCTTGGTGATCGGCGTGGCGGCAGGGTAGATCACCTTGCCGTCCGCCTCGCGCGTGATCAGGTCGATCTCCTCGCCCATGACGCGGCCGGTGACGGTCATGCACTCCTCGTGGATCAGGCCCGCCTTGCGCAGTTCCTTCATCACCACAGGCACGCCTCCCGCCTCGTAGAGGTCCTTGGCGACGTATTGGCCGCCCGGCTTCATATCGACGAAATACGGCGTGTCGTGGAAGATGTCGCAGACGTCGAAGAGGTCGAACTCGATCCCCGCCTCATGCGCGATCGCGGGCAGGTGCAGGCCTGCGTTGGTCGAGCCGCCGGTGCAGGCGACGACGCGGGCGGCGTTTTCCAGCGACTTTCGGGTGACGATATCGCGCGCGCGGATGTTCTTTTCGAGCAGGCGCATCACCGCCTCGCCCGAGGCAACGCCATACTGGTCGCGGGATTCGTAAGGCGCAGGCGCGCCGGAGGAGTTGGGCAGCGCGAGGCCGATCGCCTCGGACACGCAGGCCATGGTGTTGGCGGTGAACTGGCCGCCGCAGGCGCCCGCACTGGGGCAGGCGACACGCTCGATCACCGCCAGCGCCTCGTCGCTGAGGTTGCCGGCCTGGTGCTGGCCCACCGCCTCGAACACGTCCTGCACCGTGATGTCCTTGCCGTCGAGCCGACCGGGCAGGATCGAGCCGCCGTAGATGAAGACCGAGGGCACGTTCAGTCGCACCATCGCCATCATCATCCCCGGCAGCGACTTGTCGCAGCCGGCCAGCCCCACCAGCGCATCGTAGCAATGGCCGCGCATCGTCAGTTCCACCGTGTCGGTGATGGCGTCGCGCGACGCGAGCGAGGACCGCATGCCCTCATGCCCCATCGCGATGCCGTCGGTGACGGTGATGGTGGTGAACTCACGCGGCGTGCCATTTGCGTGCTTCACGCCCATCTTCACCGATTGCGCCTGACGGTTCAGCGCGATGTTGCAGGGCGCGGCCTCGTTCCAGCAGGTGGCGACGCCCACGAAAGGCTGGTGGATCTCCTCGTCCGTCAGCCCCATGGCGTAGAAATACGACCGGTGCGGCGCCCGCGACGGGCCCTCCGTCACGTGGCGGCTTGGCAGGTTCGATTTGGCGGTGTTGCCCTTCATCATGGCGTGGGCCCTCCCTCTGGCGTCGCTGTGGAAAACGGCTCTTTTGCCCGGCATAGACGCGGGGCGCGAGGCAGACAAGCGCGATTGCCGCGACCTTCCGCGCAGTCTAGAGTGCCGCCAACGAAAAGGCGCCGAAGGCAGGACCGATGCAGTACACCGCCCATGCCGACTTCGTGGCGCCCGCCCGCACGCGCCCGGCGCTCTGGCGCCTCGTGCTGGGCCTGATCCTCGTGATGGTGGTCTACGCAGCAGGAATCGTTATAATTTTCGGCATTCTCGTCGCGGTCAGCGGGCTCGAGGGCGCCAATACCTGGCTCGGCCGGATGGTGACGGCCGACACGCCCACGGCGACCCTGCTGGTCCTCGCGACCTTCGTCGGCATGGCGCTGGGCCCCCTGCTGGCCGCACGGCTGCTGCACCGCCGCCCAATGAGCACGCTTTTCGGCCCGCGTCCGCGCCTGTTGCGGCATTTCGCCATCGCGGCCGTGATCTGCGGCGCGCTGAACGGGCTGACCGCGCTCATTCCGGTCAGCTTCAGCCCCGTCCTCAACCTCGACCTCGCGCTCTGGGTCTCGTTCCTGCCCTTGGCGCTGGTCGGCATCCTGATCCAGACCGGCGCGGAGGAACTGTTGTTTCGCGGCTATATCCAGAGCCAGCTGGCCGCGCGCTTCGCCTCGCCACTGGCGTGGATGATCCTGCCCTCGGCGCTGTTTGCCGTGTTGCACTACCAACCTTCGATCATGGGCGAGAACGCCTGGATCGTGGTCGCGGCGGTGTTTCTCTACGCGATTTGCGCCGCCGACCTGACGGCCAAGACCGGCACGATCGGCGCGGCCTGGGGCTTTCATTTCTCCAACAACGCGATCGCGATCCTGTTTCTGGCCCTCGACGGCCCGCTGTCGGGCCTCGCGCTCTACACCGTGCCGATGGGCGCGATCCCGGCGGCCGACCTCAGGCCGATGCTGCTGTCGGGGATGGTCGTGACCGCCGTGATCTGGCTTGCGATCCGGTTCGCGGTGCGGCGCGGCTGACACGCCCGGCCAGCCGCCGATTGCATGTAGCGCGCGCCTCCCTTATCTGCTGCCCTGTCACGGAACGGCGCCGGAGCCCCCCATGAACTGGATCACCAATTACGTCCGTCCCCGGATCAACTCGATCTTCTCGCGCCGCGAGATGCCCGAGAACCTGTGGTCCAAGTGCGACGAATGCGGCACCATGCTGTTCCACCGCGAGCTGACCGAGGCGCTGAACGTCTGCACCAATTGCGGGCACCACATGCCGATCACACCGCGCGCGCGGTTCGAGGCGCTGTTCGACGGCGGCATGTTCAGCGAGGTCGCGGTGCCCAAGCCCATCGACGATCCGCTGAAATTCCGCGACCAGAAACGCTACCCCGAACGGTTGCGAAGCGCCCAGAAGATGACCGGCGAGGCCGAGGCGATGCTGGTCGCCGAGGGCGAGATCGGGCGCACCCCCGTCGTCGCGGCGGCGCAGGATTTCTCGTTCATGGCAGGCTCCATGGGCATGTATGTCGGCAACGCCATCGTCGCCGCCTGTGAACGCGCGGTGGCGCTGAAACGCCCGTTGATCCTGTTTTCCGCCGCCGGTGGCGCGCGCATGCAGGAAGGCATCCTGAGCCTGATGCAGATGCCGCGCTCGACCGTCGCGATCCAGATGCTGAAAGAGGCGGGGCTGCCCTATATCGTCGTGCTGACGCACCCGACCACAGGGGGCGTCACGGCCTCCTACGCGATGCTGGGCGACATCCATATCGCGGAGCCGAACGCGCTGATCTGTTTCGCCGGCCCCCGCGTCATCGAGCAGACCATCCGCGAGAAGCTGCCCGAGGGATTCCAGCGCGCCGAATACCTGCTCGATCACGGCATGCTCGACCGGGTCACGCCGCGCGCGCTGTTGCGCGACGAGTTGATCGGCATCACCCGGATGCTGCTGGGCCTGCCGCCCGCCGTGGTGGGCGACCTGCCCGCGCCCGAGCCGGCCGCGGAAGCGCCGCCCGCCGCGCCGAAGGCGACAGAGACTCCGTGAGCCAGCCCGCCTCGGACATCCTCCTTGACCGGATGATGTCGCTCCACCCCAAGATCATCGACCTGACGCTCGACCGGATGGAGCGGATCCTGGCCGCGCTCGGCCACCCCGAGCGGCGCATTCCGCCGGTGATCCACATTGCGGGGACGAACGGCAAGGGCTCGACGCTGGCGATGATCCGCGCCGGGCTGGAGGGCGCGGGGCTGACCTGCCACGCCTATACCTCGCCGCATCTCGCCCGGTTTCACGAGCGTATCCGCGTGGCGGGCCAGCTGATCGACGAAGCGGCGCTGTCGCGCACGCTCGATGCCTGCCTGGCCGCCAATGGCGCCGACCCGATCACCTATTTCGAGATCACCACCGCCGCGGCCTTCGTGGCCTTCGCCGGGACGCAGGCCGATTACACGCTGCTCGAGGTCGGGCTGGGCGGGCGGCTCGACGCCACCAACGTCATCGACCGTCCCGCGCTGACGGTCATCACGCCCGTCGACCTCGACCACCAGCAATATCTTGGCGAGACACTGGAAGAGATCGCAGGCGAGAAGGCCGGCATCCTGAAGCGTGGCGTGCCGGTCGTGGTCGGTCGCCAGCAGGACGCGGCGCTCGAGGTGATCGAGGCGCGGGCCGCGCGGCTGTCTGCCCCGGTGCTGGCGCATGGGCAGCACTGGCAAGTCTGGGAAGAACGCGGGCGGCTGGTGTTCCAGGACGAGACCGGGTTACTCGACCTGCCCCGGCCCGCCTTGGCCGGCGCGCACCAGATCGAGAACGCGGGCATGGCGCTGGCCGCGCTGCGCGCGCTGGGTCATGGCGAGGCCGCCTGCGAGGCCGCGATGACCAACGTCGTCTGGCCCGCGCGGATGCAGCGCCTGCGCACCGGGCCGCTGGCAAAGGCCACGCCCGAGGCCGAGATCTGGCTCGACGGCGGCCACAACCCGCACGCCGCGCGCGCCATTGCCGCCCTGCTGGCCGACATGCCGGAACGCCCCACGCACCTGATCTGCGGGATGCTGAACACCAAGGACGTGACCGGCTACATGGCGCCGCTGGCCGCTGTGGCCGACAGCCTGCACGCCGTCTCCATCCCCGGTCAGGCCGCCACTTTGCCCGCCGCCGAAACCGCCCGCGCCGCGCGCACGGCCGGTCTGGACGCCCGCGAGGCCGAGAGCGTCATGGCCGCGCTGGAAGTGATCACCGCGCGCGAGCCCGCCGCGCGCATTCTGATCTGCGGCTCGCTTTACCTTGCGGGCGAGATCCTGAAGGAAAACGGGTAACGTCCCGGCGAGGGCGGGGACTCCACCCTTGACGGGCGCGGCCTCACCGCCAAAGTGCGCCTCATGATCACACGCCTTCTTGCCCTTGCCACCGCCACAGCCCTTGCCGCGCAGCCCGCCGCCGCCGCGCGGTTCCAGTTCTGCTGGATTGGCGCCAACGGCTATACGATGGAAGGCCAGATAGCCTTTCCCGACGCGCTGCTCGACACCGGGATCATCAACGAGACGCAGGTGACCGATTTCCGCATCCAGGGCTTCCTTGATGGCCTGCCCGTCGGCTTCTGGTCGCTCGACATGCGCAAGCCCGAGACCTCGTGGCTGCTGCACTTCGACACCCGCAGCCTGCAATTTCCCACCGGCGGCTCGCGCCTCGACCAGACATACCAGGAATGGAACGCCAACGGCGAGGTGAACGATTGCGGCGCCGAGGGCGGTTTCGGCTTCAACGGCGGCAACTGGGCGCAGGATGTCTGCATCGACAATGTCTGGATCGAGGCGTCGTCCATCGACCCCTACACGCCGTTGCAGGCCTACCCGATGGACGCGCGGCTGAACTGCGACCCCTCGGTGCCGATGAGCTGAGCCCGCGCTCAGGCGATGCCGAACAGGAACGCCGCACCGACCATCGCGATGCCGCCGCCCGCGCCACGGACGGCCGCCTTGCCGGAGCCTGACAGGGCCAGCAGGCCCAGCGCGATCCCCGCCATGTGCAACAGCGCGGTGCCGATCACGAATCCCGCAGCGTAGCCGTAGGGGCCGAAGGCTTCGGGCAGCTCGGTGCCATGCGCGTGGCCGTGGAACAGCGCGAAGCCTGCGACGATCGCGGCGGCCGCCCAGACCGGCGCGCGGACGGCGAAGGCGATCAACAGGCCCAGCACCACCCCCGACAGCGCGATGCCGGTCTCGACCGCCGGCATCGGCACAGCCATCACGCCCAGCGCCGCGCCAAGGGCCATCACCAGCGGAAAGACCACCGGCAGCGCCCATGTGGCGGCCCCGCCGAGCGATGCGGCCCAGAGCCCGACGGCCACCATCGCAACCAAGTGATCCCAGCCCAGGATCGGGTGCCAGAAGCCACTGGTAAAACCGGAGTTGATCCCAGCCCCGGTGTGGGCGCTTGCCTGCATCGCGATCACCGCGAGGGGCAGGGCCAGCACCAGGGATCGGGTCGGGGTGGAAAGCTTGGGCATTGCGCGGACTCCGGCTGAAAACTGCCACCGAGTTTAGGGGCGGCCGCCCGGCGGTCAACGCCAGGGCGCTTCGGAACCCGGCTTGCGGCCGCCAAAATCCGCCGACGCACAGTTTTTGCACCAGGGGCGAAACCTTTTCACCGGACCTGTCGTGATTCAGGGCGATGGGACGAGAAAAGTGCCCGTCTCGACATGAACCGACAAGAGGATAGGATCATCATGACCCTCCGCTGCTTGACTGCCGCCAGCGTCCTGGCGCTCGCCACCGGCCCTGCGTTCGCACAATCCGACGACCAGCCCGCCATGATGGGCTACGCGCTTGCCAATGACGGCTCCACGCTCGTCGTCATGGCCGATCTCGCCAGCCCCGGCGATGTCATGACGCAGGATCTGTCGACGTCGCTCGACGCCATCGCCTACCGCCCCGTGACCGGCGACCTGCTCGGCTACACCAACGGCATGGTCTACACCATCGACCCGATGTCGGGTGAGCTGACCGATCTCGGCGCGACCGTCATGGATGGCGCCATGGTCGGCGACGGTGCCATGGTCGGCTTCGACTTCAACAATGCCATCGACGCCGTGCGCGTCGTGTCCTCGGCCGGCGACAATCTCGTCTACTTCCCCGAGGGCTTCGGCGACAATGACGAGCGCGCCAATTCGCTGCGTCGCTTCACCGATCTTGCCTATGCCGACGGCGACGACAATGCCGGCACCACGCCGATGATCTTTGCCAACGCCTACACCAACGCCATCAACGGCATGGTCGCTTCGGGCACGGCGCAATTCGCGCTCGACGCGGAAACCGACGCTTTGGTGACGCTGGCCAACAACGACGGCACGCTCGGCACCGTTGCCCCGGTGATGGTCGACGGCATGGAAGCCGATCTGTCCGGTATGGGCGGTTTCGACATCGTCTCCCCGGAAGAAGGCAGCGACATGGCCTACGCCATCCTGCAGATGGAAGGCAGCGAGACTGCCGGCCTCTACATGATCGACCTGGCCACCGGCGAAGCCACGATGATGGCTGACCTCGGCATGGGCGGCTTCAGCGGCTTCGCCGTGTCGATGCCCGCCATGTGACGGCTTGGCTGGCGGCACACTTCGTCCCCATGCCGCCTGCCAATCCCACCGCCCGGCTATCCCGGTCCCCATCCGGGTCGCCGCGGCGGTGGACTTTTTTTCGGGCTCAGCGCTCCATCGCGCCCTTGCCTGACAGGATATGCCCCCGCAGCTTCGTGATTCTTGCCACCCGCGTTTCGGGTTTCTTCGCGGACGACAGCAAAACCACGTAGCTTTTCTGCCGCCCCGGCGTCAGGCCGTGAAACGCCTCCGCCAGTTCGGGATCGGCGTCGAGCATCTCGACCAGCTCATCGGGTAGCTCCAGATCCTCTGCCTCCTTCTTCGGTTTGATGCCCGCCTCCGCATACCCACGCGCCTCGTCCAGATAGGCCCGGATTATGGGCGCCATCTCTGCCACCTGTCCGGCATCGGTGAACCGCAGCATGCCGGCATGCCGTGTATTCGGACCGCCCCGTTCCAGAACGTCCTCGGGGTCCTTCATCAGCGCGGGGTTGAAGAAACTGAGCCGGAAATCACCCCTGAGCGCCCCGATGATGGCAATGTTGCGATCACCCGCCATGTAGCAGGGATGACCCCATTTCACCGTCTCGCTCAGGCCCGCGTCAAGGCACAGCTTGCGCAGCTCCGTGAGCCCCTCGGCCCAGAGCCGCGTCGCGCACTCGGGCGTGTCGAACCGCGCGCAGCGGCCGCAGCCCCTGGCGAAATAGTCGTCGATCTCGGTGATCATCGGAGCCTCTGTCGCTTGCGTCCGGCCCAAGTCTACCACGCCGACCGGCCCTCGTCCCAGCTCAGCCCAGCGCGTCGCGCCCGGTGCCCCAATCTGCGCCCTGCATCTCGCGCAATCGGCTCGCGGTCCGCTCGAATTCGAAACTGCCCGATCCTTCGAGATACAGCCGGTCCGGCTCATCCTCGGCGGAACAGATCAACCGGACGTGACCCTCGTAAAGCGCGTCGACCAGCGTGACGAAGCGTTTCGCCTCGTTGAACTTCGTCGCGTCGAGGCGCGGGATGCCCTCCAGCACCAGCAGTTTCACCGCGCCCACCAGCGCGAGGTAATCCGCCGGCCCCAGCGGTTTCCCGCACAGGTCCCAGAACGACGTGCGCGCCATGCCGGCCCAGTAGCGCGGCAGGTGCACCTCGCGGCCCTTCACCTCGAGGCAAAGCTCCTCCTCCCGGCCGCCGGTCAGATCCTGCCAGATGCCGTCGATGGCTTGCGTCGCCTGCGCGCCCAAGGGCGTGAAGTAGACCGGCGAACCGGCCAGACGGTCCTGACGGTAATCCGTCATCGCATCGAGCTGATCGACCTCCAGCCGCTCTTCCAGCAGCTTGATGAAGGGCACGAAAAGCTGCCGGTTCAGCCCGTCCTTGTAGAGATCCGAGGGCGGACGGTTCGACGTCGTGACCACGATCACCCCCGCCGCGAACAGCTTTTCGAACAGCCGCCCCACGATCATCGCGTCGGCGATGTCGGTGATCTGCATTTCGTCGAAGCACAGCAGGCGCAGATCGGTCGCGATGCCCTCGGCCACCGGCTTGATCGCGTCATCCACCCCGGTCTTGCGTGCCTCGTGCAGCGCCGCCTGCACCTCCTGCATGAAGGCGTGGAAATGCACCCGGCGTTTCTGGGTCGTGGGAGCGTGCTGGTAGAACAGGTCCATCAGCATCGACTTGCCACGCCCGACCCCGCCCCAGAGATACATGCCCTGCGTTCCCTCGGGCGCCTCGGGCTTCAGGAACCGCGAAAGCAGGCCCGACTTCGGCTTAGGCCGGTTCTCCAGCCGCTCGCGCAGTGCCTCCAGCCGCAGAAGTGCTGCGCGCTGCGCCGGGTCTGGGCGAAGCAGGCCTTCGGCCACGCGGGTGTCGTAGATCGCTTGCAGATGCTGTCCCATGGCGCCTTCGACTACAGGCATTCGCGCGCGAGGTTAAGCAGGTCTTCTGCTCCACATCACCAGCCCTGAATTGACGCAACCCTCGCCGCGTGCATCTGTTGCCGCGCGACAGGAGACGCCAGACTGATGCCCCAGACCAGATTGTTCACGCCGGTGCTGATCGGCGCCTGCATCATCATCATGCTCAGCTTTTCTGTCCGGGCGAGCTTCGGTGTCTTCCAGATCCCCATTGCCGAGGAATTCGGCTGGCTGCGCGCCGAGTTCAGCCTCGCCATCGCGATCCAGAACCTCGCCTGGGGCTTCGGCCAGCCGATCTTCGGCGCCATCGCCGACCGCTTCGGCGACCGGCGGGCGATCGTGCTGGGTGCGCTGATGTATGCCGCGGGTCTGGTCCTGTCCTCCTACGCGATCACGCCGGGCCAGCATCAATTGCTGGAAATCCTCGTGGGCTTCGGCATCGCCGGCACCGGCTTCGGCGTCATCCTCGCCATCGTCGGGCGCGCGGCCTCGGACGCGAACCGCTCCGTCGCACTTGGCATCGCCACCGCCGCCGGCTCCGCCGGGCAGGTCTTCGGCGCGCCGCTGGCCGAGGGGCTGTTGTCGATGTTCCCCTGGCAGACGGTCTTCGTGATCTTCGCCGCGATCATCCTCGCCAGCCTCTTCGCGCTGCCGCTGCTGCGGGCGCCCGCCCGCGCACCAAAGGCCGTGCTCGAGGAAAGCATGGGCCAGATCATCGGCAAGGCTGTCCGCGACCCGTCCTTCGCGCTCATCTTCATCGGCTTCTTCTCCTGCGGCTACCAGCTCGGCTTCATCACTGCGCATTTCCCGGCCTTCGTGACCGAGCTGTGCGGCCCCATTTCCCCCGGCTCCCTGCTGCACGGGGTCGGCATCACCACCACCTCGGCGCTCGGCGCGGTGGCGATCTCGCTCATCGGGCTCGCGAACATCGTCGGCACGATCACCGCGGGCTGGCTCGGCCACCGCTATTCCAAGCGCTACCTGCTGGCCGGGATCTATACCGGGCGCACCATCGCTGCGGGCCTGTTCATCATCCTGCCGATCACGCCGGAAACCGTCATCGCCTTCTCCATCGTGATGGGCGCGCTCTGGCTCGCCACCGTGCCGCTGACCTCGGGCCTCGTCGGCTACATCTACGGGCTCCGCTACATGGGAACGCTCTACGGTTTGGTGTTCTTTTCGCACCAGCTGGGCAGCTTCCTCGGCGTCTGGCTGGGCGGCGCGCTCTACGATATCTACGGCGACTACACGGCCGTGTGGTGGGTCGGCGTGGCGGTCGGCGCGCTTTCGGCCATCGTCCACCTGCCGATCCGGGAGACCCCGCTCAGGGATCGCACCCATGCCGCCGCGCTGGCCTGATCCGGTCCTTGGTTCAGGCGGGTCGCCGGCGTCAGGGGGAGACCGCGTCGAGGATGTAGCGTGCCACCATCAGGTCCAGGTGCGCGCCGCCGCCGTTCTTGAACAGCGTGATCTCACCCTCCGACCGGCGTGCGAAAGCGCCGGACGCAAGATCGTAGTAATCCGCCACCACGTCCGTCGCGGCGATCGCACCCGAGGCAAGCGGGATCTTCAGCTCCCCGATATGGCCCAGCGTCGTGTCGCGGCTGTCGACGAAGATCCGCGACCGCTGCAAGGCGCGGTCATCGGTCTCGCGCATGTCCGGGCGGTAGGCGCCGATCAGGTCAACATGGCAACCGGGTTGCAACCACTCGCCCCGCAGCACCGGCTCGGTCGCCATGGTGGCGCAGGTGACGATGTCGGCGCCGTGCACAGCATCCTCCAGATCGCTTGCCACCTCGGTGTTGTCATACGAAGCGGCCAGCCGCTCCGCCCCCGCCGCCGTCCGGTTCCAGACATGGAACCGCGCGTTCGGGAACGCCGCGCCATAGGCCACCCGCAGCGACTGCGCCACGGTGCCCGCGCCCACGATCAGGATCATCTCGGCATCCGGCCGCGCCAGCCGCCGCGCGGCGCAGAGGCTGTCGCCCGCCGTCTTCCACTTCGTCAGAAGGTGGAAATCCACGATCGCGGCAAGGATGCCGTCCGCGTCGTCATAGAGCGCGGCCGAGCCGTTGATCGTCGGCTTGTCCGCCGCGGCATTGCCCGGAAAGATCGTCGCGGTCTTCACCAGTTGCCCCAGCCCATCGATCCAGGCCGCCCGGCTCAAGAGCGTGTCCTTGCCGCGGTAGAGGAAGGTATCGCCAATGTCGGCGCGCGGCAGGGCATGCCCCGCCTCGATCGCGTCACAAAGCGCCAGCCAGTCCAGATGCACCTCCGCCTCCGGCCCGATGAAGCGCACGCTCATGCTGCGGCCTCCGCCTCGGTCAGCAGCCCTTCCGCGACCAGCCGCGCGGCCCAGCCTTCCGGGCCTTCAAACAGATGCGTCCGCCAGCCGCGCCCGGCTGCCGCCTCGACGTTGGCGGGGCGGTCATCGGCGAAGAGAAACCGGTCGCGCGGGATGTCGGTGGCGGCCTCGACCATCTCGTAGATGCGCGGGTCGGGCTTCATCACCCTCAGGTGGCCCGACACGAATTCCTTGTCGAACTCGAGCAGGAAATCGAACCGCCCTTGCGCGATCACGTAGCTGTCCACCCCGAAATTCGACAGCGCGTAGACCGGCACGCCCTTGGCCCTGAGCCGCCGCAGCAGCGTCACGGAATGGTCGATCACCGGCGTCATCATCTCGATCCAGGTGTCGTGCCAGTCGCGGATCTCGGCCCGCCAGGCCGGGTGCTGCTCGGCCAGCGCATAGATCGTGTCCTGAAACGGCGCGCCCAGGTCCACCTGCTCGTTCATTGAATGCAGGTCGACCTCGGCGAAAAGCGCGCGGCGGCGTTCCTCGCCGATGCGGGCGTCGTAATGCGCCTCGGGGTTCCAGCCGATCAGCACGTTACCGATGTCGAAGATCACCAGTTGCGGCGTGGTCATTCCGCGACCCCGTAGAGCGCCTCGGCGTGGAAGGTCACGTGATCCTCCATGAAGGTGGAGACGAAGAAGTAGCTGTGGTCGTAGCCCGGTTGCAGGCGAAGCGTCGCGTGCTGCCGCCGCGCCGCGATCGCCTCGGCCAGCGCCTCGGTCTTCAGCAGGTCGCCGAACTGGTCCGCCGTGCCGGTGTCGATCAGGACGGGGCCCGGAAACCCGCGCTCGCGCATCAGGACGGTGGCGTCATGCGGCTCCCAGAGGGCGGTGTTCTCGCCGAGGTAGGCGGTGAACTGCTTGCGGCCCCAGTCGCTTTCCATCGGGTTGCAGATCGGCGCGAAGGCCGAGACCGAGGCGAAGCGGTCGGGAAACTGCATCGCGATGGTCAACGCGCCGTGGCCGCCCATCGAATGCCCGGTGATCGCCTGCCGCGCCTCGTCCAGCGGAAACCGCTTGAACAGCGCCTGCGGCAGTTCCTCGGTGATGTAGCTCCACATCTGGAAGTGCTCGGCCCAGGGGTCCTGCGTCGCGTTCACGTAGAAGCCCGCACCCACGCCGAGGTCGAAGGCCACGTCATCCGGCACGCCGGCCCCGCGCGGCGAGGTGTCGGGGAAGACCAGCGCGATGCCCTGTTCGGCCGCCCATTGCTGGGCGCCGGCCTTGTCCATCGCGTTGGCATGGGTGCAGGTCAGACCCGACAGGTACCACAGGACCGGCACCGCGCCGTCCGCCGCCTCGGCGGGCAGGAACAGGCCGAAGGTCATGTCGGTGCCCGTCGCCTCGGACGCACGACGGTAGACGCCCTGCGTGCCGCCGAAACACCTGTTTTCCGAGATCGTGTCCATCGTCGCCTCCTCTTGACCCGCGCGGTTCAGCGGTAACGCGGGGCACCCCTTGCCCGCAAGCCTCAGCCGCCCGGCACGATGCCCGCCATGCCCGAGACCCAGGCGATGATCACCGACACGGTCACGATGCTGAGCGCCGTCGAGACCAGGATCGAGGCCGAGACCCGTTGTGGCGCGACGCCGTAGTGCTGCGCCAGGATGTAGACGTTGCCCGCCACCGGCAGCGAGGCCGCCGCGATCATCACCGCCGCGTCGAAGACCGGGACCGGAAACAGCATCAGCGCCGCAAAGGCCACCGCCGCAGGATGCAGCACCAGCTTGCAGAAGCTCAGCCAGCCGGCGACCTGGATGCGTTCGGCCGACTTGCCGGCCAGCGATGCGCCGATGGCGAAAAGCGCGCCGGGCGTCGCTGCGGCACCGAGGATGGCGAGAAACTCGTTCACCGGCCCCGGCACCGACCAGCCGGTCGAGGACCAGGCCAGCCCCAGCACCATCGACACGATCATCGGGTTCTTCACCAGCCCCATCCCCACGGTCTTCACGATGCCGAGCGACATCCGCCCGTCGCGGCTGCCGGTGATGAGGATCACGATGATCGAGGAAAACACGATCAGGTCGAGCGACAGCACCATCAGCACCGGCCCCGCCGCCGCCTCGCCCATCAGCACGATCAACATCGGCACGCCGAGAAAGCCGGTGTTGCCGATGACCGCGCATTGCGCCTCGACTGCCGCCTCCTCGATCGATCGCCGACGCAGAAACGCGACTGCTGTCGCCAGCGCGTAGACCACGAAACAGCCCCACAGATAGGCCGCCACGAACCACCAGTTGAAGATCTCGGACAACGACAGGTTCGCGGCAAAGCGGAACAGCATCGCCGACAGCGCGAAATAGAACACGAACTTGGTCAGGTAGGCCGCCGCCTCGGCGGTGAAAAACCCCGTGCGGCAGGCCTGGTAGCCCAGCCCGATCAGCGCGAAGAACGGCAGCGTCTTGAGGAAGATCTCGATCATCATCCCTTGGCTAGTCCGGCCCCGGCGCAGAGTCCATCTGTCGACGCACCCGGGGCTGACTGCAGGTCAGCCTGCCTATCTCCTTGCCGAAACTGAACGGATTGGTTTACATTGTCATCATAGGCGGGAGACAACAAACATGTTCGCAGAGGCGCAGGTCAAGAAAGGACGCAAGTTCGATCAGGTGATCGACGGCGCCCGCACGGTCTTCATGCGCGAGGGTTACGAGGGCGCCAGCGTCGACGAGATCGCGCGCGATGCCGGCGTCTCGAAAGCCACGCTCTACAGCTATTTCCCCGACAAGCAGCACCTGTTCCTTGCCGTTCTGCAATCGGAATGCGCGCAGCAGGCCGAGGTGGAATTCCTCATGGGCACGCGCGAGTTGTCGGTCGAGGAAACCCTGCACGTGGTCTGCAAGACCCTGATGACCTTCATCCTGTCGCGCTTCGGACAGGACATGTTCCGCCTCTGCGTGGCCGAAGCGCAACGCTTTCCCGAGCTCGGGCGCACCTTCTATGACAGTGGTCCGCAGAAATGGGGCCGCAAGATCGTGCAGTTCCTCGACAGCCCGCGGGCGCGCGAGGTCCTGTCCATCGAGGATACCGGCCTTGCCGCCGACCAGCTGGCGCAGCTGTGCCGCACCGACCTGATGCTGAAGGTGCTGTTCGGGATCGAGAAAGACCCGTCCGAGGAGGAAATCGACCGCGTGGCGGCGGAGGCGGTGAAGACCTTCCTCGCCCGCTACCGGCGCACCGCCTGACCAATATTGCACGCCCTCAAGGGAAACGCGCCCGCCCCTCTTCGCTTCAAAAATACCTCGGGGGAGGCCGCAGGCCGGGGGCAGCGCCCCCATCCACAGCTCAATCCAGCCGGCGCACCAGCAGCTGGTTGCCGGCGCCGCGCTTGACCTCCAGCATCTTCAAGCTCTGCACCAGGTCGCTCAGCTTGCGCTTGCCGTAGGTCCTTGTGTCGAAATCGGGGTTGGCGGCGGTGATGAATTGGCCGACCTGCCCCAGCGAATACCAGTCGTCTTCCTGCTCGATCCCCTCCATCGCGCGAAAGATCAGGTCGCGCGCCTCGGTCAGCGAGCGCTTCTCGGTCGGCTTCTCGTCCGAGGTCTCGGATTTCGGATCGGCGGGCAGGATGTTCTCGACGAAGATGAACCGCTTGCAGGCCTTGCGGAAGGCATCGGGCGTCTTCTGCTGGCCGATGCCGTAGACGTCGAGGCCCTGTTCGCGGATGCGTTGCGCCAGCCGGGTGAAATCGCTGTCGGACGAGATCAGCACGAAGCCGTCGAACCGGCCCGAATGCATCAGGTCCATCGCGTCGATCACCAGCGCTATATCGCTGGCGTTCTTGCCCACGGTATTGGCCGGCTGGTGGTGCGGCACGATGCCGAATTCGGCCTGCACGCCGGACCAGCCGCGCATGTGCGTCGACGAGAAATCGCCGTAGATTCGCCGAACGCTGGCCTCGCCCAGGCTCGCGATCTCGTCGAAGATCGCCTTGGCGTGCTTGTGGCTGGTGTTGTCCGCGTCGATCAGGACGGCCAGCAGGTGCGTCTGTTCAATTGCCATCGGTGAATACCTCCGGCGCCAACGTGTCACAGCGCGCCCGCCCATGCCAGAGAGCGCGCAGCGCCTCGGCCCGGACGGCCGTGGTGTTGGGCAGGTAGAGCGTCCCGGAGCGGATGGTGTCCTGCACGGTCGCCTCCAGCATCACCGCACCGCAGACCTGCACGACCATGGGCGTGCCGATCGCGGCAGCGGTCATGAGGGAGAGCGTCTTGGTCGCCGCGCCGCCGAAGCGCAGGAAAACATCGGTGATGCCGCCGCTTTCCGAGATCTCGACCGCCGCGATGTCGCGCGGGAAGATCGCCGTTTCGCGCCCGATCACGGTGTAGCTCAAGACCGGACCCGGCGGCTCCAGCATCAGCACCGTCAGCGCGTCGGCCGGGGTTTGCGCCGCGACGGGGCCGGTCAGCAAGAAAGCCGCGGCGAGGCAGGAGCGAAACCTGGCGAGCATGGTGCGAAGGTTAGACCAGCGACCGATGCATGACCAGCGCGTCGACGTAGCCCTCGGTCGGGTGCAGGAAGGCGCCCGGCAGGCGGCCCACCGTCTCGAACCCGGCGCGGGCCCAGATGTCGATGGCGCGGGTGTTGGTGGCGACGACGAAGTTGAACTGCATCGCGCGGTAGCCTTGCCTGCGCGCTTCCTCCAGCGAGTGGTCGAGCATCGCCCGCGCCACCCCGAGGCCGCGCGCGGCATTGGCGGTGACATATCCGCAGTTGCACACATGCGCGCCGCCCCCGTCCTGGTTCCGGCGTAGGTAATAAGTGCCGAGGGAAACGCCACGCCCTTCCGCGATGAACACGGATTTCCCGGTCGCGCACCACAGGGCGACGGCCTCTTCGGCGCTGATCGCCGGATCGACGGTATAGGTGTCGCCCTGCCGGAACACCGGCAGCAACAGTCCGGCCAGCAGCGGGGCGTCTTCCCCCGTGGCTGGCCGGATTGTCAGGGGTGCGGTCATTGCCGCCTTACTTGGTGCCGCCGGCAGGCGCAGTCGCCGGGGCCGCGGCAGAGGGTGCGCCACCGTTCGCTACGATCTCGTCCCAGATGTCGCTCAACCGGTCCGCGATCGCCTCGCGGGCGTCGCTGTCCTCGTCGCTGTTGTAGACCACCACGAAGGGCGCCACGAGCCCGGCCTCGTCCGCGCAGATGAACAGCGCATCCACCACCTCGCCGCGCAGGTCATAGCCGCCCACCGTCCAGGTCGAGCGCCCGGTGAACCCGTCCGACCCGAACCGCTGCCGGTAGGTGTTGAAGGTGGTTTCCGCATAGTTCATGCAGATTTCGCGGGTGTTGACCGAGTTGAAATCGGTGACGGACCAGCCTTCGGCCAGCGCCCCGGTTCCCAGTGTCAGGGCGAGGCCAAAGCTGGCCATGGTGAGTGTGCGCATCGTGAAACTCCCTCGTTGAAAAAACGTGTCAGTAAACCACCACCGAGCGAATGGATTCGCCCGCGTGCATCAGATCGAAGCCGGTATTGATGTCATCCAGCGTCAGGGTGTGGGTGATCATCGGGTCGATCTCGATCTTGCCGTCCATGTACCAGTCCACGATTTTCGGCACATCGGTGCGCCCGCGCGCGCCGCCAAAGGCGGTGCCGCGCCAGCTGCGCCCGGTGACGAGCTGGAAGGGCCGCGTGGAAATCTCGGCGCCCGCCGGCGCCACGCCGATGATGATCGATTCGCCCCAGCCCTTGTGTGCCGATTCCAGCGCCGTGCGCATCACCTGCACGTTGCCGGTCGCGTCGAAGGTGTAATCGGCCCCGCCCTTGGTAAGCTCGACAAGGTAGGGGACCAGATCGCCCTCGACCTCCTTCGGGTTCACGAAATCGGTCATGCCGAAGCGCGTGGCCATCGGCACCTTGTCGGGGTTGATGTCGACGCCGACGATCTGGTCGGCGCCCGCCAGCCGCAGTCCCTGGATCACGTTCAGGCCGATGCCGCCCAGCCCGAAGACGATGGCGCGGCTGCCGATCTCCACCTTGGCGGTGTTGATGACGGCGCCGATGCCGGTCGTCACGCCACAGCCGATGTAGCAGATCTTGTCGAAGGGCGCGTCGGACCGCACCTTGGCCAGCGCGATCTCGGGCAGGACGGTGTGATTGGCGAAGGTCGAACAGCCCATGTAGTGCAGGATCGGCGTGCCATCGAGCATCGAGAACCGGCTGGTGCCGTCGGGCATCACGCCCTGGCCCTGGGTCGTGCGGATCGCCTGGCAAAGGTTCGTCTTGGGATGCAGGCAATACTCGCATTCGCGGCATTCCGGCGTGTAGAGCGGGATGACGTGGTCGCCCGGCTTCAGGCTCGTTACCCCCTCGCCCACCTCAAGCACGACGCCCGCACCCTCGTGGCCGAGAATCGCGGGAAACAGCCCCTCGGGGTCGGCGCCGGAGCGGGTGAATTCATCGGTGTGGCAGATGCCGGTGGCCTTGATTTCAACGAGAACCTCGCCGGCCTTCGGGCCATCGAGGTTGACCTCCATGATCTCCAGCGGCTTGCCTGCTTCCAGTGCGACGGCGGCGCGAGTGCGCATCGTATTCCCTCCCGGTGGTCTTGTTTTGCCCCGACCTTGTGACAATCTGATGGGCAAAGCAACGGAGGATCCCTGCCATGGTGCGTACACATCTTGCTGCCCTGTTCTGTCTCGTCGCCATCCCTGCCTGCGCGCAGGAAACCGACAGCTGCGGCGCCTCGGGCTTTCAGGGCCTTGTCGGCCAATCGGGCGAAATCGCCCACATGCTTGTGCTGGAGCAGCCTGTGCGCGTCATTCCGCATGACGGCATGGTCACGATGGATTTCCGCCCCGACCGGATCAACTTCGAACTCGACGCGGAAGAACGCATCACCGTGGTCCGCTGCGGGTGACTTGCGCCCCCCGCTGATTCCCCCTATATGCCGGGCAACAGCGTCGCCCCCGGGTCCAAACCGGATGGCACAACCGGACAAGATCGACGGGCCGCGCGGCCCGTTTTTTCGTTTTTAAGGACCAGCTTCCGCCATGTCGGACCTGATCGCCAAGACCGCCATAGACCGGCGCATGGCCGAGATCCTGACCCCCGTGATCGAGGGTATGGGGTTCGAGCTTGTGCGCATTCGCCTGATGGGCGGCCAGACGAAGACCCTGCAGATCATGGCCGAACGGCCGGGTGGCGGGATCGAGGTCGACGAATGCGCCGAGATCTCCACCGCCGTCAGCGCCGTGCTGGATGTCGAGGATCCGCTCGACGACACCTACACGCTGGAAGTGTCGAGCCCCGGCATCGACCGCCCGCTGACCCGGATGAAGGACTTCGACACCTTCGAGGGCTACGAGGTGCGCATCGAGACGACCGAGATGATCGACGGTCGCCGCCGCTTCAAGGGCGTGCTGGCCGGCGTGGAGGGCGACGAGGTGCTGCTGAACGTCGAGGACGGCAACGACACGGTCACGCTCGGCCTGCATTACGACTGGCTGTCGGATGCCAAGCTGGTGCTTACCGACGAGCTGATCCGCGAGATGCTGAAGGCCCGCAAGGCGGCCGGCATTATCGACGAGACCAATTTTGACGATATCGAGGAAGAACCCTCGGAGGCGGAGGATTAACGCACATGGCCATCACGTCAGCCAACCAGCTTGAACTGTTGCAAACCGCCGAGGCCGTGGCCCGCGAAAAGATGATCGACCCGGTGCTGGTCATCGAGGCGATGGAAGAGAGCCTCGCGCGCGCCGCCAAGTCGCGCTACGGCGCCGACCTTGACATCCGGGTGGCGATCGACCGCAAGACCGGCCGCGCGCGCTTCACCCGCGTCCGCACCGTGGTGGAAGACGACCTGATCGAGAACGAAAAGGCCGAGCTGACCGTCGCGCAGGCGAAACCCTACCTCGAAGATCCCAAGGTCGGCGACACGATCATCGACGAGATTCCGCCGGTGGAACTCGGCCGCATCGCCGCGCAATCGGCCAAGCAGGTGATCTTGCAGAAGGTCCGCGAGGCCGAGCGCGACCGCCAGTACGAGGAATTCCGCGACCGCGCCGGCACCATCATCAACGGTGTCGTCAAGCGCGAGGAATACGGCAACGTCATCGTGGACGTGGGTCGGGGCGAAGGCGTGCTGCGCCGCAACGAGAAGATCGGCCGCGAGGCCTATCGCAACGGCGACCGCATCCGCTGCTACATCAAGGATGTCCGCCGCGAGGCGCGCGGCCCGCAGATCTTCCTGTCGCGCACCGCGCCGGAGTTCATGGCCGAGCTGTTCAAGATGGAAGTTCCCGAAATCTACGACGGCATCATCGAGATCAAGGCCGTGGCCCGTGACCCCGGTTCGCGCGCCAAGATCGCCGTCATCTCCTACGATTCGTCTATCGACCCCGTGGGTGCCTGCGTCGGCATGCGCGGCAGCCGCGTGCAGGCCGTGGTGAACGAGCTTCAGGGCGAAAAGATCGACATCATCCCGTGGAACGAGGATGCCGCGACCTTCCTGGTGAACGCGCTGCAGCCCGCCGAGGTGACCAAGGTCGTCATCGACGAGGACGCCGAGCGGATCGAGGTCGTGGTGCCCGACGAGCAGCTGTCGCTGGCCATCGGCCGACGCGGCCAGAACGTGCGGCTCGCCTCGCAGCTGACCGGTCTCGACATCGACATCCTCACCGAGGAAGAGGAATCGAAGCGTCGCCAGGCCGAGTTCGAGGAACGCACCCGCCTGTTCATGGACACGTTGGACCTGGACGAATTCTTCGCCCAGCTGCTGGTCGCCGAAGGCTTCACCTCGCTCGAGGAAGTGGCCTATGTCGACCGCGACGAACTTCTGGTGATCGACGGCGTCGACGACAGCACCGCCGGCGAACTTCAGGCACGTGCCCGCGACTACCTGGAAGAGCAGAACAAGCAGGCGCTGCAGAAGGCCAAGGACATGGGTGTCGAAGAGGCGCTCATTGACTTCGAAGGCCTGACGCCCCAAATGCTAGTCGCGCTCGGCGAAGACGGCGTGAAGACGCTGGAAGATTTCGCAACCTGCGCCGACTGGGAACTGGCCGGCGGCTGGACCACGGTCGACGGGGCGCGCGTCAAGGACACCGGCCTGCTGGAATCCTTCGATGTCAGTCTCGAGGAAGCCCAAAACATGGTCATGACCGCCCGCGTCAAGCTGGGCTGGGTCTCCATCGAAGAGCTCGAGGCACAGGCCGCGGCCGATGCGGCGGCCAACGCCGACGACGAGGAAGAGGTGGAGGGCTGACGCCCTCCGCTACGGAGGCGCGCAGGACATGAGCCGCGGCGGAGCACAGAAGGACAGGGCCGATGGCCCGGACCGGCGCTGCATCGCCACCGGCGAGGTGCAGCCCAAGCACGGGCTGATCCGGTTCGTGGTCGGGCCCGAAGGCCAGATCGCGCCGGACCTGGGCGAGAAGCTTCCCGGTCGGGGCATCTGGGTCTCGGCCGACCGCGAGGCGCTTGAGCTGGCGGTGAAGAAGAACCTCTTCGCGCGCGCGGCAAAGCAGCCGGTGACGGTGCCGGAGAACCTGGTCGATCTGGTCGAGGCCGGGCTGGCCCGTCGGCTGGCGGACCTGATCGCGCTCAGCCGCAAGTCGGGTGATGCGGTCGCAGGATTCGAGAAGGTGAAGGACTGGCTGGCGACCCGCAAGGTCGGCGTTCTGCTCCAGGCCACCGACGGCTCGGAGCGCGGTAAATCGAAGCTGTGGACGCCCACCGGCGCCCGCTATTTCAGCGTCCTGACGGCCCGGGAATTGGGTTTGGCATTCGGACGTCAAAGTGTGATACATGGCGCGGTTGCCGCTGGCGGTCTGGCCCCTCGTGTTGTAGAGGGTGCCGCAAAACTGCAGGGCCTGCGCAAAGCAGACGGTGGAAAGACCGCCGGGAAAGACGAACGGAACGCATGAGCGACACGGACGGAAAGAAACCCCTTGGCCTCTCTGGTGGGGCGCGGTCAGGCCGCGTGAGCCAGAGCTTCTCGCGTGGGCGCACCAAAAGCGTCGTGGTCGAGACCAAGCGCAAGCGCGTTGTGGTGCCGAAGCCCGGCACCCAATCCGCCGCAGCGCAGAATGCCGAGGGTGGCAAGCGTGAGAAATCCCTGCCCGACGCCGAGCTCGACCGCCGCCTGAAGGCGCTCCAGAACGCCAAGGCCCGTGAGGTCGAGGACGAAGCCCGCCGTCAGCAAGAAGAGAAGGAGCGCGAGGAAGAACGCGCCCGCCGCCGCGCCGAGGCCGAGGCCAAGGAGCGCGAAGAGCGGGAGCGTGAAGAGGCGCTGAAAGCCAAGGAAGAAGAAGACAGCCGCCGCGTCGCCGAGGAAGAGGCCCGCCGCAACGCACCGAAAGAGGTGCCGAGCGACCCCGCCGCCGTCGAGGCCGCCGCTGCCGCCGCGACGCCCGGTTCGCGCGGTGCCAACAAGCCCGCGCCGCAACCCGCCCGCCGCAAGTCGGAAGAGGAAGACCGCGCCGGCCGCGCCCGCGCCACCGAACGCGACAACGAGCGCCGGTCCGGCAAGCTGACCGTCAACCAGGCACTCGCCGGTGGCGAAGGCGGCCGGACGCGCAGCCTTGCCGCAATGAAGCGCAAGCAGGAACGCGCCCGCCAGAAAGCCATGGGCGGCATGGAAAATCGCGAGAAGGTCGTGCGCGACGTCCAGCTTCCCGAAACCATCGTGGTCTCGGAACTGGCCAACCGCATGGCCGAGCGCGTCGCCGACGTTGTGAAGGCGCTGATGAACAACGGCCTTATGGTCACCCAGAACCAGGTGATCGACGCCGATACCGCGGAGCTGATCATCGAGGATTTCGGCCACCGCGTGCAGCGCGTGTCGGACAAGGACGTCGAAGACGTGATCGACGCCATCCACGACAAGCCCGAGGAGCTGGTGTCGCGGCCGCCCGTGATCACGATCATGGGCCACGTCGACCACGGCAAGACTTCGCTGCTCGACAAGATCCGGCAGGCCAATGTCGTCTCCGGCGAAGCGGGCGGCATCACGCAGCACATCGGCGCCTACCAGGTGACGACCGAAAGCGGTGCGGTGCTGAGCTTTCTCGACACGCCCGGCCACGCGGCCTTCACCTCGATGCGGGCCCGTGGCGCGCAGGTGACGGATATCGTGGTGTTGGTGGTGGCCGCCGACGATTCGGTGATGCCGCAGACGATCGAGGCGATCAACCACGCCAAGGCCGCCAAGGTGCCGATGATCGTGGCGATCAACAAGGTCGACAAGTACGAAGCCGATCCAGACAAGGTGCGCGCGGAACTGCTGCAGCACGAAGTCATCGTCGAGAAGATGTCCGGCGACGTGCAGGATGTCGAGGTTTCGGCCCATACCGGCCAGGGCCTGCCCGAACTGCTGGAGGCCATCGCGCTTCAGGCCGAGATCCTCGAGTTGAAGGCCAACCCCGACCGTCCCGCCGAAGGCGCGGTGATCGAGGCGCAGCTTGACGTGGGCCGTGGCCCCGTCGCGACCGTTCTCGTGCAGAAGGGCACGCTGCGCCAGGGCGACATCTTTGTCGTCGGCGAGCAGTGGGGCAAGGTCCGCGCGATGGAAAACGACCGCGGCGATCGTGTGCGGGAGGCCGGTCCGTCGGTTCCCGTCGAGGTCCTGGGCCTGAACGGCACGCCCGAAGCCGGTGACGTCCTCAACGTCGTCGAGACCGAGGCGCAGGCCCGCGAGATCGCGGAATATCGCCACAACGCGTCCAAGGACAAGCGCGCGGCGGCTGGTGCGGCCACCACGCTCGACCAGCTTCTGGCCAAGGCCAAGGCCGACAAGAGCGTTGCCGAACTGCCCATCGTCATGAAGGCCGACGTTCAGGGTTCGGCCGAGGCGATCGTCCAGGCGCTGGAAAAGATCGGCAACGACGAGGTGCGCGTCCGCGTGCTCCACTTCGGGGTCGGCGCCATCACCGAGTCGGACATCACACTGGCCGAGGCGTCCGGCGCGCCGGTCATCGGCTTCAACGTCCGCGCCAATGCGCCCGCGCGCAGCACCGCGAACCAGAAGGGCGTCGAGATCCGGTACTACTCCGTGATCTACGACCTTGTGGACGACGTGAAGGCCGCGGCCTCGGGCCTTCTGGGCGCCGAGATCCGCGAGAACTTCATCGGCTACGCCGAGATCCGCGAAGTCTTCAAGGTCTCGGGCGTCGGCAACGTCGCCGGTTGCCTCGTGACCGAGGGCGTCGCCCGCCGCTCCGCCGGTGTTCGCCTGCTGCGCGACGATGTCGTGGTGCACGAAGGCACGCTCAAGACGCTCAAGCGCTTCAAGGACGAGGTCAAGGAAGTGCAGTCGGGCCAGGAATGCGGCATGGCCTTCGAGAACTACGAGGACATCCGCAAGGGCGACGTCATCGAGATCTTCGAACGCGAAGAGGTCGAACGCTCGCTGGCGTGATCCCAGCCACAGACATGCAGACATGCAAAAGGGCGCCCGTTGCGGCGCCCTTTTTCGTTGCCGCACGGAGCCCATTTCGGGTTTTCCGGGGCGAGGCGAAAAGGGCGCCGCAACGGGCGCCCCTTTGTTGTCAGAGCCTTGAGCCGGTCACTCGGTCGTGAGCGAGGCCAGATAGGCGTAGAGGTTCAGCGCGTCTTCCTCGCTCCGCACGCGGAAGGCCATGGCGCCCCGTGCGCCATTGTCGCCGGTCGCCTCGCGGAGATAGGCGGTCGGGTCTTGAACGTAGGCGACGAAGTTTTCCTCGGTCCAGATGACTCCTTGTTCGTGAAGGGTGGTCAGGCCCGACGAATACCGGAAATCGTCGACATGGCCGACCACGGCGCCCGGGACACCATAGAGGTTCGGGCCGGTGCGCGCGTTGCGGCCGGCAAGCGTATCACCGGCTTCGTTCGTCACGACATGGCAGGCGATGCACTGGCGGAAGGCGGTTTCGCCGGCCGCCGCGTCACCCGTTGCCTCGACTGCGTCCTGGGCATTCGCCACCGAAGCGAGGAGGAGCGTTGCCGCCGCTGCAGACAGTATTTTGCGACTCATAAGGTAGTCTCCCTTTAGAATGGTCTCAGGAACATAAGTATGTCATCTGCTCCGGGGTCCAGTGCCATATTGACACATTTCGACGACGGCATCGGGGGGGCGCCATCTTGGACAACGATTTCAACGCCCTCGCGCTGACCGGAGCGAAACAGGTCAGCCAGATCCTCACCGCCGCCGCGGACCTGGCCATCGTGCTGGGGACGAACGGCACGGTGAGATCCATCATCGTCAACCCGCTGATCCCGTCACTCGGGCGTCTCGACCATTGGAAAGATCGCGACATCCGCGACTTCCTCGCCGCAGACAGCCTGCCGAAGCTGGATGTGCTGCTCGAAGCCGGCCGCACGGGTGAAAAGGCCGTCGCCGAGGCGATCGAGGTCAACCATGTCGACACCGGCAACACCGCGGCCCCGGAATTCCCGATCCGCTACTCTCTGCACAAGACCGCCAGCCCCGACACGATCCTGATGCTGGGCCGCGACCTGCGCCCGATCGCGGACCTGCAGCATCGGCTGGTCAAGGCGCAGCAGGCGCTGGACCGCGACCACCAGACGCAGCGCGACCATGAAACGCGTTACCGGGTCATCCTGAAGGCATCGCGCCACGCGCTGGTGCTGGTCGATGTCGCGTCGGGGCGGATCGTGGACCTGAATGCCCAGGCGGCGCAGGTGCTTGGCGCCGATGCCGATACGCTGATCGGCAGCGCCTTCACGCAGGAGTTCGACGGCCGTCGCCGTGGCGAATTCATCGAGGGGCTGGTGCTGGCCGCAGCCGACGATTCCCGCAGCGGGGTTCAGGTGAAGACCCGGCGCGGCAAGCTCGATGTCGCGATCCATCCGGTCGTGTTCCGCGCGGCGGGCGAGAAATCGCTGCTCTGCCGGATCGAGACCGCGCCAGGCACCGGGACGATCGCGCCCGAACTGTCGGGCATGCTGGCACAGCTTTTCCGCGACGGGCCCGACGCGATCGTGATGACCGACAGACTGGGCAAGATCCGCTCGGTCAACGACGCGTTCCTGAACCTCACCGAGGCCGCAAGCCCGGCCGATGTGAAGGGCAGGTCGCTGTCCGATTTCCTGTCGCGCGGCAGCGTCGATCTTAAGGTGTTGACCGACAACGCCACGCGCGCCGGGCGGATGCGGGCCTACGTGACCCGGCTCCAAGGGGCCTTCGGCTCGCAGCTGTCGGTCGAGATGTCGGCGACGCATCTGAACGCCGACGGCGTGGCGGGCTTCGCCTTCGTGATCCGCGACATATCGCGGATGGAAAGCATGCGCGATACGTCCACCGCCATCGTGCCCAACCCCGGTCCGGTGTCCGACGATGCGTTGCGCGACGTGATGGGTATGGTAGGCTCCGCCCCACTCAAGGATATCGTCGCGGCGACTACGGATGTGGTGGAAAGGATCTGCATCGAGACCGCCGTGGAGCTGACCCACAACAACCGCGTCGCAGCCGCCGAGATGCTGGGCCTGTCGCGGCAGTCGCTTTACGTGAAGCTGCGCAAGCATGGCCTGTTGAACAAGGGCGGACGCAACGGCGGCTGATCCCGCCCCGGAACCCTTTGCCGCAGGCCGAGAACGCGAACTCAGACTTGCCTAACCGCGAAGTGTCATGCTCACATTTCATCCGGAACGGGCCGTCCGCCTCGTCTCGTCGTGTCATGCGTGGACAGGCGACGCCCGACCTGCGAGGTCTGCATCGAAGGAACTGGTAAAACTGCGTCCGCTGGACCATATCTGGATCAGGCTCTGGACCCTGGCGCTTCCGACAGGGCTCGCGCCTGCGACACACGCATGACCAACATGATCCCGGCCTGGGTAAACGGCACATTGGCACCTGTGGAAAAGCTCGAGGCGCATGTGAAGGGCCTCAGGCACAAGGCGGTTTCCGTCTTCCTCCTGCGCGGTGACAAGGTGCTGCTGCAACAGCGCGCGTTGGGCAAGTATCATACGCCAGGTCTTTGGGCGAACACCTGCTGCACCCATCCCCACTGGGGCGAAACCGCGCTGGATTGCGCGACGCGGCGGCTGGAGCAGGAGCTGGGCCTTGACAGTATCCCGTTGATATTCAGGGATACGGTTGAATATCGCGCCGAGGTCGGCGGCGGATTGATAGAGCACGAGGTTGTGGATATCTTTGTGGGCGAACTGCCGGAAGGCCGGGAGCCCGCACCGGACCCCGTCGAGGTGATGGACACGATCTGGCATCCTCTGGCCGAGTTGAAGCGCGACGTGATCGGCAACCCCAAGGGCTTCACCCCCTGGCTCCAGATCTACCTGCGCGATCATGCCGCCGTGATTTTCCTCGACGCCTGAACAGCGGCAGGTGACGGACCGGGGTGGGGTGGCTACAGTCACGGCATCCTGCCGCAACACCGGAGCCGTCCTATGCGCTTGCTTGCCCTGATGGCCCTTTGCCTGACGCTTTCGGCCGCCGCCGCGCGGGCGCAAACCCTGATCGGGGAATATTACGCCCTGATCGGTCCTGCAGATTTCTACAACAGCGCCGGTGTGCGGCTCGGCGATTTCGGCGCGATCCTGCAGCAGGATCGCGCCAATTTGCATCGCTTCGGTCGCCGCGACGAGTTGGATGGATGGGATCCGATCTTTGGCGACCCGTCCCAGCGCGCCCGCATCCCGCAGATCTGGCGCATCGCGCCGGGGTCCGAATACATCCCGGGCGCCGTCCTGTCGGGGCAGCAGCGTTACCTCTGGGTGCGCATCTTCGGCTACGGGAACGCGCCGCAGTTCATCGTGGTGAGCGAAGGGGCGGGTTAGGCCTTCCTTCTCCTCGGTGGCTGCCGACAGGAAGCCCGGCCAGGAAAGGCCTTGGCCTTCGCGACGGCGGTCCAGCGCCGGCCCGGTTGCGGGTCGGGCGGGCGCGTTCCATATAAAGCCCGACAGCAACGGAGGCTCCATGGCAGACAGCGATTTCCCCGGTTGGCACGGCACCACGATCATCGGCGTCCGCAAGGGCGGCGAGGTGGTGGTCGCGGGCGACGGGCAGGTGAGCCTTGGCCAGACGGTCATCAAGGGCACGGCGCGCAAGGTGCGGCGGCTGTCGCCGGGCGGCTACGACGTGGTCGCGGGCTTTGCCGGGTCGACCGCCGATGCCTTCACCTTGCTGGAACGGCTGGAGGCCAAGCTGGAGGCGACTCCGGGCCAGTTGCAGCGCGCGAGCGTGGAACTGGCCAAGGACTGGCGCACCGACAAGTACCTGCAGAAGCTGGAGGCGATGCTGATCGTCACCGACGGGCGCGATCTCTACATCATCACCGGCGCGGGCGACGTGCTGGAGCCCGAACATGATGTGGCCGCCATCGGATCGGGCGGGAATTATGCGCTGGCCGCCGCGCGGGCGCTGATCGAGACCGATGCGGATGCCGAGACGATCGCGCGCAAGGCGATGGCGATCGCGGCAGACATCTGCGTCTACACAAACGGCAACCTGACGGTGGAACGGATCGGCGGATGAGTGACATCACCCGCGACGACATCCGCGCCGCCGTCACCTCGGGCGTGATGACCGAGGCGCAGGCGGCCTCGCTCGTGGTGCTGTCCGAGCAACGGTCGGGGGTGCGGGCGCATCTGTCGGGCCTCGATGAACCGTTCGAGCTGTTCAAGGGGTTCAACGAGATCTTCATCGTTGTCGGTCTCGCCATTCTCTACACCGGCTTCGCCGGCGTGACCGGCATGACGCTGCTCGGCACGACGCAGGGGTATATCCTCGGCATGGTCTACGCCTTGGTGGGCATGGCGGCCGTCATCGTTCTGGCCCGCTACTTCACGCTCACACGTCGGATGGTGGCGCCGTCCATCGCACTCGCTGTCATGTTCGGCCTGCTGTCGGCGCAGTTCGGCTACTCCTTCGCCGCGATGCTTGACCTGCGCACGCCGGCTATGTTGACGCTGGCGGCTGGCCTCGCGGCGCTGCTCTTGGCGGGCTATTACCTGTTGTTCCGCGTCCCCTTCACCGTGGCGTTGATCGCCGTGTCGGTCTTCGCCACCTGTTTCGGGCTCGCCACGCTGGGCGGGTCCTTTCCCACGGACCCGCGCGACGTCTTCTTGCTGAGCGCGGACGGCCCCTTCGCCATCCTGACCATTGTGCTGGGCCTGATCGGCCTGATCATCGCCATGGGCTTCGACATGTCCGACCCGCACCGCGTGACGCGGCGGGCGGCGTCGGGGTTCTGGCTTCACGTCATCGCCGCGCCGGCGATCGTGAACACCGTCGCTCTGACGCTGTTCGACACGGGCACGCTTGCCTCTGAGGTGGTGCTGGCCGGCTTCATCGCGCTCATGGCAGGTTTCGCAGTGGTGATCGACCGCCGATCGTTCCTCGTATCCGGCGTCGGCTATGTCGTCGCGCTCGCCATCACCATCGCCGAGGGGCAGGCGTTTCTCATCATTCTGATCCTTGGCGCGGGCCTCGTGCTGCTCGGCGCGCAATGGGAGGCGCTGCGGCGCAGCCTGATGCGCGCCCTGCCCCGCTTTCCCGGCAAGGACCGCTTGCCACCTTATGATTTCCTGACAAGGACACCCGCAACGTGACCGACCTGACCCCCCGCGAGATCGTCTCCGAGCTCGACCGTTTCATCATCGGGCAGAAGGACGCCAAGCGCGCCGTCGCCGTGGCGCTGCGCAACCGCTGGCGGCGCAAGCAGCTGGGCGATGACCTCCGCGAAGAGGTCTATCCCAAGAACATCCTGATGATCGGGCCGACCGGCGTCGGCAAGACCGAGATCTCGCGCCGCTTGGCCAAACTCGCCCGCGCGCCCTTCATCAAGGTCGAGGCGACGAAATACACCGAGGTCGGCTATGTCGGCCGCGACGTGGAGCAGATCATCCGCGACCTGGTCGATGCGGCCCAGGTCATGGTGCGCGACGGGATGCGCGACGAGGTGAAGGGCAAGGCTCATACCGCCGCCGAGGACCGTGTGATCGCCGCACTGGCGGGCGAGGGTGCCCGCGACCAGACGCGCGAGATGTTCCGCAAGAAACTGCGCGCGGGCGAACTGGACGACACGCTGATCGAGCTCGAGATCGCCGATACCTCCAACCCGATGCAGGGCTTCGAGATCCCCGGCCAGCCGGGCGGCGGCATGGGCGGCGGGATGATGAATCTGGGCGATATCTTCGGCAAAGCTTTTGGCCAGCGTATGGTGAAAAAGCGGCTGACGGTCGCGGCGAGCTACGACCTGCTGATCGCGGAGGAGGCCGACAACCTGCTGGACGACGAGGCGATCAAGAAAGAGGCGCTGGAGGCGGTCGAACAGAACGGCATCGTCTTCATCGACGAGATCGACAAGGTCGCGGCACGGCAGGATGTGCGCGGTGGCGACGTGAGCCGCGAGGGCGTGCAGCGCGACCTGCTGCCGCTGATCGAGGGCACGACCGTGTCGACAAAGCTGGGGCCGGTGAAGACCGACCACATCCTCTTCATAGCTTCGGGCGCGTTCCACATCGCCAAACCCTCGGACCTGCTGCCCGAGTTGCAGGGGCGTCTGCCGATCCGGGTGAACCTGCGGCCGCTCACCGAAAGCGATTTCGTCCGGATCCTAACCGAGACCGACAACGCCCTGACGCTGCAATACACTGCACTGATGGCGACGGAGGAGGTGACGGTGACATTCACGCCGGAAGGCATCGCCGCGCTGGCCAAGATCGCGGCCGAGGTGAACGAAAGCGTCGAAAACATCGGCGCGCGGCGGCTTTACACCGTGATGGAGCGGGTGTTCGAAGAATTGAGCTTCACCGCGCCCGACCGTTCGGGCGAGGCGATTACGGTCGACGCCGATTTCGTGGAACAGAACCTGGGCGAGCTGTCGCGCAGCACCGACTTGAGCCGCTACGTCCTCTAGCGGCGCTTCTTCAGGTAGACGTAATAGGCGCCGCCGCCGCCGTGGCGCTGATGCGCCTCGCGGATGTCCAGCACCACGGCGCCCAGCGGTGGGGCGTGCAGCCAGGTCGGCACCTGGTGACGCAGGATGCCGCGCCGGATCGGGATCGGGTCGGGCGTATCACGGTCCTTGCCCTTGCCGGTGATGACGAGGACCAGCCGCTTGTTGGCGTCATAGGCGTCGAGGATGAAGCGCATCAGGACCGGGTGCGCCTGCGTCAGCGTCATGCCGTGCAGGTCGATCCGGCCTTCGGGCTTCAGCTTGCCGCGCTGCATCTTGCGATAGGCGTTGTGATCCATCCGCACGGGTGCGTGGGCCAATCGGGCCGACAGGTCGCGCTCCGGCTGCGGCGGATGCGGCTTGTGGCCGGTCTTTTCGCCAATGCGGAACGCCGGCAGCCGGTCGCGCGGCTGCACCGGGTCGGGGATGCGCGTTTGCGACGGCGTGTCGGATTTGATCGGCATGTTGCGCGCGGGCGGTGCCAGCGGCGTGGCGCTTTGAGTGACCTTTTCCCACAGCGCCTTGTCATCGGCGCTCAGCCCGCGTTTGCCGCGCCGCGCCATCGCTCAGGCGTCCGGGACGCGCTGGTGGGCCATTTCGATCGGCAACAGCACCATCATCCGGCCCGGATCGCGGATTTCGCCAGCCGCTTCGCCGGCAACATCGCCGAACCCGAAGAAGATGTCGGCGCGCTGCGCGCCCCGGATCGCGCCGCCGGTGTCCTGCGCGATCATCAGGCGGCGCATCGGGCCCGCGCCCGCCTTTTCGATCCAGACCGGCGCGCCCAGCGGCGTGAATTCCGGGTCGACGGCGATGGTGCGCAACGGCGTGATCGAGCGGTTCATCGCGCCGAGCGGACCGAGCGCCGGGTCGGAAATGTCGACGCGGCGAAAGAAGACGTAGGACGGGTTGTGAAAAAGCAGTTCCTGCCCCTCGGCCGGGTGGCGCCGCACCCAGTTGCGGATCACCTGCGCGGAGACCTGATGCGGCTGGAACACGCCGCGGCGCACCAGTTCCTGCCCGATCGAGCGGTAGGGGTGCCCGTTGCGCCCGCCGTAGCCCACCCGGATCACCGAGCCGTCGCCCAGGGTGACGCGGCCCGAGCCCTGGATCTGGAGAAAGAACAGCTCCACCGGGTCATCGACCCAGACGATCTCCAGCCCGCGCCCTTCCAGCAAACGGTCTTCCTCGATCTCGCGGCGGCTGTGCCAGACGCCGCCGTTGGCCTCTGGCGGGGTGCGGTAGAGCGGATAACGAAAGCGCGAGGTGCGGCGCAGCGAGCCGTTCAGTTCCGGCTCGTAGTAGCCGGTGAAGAGCGCGGGGCTGTCGCCGCCGATCAGCACGGGGCGGAAGAACAGTTCGAAAAAGGTGCGGGCGTCGGGCGCGGTTTCGGCGATGGCGCAAAGCGCCCGCCAGTCGTCGCCTTCCATGTCGGCGCAGGTGCCGCGAAAGACCGACAGCGCCGCGGCGTGGTCGTCGTCTTCCCAGCCGGTCAGGTCGGCAAAGGACAGGAGTTCAACGGCTTCATCCGCCATGGCAGGGAAGATCCAACCGAACGCGGCCACGACGAGGCCCAGGATCGCGGCGCGTCCGGCCATGGGTCATCCGTCGGTGGCGACCAGTTCCCAGTTCGGATCCTTCGCGCCCATCTTGCGGGCAAAGGTCCAGACGTCGCGCTGGCGCTTGATCTCGTTCGGGTCGCCCTCGATCACCTCGCCGGCGGCGTTCTTCACGACAGACGTCAATTCACCCACAAACCGCACGGTGATCTCGCCCACGCCGGTGTTGCGATCGAACCGCGCGCTGTCGAGCGTCAGTTCGCGCACGCCGATGAAGGAGGCGGTGATCGTCAGGCCCTGTTCCTCGCGCTGGCGGATGACGGTGGCAAACGTGTCGAGCACCTCGTCGGCGAGGAATGGGCGAAGGTCGTCGGTCTCCCCATTCTCGAAGGCCATCAGGATCATTTCATAGGCGCTGCGGGCGCCTTGCAGGAACTCGGTCACGGTGAAATTGTGCTCGGCCATCTTCATCGCGGCGAGCGCCTTTGCACTCTCGGAGCCGTCTTCGACATGGTCGATGATGTCGTGGTCGGGGCCGCCCTCGATCACCTCGAAGTCGCGGCGCGGGTCGGACCGCCCTGTGGCCGACACGACCGGCGGTTTCTCGAATCCGTCGCGGCTCCCCAATACGCTGCGCAAGCGGAGGATCAGGAAGATCGCAATGCCGGCCAGAACCAGCAAAGACAATAGGGACGAATTCATCTGTAATCCTCGGCGGAACGTCGGGGTTCTAATCATGGTCGCAGGGCACATATGTAAGGCAGGGGTGTGGTCAAGTCCATGACTCAGGCCGCGCCATTCCGTCCGCCCCGCAAAGGAGCCTTGAAGATGTGGCTGTTTCTTGCCTTCCTGCTTGTCCCGTTGATCGAGATCGGCCTGTTCATCCAGGTCGGTGGCTGGATCGGGCTCTGGCCGAC
Source organism: uncultured Roseicyclus sp. (assembly GCA_937139335.1). Classification (GTDB taxonomy): domain Bacteria; phylum Pseudomonadota; class Alphaproteobacteria; order Rhodobacterales; family Rhodobacteraceae; genus Roseicyclus. The sequence continues at coordinate 10,792 of CAKZPN010000023.1, read as the reverse complement.
GCTGGCCATCGTGGTCCTGACGGCGATCGCGGGCACAATGCTCGTGCGCTCGCAGGGCGCGCAGGCGCTGGCCCGGCTGCGCACGAGCCTCGAGACGTTGCACGACCCGACCGAGCCGCTGGCCCATGGCGCGATGATCCTGTTTTCCGGCGCGCTGCTTCTGACGCCGGGGTTTTTCACCGACGCACTGGGGTTTGCGCTGCTCGTGCCCGCGATCCGCAACCTGGTGCTGCGCGAGGTGAGGAAGCGCGTGACCGTTCGCACGATGGGCCCGCGCGGCCCACATGGCTCGCCGCGCCCCGGCGGTGACGTGATCGACACGACCTACACCGTCGAGGAGGATGGAGCACCGCCGCGCGGCCCGTCAGGCTGGACGCAACGCGGAGCCGCAGTGGCAAGAGACGCCATTGAGGCAAGGCGGCGGGGCTGCTAGACCGCGCCCCAACGTTCGCAAGGTTTGGAGAGAAAGATGTCAGAGACCAATGGCGGTGCGACCCCCGCGCAGCCCGAAGACCAGGCCGCGCAGCCTGTCCTGCCCAAGATGCAGATCCTGGGCCAGTTCGTGCGCGACATGTCCTTCGAGAACATCGCCGCGCAGAAATCGGTGAACGCGCAGGTTCAGCCCGACATTCAGGTTCAGGTCGCCCTCGATGCGCGCAAGCGCGAAGCCGAAGATCAGTACGACGTGATCATGAAGCTGAAGATCGAGAGCAAGACCAAGGATGAGACACCGCAGTCGATCTTCCTGATGGAGCTGGAATACGGCGGCATCTTCCGGGTCGAGAACGTGACCAACGACCAGCTGCACCCGTTCCTGCTGATCGAATGCCCGCGGATGCTGTTCCCATTCGTGCGGCGCATCGTGTCGGACGTGACGCGCGATGGTGGCTATCCGCCGCTGAACCTCGACACCATCGACTTCCTCGCGCTCTACCGGCAGCAGCTTGCCCAGCGCGCGGCCACCCGCAAGGCCGACGCCTGAGGCTTCAGCCGAATTTCGACCAGACCGCGCCATCCCCAAGCTCTGCCACCAGGGCGGCATGGGCGGCGCGCTCTGCGTCGGTGAGCCGGGACGGCAGGGGCTGCGGCCGCGGACGCGGCCTCCACGCCGTGTCGCTCGCAGCACTCGCCGCCCGATCATTGCCGCGATGCCCGGACAGAGCGAAATCGGGTTGGCGACCGCCGGTCAGTTCCAGGTAGACCTCGGCCAGGATCTCGGAGTCGAGCAGCGCGCCGTGAAGCGTGCGGTTCGAGTTGTCGATCCCGAAGCGGCGGCAGAGCGCGTCGAGCGAGGCCGGAGAACCGGGAAACTTGCGGCGCGCGATCATCAGCGTGTCCAGCGCGCGGTCCGTTGGCAGGCGGGGCAGACCGGCCCATTCCAACTCAGCGTTCAGGAAACGCATGTCGAAGCTGGCATTGTGGATCACCAGCCGCGCATCGCCAATGAACGCGACGAAGGCACCCGCGATGTCGGCAAAGCGCGGCTTGTCGAACAGGAACTCCTCGCCGATACCGTGGACCGCGAAGGCCTCTGCCGGCATGTCGCGGCCGGGATTGATGTATTGGTGGTAGGTGTTGCCGGTTGGCACCTGGTTCCACAGTTCCACCGCGCCGATCTCCACGATGCGGTGCGCGGGCGTGTCGAACGGATCGAGCCCGGTCGTTTCGGTGTCGAGAACAATTTCACGCATCGGGTCGGCTGCCCCCAGTCAGATCCTGCACCAGTTCTGCCACACGGGCGCGGGTCTGTTCCAGCGTGTTCGTCTCGATCAGGTGATCCGCCCGCGCGCGTTTCTCGGCATCGGGCACCTGCCGCGACAGGATCTGGTCGAAGAGCGCCTGCGTCATGCCGGGACGGACCATCACGCGCGCCTTCTGCGTCTCCGGGTCCGTGGTGACGACGGCGACGGCGTCGACATGGGCCTCGCCGCCGGTCTCGTAGAGAAGCGGGATATCGAGCAGGATCAGCGGCGCATCGGCATGGGCTGCGATGAACGCCATGCGGTCCGCGGCCACAAGCGGATGCACGACGGATTCGAGCCTGCGCAGCAGCTCAGGGTCTGCCGCGATCGCCGCCCTCAGACGGTCCCGGCTGACCGCGCCGCCCTCGATCGCTCCGGGCGCAATCGCAGCGACGGGTGCCACGGCGGCCCCGCCAAGCGCGTAAAGGCGGTGCACCGTCTCGTCGGCGTCCCAGACTGGCACGCCCAGTTCGCGGAACATCTGCGCCGTGGTCGATTTGCCCATGCCGATGGAGCCGGTCAGCCCAAGCCGCACGCTCATGCCAGAAGCACTGCCTGCCGGAGATCGTCGTCGACCAGCGGCGTGTAGCCAAACCAGCGCTCGAACCCCGGCACGGCCTGATGCAGCAGCATCCCCAACCCGTCGACGGTTTCACATCCGGCTGCGCGCGCTTGCTTGAGCAGGTCGGTTTCCAGCGGCGCGTAAACGATATCGGTGACGACGGTCGGCGGGCGCAGACGCGACAGGTCGATGGCCAGCGGCGGCTGTCCTTCCATACCCAGCGAGGTCGTGTTGACGATCAGCGCGGCGTGTTCGACCAGCGTCGGAATATGCGTCCAGTCCTGCGGATCGACCCGGGCGCCGAACTGTTCCTTCAGCCCCTCGGCGCGGGCGCGGGTGCGGTTGGCGACCAGCACCTGCGGCGCTCCGTCCGAAAGCAGGGCCGAAATGATCGCCTTGGCCGCACCGCCCGAGCCCAGCACCAGCGCCGGGCCAGCGGCGGAGGTCCAGCCCGGCAGCGCTTGCCGGATGTTCGACAGGAACCCCTGGCCGTCTGTGTTGTCGGCCTGAATCCGCCCCTCACCCAGGAAGGTCAGCGTGTTCGCCGCCCCGATCAACGCCGCGCGGTCGGTGACGTTGGAGGCCAGCGACAACACGTATTCCTTGTGCGGGATCGTCACGTTCACGCCCACGAACCCCATTTCCGGCAGGATCCGCAGCGCATCCGCCAGGTTGGAATGGGTGATTTGCAGCGGCACGTAGTGACCACGAAGGCCGTAGCGGCGCAACCAGTGGCCGTGCAGGCGCGGCGACAGGGAATGCGAGATCGGATCGCCGATGACACCGGCCAGCGGGATCGTGGGGCGGATCATGAAAACCTCCAGCCGCGCAGTCGCAGATAGGAACAGATGTCGAGCAAGGGCATTCCAAGCACGCTGAACCAGTCGCCGTCCATGCGGGAAAACAGGCGGGCGCCCAGATGCTCGGCCTGGTAGGCGCCGACCGAGCTGGCGACTGCGGGCCAGGCCCGGTCGAGATAGGTGTCGATTTCGGACCCGGTGAGGCTGTGCATGGTCATGCGGGCAAGGCCGACATGGCGCCAGACGGGCGCGCCGTCCTCGTAGATCACTGCGGCGGAATAGAGGTGGTGGGTCTGGCCGCCGAGGTTGGTCAACTGGTCATGTGCCGCGGCGCGGTCTTCGGGCTTGGCGAAAATCTGCGTCTTCAACGCAAGGATCTGGTCGCAGCCAAGCGTCAGCCCCGTGCCGGCCGCCTTGCGCGCCTTGGCCTCTGCCAGCGCATCGGCGATGTCGCGTGGCCCTGCGCCATCGGCCACCATCGCCGCGCGGATCGAATCCTCGTCGAGCCGCACCGGTCGTATGGCGCAACGAATCCCCACCTGTTCCAGCAACTGACGGCGGATGGCAGAGGCGGACGCGAGGGTGAGGGTGCCGGTATCGCCGGGAATACTGTCCATAACGCTGTGCATAACGGAGCGGGAAAGGTGCAGACAATCCTGTTGGCGGATGGGGCGCGCGGAAAGACTGCAAGGGCTGCGCCAAGACCACGGATCTTCGCGGCGGTCTGTCCACGGGGATGGCTTTTCCAAGATGTGCCTTGGGACAGGGACGGGGATGTCTCCTGTAAGAAGCTACGCACAGGGATTTCCACGGCCGCAGAGAACTTAAATATCTGTTATTAGTAGATTATTATCGGCCTCTGGGAGCCTTGTGAACGGCCGGTGAATACTCCGTCCCTGTGGATTTTCACCGGGATGGTTTCCCCGCAACCGGACAAGCCCCGATTACTCAGCGCCCTACAAACCCAACATCCTTTCTTAAATCTTTCTTTCTTAAAGAGAGATGAGAGGCCTGCACCCCGTGCTTGACAGGCAGGGAACGGGCGCTTAGCTCTGACATGCCTCCGTCCGGGGGTAGATTTTCCTTCCTTACGCTGAAGATCGGGACGCCTTTGGGCCAGGCCCGCTCCGGGATATTTCCATGACTGATACGACGCTGACGCTGGCCGAACTGAAGGCCACATCGCCCAAAGACCTTCTGACCATGGCCGAAGAACTCGAGATCGAGAACGCTTCGACCATGCGCAAGGGCGAGATGATGTTCGAGATCCTGCGCGAGCGGGCTGAAGAAGGCTGGGACATCATCGGTGACGGCGTGCTGGAAGTTTTGCAGGACGGTTTCGGCTTTTTGCGCTCGCCCGAGGCGAACTACCTGCCCGGTCCCGATGACATCTACGTTTCGCCCGAGATGATCCGCCAGCATGCGCTGCGCACGGGCGACTCGGTCGACGGCGTGATGAACGCGCCGAAGGACAACGAGCGGTATTTCGCGCTGGTGAAGGTCCAGCACATCAATTTCGAGGATCCCGAGCGCGCCCGCCACAAGGTCGCGTTCGACAACCTCACACCGCTCTATCCCGACGAGCGGCTGACGATGGAGATCGACGACCCGACGCTGAAGGATCGCTCGGCCCGGATCATCGACCTGGTGGTGCCGATCGGCAAAGGACAGCGCGCTCTGATCGTGGCGCCGCCCCGGACCGGCAAGACCGTGCTGCTGCAGAACATCGCCAACTCGATCGAGACCAATCACCCCGAGTGCTATCTGATCGTGTTGCTGATCGACGAGCGCCCGGAAGAAGTCACCGACATGCAGCGGAGCGTGAAGGGCGAGGTGATTTCCTCGACCTTCGACGAACCCGCGACGCGGCACGTGGCCGTGGCCGAAATGGTGATCGAAAAGGCGAAACGCCTGGTCGAACACAAGCGCGACGTGGTGATCCTGCTCGATTCGATCACGCGCCTCGGTCGTGCCTTCAACACCGTCGTCCCGTCCTCGGGCAAGGTGCTGACCGGCGGCGTCGATGCGAACGCGCTGCAACGGCCGAAGCGGTTCTTTGGTGCCGCGCGGAACATCGAGGAGGGTGGGTCGCTCACCATCATCGCGACCGCGCTGATCGACACCGGAAGCCGGATGGACGAGGTGATCTTCGAGGAATTCAAGGGCACCGGCAACTCCGAGATCGTGCTGGACCGCAAGGTCGCCGACAAGCGCGTGTTCCCGGCGATGGACATCCTCAAGTCCGGCACACGGAAAGAGGAGCTGCTGGTCGACAAGGGCGACCTGCAGAAGACCTACGTTCTGCGGCGCATTCTGAACCCGATGGGCACGACCGACGCGATCGAGTTCCTGATCTCGAAGCTGAAGCAGACGAAGAGCAACTCCGATTTCTTCGATTCGATGAACACCTAAAGGACCCTGGGCATGCACACGATTTTCGCCCTGGCGACCGCCCGGGGAAAATCGGGCGTCGCGGTGATCCGGATTTCTGGGCCGGACGCGCATGCGGTGGCGGGGCGCATGGCGGGCGAACTGCCGGGACCGGGGCGGTTTGCGTTGCGCCGGTTGCGGAATGCGGATGGCGGGCTGCTCGACGAGGCGCTCGTTCTGCGCTTCGACGCGCCGCGCAGTTTCACCGGCGAGGATTCGGTCGAGCTGCAGCTTCACGGCAGTGTCGCGGTGATCCGCGCGGTGGAACGCGCGATTGCCGAGACCGGCTTGGCGCGGATGGCGGAGCCGGGAGAGTTCACGCGGCGGGCGCTGATGAACGGCAACCTTGATCTCGCGCAGGTGGAAGGGCTGTCGGACCTGATCGCTGCCGAGACGGAGCTTCAGCGGACGCAGGCGCAGGGCCTGTTCATCGGACAGATGCGCGCGTTTGCGGATGCCTGCCGCGCCGACCTGCTGCGGGCGGCGGCGCTGATCGAGGCGACAATCGACTTTGCCGACGAAGAGGTCCCGGTGGACGTCTCGCCGGAGGTGGGCACTCTGATCGACCGGGTGCTGGGGGCGATCGACCAGCAGTTGCACGGATTTTCCGGGGCCGAACGGCTGCGGCTCGGCTTCGAGGTGGCGATCATCGGGGAACCGAATGTGGGCAAATCCACGTTGCTGAACCGTATCGCCGGGCGCGATATCGCGATCACCTCCGAGGTCGCCGGAACGACCCGCGACGTGCTCGAGGTGCGCGTGGATCTCGACGGGTTGCCGGTGACGTTCCTCGATACCGCCGGGCTGCGTGAGAGCGAGGATGCGGTGGAGCGGATCGGGATTTCGCGCGCACGGGATAGGGCGGTGGCGGCTGACCTTCGGATCTTGCTGGAAGACGGGACGCTGGCGGGCGAGGGTTTCGATCCCGGCGTGCCCATCGACCTGCGCTACCGGACCAAGGCCGACCTGACCGGCACAGGGGTGTCCGGCCTGACCGGGCAGGGGGTGGACCAGGTGCTGGCGGATGTTGCGGCGGCGCTGTCCGAGCGCGTCTTCGACCTGCCCGTCGCCTCGCATGAGCGGCACCGGCAGGCGATGGTGCGCGCGCAGACCGCGCTGGCCGAGGCGCAGCGTGCCTTCGACGGCGGCGACATCGGCGCCGAGATCATCGCGCTGCATCTGCGCGACGCGGCCACTGCGCTTGACTCGCTCATCGGTCGGATGGATGTAGAGGCCGTTCTCGGTGAAATCTTTGCGCAATTCTGCATCGGAAAGTGAGGAGTGTTTCACGTGAAACATGCCCCTATCGACGTCATTATCATCGGCGGCGGCCATGCCGGCGCCGAGGCTGCGCATGCAGCGGCACGCGCCGGCGCGCGAACTGCGCTTGTCACGATGCGCGCGGAGACCATCGGCGTCATGTCCTGCAACCCGGCGATCGGCGGGCTGGGCAAGGGCCATCTCGTGCGCGAGATCGACGCGATGGGCGGGATCATGGGGCTGGCCGCCGACCGCTCTGGCATCCAGTTCCGGCTGTTGAATCGCCGCAAGGGGCCGGCCGTGCGCGGCCCTCGTACGCAATCCGACCGCGCGCTCTACAAGGCGGCGATCCAGGATCTGTTGGCCGACCAGCCGTTGGTCCAGATCGTCGAAGGGGAAGTCGCCGACCTGATCGTTGAGGCGGGACGGGTGGCGGGCGTGCGTATGGCCGACGAGGCCGAACTACGCGCCGGCGCCGTGGTCCTGACCACCGGCACGTTCCTGCGCGGCGTGATCCACATCGGCGACCGCAAGATCGAAGGCGGGCGGTTGGGCGACAAGCCCTCCAACCGGTTGGCGCAGCGTCTGCGCGACCTGGCCCTGCCGCTCGGGCGCCTGAAGACCGGCACACCCCCGCGGCTGCGGTCCTCGTCCATCGCCTGGGATCAGCTCGAGATGCAGCCGGCGGACGATGACCCGACGCTGTTCTCGTTCCTGTCGACCAGACCGACGGTGCGGCAGATCGCTTGCGGGATCACGCATACAAACGCTGGCACGCACGAGATCATCACCGCGAACCTGTCGCGCTCGGCTATGTATGGCGGCCATATCGAGGGGGTGGGGCCACGCTATTGCCCCTCGATCGAGGACAAAGTGGTGCGTTTTGCCGACAAGACCTCTCACCAGATCTTCCTCGAGCCCGAGGGATTGGAGAGCGATGTGGTCTATCCCAACGGCATCTCCACCTCGCTGCCCGAGGATGTGCAGGAGGCTTATGTCCGATCCATCGCCGGGCTGGAGCAGGCCGAGATCCTGCAGCCGGGCTATGCCATCGAATATGATTACGTCGATCCGCAGCGCCTGAGCGCAGAGCTGGAGTTGCCCGACTTGCCGGGTCTGTTCCTGGCCGGGCAGATCAACGGGACCACGGGCTATGAGGAGGCGGCAGCCCAAGGGCTTATCGCCGGGTTGAACGCCGCGCGCCGGGTTGCGGGCGAGGGGCCTGTGATCCTCGGGCGGGCGGAGGCCTATATCGGCGTGCTGATCGACGACCTCGTGACGCGGGGCGTCAGCGAGCCTTACCGCATGTTCACCTCGCGTGCCGAATACCGGCTGACGCTGCGGGCCGACAACGCCGACCAACGCCTGACGCCGCGTGCCGAGGCCCTGGGTATCGTCGACGACATCCGTCGCGCCGCGTTCGACGCGAAGCTGGAAGCGCTGGAGGCCGGCCGGGCCTTGTTGGAAACCCACAGTTTCACCCCGAAAGAAGTCGCGGCCTCGGGCATCAGCATCAACCAGGATGGCCAGCGCCGGACCGGCATGGAAGTTCTTGCGTTTCCGGACGTAACCGCGCGCGACCTTGAAATGTTGATCCCCGCGCTGACGGACACGCCGGCGGAAATTCAGGAGCAACTTGAGATCGAAGCGCTCTACAAGACCTACGTGGACCGCCAGCAGCGGGATGCGGATGCCCTGCGCCGCGACGAGAACATGCTGATCCCGGACGCGCTCGCCTATGCCGAAATCGGCGGGTTGTCGAACGAGCTGCGCGGCAAGCTTGACCGCGTGCGTCCAAGGACGCTCGCGCAGGCCGGGCGGATCGACGGGATGACGCCGGCGGCGCTGGCGCTGATCCTCACCCGCATCCGGCACGACGACCGCCTGCGCGCATGACCGAGGACGAGGCGAAGGCGGCGCTCGACGCGCGTGTTTCACGTGAAACAATGGACCGGTTGGAGCTTTACGCGGCGCTCCTCGCAAAGTGGCAGAAGACGATCAACCTGATCTCACCGGCCACGCTGCCGCTGCTCTGGTCGCGCCACATGCTCGATTCGGCGCAGTTGATGGACCACATTCCGCCGGGCGCCACCACATGGCTGGATCTCGGCAGCGGCGGCGGGTTTCCGGGCCTGGTCTGTGCCGCCATTGCGGTGGAAACGCACCCGAAGATGAAAGTGAACCTCGTCGAAGCCGACCTCCGCAAGGCCGCCTTCCTGAGGGAGACGGCGCGGCAGATGGACCTGTCGGTTGGCGTGTTCAGCCGCCGGATCGAGGATTTGCCGCCGCAACAGGCCGATGTTATCTCCGCCCGAGCCCTCGCGGCGTTGCCCGCCCTCTGCACCTATGCGCAGCGCCACCTGACGCCAGACGGTGTCGCGCTGTTTCAAAAGGGCGCGCGCTACGCTGAGGAGCTTGAATCCGCGCGGCTTGGCTGGCAGATGGAAGTGACCGTCATCCCCAGCGTGACCGACGCCGAGGCTGTCCTCCTCCGGATCGAGCGATTGACCCATGCCTGAGCCAACAACGCCCCGCGTCCTCGCCATCACCAACCAGAAGGGCGGGGTGGGCAAGACCACCACGGCGATCAACCTCGGCGCAGCACTGGCAAGCCTAGGCGAACAGGTGCTGATCATCGACCTCGACCCGCAGGGCAACGCCTCGACCGGACTGGGCGTTGCGGCGCGCGACCGCGAAAACACCACATACGAGTTGCTGCACGAAGAAGCGCCGCTGGCCAGCGTCATCCGGCAGACCAGTGTCGAGCGGCTCGACCTTGCGCCGGCGACGACCGATCTGAGTTCCACCGACGTGGAGCTTGGATCGCAGGAGAATCGCGTGTTCCTGCTGAAGGATGCGCTGTCGACGGATACCGCGCGCGACTACGACTACATCCTGATCGACTGCCCGCCGTCGCTCAGCCTGTTGACGGTGAACGCGCTGGTGGCCTGCGACGCGGTTCTGGTGCCGTTGCAGGCGGAATTCTTCGCGCTTGAAGGGCTGTCGCAGCTGATGCTGACGGTGCGGGACGTGCGCGAAACTGCGAACCCCGGCCTTCGGATCGAGGGCGTCGTGCTGACGATGTACGACCAACGCAACAACCTGAGCCAGCAGGTCGAGGCGCTGCAAGGCGCGTACACGGCCAAGGTGACGGAGTTGCAGACGCAGAGCGCCGAGCAGGTCAAGGGCATCGCGCAGCACCACCAGCAGCTATTTCTGCAACAAAAGAAAAAATTACTGAAGGAGAATCGATTCAGTTAAACTGGGGTTCGGTGAATGCGGACACGTGTTCGAGTGAGCAGTTTCCATCGTCTGGTAAAGAGGGAGCCCAAAATCTTGAACCAGAAAAAACAACTCGATATTATCTAACGTGTTCAAATAACGAAACAGGAGCAACCGATCAAGTGTCAATTCTCATCACCGTTACACCAAAACTTGATGAAGGACCACCAGATACAACACCACCAATGATCCTCACTAGTGGCCCTACGACAACGTTCCCAGGGGACACAAGCCCGATTATGCTTTTTGTAACAACTGACGAAGATGCAGAGTGTCGTTTTAGTACGACGATTGGCCGTATTTTTTCAGGGATGGAGACGTTTGGCGTGACAGGAGAGAAGGTGCATAATGCAAATCTTGCAAACCTTCCAAATCTTGCAACGTATCGATACTACGTTCGGTGTGTCGATGAGGCTCAAAATGAAAATGCGACTGACTTCCAGGTAAGCTTTTCAATAGGAGCGCCTGAAGAAGAAGAGGAGAAATCATCCCAATAGAACCCTAAACAAAGCGGTTATGTGACCGCTTTGTTGACACATAGTTTCGCGCTATGACTCATGTGTTACCCACACCACCTTGTGCGAAGACCCGTGTTATATTCATACGCCTGGAAGGGAACGCAATGAGAGTCTTTACCGCTTGGTCTGTATTTCTGCGCCACCTTTCGTACTATCATCTAACGTTGGTATATGAAATATGGAAAAAGTACTCGTATT
>CAKZPN010000022.1 GCA_937139335.1 uncultured Roseicyclus sp. | reverse complement strand
GTCTGCTGGCCCATCAGGTACTGGATCGCGTGGAACACCGGCCCCGCGTGCGGCTTCACCGCGACCCGGTCGGCGGGGCGCAACGCGGAAAAGTAGAGCGCCGTCATGATCGACACCATCGAGGCCGAGGACGCCTGGTGCCCGCCCACCTTGATCCCGTCCACCTTCGGCCGGATGTGGTTGGCGTGGTGGATCATCCAGTGCGACAGCCACAACAGGCGCTGCTCGACGGTCTTCAGGGGGGTGGACATGGGAGCCTCCGGGCGGGGGTGTCGTCTGCGGCGGCGGTCAGCCGTCCTTGTAGTGGTAGCTGTAGCCGTTCAGCGCGGGAGCGCCACCCAGGTGAGCATAAAGCACGCGGGAGCCTTCGGGAAAGAAGCCCTTTTTCGTGAGGTCGATCATGCCCTGCATGGATTTGCCCTCGTAGACCGGGTCGGTGATCATCGCCTCGGTCCGCGCGGCCAGCCGGATCGCGTCGTTGGTTTCCTCGGACGGCACGCCATAGGCGGGGTAGGCGTAGTCGGGGTTGATGACGATCTCGTCGTCACGGATGGCGCGGCCAAGCCCCACCAGTTCCGCGGTGTTGTCGACGATGGAGCGGACCTGCGCGCGGGTCTGGTCGAGCGTGCCGGAGGCGTCGATGCCGATGACGGTTTCAGCGCGGTCCTGCGCCGCGAAGCCCACGATCATGCCACCCTGGGTGGAGCCGGTGACGACGCAGACCACGATGTAGTCGAAGGTGAAGCCAAGCTCCGCCTCCTGCGCGGCGACTTCTTCTGCGAAGCCGATGTAGCCGAGCGCGCCGAATTTGTGGACCGAGGCGCCGGCGGGGATCGGGTAGGGCTTGCCGCCCGCGTCCTCCACCGACTTGATCGCGTTTTCCCAGCTTTTGCGGATGCCGATGTCGAAGCCGTCATCCACCAGCCGCGAATCCGCGCCCATCAACCGGGTCATCTGGATGTTGCCGACGCGGTCGTAGACGGCATCGTAGTGGGGCACCCATTTCTCCTGGATCACCACACATTTCATCCCGATCTTGGCTGCCGTCGCCGCCACCATGCGGGTGTGGTTCGACTGCACACCACCGATGGACACCAGCGTGTCGGCCCCGCTCGCGATGGCGTCGGGCACGATGTATTCGAGCTTGCGCAGCTTGTTGCCGCCCATCGCGAGGCCGGAGTTGCAGTCGTCGCGCTTGGCGTAGATCTGCACCTTGCCGCCAAGTGCCTCGGTCAGACGCGGCAGATGCTCGATCGGGGTGGGGCCGAATGTGAGAGGGTAGCGGTCGAAGTTCGCGAGCAGGGACATGGGGGTTCTCCGGATTGGGACTGGCGGAGAGGCTAGCGGAAACCCGGAGGAAGGTGCTTTCAGAGTTGCGGTCTGAAAGTCGAAAAACTGCCGCCTTCTGACCTCCTGTTTTCACTGGCTTGCAATTTTATCTGCCTTTTCGGAATAAACTGTCATGACCGCCCTCGACCGAATCGACCTTGCCATCCTGCGGCTCGTCCAGCGCGACGGGCGGCTCAGCAACGCCGACATCGCCAAGGCGGTGAATGTCAGCGCCGCCACCTGCCATCGCCGGATGCAACGGCTGGCGGACGAGGGGCACCTCGCGGGTGTCCACGGGCGGATCAACCCGGCCTCGGTCGGACTGGGGGCGCTGGTGATGGTGGGGGTGGTGCTCGACCGCTCCACGCCGGAAAGCTTCGCGGAATTCGAGGCGGCGGTGGTCGACATGAAGGAACTGCTCGATTGCCAGCTTGTCGCCGGCGATTTCGATTATTTCCTCAAGATCCGCGTGCGCGACATGGGTGACTACAATGCGATGCACGGCAAGATGCTGATCGCGCTGCCGGGCGTGCGCCAGATCCGGACCTTCTTTGCGCTGAAGAACGTGAAGGAAGGCGCGCCGCTGGCGTTCTGAGTGCCGCCCGTCCTGTGCGGTGCTCAGTCGGCAGGCCGTGCGCGCCAGGCGCGCTCGTCGGTCTTTTCGTCAATCACGGGGTCTTCGGCGGCGATGCGGAAGGTCAGACGCAGCTCCCACTGCTCCTCGTCGTCCCGGAACACGGCGCCGTGGCGCAGCGATCCGTCGAGCTGGGTAGAGAAGGCGGCGATCAGCTCGCTGCCCAGCCCGCCTTGGACGTGGTCCTCTTCCTCCGACCGGGAGGGCGGTTCGGGACCGAGGCTGTTGCGCACCGCAAGCGTGACCTTCTCGCCCGCCGCCTTCAGCTCCACCCGGACCCAAGGGCGATCGGCACCCTCGGGTTTGCCCACGTATTTCAGCGCGTTGGTCACGGCCTCGGTCAGCAGAAGCGACAGCGGTACAAGCTGGTCGGCCTGCAAGGTGACCGGGTCGAGGTCGGTCTGCACGTCGATCTTGCGCCCCGACTCCGCGCCGACAGCGAAGAGGTGGCGCAAGAGCTCGTCGATCAGGATATCCGCGCGGAGTTCCGACAGATGCTCGGATTGGTAGAGATTGCGGTGGATGGTGGCCAGGCCGATGACCCGGTCCTGCACGTTGCGCAGCACGACCTGACTGCGCGGGTCGCGCAGGCGGCGCATCTGCAGGTTCAGGATCGAGGCGATGAGCTGCAGGTTGTTCTTGACCCGGTGGTGCACCTCTTTCAGCAGCACCGTGCGTTCGCGCAGGCTCTGTTCCTTCTCGGCCAGTGCCGCCGACAGCTTGGCCTCGTCGCGGGTCACGAGAACGGCCATCTTGCGGAACGTCACCTGAACCTCTCGCAGCTCGGTCGAGACGTTGTCGGGAAAGGGTTCGGGCAGGGTGCGGTCACCCAGCGCGAAGCGTCGCATCTGGCCGCCGAGCTGGCGCAGGTGCCGGATTACCAGGTAGAACAGCGCGAAATAGACCACGCCGATGCTGGCCAGCCACATCACCAGCGGCAGCAGCAGCGGCCAGGGATCGGCGTGCAGCGCCGCGGCGGGGGTCGCCCGCGGATCCCAGACGCCCAGCACGAAAAGCTGGCCGGGCACCAGTTCGGACACGGCAAAGACGGCGTCCGCCCCGCCGACCGAGCGCCCTTCGAAGACCAGGCCCTCGGTCTCGGACACGAGGCTGGCCAGCGACCTGCTGGCCGGCAACAGCGCCTCGGGCGTATCGACCCCGCCGCTCGACAGAATCTCGCCCAGGCGATTGAACAGGATCGGGCGGAAGGAGGCATCCTGCACCTCGTCCCAGCGCAGCCAGACGAAGGATTCGACCTGGATCACCACCGACATGAACCCGCGCAGGGTCCGGGACTCGAACACCGGGTGGGTCGCGATCAGCACCGGCTCGCCGCTGCTGGCCCCGGCCTCGGTCCGGCGCACCAGCGCGTTGGGTTGTGTCAGGATCTGGTCGAGCACGGCGCTGCCCGCGAAGTTCTGCTCCGTGCCGGAGGAGACGCAGCGCATCCTGCCGTCCACCTCGGTGAACCCGGCGAAGCTGAACACGCCAGAGCGCCGCACGGTGTCGGCCATCAGCTGGCGGCACGCATCGGGATCGTCGAGCCGTTCGAGCGTGGGCTGCGACAGGACACGCGCGGTGGTCAGCGCGCTTTCGATCATCGCGCGGCGCCCGGCCTCGGCATCGGCGGTCAGGCTCAGCAGGCTGCGTTCGGCATTGCGCCGGTCGGTGCGGAGGCTTTCGTAGGTGTTTGCAACCAGAAGGATGCCCAGCGGCAGGAGCGCGATGGACAATAAAAGTGCAAGCCGGACGGCCAGATGATCGAACAACCGGTTCGACGAAGCACCACGGGGCATGCGCGCGCCCTTAGCTGAAGTTACCCGGCAGGCCCGACAAAATGGCCTCGGACATGTTGGAGGACAGGTTGGTTGTATCTGCCTCGTCGAGCTTCAGCAAGGCGGCGAGCGCCCGGCGGCCCCGGTTTGCCCGGCTCTTGATCGTTCCCTCGGCACAGCCGCAGGTTGCGGCGGCCTCTTCCACCGAAAAGCCCATGGCGCCCACCAGGATCAGCGCCTCGCGCTGTTCGTCGGGCAGCTTGCCCAATGCCTCCTGCAATTCCGCGAGGGCCAGGTGGCCGTCGTGGTCGGGCTTGCTGGCGAGCTTGCCCGCCATGATGCCGTCGACATCCTCCACCTCGCGCGCGCGCTTGCGGCGGTTGGAGAAATAGGTGTTACGCAGGATCGTGAACAGCCAGGCCCGCAGGTTGGTTCCGGGCTGGAACAGGTCGAACTTGCTCCAGGCTTTCACCAAGGCGTCCTGCACGAGGTCATCGGCCTGCGAGGTGTCGCGGCACAGGCTGATCGCGAAGGCGCGCAGCGCGGGGAGATGCGTGATGATCTCCTCTCGCGGGTCCGCGCCGGTGGCGGGGGTCTGGTCGTGTTGGGAGACGGCCTTGGGCGCAGTCATAAACTACCCCCGTCGCCTGACTTGGCCATCGCTGTGTCGGGGGCCGTGTCGGGGGACGCGTCTGCTTGCTCCTGATCCTGTCCTTCGCGCAGGCGAGCAACCAGCGCCTGCAACTGGGGCGGCAATTCCTGCTCGACGTGCTGGTCGTAAAGCCGCTTGAGATTTTCGTCGATCTGTCGCGCCACGGTCGGCGACACTGCGCCGTTGCCACGCGCTCTTGCGCCCTGCCGGGAGGCGGAGGATTGTTTTTCGTCGCCATGCGACGCTTCAGGGCCGCGCCGGCGCGCAGGCTGGTTGGAATTTGTCATTACTCGGTTCGCTCTATGCCTGTTTACGAGGTGCCGATTGTTGCGCATCGCAGTGTCGGCGGATTCTTGCAAAAGTGGCCTGCCGCCGGGAACCTAACGCGGACATTTGCGTTGGGTTCCCGCAAAACATGAAAAATACTGTTCTTCTTCGAAGAGAGATCACATGACAAAGTCCGAACAGTCCGCAGTTGCGGAAAATAGCGTGTCTCAGGGGCAACAACGAGACCGCGGGACCGAAATCGCCGCCGAATTGCCGTATCTGCGCCGGTACGCGCGCGCCCTGACCGGCAATCAGGACAGTGGCGACCGCTATGCCGCCGCCACGCTCGAAGCCATCCTGGCCGACCGGTCGCTGATGGACGGGCCGCATGGCGGACGGATCGCGCTGTTTCGCGCCTTCCATTCGGTGTGGACCAGCAGCGGGTCGCTGTTGATGGGCGCCGAGCCCGACACGGTCCCGAGCGCGGCCGAGGAAAAGGCGCAGGCGCGGCTGGCCGCGCTGACCTCGCATTCGCGCGAGGCGCTGTTGCTGCGCACGATCGAGGAGTTCCGCATCGAGGAAGTCGCGCAGATCATGGATATCTCGCCGCCCGAGGCGCAGGATCTTGTGTCCACCGCGCTGCGCGAGATGGAGGATGACGTGATCGGTCAGGTCATGGTGATCGAGGACGAGCCGCTGATCGCGATGGACATCCGCAACATCGTCGAGGACATGGGCCATGCCGTCACCGGTGTCGCCCGCACGCTGCGCGAGGCGATTTCCCTGGGCGACAGCATGCGGCCCGACCTGATCCTCGCCGACATCCAGCTGGCCGACAACAGCTCGGGCATCGACGCGGTGAACGAGTTGCTGGACCGGCTGGGCGATATCCCGGTGGTCTTCATCACCGCTTTCCCCGAGCGCCTGCTTACCGGGGAAAAGCCCGAGCCGGCGTTCCTCATCACCAAGCCCTTCAAGCAGGAGCAGGTGCGCTCGGCGGTGTCGCAGGCGTTGTTCTTTGCGACCACCGAAACGCTGATGCACTGACGCCACGGCGACGCCCGACCGGACGCGCGGCGGTGTTGTCCGGTCGGGGGTGCCGGGCCGCACAATCTCGAACATTGTGGATAGGTGGTGCGGGCGCGGACGCGCCCGCTTTCAGTCCTGCGCCGCGGTATCCTGGCGTGGCACGCGCGGCGGGATCTTTTCAAGCAGCTCGGCCACCTGGGCCGGACCGAAGGGCTGCTTCAGCACAGGCCAGGCGGTGTCCCCCTCGCGGTCGGCTTCCAGCTCGGCCGGGTGGCCGGTCAGGATGATCTGCCCGCCGACCCGTTCGACGAGCGACACCAGCGGGCTTTCGCGCAAGCTGGCGATGTCGGACTGGATGAAGGCGTAAAGCAGCGAGCCGGGCCCCAGGCCGGCGAGCTTCAGGCAGCTTTCCTCGATGGCGCTGGCGGTGATCGCCACGGCGCCGGTTAGTTCCTCCAGCGTGAGGGCAAGATCCTGCGCGACAAGCGGAGTTTTGAGCACGACAAGGCAGTAGCGAGACATTCATGGGCTTTCTGGCAGTTCCCGACGGAGGCCGGGATTCGAACCTCAACCTGACTATCAACTCACATGGCCGCAATAAACTGTGACATACCAGAGTATTTTACACTCCGATGCAGCCAAGTGCAGCAAAACCCTACGCCACCTTCATGTCCGAACGACGAAGGCCGCAGCGGGGACGCTGCGGCCTTGGTTGTTTCGCGATCCGGGCACCTGTCTTTTTGAACGCCTGTCAGAGAGGTGGACGGCCGCGCACGGCGCGCGCGATCATTGCCACGACGAAGAGGACAATGAAGATGAAGAACAGAATCTGCGCGATGCCCGCCGACGCGCCGGCGATACCGGTGAAACCCAGCGCGCCCGCGATCAGTGCGACGATCAGGAAGGTCAGAGCCCAACCAAGCATGTGATGTCTCCTTCAGAGTAGCGGGGCAACATGCCCCTCCACGCTTCCAACGCGCCATCTGTTTAAGGGTTCCGACGGCGGGGGAGGGCTCACGGCAATGGCACCATCCCGCCACAACGCAGGACGGCTCAGATCAACGGCCGGCGCTGCGGCGCCTCCAGATCGACCGAGGCGACCTGCGCCAGCGCGAACGGGTCGGGGATCGAGAGCATGCCGTCCACCCATTGCGCCAGATTGTCGGCGCGCAATTTCTGCAGGGTCTTGTTGGTGTGCACCAGCGACAGGCCGAGCGCGTCGGCCAGGTCGCGTTGCCGCCAGGGCATCGGCACGGCACCGTTTGATTCCAGCCCCACGGCCCGCAGCCGGGCGTGGACGCGCAACAGCGCCCAGCCGACCCGCTCGACCGCGCTGCGCCGTCCCAGCGTCGAGAGCGCCTCGCCCAGGAAATGCTCCTCGACCGCCGAAAGCCAGGTCAGGTCGTAGGACCGCTGCGGATGGTGCTGGAACAGCCGCCACAGGTCGTTCTTGTTGAAGACGCAGAGCCGCATGTCGGTCGTCGCCTCGAAGGAATGCGACATCTCCCCCATCAGCGCGGCCTGCAGCCCGATCAGGTCGCCGGGCAGGGCGAAGTTGATCACCTGCCGCTCGCCGTCCTCGAGCGTCCGGTAACGCACGCCGAGACCTTCGAGGATGGTGTAGAGTTGCGGGCTCGGCATGCCCTCCATCATCACGGTGGTGCCCGGCTCGACGACCAGTTCACCCGCCTTGAAGGAGTGCATGAAGGCAATCTCCTCGGCGGTGAAGGGTTCGAATATCTCGTACTTGCGCAGAGGGCATTCTGCGCAGCTGACCTTGTACATGCAGTGTCCAGTACGTGAATAAGGGGCTGTCGCGCAGCGTTTCGGCTCGGCGGGCGCCTGTCAAGTCACGTGTTGTCCGGTGGTCGGGGTCGAACGTCCCGCGGTCCGGAGACAGGCGCGGGCATCAGAACAGCAGGTAGATCAGCAAAATGACCGGGATCGGCACGCCGATGAGCCAAAGCAGGATGCCGCGCATATGTCTCTCCTGAGGTTGCGGCCGGCATGGCGCCGGCAGACAGAGGATCAACGCGGGCGCTGGCGCGGAGGTTCCGTCGCGCGGGCTCAGCCTTCGACGTCGAAGGTGCCTGCGTAGACGGGGCTGTGGTGGTATTCATGGACCGCAAAGCGGACCAGCACCGCAAGGGCCGCCACCAGCGGCACGGCGGCGATGGCGCCCGGCAGGCCGAACAGGTAGCCGAAGGCGAAGACCGCGAAGATGAGCCAGACCGGGTGCACGCTTGCCGAGGAGCTGACGATGCGCGGCACGAGGAACCGCGCCTCGACGATCTGGCCGACGACGAAGATGCCCACGACCAGCGCGATGGACACGGGGTCTTCCCAGAACTGCCCCAGCGCGATGCCGATGGCCAGCGTGCCGCTGACGAAGGCGCCGACATAGGGGATAAAGGCGACGAAGCCCGCGAAGACGCCGATCAGCAGGCCGAAGTTCAGCCCGACCAGCCCCAGCAGGCTCGCGTAGTAGATCGCGAGGATTATGCAGACGACGATGACGCCGCGCACGAAGCCCGCGATGGCGATGTCCACGTCCCGCGCCAGCTCGCGCACCGTCGAGAGGTTCGCGCGCGGCACCAGCGCCTCGACACCGCTCACCAGCCGCTGCCAGTCCATCAGCAGATAGAAGGCGACGACCGGCATCAGCACCCAGAACACAACGAACTGCACGATGCTGTTGAGGCTGGTGATGACACCGCCCAGGACCGAGACGCCGGCCTCGGTCATGGTTTCGCGGATGCGCTCGAACAGGTCGGCGGCGGCCCCGCTTGCCTCGGCCCGGCTGACGCTGGGCCACATCCGCGCAACCGCGTTCTGCGCGGCGTCGTACCAGCCGGGAATGGCGCGGATCAGGTCGTTCGCCTCGGACAGGAGCGAGGGCAGGAGCAGGATGATCGTCGCGAGGATCAGCGCCATCATCGACACGACGAGCACCGCCGACGACAGCGCCCGCGGAATGCGGCGCCGTTCCAGCAGCGAGACGAGCGGGTTCAGGAAATAGGCCACGAAGGCCCCGACCAGGAAGGGGGTCACGATGGGGCCGAGGATCCAGAGCAGCAAGATCAGCGTGACGAAGGTGCCGACCCACCACATCGCGCGGATGCGCCAGAGACGAATGTAGCGTGCCCCGGCCGAAGGCTGGGGCCGGGACGTATCCCGAGGGGCGATCACCAGCGAACCGGGGGGCATTTCATCCATCCGGGGACAACACATTGGCGTGATCCCGGTTCCCGAGAATGCCGGCATTTAAAGTGAGGTGTATCGCGCGGCGCGAGCGGAACCGGAGCAGGTGCGCGGTGTTGATCCTGCGTAACTCATCCAATGGAGGTTCTGATGAACTGGGATATCGTCAAAGGCAAATGGACTCAGGCTGTCGGAAGCGCCAAATCGCAGTGGGGCGAACTGACGGATGACGAGCTTCGGCAAATCGACGGCGATCGCGACCAGCTGGTCGGCAAGATCCAGGAGAAATACGGCGTCGCCAAGGACGAGGCCGAGCGTCAGGTCGACGACTGGGCCGACCGGGTCTGAGCGGCGTCAGCCGGAACAGCGTGAGCGGCCGATTTCCGATCGGCCGCTTTTTTGTTTGATTTGCGGGGCTTGCGGGATCGTGAAAAAAACATTGGCCGCATGGGAACAAAACCGCCGGCTCGCGCATTGTATCTCCATGTTTGCGGCATTTCCAGTTTGCCCCTTTGTGCCGCAATCACTGTCCCTCGAACTTGCCACCGGCATCCCATTGCCGGTGGCCTTTTCTTGTCCAAACCCCGGGCGGGCAAATAAAAAATCTTGAAACGAGGAAACCCGTTTTGGGGTCCGGAGTTGTCCATCCGAGCGTCCCGACAGGGCACGCGCAAAACGGATGGAGAAATGAAAATGAAAACCCTTATGCTCAGCACAGCACTTGTGACGGCCACGGCATTCGGAGCGATGGCTCAGGACGTCGGCACCACGCCGGGCGGCAATGCACAGGGCATGGTGCCCGCGTTTCTTTCCAGCGAATTCACCGGAATGAGCCTCTATACGCTCGATACCGAAGATGCCCGCGCCCTGCGCGACCAGCGTGACGGTGACCTGTCGGTCGCCGACCGTGACCGGATGCGCTGGACCAGTTCCGAAACCTTCGTCTCGCAGCGTGACAGCTGGGAAGACGTCGGCTCGATCAATGACATCGTGATGACCCAGGACGGCGAGTTCCGCGGCATCCTGATCGACGTCGGCGGCTTCCTTGGCCTCGGCGCGCGCACCGTCATGGTCGATTTCGAAGACCTCTACTTCGTCGCCGATGACGGCGGAATGCTGGACGACGCCGCTGCCGAAGACATCAACGACTTCTTCGTCGTGATCTCGATGTCGGAGGAAGAACTCGAGAACCTGCCGGAGTGGGATGAAACCCAGCTCGACGCCGGGTTCGAGATGCGCAACTACGGCGCTGGTGGTGCGGCCATGACCGACGACACCGCCGGGATGGAAACCGACCGCGTGGTGACCGAGATGGACACCGCCGAGACGGAGACCGACCTCACCGAAATGGAGGCCGACACGACCGAGATGGCCGATTCCGAAACCGGTGTGGTCGAGACCGAGATGGAAACCGCAAGCGGCAGCCAAGGCGACATGGAAGTCTTCGATGACAACTATGCGATGCTGGACGTCGAAGAGCGCACGGCCGAGCGCCTGATCGGCGCCGAGGTCTACGACTCCACCGGCGAGAACATCGGCAATGTCGATGACGTCCTGCTGGGCGACGGCGCGCAGGTGACCGGTATCCTGGTCGATGTTGGCGGCTTCCTCGGGCTCGGCGAGCACACCGTGAACCTCCCGCTGGACCAGGCGGAGATCGGCTGGAACGAAGGCAATAACGATGTCCGCGTTCTGGTCACGGTGACGGCGGAAGAGCTGGAAGCCATGCCCGAATACGAGGGCTGATCCACAGCCAACCTACGGTTGAGGGGGCCGCGAACAGCGGGCCCCTTCGGCCGTTGTCGCGGGAACCGACCCTCGCGACGAGACGTTCACCACAGGACACACCGCAAAAAGGAGATACTCCGATGGCTACTTCGAACCAGGCTGGAAAAACCACCGGCGATGCCAAGGAAGATGCGCGCCGCGCGGCCGAGACCGCCGGCCGCCACGCACGGCAGGCGGGCGCCGCGGCGTCCGATGCGGCCGAACTGAGCTACGAGGAACTGCGCGAGCAGGTCGAGATCCTCAAGTCCGATCTTGCAAGCCTGACGGGGGCCGCCCGCGGCGTCGCCCGGCAGAAGGCGCGCGAAGCCTACGAGGGCGCCAACCGCGTCCGCGACCGGGCCGTGGGTGCTGCCGAGGACGGCTACGAGATGGCGCATGAGCATTTCAACGATGCGCTGTCGCAGGCCGAGACCTTTGCCCGCGAACGCCCGGCGCTTGCCCTTGGCCTCGCGGCCGGTGGCGGCTTCCTTCTGGCCAAGCTGATGTCGCGTCGCTGATGGCGGGGCTGATCCAGCAGGTCAAGGAACGCGCCGAGTGGCACGTGAAGAAGACGCTGATGGGTGTCATCGGCGCGATCTTCGTGCTCGTCGGCGGCGGCTTCGGTGTCGCCGCCGCCTGGGTCGCGCTGGAGGTGGAAATGGGCGCGATTTCCGCGTCGCTCATCATCGGCGCGGTGTTCTTCGGACTGGGGCTGTTGATCCTCAGCCTCAGCAGCGTCGCCACCCGCCCGCGCCCGCGGCCCGTGCCGGAGGCCGAGCCCCGGACCGCGGCGCCACCACGCGGCATGTACCGCCCCTCGGGCGAGCATCCGCCGGTGATGGAGGCCTTTCTGCTCGGCCTTTCCATCTATCTGGAAACGAAGAACCGGCGCCGGTAGACCGGACAGGCGGGCGCAACTGCGCCTGCCTGACGCGCCCGTTGCCGTGACGCTAGCCCGCGCCGAGCGCGGACAGCGTCCAGAGCGTGAATTCCGAGATTACCTGTCCCGTCGCCGCGTCGAAGGCCACCGCCAGGTCCTGATCGCCGATCGAGGCTGCCGGCGCTGCGGCGGCGAAGGTGCGCGTTGCGACGATGTCGAGGCCGCGTTCCCGCACGATGCGCGAGATCATGCGCACCACCACGCGGGCGCCGTCGCCATCAGGCGACAGCTCGGCCTGGAAATCCACCAGCTCCGTCACGATGGCGAAATCGCCGCCCGGCCCCAGCGGGCGGCGTCCGACGTATTGAAACGCCTGCGTCGTGTCGAGAGCGCGCAGCATGAGGGTCTGCAGCATCACCGGCGCATCCTCGCTCCAGCGTACATCGGGCAGGTATTGCGCCTGCAGCGGGCCCGGGCGGATCATGATCCGGTCGGTTGCCAGCGCGCCGCTGGTCGTCGGTTCCTCGATGATGACGTCGCGCGCCTGCGGCCGGCGCGCCACCACCGGCAGGTCGGCGGGCGGTTGCAGCTCCAGCACGTCAAGCGGCGTAGCAGCCCCGCTGAGCGCCGAAATGGCCCCGCAGGACGCCAGCAGCGGCAGCGTGGCGGCGAGGGTAAGGGCGCGGATCATCTGGGCAGCGGGCATGGGTGTCACCTTCTGAATTCGGGCAGGTCGCGGTCCAGCAGGAACTGGGTCGGGCTGCGCTCGATCTGTCGGGTCAGCTGATCGAGGTTGCCGATCAGCGTCCGGGTCTCCTGCGCCAGCCGCGAGAACAGCGGCAGCGCGGTGGTCGTGAACTCCTGCACTCCCGGCGTCGAGGCATCGACCAGGCTGCGGAGCTGGGTGAAGGCCGTCGACGCCGCCTCGCTGGCGGCCAGAACCTCGGCCGAGATTTCCGGCAAATCCGCCGCGACCGTGGCGACGGCGGAGTTGAGCCCCTGAACCGTCGTCTCCAGCTCGGCGATCAACCCCTCCAGATCCTCGTTGATGAGCCGGTCGGCGCCGTTGAAGGCGCTTTCGGCGGCCTCCAAAGTGCGCTCGCCGGTTTCCAGCGCGGCGTTCATGGCCGCGAGGGTCTCGTTGGCATTGGCGAAGGTCTGCGTCACCTGCACCATCGTCGTCTCGGCGGTCGAGATGAGGCCCGGCAGCGTCTCGGCGGCGGCGGTCAGGTTGCCGCCCACGCTTTCGACCACGGTGTTCACGTTGCCCACGGCCGCGCGGATATCGGCGAGGATGCCGGGCAGGTCGGTTTCCGCCGCGACCCGGATCGTGGAAATCGCCTTGGTCGCGTTGCTGACCGCGACGCGGGTTTCGGCCAGCAGCGGCGTCGCCTGCTCCTCGATCAGCCCGTCGAGACGGGTCGCCGCCGCCTCCACCGCGCCCGCAGTGGTGTCGAGCGAGGCGATGAGCGCGTCGACCTGTTCCAGCGTCACCCCGGCCTCCTGCAGCCGCGTGGTGGCGGTGGAGCCGGTGGTTTCCAGCGTCGCCATCAGTTCGGTCGCGTCCGCCCGCAGCGCCGTCAACTCGCTGCGCAGCGCGATCAGCGTCTCCTGCGCCTCGGTCGTGGTCGCCGTCAGCGTCCCCTCGATGTAGCGCTGCCCCGAGGCGATCATCTCGTCGGCGGAAATCAGCGTGTCAGTCCCGCTTTCCACCACCACGCGGGCGTCGGAGGCGAGTTGCCCGATGCCGCCCAGCGTCTCGTTCGCGGTCGAGAGCACCAGGCTCAGATCCCCGGTGAGCGTATCGAGCGTGGAGTTGAAGCGGTTGATCTGCTGAGCAAATTCGTCGATCGTCCCGGCGATGCCGGAGAAGCCTTCCAGCGCCGAGGAGAAATCGGCCGAGGCGTTCTCGGCATTCTCCAGAATCCTGTCGATGCGGTCGGTGTTTTGGCCCTCGAAGAGGTCACCGACCTCGCGCACCACGCGCAGCGCCTCGGCCAGAAGCTCGGGCGCATCCTCGGTCAGCGATTGCAGGGCCGAACGCCCGGCCTCGATCACGGGGATCGGCTCGTCGCTCGCTTCCATCAGCAGCGGCGCTTCGGGCGTGCCGGGGCCAATGCTGACGTAGGATACGCCGGTGACGCCCTGCGCCTCGATCGTGGCGATGCTGTCTGTGCGCACGGGGGTATCCGACGCCACCTCCAGCCGGACCTCGATCGTGCCGTCGCGGTCGGGCGCCAGCCGCACGTCGACCACCTGGCCCACCGGCAAGCCGCTGAAGCGCACGTCCGACGCGTTGCTCAACCCCGCGACCGAGGAAAACCGCACGTCGTAATAGGTGAACTGCCGGTCAAGCTCGACGCGGGCCAGCCACAGGAAGAACCCGAGCAGCCCGACGAAGCCGATGACGGCGAACAGGCCGATGAGCGTGTAGTTGGCTTTGGTTTCCACCTAGTTGTCTTCCTTCGACGTGTCGGCCGCTGCGCCGTCATGAGCAGCCCGACCGCGTGGACCATGAAAATAGGCGCGGACCCAGGGATGATCAAATTCGAGCATGTCCTGCATCGTGCCCGAGACGAGCACCCGGCGCTCCGACAGCACGGCAATGCGGTCGCATACGGCGTGGAGCGTATCGAGATCGTGGGTGACAAGAAACACCGTAAGACCAAGCGACCGGCTGAGGCCCCGGATCAGCTGGTCGAACTCCGCCGCGCCGATCGGGTCGAGGCCGGCGGTCGGCTCGTCCAGAAACACGATCTCGGGGTCGAGGGCGAGGGCGCGGGCGAGGCCGGCGCGCTTGCGCATCCCGCCCGACAGCTCGGAAGGGTACTTGTCACCCGCGAAATAGGGCAGGCCGACCATGGAGATCTTCAGGTCGGCCAGCTCGCGCGCGATCCTCGGGTCGAGGCCCGCGATGTTCTTCATCGGCACCTCGACGTTCTCGCGCACGGTGAGCGAGGAGAACAGCGCGCCGTCCTGGAACATCACGCCCCAGCGCGCCTCGAGCGCGGCGCGGGCATCCTCGTCCGCGTGGCGCACGTCGGTGCCGAGCACGGTGATGGTTCCCTCGGCGGGCGTGTTCAGCCCGGCGATGGTGCGCAGCAGGACCGACTTGCCGGTGCCCGAGCCGCCCACGACCGCCAGGATCTCGCCCCGGTAGACGTCGAGGTCGAGGTTCTCGTGCACGACATGGCTGCCGAACTGGTTGCGCAGCCCGCGCAGCGCGATCACGACTTCGCGGCCGTCGGGCGGGGTGTCGGTCATATCCCCAGCTCCGCAAAGAAGACCGAGAACACCGCGTCGGCCACGATCACGGCGAATATCGCCGCGACCACAGATTTCGACGTCTGCTGGCCCAGCGATTCCGCGTTGCTTTCGACCTGCATGCCCGCGTGGCACCCGACCACGCCGATGATCAGCGCGAAGACCGGCGCCTTGACCATGCCGACGAGCAGGTGGCTGGTGTCCGTCCCCTCGACCAGCCGGGTCGCGAACATCGCGGGCGAGATGCCAAGCTCCACCCAGGACATGAGCGCGCCGCCGAAGAGGCCGGTGAGGTTGGCGATCAGCCCCAGGATCGGCAGCATCAGGAGCAGCGCGAGGATGCGCGGCACGAAGAGAACCATCGCCGGGTCGAGCCCGAGGGTGCGCATCGCGTCGATCTCCTCGCGCATCTTCATCGAGCCGATGGAGGCGGTGAAGGCCGAGGCGGTGCGGCCCGCCACGATGATGGCGGTCAGCAGGATGCCAAGCTCGCGCAGGATCGAAATCGCGATCAGGTCGACGACGAAGACCTCGGCCCCGAACTGCCGCAGCTGCGAGGCGCCCTGGAAGGCCAGCACGATGCCGATCAGGAAGGCCATGAGCGCCACGATCGGCACGGCCTTCACCCCCACCTCCTCGCAATGATGGACCAGCGAGGTGAGGCGGAACTCGCGCGGGTGGGTAAGGGCGCGCAGCAGGCGCGACAGGAACAGGCCGAGATAGCCGACAAGGCCCATGACGAACACGCCACCGCCCGCGACGCGGCGGCCGATGGCCTCGAGCACGCCCATCGCGGGGCCGGTGTCCGCGTCCTTGGGGTCCGGCATCGCCTGCGCGACGGTATCGAGGATCGCCGTGACCTCGGGCGTGGCGCCATCGAGGGCGAGATGCCCGTTGCCCGCTTCGAGCCGCGTGCGCAGGCACGTCACCAGCCAGGCGCCGGCGGTGTCGAGCCGGCTCACGCCGCCGAGGTCGAGGCGCACATCGGCATCGGAAGGGACGGCGGCGAGTTTCTGGTCAAGCTCCGTGACCGCGTGGATCGTGACCGCACCGGACAGGGTGATCGCGACCGTCTCCGGCCCGTCCTCTATGTCGATGCTGGGGGCGCGTTCCGCGGCCATCCTCACGATCTCCCTGGTGGCACCACCTAGTCGCCGCCACCGCACTTGCCACAGGCCGAAACACAGCACCTGTCGCGAATAATTCCGGACCGCAAGAGATTCGCATGCTGCCGCGATCGGCGGGCGGGATGCAACTGGCGGTTGAAGGGCAGGGCATCTGTGGCACCGGGGGCATCGACGCCGCCCCCGGTTTGCCGGTAAAGTGACCCGGATTGCGCGAATGTTGGCCCGCTGTCCGGGCCCGCGCACAGGACGCACCGACACGGGAGATCCGACATGAAGGTCAACGGCACCCCCTACCGCTCGATCTGGCTGGGCGCCGACGGGCGGACGGTGCAGATCATCGACCAGACCCGGTTGCCGCATGACTTCCCGGTGGTGGACCTGACCACGATGGAGGAGGCGGCACTCGCGATCCGCGACATGTGGGTGCGGGGCGCGCCGCTGATCGGAGCGACGGCGGCCTACGGGATGGCGCTGCAGATGGCGGGCGATCCGTCCGACACCGGCCTCGCGCGCGCCTATGAGGTGCTGCACGCCACCCGGCCGACCGCGATCAACCTGCGCTGGGCGCTCGACGACATGCGCGCGCTGCTGTCCCCGCTCGCGCCCGCCGACCGGGCCGACGCCGCCTATGCCCGCGCCGCCGCGATCTGCGACGAGGACGTGGAGATCAACCGCCGCATCGGCGCGCATGGACTGACCCTGATCGAGACCATCGCCGCGCGGAAACCCGGCCCCGTCAACATCCTGACCCATTGCAACGCCGGATGGCTTGCGACGGTGGATTGGGGCACCGCGACCTCGCCGATCTACCAGGCGGTGGAAAAGGGGATCGAGGTGCATGTCTGGGTCGACGAAACCCGCCCCCGCAACCAGGGCGCGCACCTGACGAGCTGGGAGATGGCGAGCCACGGCATTCCGCATCACCTGATCGTCGACAATGCAGGCGGGCACCTGATGCAGCGCGGGCAGGTCGACCTCTGCATCGTCGGCACCGACCGCACCACGGCCAATGGCGATGTCTGCAACAAGATCGGCACCTATCTCAAGGCGCTGGCCGCCCATGATAACGGCGTGCCGTTCTACGTCGCGCTGCCATCGCCCACGATCGACTGGCGCGTGCGCGACGGCTTGAGCGAGATCCCGATCGAGGAGCGGCACGGCGACGAGGTGACGAAGCTCTGGGGCCGCGACCCCGAGGGGCGGGTGACGCAGGTGCAGATCGCGCCCGACGCGACCGAGGGCGCGAACCCGGCCTTCGACGTGACGCCCGCGCGGCTCGTCACCGGCCTGATCACCGAGCGCGGCATCGCCGAGGCCAGCGCCGAGGGGCTGGCGGCGATGTTCCCCGAACACGCAGCGACGGCAGCGGAATGAGTGAGGAGGCCCGCCTGCGCGCCGCGATCGTCGCGCGCTGTCGTGAGATGGACGCGCGCGGTCTGAACCGTGGTGCGTCCGGCAATGTCTCTGCACGGCTGGGGCAGGGGGTGCTGATCACCCCCTCCGCCGTGGCCTATTCCGACCTCGCGCCCGAGATGATCGCGTGGATGCCTTTGGAAGCGGAGGACGGGGCTTGGGAGGGGCCGTTGAAACCCTCCTCCGAATGGCGCTTCCACCGCGACCTCCTGCGCGCGCGGCCCGACATCAACGCGGTGGTCCACACTCACGCGCCGTTCTCCACCATCCTCGCCATCGCGCGCAAGCCGATCCCGGCGATCCACTACATGATCGCGGCCTTCGGCGGGATGGAGATACCGTGTTGCGATTACGCCTGCTACGGCACGGCCGAGCTGTCGCAGGCGATCCTGTCGGCGCTGGGCGGCATGAACGGCTGCCTGATGGCCAACCACGGGATGCTCACCGTCGCCCCCGACCTGACCCGCGCCACCTGGCTCGCCTTCGAGCTCGAGGCGATGGCGCACCAGTACGTCCACCTGCTCCCGCTCGGCGGCGGCCACCTGCTGAGCGAGGCCGAGATCGACCGCGTAGCGCAGGGGTTTTCCAGCTACGGCGTGCAGGCGCAGGACTGATCGCACCGCAGACCCGAAACAGGCATTGCGGAACGCAGGTCTTGCCACGACGTTGGGGCAGGTGAGTGCAACGATCCGTCTGCCGGGGGACAGCCATGGACGCGAAACGACCAATCCTTCGGCCGGGCGAGACCTGCTGGCGCATCGAGAGGGCCGATCGCCTGAGCGTGATCGTGGATGCGGCCGACTACTTCAACACCCTGCGCGAGGTGATGCAGCAGGCGCAGCACAGCGTCATCATGATCGGCTGGGAATTCGACACCCGGATCGAGCTCGACCCGCGGGTGACATCGACCGACGTTCCGAACCGGCTGGGCCGGTTCCTGAGCTGGCTGGTGCGCCGCCGCCGTGGCCTGAC
Organism: uncultured Roseicyclus sp.; assembly: GCA_937139335.1. Taxonomy (GTDB): domain Bacteria; phylum Pseudomonadota; class Alphaproteobacteria; order Rhodobacterales; family Rhodobacteraceae; genus Roseicyclus. The sequence goes on along the minus strand of CAKZPN010000022.1, from coordinate 23,218 downwards.
CATCCGCCTGTTGCAGTGGGACATCGGGCTGTTCTTCACCCTCGGGCGGGGGTCCATGCCGCTGCGGCTGGCCGACTGGCTGCTCGGGCGGCGCATCCGGCTGAAGCTCGACAACGCCCATCCCGTCGGCGCGGCGCATCACCAGAAGATCATCGTCATCGACGACGTGCTGGCCTTTTGCGGCGGCATCGACGCGACCGCCGACCGCTGGGACACGTCCGAGCATCTGGACGAAAGCCCGTACCGGATAAGGCCCACGTCCAAGCGACCCTACGGGCCCTGGCACGACGCCGCGACCGTGGTGGACGGCGACGCGGCCCGCGCGCTGGGCGATCTGGTGCGGATGCGGTGGGAATTTGCCACCGGCGAGAAGCTTTCGCCGCCGCCGCCCGTCGACCCGATCTGGCCGGAGAAGCTCGAACCTTTGCTGAAAGGGACCGAGGTCGCGATCTCGCGCACCGCGGCGGCGCATGACGGGCGCGAGGCCGTGCTGGAGATCGAGGCGCTCTACCTCGCGGTCATCGCGGCCACGCGCCACACGCTCTACATCGAAAGCCAGTATTTCGCCTCGCGCCGGCTGGCCGAGGCGATCATCGCGCGGCTGGGCGAGGAGGACGGCCCGGAGATCATCGTCATCAACCCCGACTCGGCGCAGGGCTGGCTCGAGGAACAGGCGATGGGCTCGGCCCGCGCGCGGCTGCTCGACCATGTGAAGAAGGCCGACGTTCACGACCGCTTCCGGCTCTACACGCCGGTCGCGCGGGGCCTGACGCCGATCTACGTCCACGCCAAGGTCGTCATCATGGACGATACGCTGATGCGGGTGGGCTCATCGAACCTCAACAACCGCTCGATGGGCTTCGACACCGAATGCGACCTGTCCGTCGAGGCGGTGGACGGGATGGAGGGCGAGGCGGAGCTGCGCCAGAAGATCGTCGGCCTGCGCACGGCGCTGTTGTCGGAGCATCTCGACGTCACGCCCGAGGAGCTGGTGCAGGCGACCGAGGCCGCGGGTGGCTCGCTCATCGGCGCGATCGAGGCGCTGCGCGGAGAGGCGCGGTCGCTGGTCGCCTTCGAGCCGCCCGACTTCGACGGCCTCACCGACGCAGTGCTGCGGGAGAACGAGTTGCTCGACCCCGAACCAAGGCCGCGCCGCCGCCGATTCTTCTGATGCGCCCGCGAAACTGAGCGAAAACGGCCGCTTGTCCCAAAACATGAGACAGTTTCGCGGCAGAGCGCCGATTGTCCGGGGCATTTCGGAAAGGACATGCCCAAATAGACAGGTTCCCAAAGTGACTATGCCGGGAGTATCGATAGGGCGTGGCGCAAGTGTTTTAGTGCGGCTGGTAATGAGTAAGTCAGACAGGTTTCCAGCGCTTGCGCCACAATGGTACCTGAAAAGACGGAGCCCTTCCCGGTTCGATTTTTGGGATACGCTCCGCAGGTTTTTCCGAGTTTGACAGGACAGCGCCATCGGCACGAGGCCGATGACGATGGGTTTGCGCCGGTCGTTCCGCGCTACGCCAACCCGGCGAGAACCCGGTCGGGCGTCGCGGGCAGGTCGCGGATGCGGACGCCGCAGGCGTGGTGGATCGCGTTCAGGATCGCGCTGCCCGAGCCGCAGATACCAAGCTCCCCGATGCCCTTGGCGCCGAGCGGTCCGGCCCAGTCGTCAGGCTCGTCGAGCAGCCGCACGTCCAGATGCGGCACATCGGCATTCACCGGCACGTGGTATTCGGCAAGGTCGCGGTTCACCGCGTGGCCGTCGCGTCGGTCATGCACCAGCGCCTCGGTGAGCGCGAGGCCGAGGCCCCAGGCCATGCCGCCCTGCGCCTGCGAGCGCGCGGTGCGCTGGTTCAGGATGCGCCCGGCGGCGAAGGTGCCCTGCATCCGGCGCACGCGGGTTTCGCCAGTGACGTCACTGACCGCGACCTCGGCAAAGACCGCGCCCCAGGTGGCCTGGCGCACCTTCTTCATCGCCGCGCCGGGCGCGAGTTTCCCGTGGCCCTTCAGCGGCTGGCCTGACAGCACGTCCTGCAAGACTCGCCGGTCGTTGCCGCAGGTGGCGTGACCCTCGGCCATAGTCAGGTTGCCCGGCGCGCACTCCATCCTGCCGGCGATGGCCCGGCGGATCTCCTCGCAGGCGAGCCAGACGGCGGTGCCGGTGGAGGCCGCGCCGACCGATCCGCCGGACCCCGATCCGGGCGGCAGGTCGGTGTCGCCCAGCACCACGTCGATGTCATCGGGCGACAGCCCCAGCGCCTCGGCCGCGATCTGGCCGAAGATCGTGTAGCTGCCGGTGCCGATGTCGGTCATGTCGCTTTCGACCAGGGCGCGGCCATCGGGCGTCAGGGTCACGCGCGCCTCGGCGTCCGACACCATGTTCACCCGGACCGCCGCCGCCATGCCGGTGCCGATCCACCATTCGCCCTCCCGACGCTGGCGCGGCTCGGGCGAGCGCCCGTCCCAGCCGAAGCGGTCGCGCCCTTCGGTCAGGCACTCGGCCAGCCGGTGCGAGGAGAAGGGGCGCCCGCTGCCCGGCTCGACCTCGGGCAGGTTGCGCAGCCGCAACTCCACGGGGTCGATCCCGGCCTCGTTTGCCAGCTCGTCCATCGCCGCCTCGAAGGTGGTCACGCCGACAGCCTCGCCCGGCGCGCGGACGGAACCTGCGGCGGGACGGTGGATGCGCACCAGCTCGCTGTGCAGCAGCCGGTTCGGCGCGGCATAGGTGAAGGCGGTGCCTTGCAGCACCGGTTCGGAGAAGCTTTCGTCCGGCAGGTTCGACACGCGGGCGCTGTGTCCGATCGCGGTCAGCCGGCCATCGCGGTCGGCGGCCAGCCGGATGCGCTGGCTCGTCTCGGTGCGCCGGGTGTTCACCTCGAACACCTGCCGGCGGCTCTGCACCACGCGGACGGGGCAGCCCAGTTCCATCGCCGCCAGCGCCGCGGCGACGCAATCGGCCGAGATGCCGAGTTTCGAGCCGAAACCGCCGCCGATGAAGGGCGAGAGCACGCGCACCTTGTCTTCGGCAAGGCCGAGGCAATCGGCGAGTTCCGCCTTGTTGTCGCGCAGCATCTGCAAGGCGCCGTGCAACGTCAGGCGCTCGCCGTCCCACTCCGCCACCGCGGCGTGCGGCTCCATCGCGGCGGAGACCATGGCGGGGGTGGTGTAGGTCACGTCGAGGGTCACGGCGGCCTCGGAAAAGGCCGTGTCGAAATCGCCGGTCGTCTTGTCCTTGGTCTTGTCCGGATCGGGCTCTCCCGCCTTCGGGTGGACCGGCAGATCGGCGCCGTCCGCCTCCACCCGCAGCCTGTTGGCGGCCTCGCAGGCGGTCGCGAAATCCTCGGCCACGACCAGCGCGACGGGCTGGCCGACATAGGCGGCGGCCTTGACGCCCTGCACCGGCGCCTTGCCCGCGCCGCCCTGGGCCGCGTTGCGGATCATGCGCGCGTCGTGAAACACCCGCCGGACGCCCGGTATCGCCGTAATCTCGTCCGCATTCACCAGCCGCACCGGCCCGAGGCCGGGCGCGCGGACGAGGACGCCGTGAAGCATGCCGTCGGGATGATGTTCGGCGGCGTAGCGCGCGGCGCCGCAGACCTTGGCCGCGCCATCGCGCCGCTCGAGGTCGGCGCCGAGCGGGCCGTTGCCGTCGGGGCGGGCAAAGCCCTCGTCCTCGGGGCCGTCGATCTGGTGTTCGAGTGTCATTGCGTGGCCTCCGTCAGAACCGCTTTCAGAACCCGCTTCACCAGCGGCACCTTGAACGCCGTGCCCTCGTGGGTCTCGGCGCCTTGCGTCAGGGTCTCGCCCGCCTTGTCGAAGAGCGCGTCCGAGGGACGTTCGCCTTGCAGCAGCAGGTCCACCTCCAGATCCCGCCAGGGTTTCGTTCCGACCCCGCCGAACGCCAGTGCCGCGCTCTCGATCTTGCCGTCCTGCATGCGAAGCACGGCGGCGACCGAAACGAGCGCAAAGGCGTAGGAGGCGCGGTCGCGCACCTTGCGATACACCTGCCGGTCGCCGCGGGGCGCGGGCAAACGCACAGCGGTGACGAGATCGCCCGGATCCAGCCGCGTCTCGATATGCGGGGTGTCGCCGGGTTCGCGGTAGAACTGGTCGAGGTCGAGACAGCGCGTCTTGCCGTCGGGGTCGCAGATCTCCACCTCGGCATCGAGCGCGCGCATCGCCACCGCCATGTCGCTGGGGTGGAGCGCCACGCAATGCTCGGACGTGCCGAAGATCGCGTGGTTGCGCATCTCGCCCCCCAGGGCCGAGCAGCCGGACCCCGGCTCGCGCTTGTTGCAGGGCGTGTCGGTGTCCTGGAAATACGGGCAGCGAGTGCGTTGCAGCAGGTTGCCGGCCGTCGTCGCCATGTTGCGCAACTGGCCCGAGGCACCCGAGAGCAGCGCGCGCGACAGGAGCGGCCAGCGCGCGCGGACGCGGGGGTCGTCGGCGAGATCGGCGTTCGGCACCGTCGCACCAATGCTGAGGCCCTCGCCCTGCTCTTCGATCCCGTCGAGGCCAAGGCGGCTCACGTCGATCACGGTCTCGGGCGTCATCACGCCGAGCTTCATCAGGTCGAGAAGATTGGTGCCCCCGGCGATGAAGGCGGAATTGGGCGCGCCGTGGCCGCGCTCGCAGGCGGCGGCGGCACTGTCGGGGCGGTGATAATCGAAGGGCATCATTCCGCGGCCACCTCCTCGATCGCGGCGACGATGCCGGAGTAGCAGGCGCAACGGCAGAGGTTGCCGCTCATCCGCTCCATGATCTCGTCGCGCGTCAGCGTCACCGGGGCTTCGAGGTCTTCGGTGACATGGCTCGCGCGACCGTTGCGCACCTCATCGAGCATCGCGGTGGCGGAACAAAGTTGGCCGGGCGTGCAGTAGCCGCATTGCATCCCGTCGTGGTCGAGGAAGGCCCGTTGCAGCGGCGAAAGGCCGTCCGCGCCCTCCAGCCCCTCGACCGTCACGATCTCGCTGCCGTCGTGCTGCGCCAGCAGGCTCAGGCAGGCGTTTATGCGCCGGCCGTCGGCGATGACGGTGCAGGCGCCGCATTGCCCGTGGTCGCAACCCTTTTTCGAGCCGGTGAGGCCGAGGTGATCGCGCAGCGCGTCGAGCAGCGTGACCCGCGGATCGGCCTCGATCTCGTGGCGCGTTCGGTTGACGGTGAGCTGGGTTTTCATCTCGTGATCCTTGCTGGCGGCGGTTCCTTTGCTAACACGCCGGGCGCGAGGTTGTTCCCGGTCCGCGCGCCGCCGGAACCCAACCGGGGCTGGGCCCGTTGAGCCCTTGGCGTCATCAGGAGGACCCTTCGCATGGCATCGCGCGCACTCTGGAAAGGACAGCTTCGCCTGTCACTGGTGTCCATCCCGGTGGAGATCCACTCCGCCCGCAACTCCGGCGCGCGGGTGTCGTTCCGCCAGATCCACCAGCCCTCGGGCAAACCGGTTCAGTACCAGAAGTCGGTGCAGGGCGTCGGCCCGGTCGAGAACGACGACATCATGAAGGGCTATGAGACCGACAAGGGCGAATACATCCTGCTCGAGCGCGAAGAGATCGACGCGATCAAGCTCGAGACGAAGAAGACGCTGGAGCTGGTGCAGTTCGTCGACACATCGGAAATCGCGCCGATCTGGTTCGACCGGCCCTATTACGTGGTGCCGACCGATGAGCTGGCCGAGGATGCCTATCGCGTGGTGCGCGATGCGCTCAGGCAGTCGAAGAAGGCGGGCCTTGGGCAACTGACGATGCGCGGCAAGGAATACCTCTGCGCGATCCGGCCCTGCGGCGACGGGCTGCTGCTGGAGACGCTGCATTACGAGCAGGACATCCGCGACGCCGACCCGCTGTTTTCCTCCATCGCCGACGCGGCCAGCGACAAGGAATTGCTGGAGGTGGCGACGCAGCTCATCGACAAGAAGACCGCGCCTTTCGACGCCTCGGCCTTCAAGGACCATTACGCCGTCGCGCTGAAGGATTTGATCGACCGCAAGCGGGGGTCGAAGAAGACCAAGCGCGTGAGCACCTCGGGCGATAACAAGCGGCCCGAGGGCGAAAATGTCGTCGACCTGATGGACGCGCTGAAGCAGAGCCTCAAGCAAAGCAAGGGCGGCAAGACCGGTGGCGGGCCCCGCAAGAAAGCGTCATGAGATCGCTCGACGCCTATTCGAAGAAGCGTGATTTCGACGTCACGCCCGAGCCGAAGGCGGAGCTGGTCGAGGCCGGCGGCGACAGCCTGTCCTTCGTGGTCCAGAAACACGACGCGAGCCGGCTTCATTTCGATTTTCGACTGGAATGGGCCGGCGTGCTGCTGTCCTGGGCGGTGACGCGCGGACCCTCGGGCGACCCGTCGGAAAAGCGCCTCGCCGTCCGCACCGAGGATCACCCGGTGTCCTACGGCAGTTTCGAGGGCACGATCCCCAAGGACAATTATGGCGGCGGCACCGTGATGCTCTGGGACACCGGTTGGTGGGAGCCGCTGCACGACCCCGAGGAGGGGCTGAGGGCCGGCAAGCTGCATTTCCGCCTGCACGGCGCGCGGATGAAGGGCGGCTGGGCGCTGGTCAGGATGCGGGGCAGGGCAGGCGAAAAGCGCGAGAACTGGCTTCTCATCAAGGAGCGGGACGAGTTCGCCTCGCGCAGCGCCGATGCGCTGACCAACCGGCACAAGACCAGCGTGGTGAGCGGCCGCGCGATGCGCGCCATCGCGCAGGACAAGGCGCCGGCGACGCCCGCGCGCCACACAAAGCCGCTGCCCCGCTTCCGCAATGTGCAGCTCGCGACGCTGCGCGATGCGCCGCCCGAGGGGGAGGGCTGGCAGCACGAGGCCAAGTTCGACGGCTACCGCTGCGTGATCGCGGTCGGCAAGGGCGGCGTGCGGCTTTATTCGAGGAACGGCAAGGACTGGTCGGACCGCTTCGGCGCGCTCTGCGAACCCGCAGCGGCGCTGAACTGCAACTCGGCGCTGATCGACGGCGAGGTGATCGCGGGCGGTGGCGGCGGCGATTTCTCGACGCTGCAACAGGCGCTGAAGGACGGCGATCCGCTGACCTTCTACGGCTTCGACTGCCTTGCGCTAGATGGCGAGGACCTGACCGGCAAACCCTTGAGCGCGCGGCGCAAGGCGCTGGAGCGGCTGTTCGACGGGCTGCCGCCGCGCGGGCCGCTGCGCCTCAGCCCGGTGATCGAGGGCGAGGGCGCGGCCGCGCTCGATACCATGTGCCGTGCGGGCGGCGAAGGGATCGTGTCAAAACGCATAGACGCGCCCTATCGCGGCGACCGAAGTACCGCCTGGATCAAGTCGAAATGCACCCGTCGCGCCGAGTTCGTGGTCGCGGGCAGGTCGCCATCAGACAAGCGCGGGCGGCCCTTCGCGTCCCTCATCCTCGGCAGTTTCGAGCGTGGCGCGCTGATCTATCGCGGCCGCGTCGGCAGCGGGTTTGACGAGGATGACTTCAAGACGCTGCAATCGGCGCTGAAGCCGCTTGCGCGCAAGACCCACCCGTTCGCGGGCGAACTGCCCGCCGAGACCAAGGGCGCGCATTGGGCGACGCCGAAGCTCGTCATCGAGGTCGAGTATACCGAATTCACCAGCGAAGGCCGGATCAGACACGGCGTCTACAAGGGCCTGCGCGAGGACAAGGAGGCGACGGACGTGAGCGCGAAAGCAGAAGCGAAGACCGACACCGGCGGCGACCGGAGCATCGGTGGCGTGCGCGTGTCGAGCAGCGGGCGCATGGTCTACCCCGACGCGGGCGTGACCAAGGGCGACGTCGCCGAGCACTACGAAAGGGTGGCCGAGCGGATGCTGTCGCACGCCGGCAACCGCCCGCTGTCCCTGCTGCGCTGTCCCGACGGCGTCGCCGGCGAGTGCTTCTTTCAGAAACACGCGGGCAAGGGCTTTCCCGCCGGCGTGAAGTCGATGCCGATCGAGGAGAAGGACGGCAACAAAGAAGATTACATGTATGTCTCCGCCCCGCAGGGCCTGATCGGCGCGGCGCAGATGGGCGCGCTCGAATTCCACATCTGGGGAGCCGCCCGCAACCGGATCGAACGGCCCGACCGCATGGTCTTCGACCTCGACCCCGACGAGGGGCTGGGCTTTGCCAAGGTGGTGAAGGCGGCGCAGGAGGTGCGGGACGGGCTGGAGGCGGTGGGGCTCGATAGCGCGCCGATGGTGACGGGCGGCAAGGGCGTCCATGTGATCGTGCCGCTGCGGCGGATCGCGGGCTGGGATACGGTGAAATTCTTCGCCCGTACCTTCGCGCAGGTGCTCGAGGACCGCGCGCCCGACCGCTACACCGCGACCATGTCCAAGGCGAAGCGCAAGGGCCGCGTGTTCATCGACTGGCTCCGCAACGAGCGCGGCGCCACCGCCGTCGCACCCTATTCGTTGCGTGCGCGGCCCGGTGCGGCGGTGGCGGTCCCGGTGAGCTGGGAGGAACTGGCCAAGCTGAAGCGCGCCGACGGGTTCCACATCCGCGACGTGGAGGACCGCCTGTCGCGCCCCTGTCCGCTGGACGCGGCGGAGGCGCGCGGGATCGGCACCGAGGTGGTCGAGGCGCTGGAGGCGTGGTCCAAGGGCTGAGCACAGCCCGTCTTGTTTTCTTGAGATGAAAAGTGCGCCGCGGCGATCCGGACAGGGACGATCCGGGTGCCGCGACGCGAGGACGCCGTGGGCCTACGGCGCCCTGTTCCAGACCCGAAGGGCGGTGGCCTGCTTCAGGAATTCCTCGGGTGCGGTGTCGCCCGTCCGCGCGACCCCCTCGCCGGGGTCGTGGGGCAGACCGGCCGCCTGCAGCAGCGGCCCGGCCTCGGGGCTGCACAGGATGTATTTGCCATGCGCCCAAGCGTCGGAGACCCAGGTCTTGGCCGCGTGCATCCCGGCCAGCATTTCCGCCCCCTCGTCGCTGACGAGGATCGCCGTGGCGTCGAAGAGCACCGAGGGGCCGCCGTCGATTCTCTCGTCGGCCTCGGTCGTCGTGCCGTCCGACAGCTTCACCGCGCCGACGCGCGGGCCCACCACCATCGGCGCGGCGCCGGCACCCTTGGCGGCGTCGATCAGCGCCTTCAGCGCCGAGGCATCGGCCCCGTCGGAGATCAGGATGCCGAGCTTGCGCCCGGCGAAACTCTCCGGCCCGTTCTTCAGGATCGACAGGGCAGGGGATTCGGGAAGGTCGGTCCGCACCGCCATCGCGGGCTCGGCGGCGTCCGGCAGGTCCATGCCCAGCCCCTCGGCCACGGCGCTCGCAAGCTCGTCGTGGACATTCACCAGATGCGACATCATCCGGGTGCGGATTGCGGGCGTCTCGACCTTGCTCAACTCGAACACCAAAGCGTCGGCCATGTGGCGCTGCTCCACCTCGGTCTGGCTGATGTAGAACTGCCGCGCCTGGCTGTAGTGGTCGGCAAAGGTCTCGGAGCGATCGCGCGTCTTCGGCCCGGCGTTCTCCTCGGGGTGGGATCTGAACCCGCCCTCCGGGTCCTCGCGCGGGCCGCCGATGTCCTCGCCCCAGGAATTCGGCTCGTAATTGGCGCGCGTCTTGGGGTTGGTCATCGCCATGTGCCCGTCCTGCTGCAGCGTGTGGAACGGGCAGCGCGGCGCGTTCACCGGCAGATGGGTGAAATTCGGGCTGCCCAGCCGCTTCAGCTGCGTGTCGAGGTAGGAGAAGTTGCGCCCCTGCAAGAGTGGGTCGTTGGTGAAGTCGATGCCGGGCACCACGTTGCCGGTGTGGAACGCCACCTGCTCGGTCTCGGCGAAGAAATTGTCGACCATGCGGTCGAGCACCAGCCGGCCCACGCGCTGCACCGGCACCTGTTCCTCGGGGATGATCTTGGTTGCGTCGAGGATGTCGAACTCGAACTGGTCCGCGAAATCGTCGTCGAAGACCTGCAGACCCAGCTCCCATTCGGGGAAGTCGCCCATCTGGATCGCGTCCCACAGGTCGCGGCGGTGGAAATCGGGATCGGCGCCGTTGATCTTCAGCGCCTCGGGCCATGTCACCGATTGCAGCCCCTGTTTGGGCTTCCAGTGGAACTTCACGAAGGTCGATTTGCCCTCGGCATTCACCATCCGGAAGGTGTGGACGCCGAAGCCTTCCATGAAGCGGAAGGATCGCGGGATCGCGCGATCGGACATGATCCACATGACCATGTGCGTCGATTCCGGCATCAGCGAGATGAAGTCCCAGAAATTGTCATGCGCCGTCTGCGCCTGCGGAAAGCCTCGGTCGGGCTCCTGCTTGGCGGCGTGGATCAGGTCGGGGAATTTCATCGCGTCCTGGATGAAGAACACCGGGATGTTGTTGCCGACGATGTCCCAGTTGCCCTCCTGCGTGTAGAGCTTCACCGCAAAGCCGCGCACGTCGCGGGCGAGGTCAGCCGAGCCCTTGTTGCCCGCCACGGTCGAGAACCGCACGAAGGCCTCGGTCTTTTCGCCCTTGCGCTGGAACAGGTCGGCGCGGGTCAGCTCGGGGATCGGATCGTAGGTCTCGAAATAGCCATGCGCGCCGTAGCCGCGGGCATGGACCACGCGCTCGGGAATGCGTTCATGGTCGAAGTGGAACATCTTCTCGCGAAAGTGGAAATCCTCCATCAGGGTCGGCCCGCGTGCGCCCTGCTTCAGCGAATTCTGGTCGTCGGAAACGGGGATGCCCTGCTGCGTCGTCATCCGCGCGGTCTTGCCGCCCGCCGTCTGGTGAATCTCGCCGCCGGTGCCGCGTGTCTCCGGTGCCTTTTTCATTGCTGATGCTCCCATCTGTGCCTGCCGGTGTCTGGCTGGCTTCGGGGTCTCGAACAGGCGCGGGTGCCGGTTTGTTCCCGCCCGGCGAGAGGTGGTCTGCGGGCAGGCAAGGTCTTGCCCAGCGATCCCGGTTCTCGGAACCCTGCCGGCTCTGAAGCATTGGTTAACCGGGTAAAGGAAAGGAGCGTCTCCCGTGACCGTGCGACAAGAGCTGGCCGAGTTGATCCCTTCGCTGCGATCCTACGCCTGGGCGCTGACACGCTCGCCCGAGGATGCGGACGAACTGGTGCAGGACACGCTGTTGAAGGCGATGGGCCTGATCGACACTTATCAGCCCGGCGCCAACCTGCGCGCCTGGCTGATGACGATCATGCGCGACGGTTTCTTCAGCGATATCGCGCGGTTGAAGCGCATCGCCCCGCGACCGCGCCTGACCACGGCGGGCGGTCGCGCCGCGGCGGGCCAAGACGGCACGCGCAGCAGCGCGGTGATGGAGGCGGTGGCGCGGCTGCCGTTGCACGACCGCGAGATGCTGGTCGTCGTGGTGATGCTGGGCGAAAGCGTCGAGACGGCGGCAGAGATGTTCGGCGTGCCGCCCGACACGATCCGGTCGCGGGTGAGCCAGTCGCGCACCATGGTGGCGCGCGACCTGAGCGCGACCCGCACGGCCCCCGCGCAAGAGCACGACAGCCTGCGGCGCGGCGCGCACCGCGCGCCAAGATCGCCGGGCAGCGCGACGCCGGGCCTGCGCGGCTCGCGCCGCTCGTCGTAATGGCGACGGGCCGGGGCCGGACCCGTCACCTGACCAGATCACTCGATCACGGCGCAGGCGATCCGGTCGCCGGCATCGCCCGAGGGCTGGCTTTCGTAGTCGTCCGGCCCGCTATGCAGCATCAGCGCGCGGCCGGTCACGTTGTCCTGCTCGCCGCCGTAGAAGGCGTAGGGCGTGAACACCTCGGCCTTCAGCGTGCCGTCGGCAGCGACATACTGGTTCGGCATGTCGCCCGAATGTGGACCGCCCTCGACCAGGAAACCGTGCGCGGTGTTCTCGGTGACCGAGAAATGGCCGCCCGCGGATTCGAACCCGCCTTCGGCGTCGCATTCGCCGGTCTCGTGGATATGGAACCCGTGCCAGGTCTCGGGCGGCAGGTCGGTCAGGTCGAGCTCGATCAGCAGGCCGACCGGTGTTCCGGTGAGGCTCGCGGTGCCGATCTCGGTGCCTTCGGCGTTGATGAAGGTGGCCTCACCCTCCGGGGCCTGGGCGGCGACGGGGGCGGCAAGGCCCGCGCAGACGGCGGCCAGCAGAAGGCTGCGGGGCAGGGCGGGGAAGGTTGAAAATGCATGGGTCATCGGTCTCTCCGGTCTTGTCGATGGGGGGGAATAGGCGGGAGGCGGCACAGGCCGCCTCCGTCGCGATCAGGCGGTCTGGACGCGCAGGTTGTTCTGCACGTGGACGACGCCCGACACGCTCTCGGCGCAATCCTCCGCGTGGCGCTTGGCGCGGCGCGAGTCCACAGTGCCGTTGAGCGTCACCTCGCGGTCCTTCACGGTGACGGCGATCTCGGAGGCGTCGACGGCGCGGTCGTCGGTGAGGCGGTCGTTCACGTCCTCCTCGATGCGCGCGTCCGAGCGGACGTAGCCCTTGGGCCCGCGTCCGCGGTGGTCGGCCTCGCGCCGCTCCTGCGCGGCATCGTCGCCGAACCACGAGGCGATCTCGTCGCCCGCGCGGTCCATCATGTCACGCTCCTGCATGCCGCGCGGGGTGTCGTTGTAGCCGCCTCCGCCGCGCCGCCAGTCGTCGCGGGGCCGGTCGCGGGGGCCATAGCCGGAGTCAGGGTAGGATGGCGGCATCAGCGGCCAGCCATAGCCCGCGCCATAGAGCGCGCCCCGGCCATAGCCGATCGGCGGCATGTAGCCCCGGCCGTCGTCGCGGCCATAGGGGTCGCGCTCGTAGGGATGGTTGCGCCGCGCCATTTCCTCGCGCGCTTCCTCTTCGCTCATCTTGTCGTGGCGTCTGGCCATTGTCTTTCTCCTCCAGCGGTGCCGGCGACGGGCCGGCGCCTCATATGGTGGGAAAACAGGTGCGCGAGATGAAATGTTCCATCACGTCTGACGGCATCGGCGCAGGCGGGACTCGCGCATCGGCGTGCTTGCGCCTATCTGCCTGAAACGCGCCATTCTCGCAGGGACAGCCCATGACGATCACCCACCAGGACGAGCTCGACGGGCTGAAGATCATCGGCCGGATCGTCGCCAACACGATGCAGACCATGGCGACGGCGATGGAGCCGGGGATGACCACGCGCGAGCTCGACCACATCGGTCGCGCGTTCCTGGAGCGGGAGGGCGCGATCTCGGCGCCCGAGTCCACCTATGATTTTCCCGGCGCGACCTGCATCAGCGTGAACGAGGAGATCGCGCATGGCATCCCCGGCGACCGGGTGATCGCCTCGGGGGACCTCGTGAACATCGACGTGTCGGCCTCCAGGGACGGCTATTTCGCGGATACCGGCGCCAGCTTTCGCGTCGGCCCGGTGACGCCGGCGATCGACCGGCTCTGCCGCGACGGCAAGCGCGCGATGGAGATCGGCATCGCCGAGGTCGGCGCGGGCAAGCCTCTGGCGGGCATCGGCAATGCCATCGGGCGCTTCGCGTCAAAACGCGGCTACACGCTGATCCAGAACCTCGCGAGCCACGGGGTCGGCCGGTCGCTGCACGAATACCCCAAGGAAATCGCGACCTGGCCCACCCGCCGCGACACCCGCCGCATCCGCAAGGGGATGGTCCTGACGGTGGAGCCGTTCCTGTCCACCGGCGGGCAGGTGGCGGTGGGCGGCGACGACGACTGGACGCTCTACAGCGCGCCGCATGCCGCCGTGGTGCAATACGAGCATACGGTCGTCGCGACGGAGCGCGCGCCGATCATCCTGACGCGGGCGGGCTGAGGTGAGGCCGACCGTGTCGGAATAGCCGTCAATACCGAGCGGTCCCAACGCCTCAATTCGCGAAAGCGGCATTGGACAAAGCAATGGCAATTGAAAGCGGGATGTTTAATCGGGAATTCAAATTCAGGAATGAAATTGAGCTAGAGCGGGGCTGAAAATCCGACAGGGCTGCCGCCCTCGGTTTTCGCGGATCATGCGTGATCCGACCGGCGCTCGCCCCTGGGCCCTGATCGTTCTGAACATCCGCCGGGGAGAACGTGTGACGGATAGGTGACCATGACAAGCACAGGATCCCCGTCCGTTTGTCACAAAACAGTCGCATTGAGAGCCAGGGCCGGCGCGCTTCCCGCGCCGCGTTAACACTTCATTAACCTTCTGCAAAACTCGAGATGGCCCGAATCGGATAAAAAGCGCCGCCGCCGAAAACCTTTCGCTTCCCCCGATGTTCAATGCTTGACGTAAGGGAAAGTCGCTGCCTAACGTGAGCCCACTGTCTGGCCGCGACTTGGGGTGCATTTCACTGGGCCATCCCTAGTGGGGGAAGTGATGAATTCACCCCGCGCGCGTCATGCTATCTGGGGAAAAAAGGAAACATCATGTCGGAACCATATCTCGGCCAGGTCTATCTGGTCGGCTATCCCTTTGCGCAACGCGGATTTGCACTGTGCGAAGGGCAGCTCATGGCGATTTCGCAGAACTCGGCGCTCTTTTCGCTCCTTGGGACGTTGTACGGTGGCGATGGCCGGACAACTTTTGCCCTGCCGAACCTGGCCGGGCGCGTGCCCATCGGGCAGGGCTCGGGCCCCGGCCTGTCGACCTACCAGATGGGGCAAACGGGCGGCACCGAGTCCACGACGATGACGGTTCAGAACATGCCGGCGCACACGCATGGGGCGACACTTCATGCCGAATCCGCCGCCGCAGCCGGAACCGATCCGACGGGGCAGTTGCTGGCCCAGGGGCAGTTCTATGCCGCGCCGGGCCGGTCTGCGAACGTCGCCCTGTCGCAGGAATCGATCACGGTCGCAAATACCGGCGGCGGATTGCCCGTCGCCAACATGCAGCCCTTTCTCGTGATGAATTACGAGATCGCGCTGCAGGGCATCTTCCCGTCGCGGTCCTGATCCCATGACCTGCACAAAGGAAGATGACATGGCGAAGCCGATGGACCGACGCGCGGTCGTGCTCGGGCCGACCGCGCTGGCCGCCTCGGCGGCGCTGCTGCCCTCGGTGACCCGGGCCGCGCCCGCGGCACTTGCCGCCGCGCCAACCGCTGCGATGACCTGGGCCACCATCGGCGCCGAGGGCCTGGGCCAGCTGGTCGGACAGCGCTTTCGCGTCCGGACGGCCGACGGCACGGCGTTGGCCCTGCGGCTGGTCGCGGTCGAGGCGGTGCGGTCCGGCCCCGATCGCCCCGCAGCCCTGCCGCGGGCCGAGGGTGTGATCGCGGTGTTCGGCGGTCCGGACGCGGCCCTGCTGCCGGAGGCGCGGCAATGGCAGCTTTCCGTGAGCCATCCGCGCCTCGGGCCCGCGAGCCTCCTCGCGGGTCCGGGCGGCGCGGACACGGGATCTCGGCTGGTCGAGGTCGTGCTGAATTGAGCGCGGGCGCCCCTCTTGCCCGCACGGATGGGCGCCCGGCAGGCCCGCGGGCGAGGCCCGCCGTCTCGTTTCGCGTGATCCACGACCGCGACCGCGATTTCCTCTTCGTTCTCTACGCCACCATGCGCGAGTGGGAATTCGCCCTCACCATCTGGACCGACGCCGACAAGGCCGATTTCCTGAAACAGCAATTCGAGGCGCAGGATCGGTCGTACCGCAGCAGCTTTCCGGGGGCGGTGTCCCGCATCATCGTGCTGGACGGGGTCGATGTCGGCCGGCTGACGGTGGACCGCCGCGACGACTGCCTGCATCTGATCGACCTGGCGCTGCTGCCGGACCATCGTGGGCGCGGCATCGGCACGGACATCCTGCGCAGCCTGCTGAACGAGGCCCATGGCGGCAAGGTTCCGGTGCGGCTGAACGTGCAGGCCGGCAACCCGGCGCTCAGGCTCTACCTTCGGCACGGGTTCAGGCAGGTGGGCCGGGCGGGGCATCACCTGACGCTCGAATGGCGGCCCGATACGGGGCCGCGCGAGATATGAGCCTAGTTGAACACGGCCTCGTAGAGCATGCAGTCGCGGTCCTTTCGGAACGGCGACACGAACAGCGCCATTTCGCCGAGGTCCGGATGGGTCATGACCACCTGCGCACTGGAAAGGACCGGGGCCACCGGCCCTTCGAAGGTGAGGGCGAAGGCCCGCCGCGGCGGGATCGTGACGTCGCCGACCTCGACCACGCTGTCGCGGATCATCGAGGTGTCGAAGGTCTTGACGTTGTCGAGGGTGAGGGCCACGGGCCCCGCCGCGCTGTCCACAAGGAAGCGCTGCCCGACATAGGGGCGGAAGGTGTCGGGCGTCGCATTGGCAAGGTCGATGGTCATGCGGATGCTCCCCTCCTGTCTGCTCCCTTATGCGCAGGCGGGGCCCGGGATGCAAACGATGCGGCCGGTTTCGCGCGAGTTGGCGCTATGCAGATTGCGTGGCGAAATGCTACGATCAGAATGAATGTGTGGAGGACTGGCCGAGGCACTGCCTTGCGCCTCGCCGCTCCGCGGAAAGGTGGCCCCTCGCGGGCCGAACCAGCAAGGGGAACCGAACGATGCCCGTGACGACGAACATCCTGGGGGGAGGCATCGCCTTCAACGAGTGGCTTCCGACTTCGGCCATAGATTACAATGGCGACGGCAACGTCGGTGCCGGATTCAATGCTGCCAATGATGGATACGTCGAGTTCGTGAATGTCGGAAGCGACCCGATCGACATAGGGGGCTACACGTTCTACGCGCAGGACGACGTCAACGGCTTCTCGGTCCTTGCCCACACTGTTCCGGCAGGCACGATCCTTCAGCCGGGCGGATTCTACACCATCGTGTCAAACAACCCTGCAGGCAACGCGACGACCCCGACGGGGGTGTCCGGGACCGCCGTGATCGCCGATTTCGATTTTGTTGCCACCGGGGCGACCAACCTGATTTTGGCCGATGCCTCGGGAAATTTCATCGTCCTGCAGGAATCGGGGGGTGAGGATTTTCTGGCGGACGACCTCGTTTCCGCCGGGTTGAGTCCTGCCAATCAGGTCGGGCTGGATCAGGTGGACGGCCCCACAGGGAACCTTGCCATCGCGCGATTTCCGGACGGCGACGACAGCTTCGTCCCGATCAGCGCATCTCCCGGCACACCCAACTGCTTCCTCGCCGGCACCCTGATCTCGACGCCCGACGGCCAGGTCGCTGTGGAGGCGCTCCGTCCCGGCGACGCGATCCTGACCGCGGCGGGCGGGACGACGCGCGTGCTCTGGGTCGGGCGGCAGACGATCTCGACCCGCTTCACTCCCGCCGAGCGGCTGATGCCGGTGCGCGTGACGGCCGGGGCCCTGGGCGGCGGTCTGCCGCTCCGCGACCTCGTGATGTCGTCGGACCATGCGTTGCTGATCGACGGGATGCTGGTGAACGCCGGTGCGCTCGTCAATGGCGGCAGCGTCGACTGGGTGCCGCTGGCGGAGTTCGATGGCAGCTATACCGTCTACCATGTCGAGACCGAGGCCCACGACGTCATCCTGGCCGAAGGCGCCCCGACCGAAACCTATATCGACTATGTCGGGCGTCAGGCCTTCCAGAATTACGCGGAATATGTCGCGCTGTGCGGGGCTGACCGCCCGATCGTCGAAATGACCTGTCCGCGCATCACCTCGGGGCGGCATCTGCCGCAGGCGATCCGCGCCCGGCTGGGTCTGGTCCGTGCGGCCTGAGCCTGAGGGCTCAGCCTGACGGCGGGCAGGGTGATGATGGGTCCGGCAAGGCCGATTGCCTGAGCTTCGGCGTGGGGCCGAACCACTCATTGCTGTTTCCGAGAAAAAGACTCGGATCAAATCGGGTCGAATCTCGGATCTGTAGTGGTTCTGTCATGTTCGGGCGGTAGCCCCGGCGCAGATGCCTTCCAACAGGAGATCCGATCCCATGCGTCTGCTTACCCTTTCCGCTGCCGTCACGGTCCTTGCCCTTCCGGCCTTCGCCCAGTCAGGCGAGCTGGTGATCTACACCTCGACCCCGACCGAGCAGATGGACCAGCTGGTCGCGCGCTTCAACGAAAGCTACCCCGACATCTCCGTCGACTATTTCCGCTCCGGCACCACCGAGGTGATGAACCGCCTCGCCGCCGAGTTCGAGGCCGGCGCGCCGCAGCCTGACGTGCTGCTGATCGCGGACACGGTCGTGATGGCGGGGCTCGAGGCCGACGGCCGCCTGATGCCCTTCCCCGAGGCCGAGATCGCGGGCACCGACCCGGCGCTGCACGACGATGATTTCCACTATTTCAGCACCAAGCTGATCACCACCGGGATCATGTACAACACCGAGACCGTGTCCGACCCGATCACCTCCTGGGCCGAGCTGGCGCAGCCCGAGATCGCCGGCCGCCTGTCGATGCCGAGCCCGCTCTATTCCGGCGCCGCGCTGATCCATGTCGGCACCATCACCGAGATGGACGGCTTCGGCTGGGAGTATTACGAGGCGCTGGCCGAAGGCGGCGCGGTCGCCGGTCGCGGCAATGGCGGCGTGCTGACAGCGGTCGCATCGGGCGAGGCCGATTACGGCATCGTCGTTGACTTCCTGCCGCTTAATGCGGCACGCGACGGCTCGCCCGTGGGCTTCATCTTTCCCGAGGAAGGCGTGACTGCCGTGACCGAGCCGGTGGCGATCCTGTCGACCGCCGGGAATGTCGAGGCCGCGCAGGCCTTCGTGAACTGGCAGCTGTCGGTCGAGGGTCAGGAGTTCCACGTCGAGCAGGGCTACCTGCCGCTGCGCGAGGGCGTGGCCCGGCCCGAGAGCTTCCCGGCCGACGCGGAAATCAGCATCATTTCGGCCGATCCCGCCGAGCTGCTGGCCGAGTCGGAAGAGACCATGCGCCGCTTCGCCGAGCTGTTCGGCGGCTGATGACGCCTGAGCCTCTGGCGGCGGGTCAGGCCCGCCGCCCGTTCCCAGCCGAGGCCCTGTTTCTGGCAGGCCTCGGCGTCTTCGTTCTGGCGCTCTGCCTCTGGCCGCTCGGGCGGCTGGTCGCCACGGTCTTCGCCGAGGGCGCAGGGCCGGGTGCGCGCTTCATCGCCGAGGTCTGGGCCTCGGACGCGGCGCGGGTCGCCACGCTGAACACGCTCTGGGCAGCGGGCTGGGCGACGCTGCTGTCGTTGCTGCTCGGCGGCGGCATGGCGCTCCTCGTGACGCTGGTGCCGGTGCGCGGGCGGGCAGTGCTGGTGTTCCTGGTGATCCTGCCGCTGCTGATCCCGCCGCAGATCTCGACGCTGGCCTGGCTTTCCTTCGTGGGCTCGCAAAGCCCGCTCTGGGCGTTGCCGGGGCTCGAGGCACTTCGGCCAAGGGGCAACCCGCTGCTCGGCGCGAACGGCATCGTGCTGGTGATGGGGCTGGAACATGCGCCGCTGGTGTTCCTTGCGCTGCGCGCCGGGTTGCGCGCCTTGCCCGCCGACCTGATCGACGCCGCGCGGATGGTAGGCGCCACGCCGCTGAGCGCCGTGCGCGGCATCGTCCTGCCGCTGATGCTGCCGGCGCTGGCGGCGGGCGCGCTCCTCGCCTTCGTCTCGGCGATCGGGAATTTCGGGGTGCCGGCGCTGCTGGGCATCCCCGGCCGCTACCCGATGCTCACCACGCTGATCTACCAGCGCCTGTCGGGCTTCGGTCCCTCGGCCTTGCCGGAGGTCGCGGCGCTGGCGCTGATCCTTGCCGTCATCGCCCTGGTCTGCGTGGGCTTGCAGGCGCTGGCGCTGCGCCGGCTTGCGGTGGCGATGAACCGCGACGCGGGCGTCCATCGCGGATTTGCGCGCGGCCGGGCCGCCACCGGGCTCGGGGCGCTGGCCTGGGCGCTGATGATCGTGGTCGCGGTCCTGCCGCTCTGCGCGCTGGTCGCCTCGGCGCTGGTGCCCGCGGTGGGGGTGCGGCTGAGCCTCGAGACGATCACGGCGGAGAACCTGATCTATGTCGTCACCGGCCTTGGCGCGGCGCAGCGGGCCTTCGTCAACAGCCTCGGCCTTGCGGGGGCGACGGCGGCGATCACGCTGGCGCTGGCGGTGCCGCTGGCCTGGCTGATCGTGGCGCGACGCTCGACCGTGGCGCGGGGGCTCGGCGCGGTCGCGGACCTGCCCTATGTCCTGCCCGGCATCGTGCTCTCGATCGCGATGATCCTGACCTTCCTGCCGCCGCTGCCGGGGACGGGGATCAGCCTCTACAACACGATCTGGATCCTGCTTCTCGCCTATCTCGCGCGGTTCTTCGCGCTGGCGCTGCGGCCGGTGATCGCGGCGCTGACGCAGCTTGACCCGGCGCTGGAGGAAGCGGCGCGGATGTCGGGCGCGGGCACGGTCCGGCGGCTTCTCACCATCGTGCTGCCGCTGCTCGCCCCGGCGCTTGGCGCGGGCGCGATCCTTGTCTTCCTCGGCGCGTTTTCCGAGCTGACCGTCTCGGCGCTTTTGTGGTCGCGGGGCAGCGAGACGGTGGGCGTGATGGTCTTTTCACTCTATGACGAGGGCAACGCGACGGCGGCCGCGGCGGTCTCGGTCTGGGTGCTGGCAATCGTGCTGGCGCTTGCCGGGCTGGTCACGCGGCTGGCGCGACACCTGCCCGAGGGGGTCCTGCCATGGCAATCCTGACGCTCGAAGGCGTACGCTTCCGCGCCGGCGGCGCCGAGATCATCCGGCCTTGCGACCTCGCTCTGGCCGAGGGCGAATACCTCGCCATCGTGGGGCCGTCGGGCTGCGGCAAGTCCACGCTCCTGCGCCTCGTCGCGGGGCTGGAGCGGGCGACGGGCGGCACCATCACGCTCGACGGGCGCGCGGTCTCCGGCCCCGGCCTGCATGTCCCGCCCGAGGCGCGCGGCATCGGCATGGTGTTCCAGTCCTACGCGCTCTGGCCGCACATGGACGTCGCGGGCAACGTCGCCTACGGGCTGCGCCGCCGGGGACTTGCGCGGGCGGACCGAGCTGCGCGGGTGGCCGAGGCGCTCGAGACGGTGGGCCTGACAGGCTTCGGCGCGCGGCGCATTCCCAGCCTTTCCGGCGGTCAGCGGCAGCGGGTGGCCTTGGCTCGCTGTCTCGCGATGCGACCGCGCCTGCTCCTGCTGGACGAACCGCTGGCGAACCTCGACACCCATCTGCGCGAGGCGATGATCGACGAGTTCCGCCGCCTGCACCGCACGACCGGCACCACGATCGTGCATGTCACCCATGACCAGGCCGAGGCGATGGTGCTGGCCGACCGGATCGCGGTGATGGGGCAGGGCGGGTTCCTGCAGGTCGACACGCCCGCGACGCTCTGGCGCGAGCCGGTCAGCGCCGAGGTGGCGCGCTTCGTGGGCAAGGGGCAGGTTCTGCCGGTCGAGGTGGTGACGCCGGGCGCGCTGGCCGAGGTGCTGGTCTTCGGCCGCCCGGCACGGATGCGGGCGCCGGCGGGGATCACCCGCGGCCCGGCGCTGGCGACGGTGCGGGCCGAGGATATCCTGCGCGAGCCGGGCGGCCTGCCCGCGCGCATCCTCGACCGACAGGACACCGGCGCGGCGGTGGTGCTGACGGTGGAGGTGGTGGACAGCCCCGGCACCATCCTGCGCCTGCGCCAGACCGGCCCGGTGCCGGGCGCGCTTGGCGAGGTCATCGGCATCGGCTTTCGCGACGGCTGGCTGATCCGCGACGGCGGGGCCGAGGGGCGGGGGACGCACTCGGTGAGGGCTGAGGCGCGGGTATCGGCGGGCCACTGACCGCCTCGCGCAAAATCGTCGCCGATTTGTCCTAGCGCAAGGTGCGGCCCCGGTCGGACAAGCTAGGCGGGGGGCATGACCCAGATCGCATCCCTCGGCGCGCTCGGCCTGTTCGGCTCCACCGCGCCCCGCTACACCAGCTACCCGACCGCGCCGGTCTTCTCGCTCGCGACTGGGGCGGAGGCCCAGACCCGATGGCTGGCCGCTTTGCCCCCCGGCGACCCGGTCTCGGTCTATGTCCACATCCCGTTCTGCGAGCGGTTGTGCTGGTTCTGCGCCTGCCGCACGCAGGGCACGCAGACGCTGGCCCCGGTCCTGCACTACCTCGACGCGGTGGAGCAGGAACTGGCGCTGGTGAAGGCAACCCTGCCCGCGGGCGTGCGCATGGGACGGCTGCACTGGGGCGGCGGCACGCCGACGATCCTGCCGCCGCCGCTGATCCACCGGCTGGCGCAGGCGATCATGGCCGCCATCCCGCCCGCCGATGACTTCGAGTTCTCGGTCGAGATCGACCCGATGATGGTCGACGAGGCCAAGATCATGGCGCTCGCCGCCGAGGGGATGAGCCGCGCCAGCATCGGCATCCAGGATTTCTCGCCCGCGGCGCAGGCGGCCATCGGGCGCGAACAACCGTTCGAGGCGACGCGCGACTGCGTCGAGACACTGCGCCGCGCCGGCGTCACCTCGCTGAACGCCGACCTGGTCTACGGGTTGCCGCACCAGACCCTCGAGACGATCAGCGACACGATCGACCAGGTGATGACGCTGGCCCCCGACCGGATCGCGCTCTTTGGCTATGCGCATGTTCCGCATATGTCGAAGCGGCAGAAACTGATCGACGAGACCGCGCTGCCCTCCGACACCGAGCGCTACGCGCTCTTCACCCGCGCCGCGCAGATGTTTTGCGACGCGGGGCTCGACCCGGTCGGCATCGACCATTTCGCCCGCCCCGGCGACAGCCTCGCCGAAGCCGCGCGTGGCGGCCACATGCGCCGCAACTTCCAGGGCTATACTGTCGACACCTGCCAGACGCTCATCGGCATCGGCGCCTCCTCGATCTCGCGGTTTCCGCAGGGCTACGTGCAGAACGCGCCCGCGACGGCGGCCTATATCCAGCGCGTCACGGCGGGGACGCTCGCCGGGATGAAGGGCCATGCCTTTGCCGGCGAAGACCTTCTGCGCGCGCGCGCCATCGAGATGTTGATGTGCGATTTCCGCCTCGATCGTGCCGCGCTGGCGGACAGGTTCGGGGCGCAGGCGGCCGTGCTCGACACGATCCACGACCATGTCGCGCAGGTCTACGGCGCGGTGGTGGAGGTGACGCCCGAGGCGGTGCGGATCCTGCCCGAGGGGCGGCCGCTGACCCGGCTGATCGCGCGATGCTACGACGGCTATGGCAGCCACGGGGCGATCTTTTCCAAGTCCGCCTGAGGCGGGCATTTCGCCCGGACGAGGGCGCCGCCGGGTTGTGCAACCCAGAGGGGAGCCTGCCAAAGCCACCGTCAGCAGAGGCTTGCCGTCCGGCATCTCCGGCCATCTGCGGCGCTGCGGGATGGGGGCGGGCCGGTTTCCCGGTCCGCACGGAAGGGTGTGGTCATTCCACCGCTTTGGCGGCCTGGCGGATCACCGCGGCCACCTCGTCGGGGCTCGTCATCGGCAGCATGTGACCATTCTCGATTTCGACAA
>CAKZPN010000021.1 GCA_937139335.1 uncultured Roseicyclus sp. | reverse complement strand
AGGAACGGGTATTTCGAGTTCGACGCCCAGCCGCCCATGATCACGCCGTAGACCTCGAGCGAGGAGATCGCGAAGACGTAAAGGATGGCAACATTGATGTCGGCCAGCACCCAGGTGTCGTTGAACGGGATCACCGCCCAGGCGATGACGGCCAGCACGAAGCTGGTCAGCGGCGCGAGCAGGAACACCGGACGGTCCGCCCCGGCGGGGATCACGACCTCCTTCACGACGTATTTCAGCGCGTCTGCGACGGTCTGGAGCAGGCCGAAGATGCCGACGACATTGGGGCCGCGCCGCATCATCACGGCGGCCCAGATCTTGCGGTCCCCGTAGACGAGGAACAACAGGCTGATCATGACAAAGCCCAGCACGAGCAGGCTTTGCGCCGCCATGATCACCATCAGGCCTAGCGTGGTCGAAAAGAAGCCGTCCATGGGTCGTCCCTTAAACCGTCGGTATCCCCTGATCGGCGCATGCGGCCGCCACGACTTCTGCGTCGAGCGTCTGCATCCCCCGCGGGAGCGCCGGCGAGATGGTGTAA
The DNA here is from genome assembly GCA_937139335.1 of uncultured Roseicyclus sp. Lineage (GTDB taxonomy): Bacteria > Pseudomonadota > Alphaproteobacteria > Rhodobacterales > Rhodobacteraceae > Roseicyclus. The sequence goes on along the minus strand of CAKZPN010000021.1, from coordinate 10,411 downwards.
ACCGCATCTCCGATCCAAACGCCACCCTGTTCCTGCACATTTGTGCGGACATGTCGCGCAAAACCGAAGCCACGGATCAAGGTGTATCGCGCCGCCGCACAGCGCGCATAGTTTTCAACGTCGTCACGGGTGGCGACGCCCGTCATCCGGACCTGGAAATTCACCAGATCGTCGTCCAGAAGCCGCGTTTCCACGCCATCGTAGGTTGCAGGCGGCGCGGTGCCCGGTCGCGGGCCTTCGCCCGCCTGGCAGGCCGAGACCGCCAGCGCGACAGCGCAGAGCCCCGACAGCGCCGGAGGGCCGCCCAGACCGCCCCGCATGCGGATCACTCGGCCGCGATCCCGGTCACGGCCCGCGCCCGTGCCATCGCCGACAGCTCGGCCATCAGGGCCGAGGCCCGCGCGATGGGGTTGGTCAGGAAATGGTCCGAGACGGCGTTGACGAAGTTCGCGTCACCCAGTTTCCCAAGCTCCAGCGGCTGCCATTCGTTCTCCGTCACCTCGTCGATCATCGCCAGGTGCGGCACGTCCTTGACCAGCGCGCGGCGCAGCTCGGCCAGCGAGTTCCAGGGTTGCGCGGCGCCGGTCTCGGGCGACAGCGCGCGCAGGATCGCCCAGTTTTCCTTCGCCTCGCCGGGTGGGAACCCGGCGCGGAGCGCCAGTTGCGGCCGCCCCTCGGTGTTGACGAAGAGCCCCTGTTCCTCGGTATAGGCGGCGGCGGGCAGGATCACGTCGGCGCGGTGAGCGCCACGGTCGCCGTGGCTGCCCTGGTAGATCACGAACGCCCCCGGCGCGATGTCGATCTCGTCGGCGCCGAGGTTGTAGATCACGTCCGCGCCCTCGACTGCGGCGGCAAGTCCACCCTCGGTCACGGCGCCGACATCCAGCGCACCCACGCGCCCCGCGGCCCCGTGCAGAATCAGCAGGCCAGACCCCGACGCCTCGGCGATCTGCATCGCATGCCCCAGCACCGCCGCGCCGTCCGCCTCGCGCAACGCGCCCTGACCCACGATCACGATGCTGTCGACGCCCTCGGCACTCTCGTGCTTCGCGTCGATCTGCTTGGCCAACGCCGCGCGGTCATGGCCCAGGTGCGTGTAGTCATAGGTCAGGTCGACCGCCTCGCCGATCAGCGACACCTGCGCGCCGCGCGTCCAGGCCTTGCGGATGCGTGCGTTCAGCACCGGCGCCTCGGCGCGCGGGTTGGTCCCGATCAGCAGGATCGCCTTGGCCGTGTCGATATCCTCGATCGTCGCCGTGCCGACATAGGCACCCCGATTTCCCGCGGGCAGCTTCGCGCCGTCGGTGCGGCATTCGACCGCGCCGCCCTGCCCTTCGACGATCTGCTTCAGCGCATAGGCCGCCTCGACCGGGGCCAGGTCGCCGACAAGGCCGGCCAGTTTCTTGGCGCCCTTGATCCGCGTGCCGGCCAGTTCCAGCGCCTCCGGCCAGCTGGCGGCGCGCAGCTTGCCGTTCTCGCGGATATAGGGCCGGTCGAGCCGCTGGCGGCGTAGCCCGTCCCAGACATAGCGCGACTTGTCCGACAGCCATTCCTCGTTCACGCCGTCATGGTTGCGCGGCAGGATGCGCATGACCTCGCGCCCCTTCGTGTCGACGCGGATGTTGGAGCCGAGCGCGTCCATCACGTCGATGGATTCGGTCTTGGACAGCTCCCAGGGCCGCGCGGTGAAGGCATAGGGCTTGGAGGTCAGCGCGCCGACCGGGCAAAGGTCGACGATATTGCCCTGCATCTCGCTGTCGAGCGTCTGGCCCAGGTAGGAGGTGATCTCCGCATCCTCGCCGCGGCCGGTCTGGCCCAGCTCGGGCATCCCCGCGACCTCGGTGATGAAGCGCACGCAGCGGGTGCAGGAGATGCAGCGCGTCATGTGCGTGCCGACCAGCGGCCCGAGGTCGAGGTTGTCGACCGCCCGCTTCGGCTCGCGGTAGCGCGAGAAATCGACGCCATAGGCCATCGCCTGGTCCTGCAGGTCGCATTCGCCGCCCTGGTCGCAGATCGGGCAGTCGAGCGGGTGGTTGATGAGCAGGAACTCCATCACCCCTTCGCGGGCCTTCTTGACCATGGGCGAGTTGGTCTTCACGACCGGCGGCTGCCCCTCGGGGCCGGGGCGCAGGTCCTTGACCTGCATCGCGCAGGAGGCGGTGGGTTTCGGCGGGCCGCCCACGACCTCGACCAGGCACATCCGGCAGTTGCCGGCGATGCTGAGACGTTCGTGGTAGCAAAAGCGCGGGATCTCGATCCCGGCCTGTTCACAGGCCTGGATCAGGGTCAGCGCGGGGTCGACATCGATGTCCCGGCCGTCGATGTTGATCGTGCGCAGGTCGCTCATGGGGTGCGGTCCTTCCTCGGGCGCGGGCGGCAAGTCTGGTGTCTGCGCCGCCCGGCGCAATCGCGGTTCCGCTCGCTTCTAACTCCCCCGAAGCAGTCTGCCAATGGGCGAGCCGGCAGAGATTTCGTCGCGCCCCACGCGGCACGCTCCCTCGGCATCCTCGTCCGACATCACGCCGCGTTCGGCGAAGTACTGACGGGCAATCTCGATGTAACGTTCCTGCTCGTCGTCATCCTCGACATAGTCCGTCACCTGCGCCCGGCTGTAGCCAAGCCCCATAGCGTGACTGGCCAGTCCCAGAAGGAATGTATTGGCCGCGAGGTTGCGCCGCTCGATCGTGGGGCAGGTCCGCTCGATGTGCCGCCCGATCGTGATGGCCAGAAGGCCGTTGTGCAGCCGCGCGTCGTTGCGCAGCGCCTCGTACTGGTCTGCCTGCGCCGATCCGGCCGCCGTAAACAGCCCGGTCGCCATCACCAGCAGCGAAAACGCCATCACCTTGGCATAGGTTTTCATTTGGATTCTTGCCCTTGTTTGCCTGTAGGTCCCGCAGGCAGGCATGGGGAATGGTCGGGCGGTTATGCAATAACACGGTCGATTTGCGCGCCGGGATCGGCGACGGGTCGCCGATGGCGGGCCTAGATCCGCACCCCCCAGAAGGTCACGATCAGCCAGACCAGCCCGACGATGAGGGCGACCGAGACGATGCCGTAGATCGCCGCCTCCATCCGTTCAGGGGTGTTGAGCGCCAGCGCGATGCCTGAGGCCGCCATTGCCCCCAGCACGACGCCCAGGATCGAGCCGCCGATGCCCCAAGTGTATCCAAGGATCATCCCGGCGCCACAGGTCGCCATGTAGATGATCGCGAGCCCGTACCAATACAGACGCACCATGTTGTAATGCCTATGCCGCCCATGCCCCAGCCCGGCCTCATTTTGTGGGCCGGATCGTATCTTTGATTGGAATTTACAAATAACGGCGCGTGTTCACAACACGGCGCGATGTGCTTTACCGCGACTTGAGTCGAATCCGCCACATATCGGGTCGTGATGCAGGGCGCTGTTCGACGCTCAGCGTTCCGTGCAGCGCCCCGAGACGATCGGTTCGCCACCCTCGTTGCGGGCCACGGCCCAGTCACCGGTCGCCGGGTCCATCACCCAGTCCACGGTCGAGAAGCCGGTGGTCTCGATGCAGTGGCGCGTCGCCTCGTAGCGTGCGCTTTCGCGGGCCTGCTCCAACGTCGCGCCGGGTGCGCGGATCAGGATGGTGAATGCGCGATCCGTCTCGCCTTCGGACAGGCGCGCGTCATAGGGCAGACCGACACCGCGCGGGCCGGGGTCGCGCAGGGCGCAGGCCGAGACGCCCACCGCGAGGGCGAGAACCAGTGCGAAACGCAGGGTGTTGATCGTCATCGGTCTTCCGCTCGTCTGAACTTCCGGGGCGCGACATCGCCCTGCCCCGGTCTCGCCCATCCGGTCCTATGCGTCAAGCGTCAGGCTCCGGGCGCGCTGTGGCTCAGCGGGCGCAGGTAGACATGAAATAGAACACACCGTCGTCCAGCCGGATCTGCGTGTAGTTGCGCGCGGGCGGCAGGCGAGCATAGCTGGTACCCTGCGCGGCGCAGTGATCGCGGGCGGCGGTTTCCGCCACGGCCCAGTCGTCGCGGACAAAGGCCGAGCCATCGCCGCGGCGCACTTCGATGGCGGGCAGGCTGGCGCTGGACGAGCCCACACCGACCGCAAGCTCTGTCTCCACCGCGAGAAAGGCGGGGGCTACGGGCGTGCAGGCCGCAAGCGTCACGAGGCCCAGCGCCCCACAGACGGCAAGGGTGCGCGTCGCCCCGGTCACTCCGCCGCGATCTCGACGGTGCCGCCCCGCTTCACGCGGATGCGGTCCTCGATCTCGCCGCGGAAGTGCCGCACGAGGCCCTGGATCGGCCAGGCCGCCGCGTCGCCCAGCGCACAGATCGTGTGGCCTTCGACCTGCTTGGTCACGTCGAGCAGCATGTCGATCTCGGCCACCTCGGCCTCGCCCTTCACCAGCCGGTCCATGACCCGCATCATCCAGCCCGTGCCTTCGCGGCAGGGCGTGCACTGGCCACAGCTTTCGTGCTTGTAGAATTTCGACAGTCGCCAGATCGCCTTGATGACGTCGGTGGACTGGTCCATCACGATCACCGCCGCGGTGCCGAGGCCCGATTTCTGCTCGCGCAGCCAGTCGAAATCCATGATCGCGCCCTCGCGCATCACCTCGGCCGGCAGCAGTGGCACCGACGATCCGCCGGGGATCACCGCCTTGAGGTTGTCCCAGCCGCCGCGGATGCCGCCACAATGCCGCTCGATCAACTCGTCGAAGGGGATGCTCATCGCCTCTTCCACGACGCAGGGGTTGTTCACATGGCCCGAGATCGCGAACAGCTTTGTGCCCGCATTGTTGGCGCGACCGAAGCCCGCGAACCACTCCGCCCCGCGGCGCAGGATGGTGGGGACGACGGCGATCGATTCGACGTTGTTCACCGTGGTCGGGCAGCCGTAAAGCCCCGCCCCCGCCGGGAACGGCGGCTTCATCCGCGGCATGCCCTTGCGGCCCTCGAGCGATTCCAGCAGCGCGGTTTCCTCGCCGCAGATGTAGGCGCCGGCGCCGTGATGCAGGTAGAGGTCGAAATCCCAGCCCGATTTGGCTGCATTCGGCCCGAGGAGACCGGCCTCGTAGGCCTCGTCGATCGCGGCCTGCAGCGCCTCGCGTTCGCGGATGTATTCGCCGCGGATGTAGATGTAGCACGCATGCGCCTGCATCGCGAAACTGGCGATCAGGCAGCCTTCGATCAGCGTGTGGGGATCGTTGCGCATGATCTCCCGGTCCTTGCAGGTGCCGGGCTCGGATTCGTCCGCGTTCACGACGAGGTAGGCCGGGCGACCGTCCGATTCCTTGGGCATGAAGGACCACTTGAGACCGGTCGGAAAGCCCGCCCCGCCGCGACCGCGCAACCCGCTGGCCTTCATGATCTCCACGATCTTGTCGCGGCCGAGGCCAATGATGTCCTTGGTCCCATCCCAATGCCCACGCGCCTGCGCGCCTTTCAGCGTCCGGTCATGCATGCCGTAGATGTTGGTGAAGATCCGGTCTTTGTCCTGAAGCATCTGGCCTCTCTCGCATGTCTTCGGTCCCGGGTCTTTCGGGCCGCAATTCCGGGGGCGCGTCAGCCGTCCGAGGCATCCTCGCGCCGCGCTTTCCACACCCAATAAGTCACAAATAGCGCCCAGACCAGAGCGGCAATCGCCGCAAGATCGAACAGGAACGCCAGACGCGGCGGCAGGCCCAACTGCCCGCCGAGGAAGCTGGCGCCCATCCACAGCACCATGGTCACGGCCATCACGATCGCGGCCAGCCGGATCTGGCCGGTCCGGCGGCGTTCAACGTCGCTGTCGTGGGGAGTGCGTGGCATCGGCCGCCCTGCGGTTCGTCGCGTTGCCCCTGCCTACCGGATCGGACGGGGCCGAGGCAATCCCCGGCCCGGCCCGCCGCGTCAGCCGAGCGCCTTGGCCTGCCCCACCAGATCGTAGCGCGCGCAGGTCATGCGAAAGCCCTTCTGCTGGGCCTCGAGCCAGTCGATCCCCCGCGAATCGAGGCCGGCGATCTGGTCGTAATGATAGATGCCGAACTCGTTCAGCGCCTGCGCGAGCTTCGTGCCGATCCCCGACAGCGCCGTCAGGTCGTCCGGCCCGGTGTCGCGCGGTGCATCGAGGAGAAGCGGCGACATCGGGGCCTCGGGCGTGGGCATCTCGGGCGAGGAAAGAGCCTCCGGCGTCGCGGCGGCCACCGGCTCGACCACCGCAGGCTCCGGCGCTGTTGGCATCAGGGCCACGACATCGGCCGGGAGGGGTGCCGGGCTGGTGGCAACCGGCTCTGCCGGCTTTCCGGCCGCCCGGCCCAGGGCGGTCCAGTAGACGCGCGGCGCCGTCAGGCCGTAGCCCAGCGCCTGGATCGCGGCGGTGCCGATGAAGGCCGTGCCATAGGCACAGAGCGTCATCAGGTTTTGCTGCGCAGTCCGGCTACGCAGCCACATCGTTTCGGTCATGGTCATGCCCACCTCTCAGGTCACGTTGTCTGCAACCCTCCCGAGGTTCAGTATACCCCACCCTTGCCGACTTTGCGCGAAAAATCCGTCTCGGCGCCCTGGGCCAGCAGCTTGGCCTGGTCGACCCAGGCGTCGCGGGTCACGCGGCCCTTGAAGCCTTCGATGTTGTCGTCGACCCAGGCCACTTCGGCGGGCGTCCAGGCCGCGATCTGGTCGAAATGGTAAAAGCCCAGACGGTTGCACAGCTGCTCCAGCTTCGGCCCGATGCCCTTGATCTTCTTCAGGTCGTCGGCCCCGCCGGCGCGCGGCGCGTCCAGAGTGGCGGGACGGGTGCCGGCCCCCTCTGCGACCGGTGCGGGCGTGGGTGCGGGCGCCTGTGCGGGCGCGGGTTCAAGCCCAGGCGCGGCAGCTGCTGGCGCGGGTTCAGGCTCAGCTGCGGGGGCCGGTTCCGGGGCAGCCGGGGCCGGCACCGGGGCTGCGGCGGCCGCAGCGGCGGCGGCCGGCGTGGGCGCTGCGGGGCCCGGCGTCGGCGTCGGTGTCGGCGTGGCGGCCGGCGCGGCGTCAGCGCCGCTCTCGGCCTTCCACTCCGCCGATCCGGGGCGCACGGGGCCCGGCATCGGCCTCAGGAACAGGTAGGACAGCAGCGCGCCCAGAACCAGGGCGATGATCACGGCGGCGACAAGGCCCGCTATCACCGACCATCCGCCGATCAGCATCAGCACGACCATCGCGGCAAGGCCGGTGGCCACGGCGATGCCCCAGACGAAGGCGAGATTATTCCTGTTGCCAGACGTCAATTTCATAACAGATCCCCCGGTTCTCCATGTGTTGTTGCACATGTCTACCCCGCAGGATCATGTTTGTCTTGTCCCTTAGGGACGTTGCGCCTTAGCGCGACCCCTCGGCACGAGCGCGCAGGCCTGTGCCGAAACGCTGCGGGCAGCGACAGGGGCGTGACAGGCGCGCGTTCGGCGCCGTCAGTCGTCGGTGTCGTCGGCGCGATCCGCCTTGTCGATTTCGTCGACGGGGGGCGTCACGGCCCCGACCGAGGGCTTGGCCGCGAGCTTCTCCGGCGCCTCGCGCTTGTCGATGCCGGTCTCGTCGACCGGATGGCCGTCCGACAGCACCGGCCGCCCGGTATGCGGCTCGACCTCCACATCGCGCCCCGACTGCTTGCCCCAGGGCGCCAGCAGCGGCACCTCGGTGCCATCGATGCGCTTGATCGTGTCGCCGATGTCCATCGCCATCCGCGCCGAGATGTTCAGCGCGTCGCGCCCGGCCTCGTGCTCGGTAAGCGAGGTGAGCCCGCCCGCCGGCTCGGAGGCATAGCGCCCGTTCTGCGGCCCCGGCGTCGGCACGCGGCCCGCCGCCATCTCGTCGATGATCCAACCCAGCTTCTCGGCGGTCAGGTCCTCGTAGTAATCCTTGCCGATCTGCGCCATCGGCGCGTTGGCGCAGGCGCCGAGGCATTCGACCTCTTCCCAGCTGAACTTGCCGTCGCTGCTCAGCTGATGCGCGCGCGGCGCGATCTTGTCCTTGCAGACCGCGACCAGGTCCTCGGCCCCGCAGATCATGCACGACGTCGTGCCGCAGATCTGCAGATGCGCGACCGAGCCGACCGGCTGCAGCTGGAACATGAAGTAGAAGGTCGCGACCTCGAGCGCGCGGATATGCGCGAGCTTCAGCATGTCGGCGACGTGTTCGATCGCGGGCCGGGTCAGCCAGCCCTCCTGCTCCTGCGCGCGCCACAGGAGCGGGATGATCGCGCTGGCCTGCCGGCCCTCGGGATACTTGGTGATCTGCGCCTCGGCCCAGGCCTGGTTGGCGGGCGTGAAGGCAAAGCTGGCGGGCTGATCGGGGTGGAGGCGGCGAAGCATGGCGTGTGGTATCCTCGAACTGTCAGCCGGTGCGGCGGCTCGACCTGCGGGAGCCTCCGGCGGGGATATTTCCGAAACAGAGAAACGGGGCCGTGGCGCTCACCGGTCCACTTCCCCGAACACGATGTCGAGCGAGCCGAGGATGGCCGAGACATCCGCCAGCTGGTGGCCCTTGCACAGGTAATCCATCGCCTGCAGATGCGCGAAGCCCGGCGCGCGCAGCTTGGCGCGGTAGGGCTTGTTGGTGCCGTCAGCCACGAGATACACGCCGAACTCGCCCTTCGGCGCCTCGACCGCGGCATAGATCTCGCCCTCGGGCACGTGGAAGCCCTCGGTGTAGAGCTTGAAGTGGTGGATCAGAGCCTCCATCGAGGTCTTCATCTCCGACCGCTTCGGCGGGCTGATCTTGCCGCGCGTGATGACCGGGCCCTGGTTCTCGGGCTGGCGCAGCTTGGCACAGGCCTGCTTGATGATCTTCTGGCTCTCGCGCATCTCGGCCATGCGGCAGAGGTAGCGGTCGAAATTGTCGCCGTTCTTGCCGATCGGGATCTGGAACTCGAATTCGTCGTAGCATTCGTAGGGCTGCGCGCGCCGCAGGTCCCAGGCCATCCCCGAACCGCGCGCCATGACACCGGAAAAGCCCCAGTCCTGCACGTCCTGCTCGCTCACGATGCCGATGTCGACGTTGCGCTGCTTGAAGATCCGGTTCTCGGTCAAGAGCGTGTCGATGTCGTCGAGCGCGCGGGGAAACTCATCGGCCCAGCGGTCGATATCCTCGACCAGCGCGGGCGGCAGGTCCTGGTGCACGCCGCCGGGACGGAAATAGGCCGCGTGAAGCCGCGCGCCGCAGGCCCGCTCGTAGAAGATCATCAGCTTCTCGCGTTCCTCGAACCCCCAGAGCGGCGGCGTCAGCGCGCCCACGTCCATGGCCTGCGTGGTGACGTTGAGGAGGTGGTTCAGGATCCGCCCGATCTCGCAGTAGAGAACCCGGATCAGCTGCGCCCGACGCGGCACCGGCGTGTTCGTCAGCCGCTCGATCGCGAGGCACCAGGCATGTTCCTGGTTCATCGTGCCGACATAGTCGAGCCGATCGAAATAAGGCAGGTTCTGCAGGTAGGTGCGGCTTTCCATCAGCTTCTCGGTGCCGCGGTGCAAAAGCCCGATATGCGGATCACAGCGCTCGCAGATCTCGCCGTCCAGCTCCAGCACCAGCCGCAGCACGCCATGCGCCGCCGGGTGCTGGGGGCCAAAGTTGATGTTGAAGTTGCGGATCTGCTGTTCGCCCGTCTGGGTGTCCTGAAAACCTTTGGCGCCGTCCATCATTTTGCGGCCTCCTTGGCCTTTTCATCGCCGGGCAGGACGTACTCGGCCCCTTCCCAGGGCGACATGAAGTCGAACTGCCGGTATTCCTGCACCAAGTTCACCGGCTCGTAGACCACGCGCTTCAGCGCCTCGTCATAGCGCACCTCGGTGTAGCCCGTGGTCGGGAAATCCTTGCGCAGCGGATGGCCTCGGAACCCGTAGTCGGTGAGCAGCCGGCGCAGGTCGGCATGGCCGGTGAAGAGAATGCCGAACATGTCGTAGATCTCGCGCTCGTACCAGCCGGCGCCGGGGTGGACCCCGGTGATCGAGGGCAGCATCTCGTCCTCGCGCAGCGCGCAGCGCACGCGCACGCGGTGGTTCTGGTACATGCTCAGGAAATGCCACACCACGTCGAAGCGGCGGTCGCGCTGCGGCCAGTCCACCGCGGTGATATCGACCAAGGTCGTGAACTTGCAGGTCGGATCGGTCCTGAGCCACTCGATGAAATCCACGACCGCGACCGGCACGATCTCGACCGTCAGCTCGCTATGCGCCGAGATCGAGGTGCCGACGACGGCATCGGACTGCCGTTCGGCGACATAGGCGGCCAGTTCGTTCAGAGCGTCGAGGCTCATGTCCGTCTCCTTCGCGCGGGCTCAGCCGCTAGCGCGTGATCGTTCCGGTGCGGCGGATCTTCCGCTGCAACTGCAAGATGCCGTAGAGCAGCGCCTCGGCGGTCGGCGGGCAGCCCGGCACGTAGATGTCGACCGGCACGATCCGGTCGCAGCCGCGCACGACGCTGTAGCTGTA
>CAKZPN010000020.1 GCA_937139335.1 uncultured Roseicyclus sp. | reverse complement strand
ATCCCCGTGCCGATCCTCGTGGTCGCCGACACCATGGGTTGGGGAAACCCCGAGGCGGTCAAACGGATGATCGGCGCCCTGCGCGAATTGGCGCCCGAGGCGCGCATCGGTATGCACATCCATGACACACGTGGGCTGGGGATCGCCAACGTTTATGCGGCCCTGTCGATGGGCGTGGACATGTTCGAAAGCTCCGTCGCCGGTCTTGGCGGCTGTCCTTTCGCGGGCCACGGCCACGCGCGCGCCGCAGGAAATGTCTGCACCGAGGATGCAGTGTTCCTGTGTCACGAGCTCGGCATCGAAACCGGCATTGATCTGGACAAGCTGATCGCAGCGGCGGTCAAAGCAGAAGAGATCATCGGTGTGCCGCTCATGGGCCGGGTCATGCACACCGGCGGGTTGGACAAATACCGCAAGTCACGCTGAGGGAGCAAGAAGATGACAAAAGCACTTGACGGAAAGGTCGTTCTGGTCACCGGGGCCGGCGGTGGGATCGGGCGTGATATCGCCTTGATGGCAGCCTCGGAAGGCGCCGCCGTGGTGGTCAATGATCTGGGCGCGTCACTGAAGGGCACCGGACAGACGGAAACCGCGGCGCAGAAAGTCGTTGAAGAAATCAAGGCGGCGGGCGGCGATGCGATCGCCGATGGCGGCAACGTCACCGATCCGGACGCCGCGCGCGCGATGATCGAAGCCGGAGTCAGCGAATTCGGCCGCATCGACGCGGTGGTGAACAACGCGGGCATCCTGCGCGACGGGTTCTTCCACAAGATGACCTACGAGGATTTCGACGCGGTTGTGAAGGTCCATCTCTACGGTGCGTTCAACACCAGCCGCGCGGCGGCCGATTATTTCCGCGAACAAGAGGGCGGTGCTCTGGTGCACATGACCTCGACCTCGGGGCTGATTGGCAATCTGGCGCAGGCGAATTATTCGGCGGCAAAGCTGGGCATCGCGGCCTTCTCGAAATCGGTCGCGCTCGACCTGAAACGCTGGAACGTGCGGTCAAACTGCATCGCGCCCTTCGCCTGGAGCCGGATGATCTCGTCTATCAAGACAGACACCCCGGAACAGGCGGCACGGGTCGAAAAGATCAAGGAAATGACACCGGCCAAAGTCGCTCCAATGGCCTGTTTCCTGATGAGCGACCGCGCGGCCGACGTGTCCGGACAGATCTTTGCGGTTCGCAAGAACGAAATCTTCCTGTTCAACCAGCCCCGCCCGGTGCGGTCGGTTCATTCCGGTGATGGCTGGACCGCCGACGAAATCGCCGAGCGTGCCATTCCCGCGCTCAAATCGCAATTCACACCGCTCGAAGTTTCGGCGGATGTCTTTTCGTGGGATCCTGTCTGATGGGAAGACGCAAAGAAAAAATCAGCTCCGACATTGCCTGGAGCACCTCTGACAAGATCAGCGTGCGCGGGCTCGATCTGCCCAACGAAATCCTGGGCCACATGAACCTCGGCGATCTGGCGTTTCTTCAGTTGACGGGTCGCAAGGCCACATCCGAGGAAAGCCGGGTGTTCAACGCCATCGTCATTACCCTGGTCGAACATGGCATCACGCCGTCGGCCCTGGCGGCGCGGATGACCTATATGGGGGCGCCGGAATCGCTTCAGGCGGCCGTGGCGGCTGGCTTGTGTGGGCTGGGCACCGTCTTTGTCGGTTCTATGGAAGGTGCCTCGAAAATGCTTTACGAGGCACTGCCACAGGACAAGTTGGGCACCGGTGTCGATCTGGATGCGCTGGCCGTCGAGACGGTAGAAAAATTCCGCGCCCGCAAGATGATCGTGCCGGGGCTCGGACATCCGGTGCACAAACCGGTCGATCCGCGCACCCCGCGCCTGTTCCAGATCGCTGCCGAGAACGGCAAGTCCGGTGAATACATCGAGTTGATCCAGAAAATTCAGGCCGTTGCCGAAGAAAAATCGGGTAAGATGCTGCCGATCAACGCCACCGGGGCGATCGGAGCGATCTGCTGTGAATTTGGCTTCCCCTGGAAGATCGTGCGGGGCTTTGGCGTCATGGCACGCGCCATCGGTCTGGTCGGTCATATCCTCGAAGAGAGCGAAAACCCGATTTCCTATGAGCTTTGGCAGCGTGCCGAGCAGGAAATTCTTGAAACGTCGGGTCCGGGAGCGAAGTAACCGATGCAGACGTCAGCCCCAGACACTCACACCGATCTGCGCGACGCCTTGCGCGCACTTTGCGCGCAGTTTCCGCCAGAGTATCATCGCAAGTTCGGCGAAGACGAAACCTACCCCGAGGAATTCGTCGATGCGCTGACCCGCGAGGGCTGGCTTGCCGCGATGATCCCAGAGGAATACGGTGGCTCGGGTCTGGGGTTGACGGAAGCCTCGATCATCATGGAGGAGGTGAACCGCTGCGGCGGAAACGCGGGCCATTGCCACGGGCAGATGTATAACATGGGCACGCTTCTGCGGCATGGTTCGGATGAGCAAAAGCAGAAATACCTGCCCGGTATTGCCAGCGGCGCGTTGCGCCTGCAATCCATGGCCGTGACCGAACCGACAACCGGGACCGACACCACCAAACTGAAGACGACCGCGGTCAAGAAGGGTGACCGGTATGAGATCAACGGCCAGAAGGTCTGGATCAGCCGTATCCAGCATTCCGACCTGATGATCCTGCTGGCGCGCACCACGCCCTTGAAAGAGGTCAGGAAAAAGTCGCAGGGCCTGTCGATCTTCATGGTCGATCTGAAGGCGGCAATCGGCAAGGGCATGGAGATCTGCCCGATCGACAACATGCCCAACCACGAAACCAACGAAGTGTTCTTCGACAACCTGGAAATACCCGCCGAGAACCTGATCGGCACCGAGGGGCGCGGGTTTTACCATATCCTTGACGGTCTGAACGCCGAACGCACCCTGATTGCTGCGGAATGTATCGGTGACGGCTACTGGTTCACCGACAAGGCCCGCGCCTATGCCGGCGAGCGGATCGTTTTCGACCGTCCCATCGGGCAGAACCAGGGCGTGCAGTTTCCCATTGCCAAGGCCTATGTCAACATCGAGGCCGCCAATCTGATGCGCTTTGAAGCCTGCAGGCGCTTCGATGCCGGGCTGGATTGCGGAGCGCAGGC
>CAKZPN010000019.1 GCA_937139335.1 uncultured Roseicyclus sp. | reverse complement strand
ACAGGGGGTGCCTCACCTCATTCGAGCTTCAGAGCGCCCTCCCGGTTCGGGGCGGCTTGTTGCGTTTCAACTTTCCCTGCATACTCGATCCGCGGCTTCGGCGTGCAGCTCGTCCAGGGCGCTTTCGCACAGTCCCAGTTCGAGCCACTGGCAGCCCGCGCAGAGCGAGGCGAGCGCGCCCGGGGGCACGCGCTTGACGATGCGGCGCTTGGCCTCGCCCCAGGTCAGGCGGGAACCGGCGAAGAGGCCGAGCGCGCGGGCGTGGCGGGCGTCGAGCGTGGCGATTTTCGACTGGCTTTCGCAGAGCTGGCCGCGGCGCTTGGGGCAGGGGCCGCAGATATCGTCGGCGGCGCCCACCACCTCGATCTCGACCTCGTCGCCGCCGGGCGCGCGGAGGCGCCCGTCGATGATCCCGGACATGTTGGCGACGAAGCCGTCGGAATAGCCCTTGCCCTGGAAGCCCAGCGAGCAGAGGAAATGGTGCGGGCGGTAGCGAAGGGGCGTGTCACTCATGACGCGGCAGGATGGGGCGCGGCGGCGATGCCGTCAAGTTTCGTCCTCGTCGCGCTCGGGTCGGGCGTGGGGCCGGATGCGCGAGGGGGTGGCGAACTTGACCTGCGGCATGGTGAGCCTGCGGGCGAGGCCATCCTCGGCCAGGTGCAGCGTGCCCGGTTCGATGGCGGTGACGACGGCGCGGCCGAGATAGTCGCCGCGGGCAAGCTTGTGAATGCCACCCGCCGGGCTGCGCACCAGCGCCATGCTGGAATCGTCGCCGCGGATGAAGGTGCCCAGCAGGACGGCCGTGTCGAGCGGGATCACGTTGGTTTCGGTGGCCTTGAAGGAGGTGACGAGCCCCTCGGGGATGAAGTCGGTTTCTTGTGCCATTGGTCCGGTCTTTAAGATGCGAAACGGCGCGCCACTGGCGCGCCGAAAATGGGGATTTATGACGGAATGGCGACAGGTGAAAGGGCGCGAGATGTCCTTGCGCGGAACTCTGCCGGCGGGGCGGCGCTACTCTGCCGCCTTGAGCTGGAAGCCCTTCTCGATCTGGTCGGAGGGTTCGACCGGATAGTCGCCCGAGAAGCAGGCATCGCAGTATTGCGGGCATTTCGTGTCGCGGCCCGACGCCTCGCCCACGGCGCGGTAGAGCCCGTCGAGCGAGATGAACTTCAGGCTGTCGACGGCGAGGTGATCGCGCATCTCCTCTTCCGACATGGTGGCCGCCAGCAGCTTGTCGCGCTGGGGCGTGTCGACCCCGTAGAAGCAGGGCCAGGCGGTGGGCGGGCTCGCGATGCGGAAATGGACCTCGGCGGCGCCGGCGTCGAGGATCATCTCCTTGATCTTGCGGGAGGTGGTGCCGCGCACGACGCTGTCGTCGACGAGGATGACGCGCTTGCCCTCGATCAGGGCCCGGTTGACGTTCAGCTTCAGCCGCACGCCCATGTTGCGGATCTGCTCGGTCGGCTCGATGAAGGTGCGGCCCATGTACTGGTTGCGGATGATCCCCATCGCGTAGGGGATGCCTGATTGCAGGCTGTAGCCGATCGCCGCGGGTGTGCCGCTGTCGGGGACGGGGCAGACGAGGTCAGCGTCGACCGGCGCCTCTTTGGCCAATTCCCGGCCGATGGCCTCGCGCGTCTCGTAGACCGAGCGGCCGCCGATGATGCTGTCGGGGCGCGAGAAATACACATGCTCGAAGATGCAGAAGCGCGGGCGCTGCTGCTCGAACGGGCGGAAGCTTTCGACCTTGTCGCCGGTGATGACCACCATCTCGCCCGGTTCGATCTCGCGCAGGTATTCGGCGCCGATGATGTCGAGCGCGCAGGTCTCCGACGACAGCGCGTAGCCGTCCCCGATCCGGCCCAGCACCAGCGGCCGCACGCCCAGCGGGTCGCGCACGCCGATGAGCTTGGTCCGCGTCATGGCAACGATGGAAAACGCCCCCTCGACCCGGCGCAGCGCGTCCTTCATCCGTTCGGGGATGGTGCGTTGCAGCGAGCGCGCCATCAGGTGGATGATGCATTCGCTGTCCGACGAGGACTGGAAGATCGAGCCGCGCTCGATCAGTTCGCGCCGCAGCGCATCGGCGTTCACGATGTTGCCGTTATGCGCGATGGCCGCTCCGCCCATGGCAAATTCGCCGAAGAAAGGCTGCACGTCGCGGATCTGCGTCGCGCCCTTGGAGCCGGCGGTGGAATAACGCACATGGCCAATTCCGATCTCGCCCGGCAGGGTCTCCATCACGCTGGCGCTGGTGAAATTGTCGCGCACGAGGCCAAAGCGGCGGGCCGAGGAAAACCCGTGGTCGGGGTGATGCGTGACGATGCCGCCGGCCTCCTGGCCGCGGTGCTGCAGGGCGTGCAGACCCAGCGCGATGAAGTTCGCGGCATCGGCCACGCCGATCACGCCGAAGACGCCGCATTCCTCACGCAGCTTGTCATCATCGGTTGGATCGAAAGGGTGACGGGGGAGGGCTTCCATTGGGGGCGAATCTCCGGTCGGCGTCCACACAGGTCACATAGGGTGTCGGGGCGGCGGTGTCACGAAACGATCACAAGATCGCGTTGCACCGGCACGGTGGACGGAACCGGGGCGGGCAGGTAGCCTGAAGCCAGTGAAAAAACGGGCAGTGGAGATTGGAATGCGGGCAATCATCATCCTGGCCGGTGCGGCCATGGCGGCAAGCTGGGTGCTGACCTGGCTGGAGGCGCCCTTTGCGGGGCCCGAGATCTCGCCGATGGCGCTGGTGGAGCGGGGCACGATCACCTTGTCCTCCGAGGCGGCCTGGCAGACTTGGGTCTTTGTCGGCGGGTTTGCTGCGGCGGCGCTGGCGGCGCTGCTGTCAATTTTGGGGCGCGGCGCGGGGCTCTTGGCACTTGTGGCGGGCGCCTCGCCGCTGGTCCTGCTGGGCGATGCGGTGATCCGGGCCGACGACCTGCTCGGTGACCTCGGGTTGCCGTTCGAAGTGAACCTCGGCGATGTCGCGCAAAGCTGGGAACTCCTGCAGGATTTCATCCGGCTCGGCTTCTGGGCCTATGTCGGGGGCGCGCTGCTGTTGCTGGTCGCGGGGCTTTCCTCGGTCGCCGCACGGCGCTGATTACAGGGCGCTGATCACTCGGCTGCGGGCGCCGCGCAGGTCGCGGTCAGCTGTTCGTAGCGCGCGAGGATCCAGCCCGGCGCGTCGGACGGGATCTCGGCCTCCACTCGCTCCTGCAGATGCGCGAACACCTGCGCCGAGCGGCTGTCGGCCACCATCGCGACCGGCTCGGAGCCCACGACGCGGTCGTAGGCGATGAAGGCCACCACGACCAGCAGTACGCCGCGCGCCACGCCGAAGAGGAAGCCCAGGCCCGCATCGACACCGCCGACCGCGGAGCGCTGCACCGCGGAGGAGAACATCGGCGTGAACAGCGAGACGACCACCAGCGCCACGGCAAAGACCAGCGCGAAGCTCGCCATCACGCCCAGCTCGCAGCTTTCACCGATGAAATCGCCGAGGTAGGGCACCTCGCGGATCAGCGGCAGGGCGTTCGGCGCAAAGATGAAGGCCACCACCGCGGCCAGGATCCAGCCGCCGATCGACAGGATCTCGCGCACGAAGCCGCGCGCATAGGCGAGGATCGCGGATATGACGATCACGCCGGCCACGATGCCGTCGACGAGGGTGAAACCTTCCATGGACCTGCCTTACCTGTTTCTGCCCGAAGGCGCTATCCTGCCCCGAAAATCTCGCCCACGAAACGGGGCAGATCCGTCATTGCCTGCACCTTCACCCCGCTGTCGGCGGCGATCTTGCACCCCGAGGGCGCAATGGCCGAGGAAAAACCAAGTTTCGCCGCTTCTTTCAACCTGTTTTCCGCCTGGCTCACCGGGCGCAGCGCACCCGAGAGCGAAAGCTCGCCAAAGACGACGCAGTCATGCGGCACCGCCACGTCCTCGCGGGCCGACAGCAGGGCGGCGGCCACGGCGAGGTCGGCGGCGGGCTCCGCGATGCGCATGCCGCCCGCGATGTTGAGGTATACGTCGAGCCCGGCAAAGCTGATGCCCGCCCGCGCCTCCAGCACGGCGAGGATCATGGCAAGCCGCCCGCCGTCCCAGCCGACGACCGCGCGGCGCGGCTGGCTGAGGGACGAGGGCGCGACCAGCGCCTGGATCTCGACCAGCACCGGCCGCGTGCCCTCGATGCCGGCGAAGACGACTGATCCGGGCGCGGGCGTCTCGCGGTCCGACAAGAACAGGGCCGAGGGGTTGGTGACTTCGGACAACCCCATGCCTGTCATCTCGAACACGCCGATCTCGTCGGCGGGTCCGAAGCGGTTCTTGACCGAGCGCAGGATGCGGAACTGGTGCCCGCGCTCGCCCTCGAAATAGAGGACGGTGTCGACCATGTG
Organism: uncultured Roseicyclus sp.; assembly: GCA_937139335.1. Classification (GTDB taxonomy): domain Bacteria; phylum Pseudomonadota; class Alphaproteobacteria; order Rhodobacterales; family Rhodobacteraceae; genus Roseicyclus. The sequence goes on along the minus strand of CAKZPN010000019.1, from coordinate 15,371 downwards.
CTCGACCACGCGGGGGCCGGCGATCTGGCCGTCCTTGGTGACATGGCCGACCAGCATCACGGCGACGCCCCGCCGCTTGGCGAAGGTTGTCAGCTCATGCGCGCTGGCGCGAACCTGGCTGACGGAGCCCGGCGCGGCCTCGACGGTATCAAGCCACATGGTCTGGATCGAATCGATGATGGCGAGGTCGGGCGCCTCGGCCTCCAGCGTCGTGAGGATGTCGCGCAGGTTGGTCTCGGCGGCCAGCATCACCGATGAATCGGCGAGGCCGAGGCGTTGCGCGCGCATCCGCACCTGCGCCGTAGCCTCCTCGCCCGAGACATAAATCACCTTCGCGCCCGAGCGCGCGAAACTGGCGGCGGCCTGCAGCAGCAGCGTGGATTTCCCGATGCCGGGATCGCCGCCCACCAGCGTCGCCGAGGCGGGGACGAGGCCGCCGCCGAGCACCCGGTCCAATTCCGCCAGGCCCGAGGTGCGGCGGGGTGGCGCGTCCTCCTCGGTCCTGAGATCCGTAAGCCCGATCCGCTTGCCCTTCATCGCGCCGAGCGCGGTCTTGCCGGGACCGGAGGAGAGCGGCGCCTCCTGCGAGATCGTGTTCCACTCGCCGCAGGCGTCGCAGCGGCCCGACCACTTCTTGTGGGTCGCGCCGCAGGCGGAACAGACGAACTGGGTCACGGGCTTGGCCATCTGGGCAGGCTTAGCCGAGGGGAGGGCGTCGCACCAGAGGTGCGGTTGAACAAGTCGGATGCCAGAGGGCGGCTCAGATCACGCCGGTCTGCCACAGGATCGCGAGGCCGAGGCCCGCGGTGACGAGCAGGCGAAAGCCGACGGCGCGCCGGTCGCCCTGCCGCACGTCCGCGAGGCCGCGGTGAAAGCCGAAGGCGAGGCCGCCGGCAACGAGCACGGCCGCCAGCGGCAGGTGCCCTGACAGGTGCAGCAACGCACCGGCGATCAGCAGGACGAGGCCACCCGCCAAAGGCGGCGCGGCGCCGCGCGCGAGGTTCAGTGCCATGCCGCGCTTGCGTGCCACCATCCGCTCACCCACGAGGCGCTGCAGCCAGGCAAGGCCGGCCAGCGCGGCGTAGATGCCGAGCAACACGGCGAGGATGAGAGCGATCCGGTCCATGGGCCCGCCCTAGCCGAGCACCCGGCGTCTGGCCAGCCGCGCCGTGACCAGCCCGATGCCGAAGGACAACAGGACGCAGGCGGTGAACAGCCAGAGGCCCCAGCCGGTCTCGACCCGCCCCACCGCGATACCCTTGGCCAGCGTGATGTAGACCGCGATCAGGAACACGTCTGCCATCGCGAGCTTGCCCAGCACCTGCACCGCCGGCAGAAGCCGCAGCGGCGCGCGGCCGAGGTGCATGAGCGCCAGCGCGACGGTCTTGGCCATCGGCGCCACCAGCGCGAAGAGCGCGACGACCACGGCCAGCAGCCCCTCGCCCCCGCGCCAGAGCGTGGCGAGGCCCGAGAGGATGGAAACCTCGGACAGCCCGAAGATCGGCAACAGCCCCGCGCGCATCAGCGGCGCGGTCCAGGCCACCGGGAACAGGACCAGCAGCGCGAGGTTCAGCACGGTGAGGACGCGGCGCAGGGTCACGGCAGGTCCGTCAGAACGGGCAGCGTCACCCCGGAAAACACCGGCGGCACCGCGCCCGGCCGGTCCGCGATCTCGGCATAGACGGTGAAATAGGCCAGCCCCGCCACGATCACGACCACGTCGACCCAGGCGGGGCGGACCCGCGCCAATGCCGCGCCGATCAGCCAGAACAGCGGCGCGGCGACGCCCGCGACCAGCCCGATCGGCGATGCCGGGTCCGGATCGAGGCCGAAGGCCACCGCCCCCAGGGTGCCAAGCGCGATGCCGCCCGCCCCCAGCGTCAGCCAGTGCATGATCCGCCCCCGCGCCCGGATCACGATGCGCACGATCCCCGCCAGCGTCAGCGCCCCGGTCAGGGCAAAGACGCTCACCGTGAAGGCGAGTGCCAGCAGGGCGGGGTCGTGGAGCGCGGCGACCATCAGGCGGCGCCCCCGTCCATCAGCGCACCGCCTCGATCGGGCCCACGGCGGACCCGGTCACGAACTGGCGCAGGTAGGGGTCCTCGGCGGTGTCGATCTGCCCGACCGGACCGTGCCAGCGGATCTTGCCCGCGTGCAGCATCGCGACCTTGTCGGCGATGGCGCGCACCGACGACATGTCATGCGTGATCGTCACCGCCGTCGCCCCCATCTCGGTCACGATCTCGCGGATCAGGTCGTTGATGACGCCCGACATGATCGGGTCGAGGCCGGTGGTGGGCTCGTCGAAAAAGATGATCTCGGGCTCGGCGGCGATGGCACGCGCGAGGCCCACACGTTTCTGCATGCCGCCCGACAGCTCGGAGGGGTAGAGATCGGCCACGTCGGGGGTGAGGCCCACGCGGCGCAGCTTCTCAACGGCGATCTCGCGCGCCTCGGGCTTCGGGCGCTTCTGCGCGCCGCGCAGCAGGCGGAAGCCGACGTTTTGCCAGACCGGCATCGAATCGAACAGCGCGCCGCCCTGGAACAGCATCCCGAAGCGGGCGAGAAAGGCGTCGCGGTCGCCCCTGGTCACGTCCTGCCCATCGACGGTGATGGTGCCGCTGTCCGGGATCACCAGGCCCAGCACGCATTTCAGGCACACCGATTTCCCGGTGCCCGAGCCGCCGATGATGACGCAGCTTTCGCCCTTGGCCACGTCCAGCGTCAGGCCCCGCAGCACCTGTTTCGACCCGAAGGCCTTGTGGACGTCGGTGAGCGCGATCATGCGGTGAAAAACAGCTCCGTCAGCAGGTAGTTGGCGGCGAGGATCAGGATCGAGGCGGAGACGACGGCGTTGGTGGTGGCGCGCCCGACGCCCTGCGCGCCGCGGCCCGAATTCATCCCGTGATAGCAGCCCATCAGCGCGACGAGAAAGCCGAAGACCGCGCCCTTGATGAGGCCCGAGGTGACGTCCCAGGTCTCGAGGAATTCGACCGTGTTGCGCAGGTAGGCGGCCTCGTTGAAGCCGAGCCGCGTGGTGGAGACGAGATAGCCGCCGAATATGCCGATGGCGTCGCCCACCGCGACCAGCACCGGCAGGCTGAGCGTGGCCGCGAGAATGCGAGGAACGGCGAGATATTTTAACGGGTTGGTCGAGAGCGTCACGAGCGCGTCGATCTGCTCGGTGACCTTCATCGTACCGATCTCGGCGGCGATGGCTGCGGCGACCCGGCCTGCCACCATGAGCCCGCCCAGCACCGGGCCCAGTTCGCGCACGATGCCGATGGCCACGATCTGCGGCACCACCGCCTGCGCGTCGAAGCGCGACCCGCCGGCGTAGATCTGCAAGGCGAGCGCGCCGCCGGTGAAGAGCGCGGTGAGCCCCACCACGGGCAGCGACAGCCAGCCGATATGGAGGAGCTGGTGCAGGAGCTCGCGCGGGTAGAAGGGCGGGCGAAGCAGGTGGCTGACCGCCCGCGCGGCAAAGATCGCGACACTCCCGATGGCGGCGAGCAGCGCCAGGGTGGAGCGGCCGACGGTGGCGACGGGGGCGAGGATCGGGGTCATTGGCCGAGATACCGGCGTTCGTAGCGGTGCCCGAGCGAGGTCAGGATCTCGTAGCCGATCGTGCCCGCGGCCTCTGCCAGCCGGTCGACGGTCTGCTGCGGGCCGAGAATGTCGAGGTGGTCGGGAACTTCGGTCAGATGCGTGATATCGACAGTGAGCAGGTCCATCGAGACGCGACCGGCAAGACGGCAAGGAACAGCGTCTGCAAAGAGATGCGCGGTGTTGCTCATGTGACGGATGAGCCCGTCCGCGTAACCTGCCGATATGGTAGCGATTCGCGTCGTCTCCGCCGCCGTGAAGGTCGCGGAATAGCCGACGGTGTCACCGGGGCCGATCTCGCGCGTCTGGATCACCGGCAGCGACAGGCGCAGCACCGGCTGCGCGTCCGCAAAGGGTAGCCCGCCGTAGATCCCGACACCGGGGCGGGTGAGGTCGAAATGGTAGTCGGGGCCAAGCAGGATGCCCCCCGTCGCCGCCAGCGAGCGGGGCGCTGTGATGCCTGCTGACATCTCGGTGAAGCATTTGAGCTGGCTTGCATTTTTCGGATGCATGGGATCGTCCGCGCAGGCGAGATGCGACATCACCAGCACCAGCGGCCCGGCCTCCAGATCGTCGCGCAGCGCCGCCCAGTCGGGCGGCTGCATGCCCAGCCGGTGCATGCCGGTGTCAATCTGCACGCCGTAGGGCTGGCCCGGCAGCGCAGCGCGGTGGCGGGCGGCCTGTTCGGGGCTGTTCAGCATCGGTGTCAGCGCATGATCGCGGATCTGGGCGGTGTCGCCCGCCATGTGCCCCGAGAAGATGCCGATCTCCGGTCCCTCACCAAGCGCGCGGCGCAACTCCGCGCCCTCCTCGGCGGTGGCGACGAAAAAGCGGCGCGCACCTTCGCGGGCGAGGCGGGTGGCAACCTCCGCCGCTCCGCAGCCGTAGCCGCCCGCCTTCACCACCGCGCCGGTCTCGCCCCGCGACAGGCGGGCGAGTGCGCGCCAGTTAGCGGCGGCCGCGTCGAGGTCGATGGTGAGGATGCCGGTGCCCATGGGCTTCTGTCGCGAAAGGGGGCTGGCGGGTCAAGGGGGCTCTGCCCCCGTCGCGTGCCGCGACTCCCCCGGGATACTTGGGAAACAGAGAAGGCGCGGCGTCAGCCTTGAGAAAGGGTCGCGGTCAGTAGCCGTTGTCGGTGCCCTGCTGCCAGGGTTGCACGAGATTGCCGAAGCGGGTGAAGCGGCCCTCGAAGCTCAGCTCGATGGTGCCGACCGGCCCGTGGCGCTGCTTGCCGATGATGACCTCGGCCTTGCCGTGCAGCTGTTCCATGTCCTGCTGCCACTTGGTCATAGCCTCGAGGTTCTCCTCGCCCGGCTTCTCGCGTTCCTTGTAGTATTCGCCGCGGTAGACGAACATCACCACATCCGCATCCTGCTCGATCGAGCCGGATTCGCGCAGGTCCGACAGCTGCGGACGCTTGTCCTCGCGGCTTTCGACCTGGCGCGAGAGCTGCGACAGCGCGATGACGGGGATGTTCAGCTCCTTCGCGATGGCCTTCAGGCCTTGGGTGATCTCCGAGATCTCGTTCACGCGGTTCTCGGACCGGCCGGAGCCGCGCAGAAGCTGCAGGTAGTCGACGATCAGCAGGTCGAGACCGTTGGCCGAGCGCTTCAGCCGCCGCGCGCGGGCGGCGACCTGGCCGATGGGCAGGGCGGGCGTGTCGTCGATGTAGAGCGGGCAACGTTCCAGGTCGCGCGCCGCGTGAAGGTAGCGTTCGAACTCGGTTTCGGTCAGGTCGCCCTTGCGGATCAGCTCGGACGGGATTTCCGCCGCCTCCGACAGGATCCGCTGCGCCAGCTGCGCCGCCGACATCTCGAGGCTGAAAAACCCCACCACGCCGCCGTCGACCGTGCCCTCGGTCCCGTCGTCGCGCTGGCCGCGCTTCCAGGCCTTGGCGACGTTGAAGGCGACGTTGGTGGCGAGCGAGGTCTTGCCCATCGAGGGACGGCCGGCGAGAATCAGCAGGTCGGACTTGTGCAGGCCGCCGAGCATCCGGTCCATGTCGGTCAGCCCGGTGGAGATGCCGGCGAGCTTGCCGCCGCGGTTGTAGGCGGCGTTGGCCATGTTCACCGCGTCGTAGAGCGCGGAGAGGAACGATACGAAGCCCTTGTTGGTGCTGCCGGAGGAGGCGAGGGTGAAGAGTTCGGTCTCCGCCTCGACGATCTGGTCATCGGGGGCCACGTCCTCGCGCATCGAGCGTGCGCGGTCGGTGACGCGCTGGCCGAGCGCGATCAGCTCGCGCCGCACGGCGAGGTCGTGGATGAGCTGCGCGTAGTCGCGCGCGGCCGAGGTGGCGATGGCCGAAAGTTGCAGGCGCAGCAGGTATTCGGCGCCGCCAAGGTCCTTCAGCCCCGCGATGTCGGCGACGAAGTTCTTCAGCGTTGTGGCATCCGTCGCCAGCCCCTTCACGATGCGGGCCTGCGCCATCGCGAAGATTTCGCGGTGGACGGGGTCGTGGAAATGGTCGGGCTTGATCAGACCGTCGACCCGGTCGAGCACGTCGTTGGAGCTGAGGATCGCGCCCAGCAGCTGCTGTTCGGCCTCGACGTTGTGGGGCAGGCTGTGGGCGTCGTCTGCTGTCGGCGTGCTGGTGGCGGGCACGGGCACATGCTCGTTCATCTCGGATTCCCTTGGCCGGTTCTTCCTTCCTCGATGCGGCGGGAAGGTGTGTCGGCGGGTATAGCCTGCGCCGCTGCGGCGGCGTCAATCTCGGAAAGACTGTGAGTATCTCGTGAGCGGTTTTTGTCGCAAGATATGGCGGTCCTGCGACGACCCCCGCCCATGGGTTGTGTGAGTGTAACAAGGTTGTGTCGGATTCGCCACGTCCAAGCAGGTTGGTTCAGGCGGCCGTGACGTCAGGCGAGACCGCGTGCGCTGCGCCATGCCTCGGGGTCGGCAAGGAATCGCTCCACCTCGGCCAGAGTCGCCTCGGTGAAATCGCCGCCGCGCCGGGCCTCGGCGATGACATCGGCCCAGGTGGCGAGGTAGTGGAGCGTGAGCCCATGCTCGGCCAGCCGTTCCTCGGTGCCGGCCATGACGCCGTAGAAGAATACCACTGCGGTGTGCCCGCAACTGGCGCCCGCCGCCCGGATCGCGTCGACGAATTTCAGCTTTGATCCGCCATCGGTGGTCAGGTCCTCGACCAAAAGCACGCGGTCGCCCTCGCGCATCTCGCCCTCGATCTGGGCGGTGCGGCCGTAGCCCTTGGGCTGCTTGCGGACGTAGGACATCGGCAGGCCCATGCGCTCGGCCACGAAGGCGGCGAAGGGGATGCCCGCGGTCTCGCCGCCGGCAATGTTGTCGAAGGCCTCCAGCCCTGCCGCCTCCATCACCGTGCAGCACAGGAAATCCATGCAGGTGGCGCGCACGCGCGGGTAGGAGATGATCTTGCGGCAGTCGATGTAGGTCGGCGCCTGCTTGCCCGAGGCATGGGTGTAGAGCGTGTCGGTGTTGAAATGCACCGCGCCGATGTCGAGCAGCATCCGGGCGGTGAGGCGGGCCATGGTGGCGCGGTCAGGGTAGGCGGTGGGGATCATGGGCGGCCGTCCGGGGTTTGCGTGTGAAACGGGTCAGGCGGTCACGTGCCAGAAAAGCGGATGACCGGGGTCGAAGACGGTGACGGGGCCCGCGCCGGTGTCGATCTTCGCGGGGTAGGCGACGGGGTCGTCGCGTTTTTCGAGCGTGATCGTGGTGTCGGCGGGGGCGAGCCCGTAGCGCGCGGGGCCGAAGCGCGAGGTGAAGCCCTCGAGCCGGTCGAGCGCGCCTTCCTCCTCGAAGACATGGGCGAGGCAGGAGAGCGTGTTGGTAGCCGAGAAGACCCCGGCGCAGCCGCAGGCGCTTTCCTTGGTCGGGTCGGCATGCGGGGCCGAGTCGGTGCCGAGGAAGAAGCGCGGGTTGCCCGACACCGCCGCCTTGCGCAGCGCCTGCTGATGCGTGGCGCGCTTGGCGACCGGCAGACAATAGTAGTGCGGCCGGATGCCGCCGGCGAGGATGTGGTTGCGGTTGATCATCAGGTGATGCGTGGTGATCGTGGCCGCGATGTCGCCCTCGGCAGCGGTGACGTAATCGACGCCCTGCGCTGTGGTCACGTGTTCCAGCGTCACCTTCAATTCGGGGATGCGCGTGCGGAGCGGGTCCAGCACGGTGTCGAGAAACACCTCCTCCCGGTCGAAGATGTCGACGGCAGGGTCCGTCACCTCGCCATGGATGCAAAGCGGCAGGCCGATCTCCGCCATCGTCTCCAGCACCGGCATCACGCGGTCGATGTCGCGCACGCCCGAGGCGGAATTGGTCGTGGCGCCGGCGGGGTAGAGCTTCACCGCCGTGATGAGCCCCGCGGCATGGGCGGCGGCGACGTTGCCGGGGTCCGTCGTCTCGGTCAGGTAAAGCGTCATCAGCGGCTCGAAAGCCATTCCCGCGGGCACGGCGGCAAGGGTCCGGTCGCGGTAGGCGCGCGCGTCGTCGGCGGTCACTACCGGCGGCACGAGGTTCGGCATGATGATCGCACGGCCGAAATGGCGCGCGGTCTCGGGCAGAACGCCCTCCAGCATCGCGCCGTCGCGCAGGTGCAGGTGCCAGTCGTCGGGGCGGCGGATCGTCAGGGTCTGGGTCATGCGTCATCTGCTACGGAGTTTCGCGCGCTGGCGCAAAGGAGATTTTGCCTCATGTTTGGGCGGCACGGCGTGGGCCGAAGCGTGCCCGCCTCCGGACGCTTGCCAGCTTGCGGTCCGCGCGCCTAGGCTCGGGCCAAGATGTTCGACGAAGCCGCACCCCTGGCGCAGATGCAGCGCGTGGATGGCCGCGCCGGGGCCGTGATCGGCGCGGGCGGGCGGCTGAAACGCCTGTGGCAGCAGGGTTCGGGCAAGGCGATGCTGCCCCGCATGCACGGCCGCGCGCCGGAGGTGGTGTTCCTGAACACCGCCGGCGGGCTGACAGGGGGCGACCGGCTCGACTACACGCTGGAGGTCGCGGCGGGTGCTGCGGCGGTGGGCACCACGCAGACTGCCGAGCGCGCCTATCTCAGCCGCGAGGGCTCGGCGCAGGTGACGACGCGGCTGACCCTGGGCGCGGGCGCGCGGCTGCACTGGCTGCCGCAGGAGGTGATCGTGTTCGAGGGCGCGGCGCTCGACCGGCGGCTGAGCGTCGAGATGTGTGGCGACGCGGAACTGGTGACGCTCGAGACGCTGGTGCTGGGACGTGCCGCGATGGGCGAGCGGCTGAGCCAGATCGCGCTCACCGACCGGCGCGAGGTGATCCGCGACGGGCGCGTGGCGATGGTCGAGGCGATCCGGCTCGGGCCGGACGACCTGACGCGCACCGGTGCTGCGGGACTGTCGGGCGCGATCGCGCTTTCGACCCTGACGCTCTTCGCGCCCGATGCCGTGGACCGTCTCGACCGCCTGCGCGCCGTCCTGCCCGCGGACGGGCCGGTGCGCGCTGCGGCCTCGGGCTGGGAGGGGCGGATCGTGGCGCGCTTCATGGGCGCCGAGGCTTACCCGGTGCGGAAGGCGGTCGCGCGGGCGGTGGAAACCCTGACGGAAGGCCCGCTGCCGCGGGTCTGGCAGATGTGACTTAGAGGACGGACATGAACCTTTCCCCGCGGGAAAAAGACAAGCTTCTCATCAGCATGGCCGCCATGGTCGCGCGCAACCGGCTGCTGCGCGGGGTCCGGCTGAACCACCCCGAGGCGATCGCGCTGATCACCGATTTCGTGGTCGAGGGCGCGCGCGACGGCCGCACCGTCGCCGACCTGATGGAGGCGGGCGCCTATGTGATCACCGCTGAGCAATGCATGGAGGGCGTCCCCGAGATGATCCACGACGTGCAGGTGGAGGCGACATTCCCGGACGGCACCAAGCTCGTGACCGTCCACCATCCAATCCGATGAAAGGGGCAGGGGCATGATTCCGGGCGAGATTTTTCCGGCCGAGGGCGAGATCGAGCTGAACGCGGGCCGCGCGGCGATCACGCTGACCGTCTCCAACACCGGCGACCGCCCGGTGCAGGTCGGCAGCCACTACCATTTCGCGGAAACCAATGCGGCGCTCGATTTCGACCGCGATGCCGCGCGGGGGCACCGGCTCGACATCGCCGCCGGCACCGCCGTGCGCTTCGAGCCGGGCCAGACCCGCGAGGTGGCGCTGGTGCCCTACGGCGGCGACCGCGCGGTCTGGGGGTTCAACAAGGCGGTGATGGGGGCGCTGTGAGCGGCCCCCACGCAGTGAGGCAGGACAGGCAAGGCGCGCGGACGGCGGCAAGATCAACCTTGAAACGGAGGAGAGACCCATGTGTGGCCATTGCGTGATGGAAAACGTGAAGGAGCGGATGCTGTCGCGCCGCAGCCTGTTCAAGGGCAGCGCGGCGCTGGCGGGCGCGGCGGCGCTGGGCGCGGGAACAAGCCGGCCGGTGATGGCGCAGGCGCCGCGGCAGGTCCTCGACATGACCCATGAGCTGAGCGAGGATTTCCCGACCTTCGGCGGCGTCCCCGGCATCAGCTACGACAAGCAGTTCGACATCGCGACGGACGGTTACAACCTCTACAAGCTGACCATCGACGAGCACACCGGCACCCATATCGACGCGCCGCTGCATTTCTCGTCGGATGGCGCCTCGGTGGCGGAGATCCCGGTCGAGACGCTGGCCTGCCCGCTCTGCGTCATCGACATCCGTGCCCGCGCGGCGGAGGATCGCGACACGCAACTCACGCCCGACGACCTCAGCGCCTGGATCGGTGAGCATGGCGAGATCCCCGAGGGCGCCTGCGTCGCGATGAACTCGGGCTGGGCCGGCAAGCTCGGCACCGACGCCTTCCGCGGTGCGGACGCGGCGCGCGGCGGCTCGCTGCATTTCCCCGGTTTTCACATCGAGGCGACGCAGATGCTGTTGGAGCAGACGCAGGCCGCCGCCATCGCGGTCGACACGCTGTCGCTCGACTTCGGCCCCTCGCCGGATTTCGCGACGCATTACGCCTGGCTGCCGGCGGGCCGCTACGGCATCGAATGCCTTGCGAACCTCGACGCGATGCCGGCTCAGGGCGCCACGCTGATGGTCGGCGCGCCCAAGGTGCGCGGCGGCACCGGCGGGCCGGCGCGGGTGATGGCGCTGGTCTGATGGGCACCGTTGCACTGCTGCAAGACGCGGATCTGTCGCCCGAGGCGGCGGCGGTCTTTGCCGAGATCCGTGCCCTGAGGGGCACGGATTACGTCAACAACTTCTGGCGCGCGCTGGCGCATGACCCGGCGGGGCTCCGCGCGGTCTGGGACCGGCTGAAGGTGGTGATGGCCCCCGGCGCGCTCGACCCGCTGGTGAAGGAAATGCTCTACGTCGCGGTCTCGACCGCCAACGGCTGCGGCTATTGCATCCACAGCCACACGGCGGCGGCCAAGGCCAAGGGCATGACGACGGAACAGCACGCGGAACTGCTGGCCGTGGTCGGCATGGCGATGCAGACCAACGGGCTGGTGCAGGGGCTCGGCGTGGAGGTCGACGCGGTGTTCAAGGCGTGAGGCGGGGCAGATGGCCGGGATCACGGTTCACGAGATCGAGGGGCGGCGGCTGGTCACGCTGTTCCCCGACCTCTGGTGCGAGGCTTGCGGCAGAAAGCTTGCCGATGCGCTGGACGAGACCTGGGTGAAGGCGGGCTGCGGCTATTTCTGCGCGGAGTGCGTCGCAAAGGGGCTTCACCTGACCCACCCGTCGGCCTGCCGGATCGGGTGACCGCGCGACACCGGGCCGCGCGGTCGGAGCGGCTCAGCCCGCGTCGGGCAGCGCGGGCAGGCTGCGCAGGTAAAGGACGATCGCGGCAAGGTCGTCGGCAGTCATCTGCGCGAGGTAGCCATAGGGCATCGGCGGCAGCATGTCCGAGCCGTCGGGCATCAGGCCTTGCGTGATCATCGCGCCAAGCTCGGCGTCGCTGTAGCCGGCCAACCCGTCGGCGTGGCTGGTCAGGTTCGCCGCGACCGAGGTGCCCCAGGGCCCGTGAAACTCGAACCCGCCGCGGCCGAGGTCGGTGTCGAGCATTGGCCCCTGCGGCCCCATCGGCGTGTGGCATTCCATGCAATGCGCGACCGGCCCGGCAAGGTAGGCGCCATAGTCCACCGTCACGGCCTGCGGCGGGGCGGTCACGGTCTCGACCGGCGGGCCGTAGGCGGGCGGCAGCGGGATGCGATATTCCGACGTGCCGGGGTCGTTCTCGACCGGCGGCAGCGTGCGCAGGAAGGCCACGATCGACATCAGGTCGTCGTCGGCGAGGCCGCGGTACAGCGCGAAGGGCATCGGCGGCCCGATCACCGTGCCGTCGGGGCGGATGCCCTCGCGGATCGCGCGGGCCAGGTCTGCGTCCGACCAGTCCGCGATGCGGCCGGCGGGGGTCAGGTTGGCGCCGACGGCCAGGAAGGCCGGGTTGTCCTCGACCACGCGCCCGGCCAGTTCCATCTCCATCACCGGGCCTTCGGGACCGAGCGGCGTGTGGCAGTTGCCACAGCCCGCGATACCCCGAACAAGATACTCTCCGCGCTCGAGGCTCGGTTCGGCCTGGGCGACGGACCCGAGGCACGTGACCGCGACGGCGGCCATGATCCATGGTTTCATGAAGTTCTCCCCTTCAAAGGCGCGGGTTGCTCCACCACGATCCGTCCCGCACCTCCTGCCGAAGATAGCAGATTTCGGCAATTTGCGCGCGATTCTCGGCGGGGTCTTGCAACCCTCGGGCGAGTCGCATCTGCCCAAATCTGCGGCACGACGGGGAGGGCCTGCCCCGTGCCGAAGCTTTGTCCTTGGCTCCCCCTCGGGCGGCGTTTTAGGCTCGGCCGGCACGCCCCGATGCCGGAGCAAAGGACCGCCCATGCCCACCCGAATTTCCCGCAACGACAATAGAGACATGCCACGTTCACCACCAACCGCGCCATTGGCCGATTATAGCGATCAAAGTTGCGGCGGATCCGATAGCTTGAAGCCAAAAAGCGATGCTCGACATGGTGGATGCCTTTCCCTCGTCGTGTTGAACGAATCGCCCGCGAAACGGGACATCCTTCCCAATAATCACCTGACCACGATTTGTGCGGCGAGATTTGCGCGGCTGCGAAAATGCAGATGATGAAAAATCAATTTACATGAGTGAAAACTGAAGCCTTTGCGGGAGTTCTTCGCAGGTTGGTGGGCGAAAATTCTAATGAGAAACTCTTTTTTATCAGTATCATGGCGATTTGGTAACAATTTTCGAGCAGGGGAAGACCAAAGGGAATCAATATGTTGCCGTTCGTCCGGCGAACGTTTCCTCGGACGCAATTCAGTAGTGAAACAAACGTGAGGTTAATGCAGTGCCCACCCGAATTTCCCGCGCCACCTATGCCGACATGTATGGCCCCACGACCGGCGACCGGCTGCGGCTGGCCGATACCGACCTCATCATCGAGGTCGAGCGTGACCTGACCGCGCTGAACGTCGGCGCTGCGGTGAACGGCGGCAGCGGGCCGAACGCGGCGGTCTACGGCGAGGAGGTGAAGTTCGGCGGCGGCAAGGTGATCCGCGATGGCATGGGCCAGTCGCAGCGCACGCGGGCCGAGGGCGCCGTCGACACCGTCATCACCAATGCGCTGATCGTGGACCATTCCGGCATCTACAAGGCCGACGTGGGACTGCGCGACGGGCGCATCCACGCCATCGGCAAGGCCGGCAACCCCGACACGCAACCCGGCGTCGAAATCGTCATCGGGCCGGGGACCGAGGCGATCGCGGGCGAGGGGCGCATCCTGACCGCCGGTGGCTTTGACAGCCATATCCATTTCATCTGCCCCCAGCAGATCGAGGATGCGCTGCATTCCGGCCTGACGACGATGCTCGGCGGCGGCACGGGGCCCGCGCATGGGACGCTCGCCACCACCTGCACGCCGGGGCCGTGGCATCTTGGGCGGATGTTGCAGGCGGCCGATGCCTTTCCCATGAACCTTGCCTTTGCGGGCAAGGGCAATGCGTCCCGTCCCGAGGCGCTGGTCGAGATGATCGAGGGCGGCGCTTGTGCCATGAAGCTGCACGAGGATTGGGGCACGACGCCCGGTGCCATCGATTGCTGCCTGTCGGTGGCCGAGGAGATGGATGTGCAGGTGATGATCCACACCGACACGCTGAACGAGAGCGGTTTCGTGGAGAACACGCTGGCCGCCATCGGGGATCGCTGCATCCATGCCTTTCACACCGAGGGGGCAGGCGGCGGGCATGCGCCCGATATCATGAAGGTGGTGGGGTTCCAGAACATCCTGCCGTCCTCGACCAATCCGACGATGCCCTATACGGTCAACACGCTCGAAGAGCATCTCGACATGCTCATGGTCTGTCACCATCTCGACCGGTCGATCCCCGAGGACGTGGCCTTCGCCGAAAGCCGCATCCGCAAGGAGACGATCGCGGCCGAGGATATCTCGCACGATAGGGGCGCTTTCAGCGTCATGGCGTCGGACAGCCAGGCCATGGGCCGGGTGGGCGAGGTCATCATCCGCACCTGGCAGACCGCCCACAAGATGAAAGTCCAGCGCGGGCGTCTGGCCGACGAACAGGGCGACAACGACAACCTGCGCGTCCGCCGGTATGTCGCGAAATACACCATCAACCCGGCCATCGCGCATGGCCTGTCGCACGAGATCGGGTCCATCGAGGAAGGCAAGCGCGCCGACCTCGTGCTGTGGAACCCCGCCTTCTTCGGCGTGAAGCCCGAGATGGTCCTGATCGGCGGCTCCATCGTCTGCGCGCAGATGGGCGACCCCAACGCCTCGATCCCGACACCGCAGCCGGTCTATACCCGTCCCATGTTCGGCGCCTACGGCCGCGCGGTGGAACGGTCGGCCGTGACCTTCGTCTCCTCCGCCGCGCACGAGCTTGGCATCCGCGATACGCTGGGGCTTATGAAGGACACGCTGCCCGTGAAGAACACGCGGAACATCGGCAAGAAGGACCTGCTGCTGAACGACGCCACGCCCAGGGTCGAGGTCGATCCCGAGACCTACGAGGTGCGCGCGGACGGAGAGCTTCTGACCTGCGAACCCGCCGCGGAGTTGCCGATGGCGCAGCGGTACTTCCTGTTCTAAGGTTCAAGCGATGATCGCGGCGCTGTTTGCTGCGTTGCAGAAAGTGCATGGCGGGATTGACAGAATGCCTATTTTCTCATCACGAGTGCACGCTTACCTCTCGCGTCGAGGGCAACAGCCCATCACAAAATGCTTTGAGGTAAACCATGGCACATGCACCCACGATGACCGGCACCGTTGCCGGCAGGCCGCTGCGGGCGTGGCTCGAGACGAAACTGGCCGCGTTCGGACGCGGGCTGAACGCATACATGGAAGCGCGCAGCCGCCGCGACCAGGTGGAACAGCTGAACGCCCTGTCGGACGCGGAACTTGCCCGTCTCGGCATCACGCGCGACGGGATCGTCCGCTACGTCTTCCGCGACGTCTTCTATTCCTGACCCATGACCTGGGCAGAACAGCCGTGGGACATCCCCGTCCCGCGGCTTTGTCTTGCCTGCTGACTGCCGCTTTCGCCGCCCTGCTTCCGGCGGCGGCTTACGCGGCCTGCCCCCGGTCCAACGATCTGGACAGCGGGGTCCTGTTCCAGCTCGAGAACGGCGAAACCGAGACGTTCCGGAAGCTCGAGAACGGTCTGATCGAATCCGTCTACTCCCTGTCCGACGGCAGCGCCTCGCGCGTTCTCCTGGTCAAGGGTCTCTACGTGGTCGAGGTGATCGACCTCGCCAACGGCGTAACGGACAGCTCGAC
>CAKZPN010000018.1 GCA_937139335.1 uncultured Roseicyclus sp. | reverse complement strand
AAGGGCCTCGGCGGCAAGGGCAAGATCGACGTCTCGCGCTTCAAGGGCCTGGGCGAGATGGACGCCAAGGACCTGAAGGAAACCACGATGGACCCCGCCTCGCGCAAACTCATCCGCGTCTCGGTCGACGAGGACGCCCCGGGCGAGACCGGCGACCTCGTCGAGCGCCTGATGGGCAAGAAGCCGGAACTGCGCTTCCAGTATATCCAGGAGAACGCAAGGTTCGTGGAGGAGCTGGATGTGTGAGCCATGACATCACGCCTGTTCGTCCATGTCGGGCCGCCCAAGACCGGCACCACCGCGATCCAGTCCCTGTTTCGCGACCTGCAGGATCCGGCGCTCGTCTACCCGGTCGCCGGCCAATGGCCTGACGGCTCCCACAACCTGCTGTCCCTCGCGCTGCAAGGCACGCCGCGTTGGGGCGCGACAGAGGTGCCGCCGCTGGCCGAGCTCCTGCCCCGTGTCGCGGCGGAGCTTTCGGCCGCCCCGAAGGATGCGCTGATCAGCTCTGAAGGCCTGGGCCATACCGGCCTCTACCGCCAGTTGCTCGAGGCGTTGGCGGAGCCTGTGGCGCGGTTCGACCAAGTTATCCCGATCCTGACACTCCGCCACCCGCTGGAACGCGCCGCGTCGGACTACAACCAGCGCGTCAAGGACGCCCAGTATGGCGAAACGGCCCTGCCCGACGCCGATCTGGCCGGCCGCATCGCCGCGCACCGGCTGTGCCCGTTCATCGCGAAATGGCAGCAGGCCGCGCCCGAGGTGCGGCTGTTGGCCTATCACCCGGCGCGAAGCCTCGTCGCGCGCTTCTGCGACCTGATCGAGCGCCCCGACCTCGCCCCGGCGGAGACCCCGTGGAAGAACCGCTCGCTCGGCGGGGTCGGCCTTGCGCTCCTGCTGATCGCCAACCGCGTGCTGCCGGACGGGGCCGCGCGCCACCGTTTCCTCGCCGAGGACATCCACGGCTATCCGGGCCTGCGGCTCTGGCACGGCGGCAGCTTCCCGTTCTCGCAGGCCGCGGCGGCCGCGGCGATGGACACGGTCGTGACCCCCGACCTGCAGGCCGCGCGCGAGCGCTACGGGATCGACCTGAGCGACTGGCACCCCCCCGCCCCAGCCGCGCTGAGCGAGACCGACCGCGCCCAGGTCCGCAGCGCCGCGCAGGCGCTCCTGCCCGTGTCCGAGCGGCGCGAAACCGAGGTCGAGGCGGTTCTGGCGGCGTTTCCGGAGAGGTGAGGGATTGCCAAGGAACAAAGGGCTGCACAAGGTGGTAGAAGGCCGAAGGGTGAAGACGCGCCCGGCTAGACCGGCGACCTCGTGGAGCGCCTGATAGGCAAGAAGCCGGAACTGCGGTTCCAGTACATCCAGGAGAACGCAAGATTTGTGGAGGAGTTGGATGTTTGAGGGGTAATCCACAAGCGGCGCAGTTCGCCAGATTGGGCGATGAACGCAAAGCATTTGCGTTTGTAGATGCCGACAACATTCTTCAGGGCCAAAATCGGCTCTTACAACGAAGCGGAATTAGCTCCGAGCAGTATGTAAAATTTGAGCTGTCAAAGCTTCTTAAGGTCGCAAACAATATAGATAGGTTCTACATTTATAGCTCCTTGACTCCTGGTGAGGAAGCTCCCAGCTGGATCAGCCAACTTAGGTCGCAACAAAATTTTATATTTCGCGGAACGCGGCTTATCGAAACAGGTAGTCGAAGGAAACAAGAAGGTGTCGATGTAAGGCTCACAGTCGACGCGATGCAATGTGCATTTAAACGCACGATGGAGCAGTTTGTTTTAATCTCAAGTGATGGCGATTTCTTGCCTTTGGTTGAAGAAATTGTAGATGAAGGAATTCCAACAGCAGTTGTATCTTTTGAGAATCCTGAAAAGAGCGACGTAGCCTCGCGAATGCGCGACGCGGCTGATCAATTCATACGGATTTGTCCTGAAACCTACTTCTGGGCAGATCAAACCCTGAGACCTTTGGCATCGGGGAACGATGATCAAAACTTCTTTCTCGCATGGTCAAAATATCGCGATGTAAATCTAAACTCACGAGACTATTCGGTTTATGACTTCAGAAAGGGTGCGAGAATGTGGCGGTCGAATGAGGAGCAAGAAGGTAAATACCTATGGCGGTCGTTTGAGAGTGACGAAATTGCTGAGCTTTGGATTCAACTGAACGGCGGTCTAGAAAATTATGACCGCTTGCAGCAAGCGTAGGGTGGGGTTTCACCCCACTAACCACCCTGCCCCTGCTCTCCAGGCGGCCAGCGCCTGCCCGCGGGATGGCGCTGCAACGGTCGAGCGGCGCGCTTTATGCTGGCCACACACGTCCCGGCTCTGAACGCTGCGAAAGGTCCGCAAAGCGCCAGCCCGGGGGGCGGGCAGGCGCTGGCCGGGCGCCTTCGGCGCTGATCCGGCCGGGTTGCGGAGCGGTGGCGGGGGTGGTGGGCAGATTGCCCACCCTACGGGCCGTCGGCGGATCGCCATCCCAAGGGCCCTCCAGGTGACCTGCCACGGGCGGCGCTCGCCTCTTGCTCCGGCGCGGGCAACCGCTTAACGTCGGGAAACCGGGCGGCGTGTGACGCGCCTGCCCCACCTCACCGGACATCATCGCCCTTGCCCCCGTTACCGGCAAGGCAACCCTGATCGCCCCCTGAGCATCGGCCCCGCGCAGGCATCGTGCCGCGCGGGAACTCTGCGGGAGGACCCCCCATGTCCAAGGAAAAGAACAAGGGCAACAAGGAAACCAAGAAGCCGAAGAAGGAGAAGGTCAAGGTGCTCGCCACGGCGAATTCCAACGCCGGCAAGCCTCTCGACATCGGCGGAGCGAAGAAGGGGAAATAGGCGCAGGGCGGCCCGATGCGGCCGCCCGACCACCGCGCTCACTCCTGCACGCTCTCCAGGTAGGTCACGATGTCGATCACCTCGCGGCTGGTTAGCACCGTCTGCCCGCCGGGCGAGGCGATGACCTCGGACATTTCCGAGAACACGAAGCCGAACAATGGCATGTCGCCGCCATGGCTCAGGATCGGGTCGCGCCCGTCGATCTTCCACGCGATGCCGGCGCGGGGAAACACCCCGTCGTAGCGCGCCGCGATCCGGGTGAGATCGGGGGGCGGCACCACCAGAAGCTCCGCCATCGGTCCGTCACCGCGCAGCCCCGCACCATGGCAGACCGCGCAGTTTTCCTGAAAGAGCCGCGCGCCGCGCGTCGCATCCTGCGCGACGGCCGGCCCTGCCGCCAGCAGCGCGAGCGCGAGCAGGGCGCCCCTCACGACTGCACCGAGATCAGGAAGGTGACGAGGTCCGCGATCGGGCGGCTGACCAGGATCGGCTGCCCGCCCGGCCCCGGCAGCGCCACGTCGGCGCCGTCGCCCTCGAACCACATGCCGAAGATCGGCATCTCGCCGCCATGCGCCAGCAGCGGGTCGCGCCCGTCGATCTGGCGGACGACCTGAAGCACGGGGAAGTCCGCGCCCTGCCCCAGCCCGGTCAGGTCGGGCGGCACCAGCGTCAGCACCTCCGCCATCACGCCGTTGCCGCGTGCATCCGTGCCGTGGCAAGCGGCACAGTAGCGCGCGAAGATCTGCCCGCCCTCGCCCGCGTCCTGCGCGTTGGCCGCGCCCGACAGCGCCAGCAGCGCCGCCAAAGCCATTGAGTGATGTCGCATCCTCGCGCCTCCTCTGCGATGTCCTGTCCCGGCATCCTGCGGCCCGCGCGCCGCGCCCGCCTTGATCCGCGTCAAGCCCTTGCCCGCTGCGCGCTTCCCCGCCTAACGTGGCGCCATGCGCGCGATCGTGACCCTTCTGGTGATCCTGAGCCTCGCCGGTTGCGGTCGCCCGCTGACCGGGGCGGAACGCGCATATATGGCCGACCTGCAGGGTGGCACCTTCGACGCCGCGCCGGTGCGCATCGCGCAGAACCCGCTGATCGGGCTGATGGTGCAGCGCTACCCGGCACGGCCGCAGACCACCTGCCGCGAGCGCATCGGCCCGCCGCCCGCGGGGCCGGTGATCGAGGCGCGGACCGGGGGCCTCGTGCTCTTCAACACGCTGCATGTGCGCGACGACATGCTGGTCGCGGATTACACGCAGATGCAGGACGGACGCCGGCATCTCTACGCGGCGATGTTTTTCGCCCACGAGATGACCCATGTCTGGCAATGGCAGAACCGCGACGTCACCGGCTACCACCCGCTCCGCGCCTTCAGCGAGCACGCGACAATGGAAGACCCGTATCTTTTCGACAGCGCGAGCGACCGGCGATTCCTCGACTACGGCTACGAAGCGCAGGCCTCACTGGTCGAGGAATACGTCTGCTGCCGCGCCATCGACCCCGCGGGCGCGCGCACCGACCGTCTGGAGGCACTGATTTCGCAGGTCATGCCGGTGACGCCCTGGCGTGATCGCGCCGACGCGGTGGAACTGTACCTGCCATGGGAGGGGATCGAGCCGCGCGGGATGTGCTCGTAGCGCGTCGCGCTCCGGCGCGTCAGCCCGCCTCGGCCTTTTCCTCGAGCGCCAGCCATTCCTCCTCGGCGGCGTCCAGCTTTGCCTGGCGGTCGGCCATGGCCTCGGTCGCCTTGCGGAACTTCACCGGCTCGCGGGTGAAAAGCTGCGCGTCGGAGAGGAGGTCGGCCAGCTTCCCGATCTCCGCCTCCAGCCGGGCGATCTCCTCGGGCAAGGCCTTCAGCCGGTGCGATTCGGTGAAACTGAGCGAAGATTTCGCCGGTTGCGCCTTGGGTTTGGCCGCGGGGGCCGCAGGGGTCGAGGCGCGCGCTTGCGGCGTCGGCTCCGCCGCGCGCTCGCGCCGCTGGGCCTGCATGTCGGTCCAGCCGCCGGCATAGGCCACTGCGCGCCCCTCGCCCTCCAGCGCGACGGTCACGCTGGCCACGCGGTCGATGAAATCGCGGTCGTGACTCACCAGCAGGACGGTGCCGGGATAGTCGCCGAGGATTTCCTGCAACAGGTCCAGCGTCTCGATGTCGAGGTCGTTGGTCGGCTCATCCAGCACCAGCAGGTTCGAGGTCCGCGCCATGATCCGCGCGAGCAGCAGACGCGCCTTTTCCCCACCGGACAGCGAGCGCACAGGCGCGCGGGCCTGCGCCTCGTCGAAGAGGAATTCCTTGAGGTAGCCCACGACATGCTTCGGCTGGCCGCGCACGAGGATCTGGTCGGAGTGGCCGCTGACCCGGTTTTCAGGGTCGCTGGTCAGGCTTTCCCACAGCGTTGCCTCGGGGTCGAGCTGCGCGCGGGTCTGGTCGAACACCGCCATCTCGATCCCGGTGCCGAGGATGACCTCGCCGCTGTCGGGGGCCAACTGCCCTGTGAGCATGTTCAGAAGCGTCGTCTTGCCCGCGCCGTTCGGCCCCACGAAGGCGACGCGGTCGCCACGCAGCACGCGCAGGTCGAAGGGTTGCAGGATCACCTGCCCGCCGTAGCTTTTGGAGATGCCTTTCGCCTCGATCACGCGCTTGCCGGTCTGCTGGCCGGCCTCCAGCACCATCTCGGCGGTGCCCTGGCGGCGGATCTGGCTGGCGCGGTCGGCGCGCAGTTCCGCCAGCGCGCGGACACGGCCCTGGTTGCGCTTGCGCCGGGCGCTGATGCCCTCGACCGCCCACCGCGCTTCGGCCTTGATCTTGCGGTCGAGCTTGTGGCGGGCCTGGTCCTCGTCCTCCCAGATCTTGTCGCGCCAGCCCTCGAAAGCGCCGAAGGGCTGATCCATCCGACGCACCACGCCCCGGTCGAGCCAGAGCGTACCGCGCGACAGCGCGCTCAGGAACGCGCGGTCGTGCGAGATCAGGACGAAGCCCGCGCGGCTGTCCAGCAGCGCGCGTTCGAGCCAGCCGATCGCCTCGATGTCGAGATGGTTTGTGGGCTCGTCCAGAAGCATCAGTTCCGGCGCCTCGGCCAGCAGGCGCGCCAGCGCCGCGCGGCGGCGTTCGCCACCCGACGCCTTGCCGGGTTCGGCATCGAGCTTGAGCTTCAGCCCCTCGCCCGCAGCCTCGACGCGCCAGGCATCCGCCGGGTCGAGCGTCGCGCCCGCGAAATCGCCCAGCGTGGCGAACCCGGCGAAGTCCGGGTCCTGTTCCATATAGCCCACGCGCACGCCGTCGGGCGTTACGACGCGGCCGGTGTCGGCCTCGACCAGCCCGGCCATCACCTTCATGAGCGTGGATTTGCCCGAGCCGTTGCGGCCGACGAGGGCCAGCCGGTCGCCCTCCTGCACCACGAGCGAGAGGTCGGAGAACACCGGGTTGCCACCGAAGGTCAACGAGATGTCGGAAAGCTGGAGAAGGGGTGCGCGCGCCATGGCCGCGAGCTATGCGGAGCCGGTGCCGCCGTCAAGCGGACGCTGCGACCCTTTGTGGCCGATGGGGCGGCCGGCCGCGTCGCGGATCAGGTCCTGGCCGGGATGGCGGCACCGGCCGGCAGGAAAAAGGCCGCCCGAAGGCGGCCTTTTCGAAGCTCTGGCGGCGATCGGTCGGATCAGCGCTTGGAGAACTGGAAGCTCTTGCGGGCCTTGGCGCGGCCGTACTTCTTGCGTTCCACCACGCGGCTGTCACGGGTCAGAAAGCCCGCGGCCTTCAGCGCGCCGCGCAGCGACGGCTCGTAAAGTTGCAGCGCCTTGGAGATGCCGTGCTTGACCGCACCGGCCTGCCCCGAGAGGCCGCCGCCCTTGACGGTCGCCATCACGTCGAACTCGTTCTCGACGCCGGCCACCTGGAACGGCTGGCGCAGGATCATCTGCAGCACGGGGCGCGCGAAATAGGCGTCCATCGTCTTGCCGTTGACGACGACCTTGCCGGAGCCGGGCTTGATCCAGACGCGGGCGACCGCGTCCTTGCGCTTGCCGGTGGCGTAGGAGCGACCCAGCGCGTCACGCTGCGGCGTGCGGGGGGTCTCTTCGAGGGTCATCGTGGCGGGGCTTGCATCCACGGCGCCTTTCAGCGCGTCGAGCGAAGTCAGGGTCTCGGCCATGGTCATGCGCTCCGGGTGTTCTTGGGGTTCATCGACTTGACGTCGAGCACGGCAGGTTCCTGCGCCGAATGCGGATGCTCGGCGCCGGCATAGACGCGCAGGTTGGTCATCTGGCGGCGCGACAGCGGGCCGCCTGGCAGCATGCGCTTGACCGCCTGCATCACCACGCGCTCGGGGTGGGCACCCTCGAGGATCTGGCCGGTGGTGCGCGACTTGATCCCGCCCGGATAGCCGGTGTGCCAGTAGTTCGGCTTGTTGCGCTTGTTGCCCGTCACCTGCACCTTGTCGGCGTTGATGACGATGACATTGTCGCCCATGTCCATGGACGGCGTGAAGGTCGGCTTGTGCTTGCCGCGCAGCCGCATGGCGATGATCGAGGCGAGCCGGCCCAGAACGACGCCCTCGGCGTCGATCACGACCCACTGCTTGTCGATATCCGCCGGGGTGGCAGAAAAGGTCTTCATTGCGTGTTGTCCTTTCGGGGGCAGGCGCGAACGCCCAACCTGAATGACGAGAGGCAGCGTGGGGCTGCCCTGCGATGGCGTGGTTCTACGCGAATGCGCGGCGGCGTCAACGGGTTTGTTTCTGATAAAAACTCCGGAAAAACAGGAGGTTGCGATGGCGGTATTATTTTACCCCACAAAAACGTTGCGTCCGCCACCCCGGACACCGGATTCCCGTCCTTGACCCGCCCCGGTTGAAGATTTCCCGGATTTCCCCTTGAAACGCTGGTCGCCGCCAGATAGGTCACCCCCTCACGAGAGCGGGCCGATCCCAACTTCGGACGATTGTCCGGGGGGGCGCTAAGGACCCACCACATCACTCTACTGGTAAGAAGGGGAGCGCCAATGGATCGCGCCAGCCTCTTCCAACTGGGGACTGGTCTGGAGACAGGCGCCCATGCGGAAGACACACCCGACCTCGCGGTCGCAGGTTTCATGATGACGGATACGGTTCCCGCCGGGCCCGTGCTGGACACGGGGCGAGAGGATCATTTCATCCGTCGCGACGGTGCCGTCTATGCCGGCACGCATCTCATCATCGAGGTGGAGAACGGCCACGGGCTCGACGACGAGGCGCGGATCGAGACGGCGTTCCGCGACTGCGTCACCGCCTGCGGTGCCACGCTGCTGCACATCCACACCCACAAGTTCAGCCCTCAGGGCGTGTCGGGCGTGGCGGTTCTGGCCGAAAGCCACATCTCGGTCCACACTTGGCCCGAGATCGGCTACGGCGCCTTTGACGTCTTCATGTGCGGCGACGCCGACCCGTGGCAGGCGATCGGGGTGCTGAAACGCGCCTTCGGCACCGAGACGGTGCGCGTGAAGGAACTGCGCCGCGGCGAGGGGCTGGTCCGCGACATCGCGGCCGCCTGACCCCTGCCCGGACCGGAGACCCCCATGAGCGAGCGTGACCCCTGGCCCGCCGACTGGAGCGTGGAGCGTCTGCATGGCGACCACGCCCAGGCGCTGCGGATCGAGACCGAGTTCTACGACAGCGCGACCGACCACCAGCGGTTGCGGGTGTTCGAGAACCCGACCTTCGGCCGGGTGATGACGCTCGACGGCGTGGTGCAGGTGACCGAGGCCGACAATTTCATCTACCACGAGATGCTGACCCATGTGCCGATCCTGGCCCATGGCGCGGTCGCCCGCGTGCTGATCGTGGGCGGCGGCGACGGCGGCATGGCGCGCGAGGTGCTGAAGCATCGGGGCGTCGCGCGGGTGACGATGGTGGAAATCGACGCCACGGTGGTGGAGTTCTGCCGCTCGCACCTGCCCGGTGTCTCGGCCGGCGCCTTCGACGACCCGCGCCTCGAACTGGTGATCGCGGATGGCGCGGGTTTCATGGCTGACGGCACGGACAGCTACGATGTCATCATCGTCGATTCGACCGACCCGGAGGGGCCCGGCGCGGTGCTGTTCACCGATGCGTTCTACGCCGACGCCAAGGCGCGGCTGGCGCCGGGCGGCATCCTCGTCACGCAGAACGGCGTGCCGTTCCTGCAGGGGTCGGAGCTGACCGGCACGATGCAGGCGTTCCGCAGGCTCTTCGCGGACACCACCTGCTACCTCGCGACGGTCCCGACCTACGCGGGCGGGCCGATGGCCTTTGGCTGGGGCACCGACGGCCCGGCGCGGGGCACGGACCTTGCCACGTTGCAGGCTCGCTTCGCCGAGACCGCGATCACCACCGACTACTACACGCCCGAGGTGCATCTGGGCGCCTTCGCGCTGCCGCCCTATGTCTCGCGGCTGATCGGCTAGGCGCTCATTCCGGCCGGCAGATCTCGTCGCGGAAGATGGCGAGCGTCGTGCGGTAGACCAGCCCCGCGACCACGCCCACCAGTGCCGCCAGCACGCCCAGCCCGATGGCCAGGTGCATCGCGCTGCCGACCTCGCGACCATAGACGAAGCTTGCCACCGTCAGTGCGGCGAGCGGAAAGCTGAGCGCCCACCAGCTGAGCGCGAAGGGCAGCCGCATCAGCTTCGGCACCTGCACCAGCACCAGCACCGCGAAGACATAGGCGCTGTTCAACAGCACATGCGCGAAGGGGTCGATGCCGCCCGCCAGCCGCAGGTAGGACACGAAGGCCACCGCCGGCGGTGCGATCAGGATCACCAGCGTGGGAAAGAGCCGCGCGGGGATCGGCGCGTGAAAGATCAGGCGGTTGAATACCAGCACCAGCAAGATCAGCCAGAAGATCATGCCGGCGGAAAAGAACAGCCAGCTGGTCTCGATCCAGCCCATCTGCGCGCCCGCCAGCGGCACGATCACGTTGCCCACAGCCGGGATGAACCAGGCCGGCGTCAGGTGCCCGACCTCGAAGGCGCGATGGCTGATCCAGCCCGAGATCACCGCGATGGTCAGCACGCCCTGCCCCGCCATGCCGACCAGCCAGATCGGTTCGGCCAGGTCGGGGCGATAGCCGTGGATCGCGGTCGCCATCAGCAGGAGCGAGATGGTGATGGTGGGAAAGAAGGCGAGCCGCACCGGGTGGTGCCATTCGCCCGCGACGGCGCGCGGGTAGCGGACGACCTTGAGCAGGTAGACGGCAGCGATGCCGACGAAACACGCCAGCCCGAACCACAGCACCGCGCGCGCCGGCACCTCGGCCCAGTCATAGGTGCCCGCCGCCGCGTGCAGCGCCAGCGCGAGGCCGAAAAGCCCCATCAGCACAGCGAAGAACGTCACCGGCAGATGTTCCAGCCGGCTGAAATCCTCGGTCTGGTGTGCCGCCGTGTCCGCCATTTCCGTCTCTCCGATCAAGTTGTCGCCGTCAATTATGTCCCTACACCCGACGTTCGCCCCACCACATCCCCGCCGAGTGTCGCAGCCGCCTCAGGCCGTGGGCGGGATCGAATAGGTGAGCGAGGCGCGCGCGACCGGCGCCTCCACCCCGTCGGAGTAGAGCAGGCAATCGCCCACCGCCAGCACGCGGCCCAGTTTCAGGATCCGGCAGTCGCAGATCATGTCCGTCGCGGCGGCGGGCTTGCGCATGAAGTCGATGGAGCAATTCGTGGTGACGGCCAGCGCGCGCGGCCCGATCATCGCGAGAATGGCAAGGTAGACCGAGACATCGGCCAGCGCGAACATCGAAGGCCCGGACACGGTGCCGCCGGGGCGCAGGTGCCGCTCGGCCACCCGCAGGCGCACCCGCATAGCCTGCGCGTGCAGATCCTCGATCACGAAATCTTCCGCCACCTGCGGAAAGGCCTCGTCCAGAAACCGCGTCAACGCGGGGATGTCCATCGCAAGCGCCAAGCCCTCTCCCTTCCCTGTCGCCGCCGGAGCGGTATAGAATGGGGTGTCCCGACGGGGTTAGGGCAGTCGCGCGAGGAAGGGAAGAGCATGACCGATGATCTGGTGATCCGGGAGGATCGGGGCGCGGTGACGCACCTGACGCTGAACCTGCCGGGCAAGCTGAACGCGCTGTCGGACGCGATGATCGCCGGGCTCACGGCCACGTTCTCCGACCTGATGGCGTCGGAGACCCAGCGGGTGATCGTGCTGAAGGGCGCGGGCAAGGCGTTCTGCGCCGGTCACGACCTGAAGGAGATGCAGGCCAAACGCGAGGAGGCCGATAACGGCGCCCCGGCCTTCCGCGACCTCTTCGACCGCTGTGCGCGGATGATGCAGATGATCCCGCGCCTGCCGCAGCCGGTGATCGCGCAGACCCATGGCATCGCCACCGCCGCCGGCTGCCAGCTTGTCGCCTCCTGTGACCTTGCCGTGGCGGCCAAGGATTGCCGCTTTGGCGTGAACGGCGTGAACATCGGCCTGTTCTGTTCCACTCCCATGGTCGCGCTCAGCCGCAACGCGCCGCGCAAGCAGGTGTTCGAGATGCTGGTGACGGGCGAGTTCATCGACGCGCCCCGTGCCCGCGAGATCGGGCTGGTGAACCGCGTGGTCCCCGCCGACGCGCTGGAAGCGGAGACGCAGGCGCTGGCTGAGAAGATCGCGGGCAAGCTCGGCTCCGCCGTCCGCATCGGCAAGAGCGCCTTCTACGACCAGCTTTCCCTGTCGCTCGAGGCCGCCTACGAGCTGACCGGCGCGGTGATGGTGGAGAACATGCTCGACGGCGACACCAACGAGGGGATTGCCGCGTTCCTCGAGAAACGCGCGCCGGGCTGGACGCAGGACTGACGCTCAGAGCCCGTAGAGCGCGCCGAACTTGCCTTCGAGATAGTCGAGCAGCGGCACCTCGCTGACCTCCGCCCCGGTGGCGTGTTCGATGGTCTCGCGCGGCGGACGCAGGCCGCCGTGGGTCTGCACCCGCCCCTTCAGCCAGGCCAGCGCGGCGGAGGGGTCGCCCTGCGCGAGATCATCGTCGAGCGTGGGCAGGTCGGCCCGGAGCGCCGCGTTGAGGCAACCGGCGTAGACATTGCCGAGGCTGTAGGTCGGGAAATAGCCGAACAGCCCCACCGGCCAATGAACATCCTGCAGCATGCCGTTGGAGGGGCGATCCACCACGATCCCGAAATCTGCGGCGAAACGGTCGTTCCAGGCCGCTTCGAGGTCGGTCAGGGCCAGGTCGCCCCGCATCAGGGCGCGCTCGAGGTCGAAGCGCAGCATGATGTGGAGGTTGTAATGCACCTCGTCCGCCTCGGTGCGGATGTAGCCGCTGGCGACCCGGTTCACGGCGCGCGCAAACGCCTCCGGCCCCTCCACCGACAGCGTCCCGAAGCGGTCGACCATGCGCCCGTAAAGCCACTGGCAGAAGGCGGGCGAACGGCCGAGCTGGTTCTCGTAGATCCGGCTCTGGCTTTCGTGGACACCCATCGACACGCCCTGCCCCAGCGCGGTCAGGCCATGGGCCTGCGCGATGTTCTGCTCGTAGCCGGCGTGGCCGACCTCGTGGATGGTGGAATAGAGGCACCCCAGCGGCTCGCCCTCGTTCACCCGCGTGGTGATGCGCACGTCATTGTGCGAGCCGGAGGAGAACGGATGCACCGCCTCATCGATCCGGCCGCGCGTCAGGTCGTAGCCGAAGGCGCGCGCGATCTCCTCGGCCAGCGCGAGCTGCTCGGGTTTGGGGAAGGTGCCGGTCAACTCGGGCGCGGGCGGCGCGCCCCTCAACGCCTCGCGCAGCGCGACGATCCGCGGCCGCATCCGGTCGAAAAGGGCGCCGATCTCGTCTCCGGTCATCTCGGGCTCGTAGCCGTCCAGCAGCGCGTCATAGGCGTCGCCGCCGCCCGACAGCGCCTGCGCCTCCTCGCAGCGAAGCTCGATCACCTGCCCCAGCACCGGCAGGAATCCTGCCAGGTCCTCCGCCTTGCGCGCCTCGGCCCAGAGCCCCTGCGACACCGACGTGACGCGCGCGATCTCGGCTGCCAGCCGCCCCGGCACCTTGCGGCTGCGGTCGTAGCTGCGGCGGATCAGGCGCAGCTGCGCATCCTCCGCCTCGGACCCCGGCACCGCCTGCTCCAGCCAGTCGCCCAGCCGCGGGTCGGTGCGGCGGGCGTGCAGCACGCCCTCCAGCGCCGCCATCTCGTCGCCGCGCTGCGCCGCGGCGCCCCTCGGCATCACCGTCTCCTGGTCCCAGCCGAGCCGGCCCATCACCTGCCCCAGCGCCTCGGTCTCGCGCTGGAACGCCAGCAGATCGTCCATCGTGCTCATGCGCGCTGTCCTTTCACGCTTTGCGGCAGCGGGTACATGGCGAGGTAGCGCGCCCGCAGGATCAGGGTCAGCACCAGTACCGCGCCCAGCTGGTGCCAGATCGCGATGTACCAAGGCGAGGAGTGCATCACCGTCACGATGCCGAGCACGATCTGCAGGACCACGCCCGCCGCCAGCCAGTCGAAGGCGCGTTTCGTCGCCAGCCGCGCGGTGCGACGTGCCGCGATCCAGGCGCCGAGAGCGAAGAACGCCAAGACGTAACCCACCATCCGGTGGATGAACTGCACCGTGCCGTCATTCTCGAAGAGGTTGCGCCACCAGGGCTCCAGCGCCCAGATGTCGGGCGGCAGGAAGCCGCCCGCCATCAGCGGCCAGTCGATGTAGTTGCGCCCCGCGTCGATGCCGGCGACCAGTGCGCCGATCAGGATCTGCAGGAAACTCAGGTGCATCAGACCCGTGGCCATGCCCTTGAGCTTGCGGTCGCCCTCGCGCCGTGCCTGCATCAGCTGCGCCTCGTCGCGGCCGAGCTTCAGCACGAACCACGCGATCAGGCCGAGGATCAGGAAGGCGAGGCCGAGGTGCGTCGCGAGCCGGTAGGAGGCGACGGCGATCATCCCCTCCTGCAGTCCCGAATGCACCATCCACCATCCGATCGCGCCCTGCGCGCCGCCGAGCGCGCCGAGGATCAGCAGCCGCCCGGTCCAGCCCGGCGGGATGTTGCCCGTCACCAGCAAGCCGAAGAACCCCAGCGCCCAGACCAGCCCGATCACCCGACCGAGCTGGCGATGGCCCCATTCCCAGTAGTAGATGACCTTGAACTCCTCGAGGCTCATGCCCCGGTTCATCAGCTCGTATTGCGGGATCTGGCGGTAGGCGTCGAACTCCGCCTGCCAGTCCTCGGCGTTGAGCGGCGGAATCGCCCCGGACAGCGGCGCCCATTCGGTGATCGAAAGGCCCGAATCCGTCAGCCGCGTCATGCCGCCGACCGCGATCATCGTGACCACCAAGGCGAAGAGCACCATCAGCCAGATCCGCACCCGGCGCCGCGCACGGCTCCGGTCGCGGGTGACGCCGCCCGGCGTGGCGGCGGGTTTCGCGGTATCGCTCACCTCTTCGAAGATGCTGCGCTGCTTTGCCATGGGCCGTCCCCCGATCTCGTCTGGCGCGAGACCTATCGCGCGCAGGCCCCCCCTTCAAGCGACCGCGGCATCCTGACCCTCCGCGGGCTCCGCCACCCTTTGCGTCTCAAATACCTCAGGGGGGCCGGGGGGTGGACCCTGCCGGATCACAGATCGCGCCGCTTGCCCTCGGCCCAGCGAACCATCTGACGGAACATGCCGTGCAGCGTCTGCACGTCGGCGCGGGTCAGCGGCAGGCGGCCCCAGATCTGGCGCAGCGAGCGGCGCATCCCCTCGGCCTTGGCGGGGGGGAAGAAGAACCCGGCCTCCTCCAGCCGCGCCTCGACATGGTCGCCAAGCGCCGCGATCTCGGCGCCACTGGCGAAATCGGTGCGCGCGAGCTCCATCACCTCGGGCGGCGTGGTGTCGCCCGCGCGGCGGAACTCGTAGGCGCAAAGCAGCACGCATTGCGCGAGGTTCAGCGAGGCGAACTCCGGGTTCACCGGCACCGAGATGATCGCGTTGGCGCGCGCGATATCCTCGTTCTCCAGCCCGGCCCGCTCGGGCCCGAACAGCACCGCGACCTTGCCGCCCTCGGCCAGGATCGCGCGGGCCTGCTGCATCGCGCGTTCGGGCGTGACCACGGGCATGGTCATGCCGCGCGGTCGGGCGGTGGTGGCGAAGACATAGGTGCAGTCGGACACCGCGCCCGTCACGTCGTCGAATAGCCCGGCGTGGTCCAGCAGCCGCCCGGCACCAGAGGCCAGCGCCGCCGCGCGCTCGTTCGGCCAGCCGTCGCGAGGGGCCACGACCCGCATCCGCTCGAGCCCGAAGTTCCACATCGCGCGCGCGGCCGCGCCGATGTTCTCGCCCATCTGCGGGCGCACGAGGATGAAGCTGGGCTGGGGTGCATCGGTCATGGCGCCGCCGATAGCGCGGGCAGGCCCGCCCGGCAAGCGCCCCATTGCCGAGCCTGCCCCGCCCCGCTATCACGCGCCACAGCAGCAAGGGACCCGCACCCGATGGCCGACGCCGACCAGACCGACCAACCGAACCTCTACCTCGTCACGCCCACCAGCTTCGAGGTGGAGGCGTTTTTGCCGCGCCTCACCGCCATCCTCGACGCCGAGCCGATCGCCTGCCTGCGCCTCGCGCTGGTGACGGAGGACGAGGACCAGATGGCGCGCGCCGCCGACGCGCTGCGCGAGGCGGCCCATGCCCGCGACGTGCCGCTGGTGCTGTCGGGGCATGTCGGGCTGGTGGAGCGCCTGGGGCTCGACGGGGTGCACCTGAACGACGGGCCACGCAGCGTGCGGGCGACGCGCAAGGAGCTGGGGGGCGACGCCATCGTGGGCGCCTTCTGCGGTGCGCTCCGCCATGACGGGATGAGCGCGGGCGAGGCCGGGGCCGATTACGTCTCCTTCGGACCGCTGGGCGAGAGCACGCTCGTCGAGGGTGCGCGGGCGGAGCATGACCTTTTCGCCTGGTGGTCGGAGATGATCGAGGTGCCGGTGGTGGCCGAGGGCGCGCTCGACGTGGCGCTGATCGAAGCCTTCGCGCCGGTAACGGATTTCTTCGCCATCGGCGCCGAGATCTGGCGCGAGGAGGATGCGCTGGCCGCGTTGCGCGCGCTGATCGCGCCGATCCGCTAGGGTTTGTGTCGGAGGGGCTCTGCCCCCGCCCGTTCCGGGCTCCCCCGGGATATTTTTGAAACAGAGAAGGTCAGGCTGGCAGGGCCGCCTCGAAGCCCTTGCGCACCGCGGCCTCGGCGGCGGCGGCGAGGCTCTTGCGGTCGGGGTAGTCCGCGACGGCGAGCGGCGGGTGGTAGATCACCTCGACATGGCCCTGACGCGGCGCGGCCAGAACGGCGAGCATGGCGGGGCCAAGCGCCATGTCACCCCACCAGCCGTAGAAGAAACCCGCTTCGCCCGGCGGCGCGTGGTAGACGAGGCTGACCGGTTGGATCTGGAGCACGCCCCGCAGCCGGTCAGAGAAGAAGGCCTGAAAGAGCGTGGTGCGAAACGGCAGCACGCGGCACCCGTCGGTCGACGTGCCCTCGGGGAAGAACAGGAGCCTGTGGCCCGCGCGCAGCCGATCCTCGAACACACGCGTCTGCGCCTGCGCCGCGCGCGGGTCGCGGGCGATGAAGACGGTGCCGGTCCCGCGCGCGAGCCAGCCGATGCCGGGCCAACCTGCAACCTCGGATTTCGCGACGAAGTAGAGCCGCTTGCAGGCGTTCAGCACGAAGATGTCGAGCCAACTCACATGGTTCACGACATAGGCGCCGGGGCCCGTCATCGGCGCGCCCCGCATCTCGCGCCGCAGGCCAAGCGCGCGGCAGGCGAGGCGGCAGACCGCTTGGGTGATATGCGGGGTCCAGGGGCGCGCGAGGCCAAAGATCAGGCGTTCGGGGAGGCGCAGGAGCAGGAGCAGCGGGAAGCAGACGACGAGAAGCGCGAGGATGGCCGCCCCCCGCCGCGTCACGCGCAGCCAGTCGCCGGGGCCGAGCGCGCGCGGTTCGGGGCTCTCGACGCCGCGCCAGGTGCGGCTCATGCCCCGCCCCGCTGGTAGATCGCGCGGTGCTTGTCGGGGATGAGCGCCACGTCCATCACCAGGCAGACGTCGATGCAGTTGAAGGCGTGATCGATCCAGGCGCCCTGCCCCACGAAACCGCCGAGGCGCAGATAGGCCTTGATCAGCGCCGGAATGCTGCGGACGGCGGCGGCGCGGTCGAGATCGGGTTCGGCCACGAGATCCATGCGCTGGTACGCCTCCGCGCGCGCCACGGGGCGGATCGCGGCAGGCGCGAGGTGGCGGTGGTGCAGGACCGACAGGGCCTGGGCCAGCGGCGCGGGGTCGGTCCCATGAAAGCTCGCCACGCCGAACATCACCTCGATCCCGTGCTCGGCGATGTAATCGGCCAGCCCGGCCCAGAGATGCATCATCGCCGTGCCGCCGCGGTAGTCGCGGTGGACGCAGGACCGGCCCAGTTCCAGCAGCCGCCGGCCCGAGGCGCGCAGGGCCGCGAGATCGTATTCCTCCTCGGAATAGAACTGGCCCGCAGCCTCGGCACCTTCGGCGCGCATCACCCGGTAGACGCCGACCACCCGGTCATCCTCGGCCCGGCGGCGGTCGAGCAACAGCAGGTGGTCGAAATGCGGATCGAACCGGTCGGCCTCGCGGCGCGCGACGTGGTCCACCATCTCGCCGTCGCCGCCCAGTTCCTCGACGAAGACGGCGTAGCGCAGGCGCTGCGCGGCATGCAGGTCGGCCTCGTCTCTCGCAAGGCGAAGCTCGAAATGGCTGTCGTCGATCTGCATGCGGGGGCGTGGTCCGTCGGGGTTTTTTGATCCCATAACAGGCAAGCGGAGGCTTGCAAACCGGCGCAGGCTTGCGCGGCGAACACGATGCGGCGTTAAACTGATGTTAACCTGCGGCGGCCTAGCCTCGGCGGGAGGGGCCCGGCGAGGAGGCTATGGATCAGTCGAGGAACACAAGCTCGAGCGGCACGCGGGCGGCGTCCAGCACCAGCTTGCCCTTGTTCTCGAAATTCACCGTCACGCGCCCGCCGATGTTCGACTGCACCTGTCCGAGGCCCCAGTCGGGTTCACCGGGGCAGCGCACCACCATGCCCGGTTCCAGGATCGAGCTCAGATCGTTCGGCATGAAAGGATGCGCTCCATGAATGACCAGTCTCCGTTCGGGCCGCAGACGCTGGCGGACCTGATCGGCTCGCGCCTGTGCCATGACCTCGTAAACCCGCTAGGCGCGATCGGCAACGGGGTCGAGTTGATCGAGATGACGGGGTCCGTGCGCGGACCCGAGATGGCGCTGATCCGCGATGCGGTGCGCGACGCGCAGGCGCGGGTGCGATTCCTGCGCGTGGCCTTCGGCGCGGCGGGCGCGCAGCAGGTGATGAGCGCGCGCGAGGCGAAGGCGACGGCGCAGGCGCCCTGGCAGGCGGGGCGGCTGGCGCTGGACTGGGCCGCGGCGGCCGACCTGCCGCGGGTGCGGGTGAAGCTCGGCTACCTGATGCTGCTCTGCGCCGAGACCGCGCTGCCGATGGGGGGCGAGGTGACGCTGGGGCTCGATGGCGCGGGCCAGTGGCGGCTCGAGGCGGTCGCGCCACGCGTGACGCTGGACGAGGCGCTCTGGTCGGTGCTGCGCTTCGGCATGACGTCGGCCGGCCGCTCGCTCCGCCCGTCGGAGGCGCAGTTCGCCGCCCTGCACGCGGCGGTGGAGCCGCTGGACCTGACGGTGAATTACGTCGCGCGGGAGGGCGGGTTGAGCATGGCCACGGCCTGACCGGCCTTCCCCGCGCCTCAGAGTGCCGTGAGCCCGTCGCGGAACCGGCGCATCTTGTCGCGGTATCCCGCGGCGGAGGCCAGAAGCCGCGCCTGCGCCTCGGCGTCGAGCAACCGCACCACCTTGCCGGGCATACCCATCACCAGGCTGCCATCGGGGATCTCGCGCCCCTCGGGGATCAGCGCACCGGCGCCGATCAGGCAGCCCTTGCCGATCACGGCACCATTCAGGATCGTGGCGCCCATCCCCACCAGCGCGCCGTCGCCGATGGTGCAGCCGTGCAGCATAGCCTTGTGGCCGATGGTGCAATCGCGCCCGACGC
The DNA here is from genome assembly GCA_937139335.1 of uncultured Roseicyclus sp. Classification (GTDB taxonomy): domain Bacteria; phylum Pseudomonadota; class Alphaproteobacteria; order Rhodobacterales; family Rhodobacteraceae; genus Roseicyclus. Next base: position 33,500 of record CAKZPN010000018.1, on the reverse strand, counting down.
TGAGCGGATAGCCCATGTCGGTGTGAAAGACGCAGTTTTCCTGCACGTTGGATCCCGCGCCGATGCGGATCTCCTCGTTGTCGCCGCGCAGCGTGCTGCCGAACCAGACCGAGGCGCCGGCCTCCAGCACCACGCGGCCGATGACATGCGCGCCGGGGGCGACCCAGGTGTCCGCGTCGACCTCGGGGGCGATGCCGTCGAAGGCGTAGATCATCCCTGTTCCTCCTGAAATTCGCTGTGCAACCCGCGCACATGCGCGGCGAGACCCGGCTGCTGTTCGCGGCGCAGGCGTTCGGCGGTGACGATAGTGGTCAGCCGGCCGAAGGTGGTGTCGAGGTCGTCGTTCACCAGCACGTAGTCGTAGCCGTCCCAATGGCTGATCTCGTCCCAGCTCTTGTGCATGCGCTGTGCGATGACGCCCGGGTCGTCCTGCCCGCGCGAGATCAGCCGCCGCTTCAGCTCGGGGATCGAGGGCGGCAGCAGGAAGATCGAGAGCGTGTTGCGCCCCATCGCCGAGTTGCGGATCTGCTGCGCGCCCTGCCAGTCGATGTCGAAAAGCACGTCGAGGCCCGCGTCGATCGCCTTTGCCACCGGCGCCAGCGGCGAGCCGTAGAAATGACCGAAGACATGGGCGTGTTCCAGCATCGCGCCGTCGGCGACCATCTGCTTGAAGGCGGACTCGGTCAGGAAGTGGTAATGCTCGCCGTCGATCTCGCCCGGCCGCGGCGCGCGGGTGGTGGCCGAGACCGAGAATTGCAGCGACGGGTCCCAGTCCATCAGCCGGCGCGCCAGCGTCGATTTCCCGGCACCGGAGGGCGAGGAGAGGATGATCAGCAACCCCCTGCGGGGCATTGCGGGGGCCGCGTCTGCCATGATCACTCCACGTTCTGAACCTGTTCGCGGGTCTGGTCGATGGCCAGTTTGAGGTCAAGCCCGATCGCCGTCAGCGCCGCATCCTGCGCCTTGGAACAGAGCGTGTTGGCCTCGCGGTTGAATTCCTGCATCAGGAAATCGAGCTTGCGCCCGACCGGGCCGCCGGTCTCGAGCAACGCGACGGTGGCCTCGACATGGGCGGCGAGGCGGTCAAGCTCCTCGGTCACGTCGGTCTTGGCGGCGATGATGGCCAGCTCCTGCGCCAGCCGTGCCTCGTCCAGCCCGTCGGCCGCCTGGAGCACCGCATCGAGGCTCGCGCGCAGCCGTTCTGCCTGCTTCGGCTGGCGGGCCGCGGCGGCCACAGCAGCCCGCTCGATCAGCTCCTCGATCCGGACGATCTGGTCGACCAGCAACTTCAGCAGTGCCGCGCCTTCGGCATGGCGCATGGCGCAGAAGGCCGCGATCAAGGGCTCCGCATCGGCCAGGAACACCTCAGCCGGCGGGAGTTCCCGGCTTGAGGCGTCGGCGGCCGGCAGAAGCGCCAGGATTTCGCCCGCCGTCGGCGCGGCCAGGTCGACGAAATGCCGTTCGGCGGCGTGCCGCACCTGCTGCATGCGCGCCATCGCCTGCTCCAGCGCCACGGCGTCAAGCGTGTCGTCACCGGCCTGCCCTGTCCGGCTCAGCTTCAGCGACAGCGTGATCGACCCGCGTGCGACCAGGTCGGACAGGCGTTTGCGCAGCGGCGCTTCCAGAGCGCCCAAGCCATCGGGCAGGCGCAGGCGTAGGTCGAAGCCGCGCGCATTCACGCCGCGCAGCTCCCAGCTCCAGGTCACGCCCTGCCCGTCACCGCCCTCACGCGCGGCAAATCCGGTCATCGAGGCGATGACGCCCGCGGTTGTCCCGGCCACGTGACCCCCTTCCCCGCGCGCCACCGTCAGCCGGCCGCGCGCAGCGCCTCGCGGCTGTGCTGCAATTCCTCGGCGACGAGGAACGCGAGTTCCAGCGACTGCGAGGCGTTGAGCCGCGGGTCGCAGGCGGTGTGATAGCGCGAGGACAGATCCTCGTCGGTCACGGCCCGCATGCCGCCGGTGCATTCGGTCACGTCCTTGCCGGTCATCTCGAAATGCACGCCGCCGGGCACCGTGCCTTCAGAGCGGTGGATCGCGAAAAATTCCTGCACTTCGCGCAGGATCGACTCGAACGGCCGCGTCTTGAACCCGGTCGAGGACTTGATGACGTTGCCGTGCATCGGATCGCAGGACCAGAGCACCTTGGCGCCCTCGGCCTCGACGGTGCGGATCAGCCGCGGCAGGTTGTCCCCGACCTTTCCCGCGCCGAACCGCGCGATCAGGGTCAGCCGCCCGGCCTCGTTCTCGGGATTCAGCTTGGCCATCAGGACCTTGAGGTCCTCCTCGGACGTGGTCGGGCCGCATTTCAACCCGATCGGGTTCTGCACGCCGCGGCAGAACTCGACATGCGCGCCGTCGGGCTGGCGGGTGCGGTCACCGATCCAGATCATGTGGCCCGAGCCTGCCAGCCACTTGCCGGACGTCGAGTCGAGACGGCAGAGCGCCTCCTCGTATTCCAGCAGCAGCGCCTCGTGGCTGGTGTAGAAATCGACGGTCGACAACTCGTGGTTGGTCTCGCTGGTCAGGCCCGCCGCGGTCATGAAATCGAGGCTGTCCTGGATCCGGTTGGCGAGGCCACGGTATTTCTCGGCGTCGTCCTGGTCGGTGAAGCCGAGCGTCCAGCTGTGCACGCGGTGGATGTCGGCGAAACCGCCGGTCGAGAAGGCGCGCAGCAGGTTCAGCGAGGCCGCGGCCTGGGTGTAGGCCTGCAGCATCCGCGCCGGGTCGGGCCTGCGCGCCTCGGGCGTGGGGGCGATATCGTTGATGATGTCGCCCTTGTAGCTGTCCATCTCGACGCCGCCGATCATCTCGGTCGGGGCCGAGCGCGGCTTGGCGAACTGGCCCGCCATGCGGCCGACCTTCACCACCGGAACCTTGGCGCCATAGGTCAGCACCATCGCCATCTGCAGCATCACCTTGAAGGTGTCGCGGATGTTGTCGGCGGAGAATTCCGAGAAGCTTTCGGCGCAATCGCCGCCCTGGAGCAGGAACGCCTCGCCGCGCGAAGCCGCGGCCAGCGCCTTTTTCAGACGCCGCGCCTCGCCCGCGAAGACGAGCGGCGGATACTTGGCCAGTTGCGTCTCGGCGGCGTTCAGCGAGGCCGCGTCGGGATAGGCGGGCATCTGGATGCGCGGCTTGGCGCGCCAGTCGGATTTCGTCCAGGCCGGTCCGGTCGCTCGGGTCATGGCGCTCGTTCTCCTTGCATCTCGTCTCGGGGGCCGCTTATAGGCCGGGGGCCGCGGGCTTCCAATGCCTTAAATCGCCCAGGGCGGGGATTGCGTCGGCACAAAAAAGCTGCTTTCGCTCAATAGATGCGCGGGATGCCCGCCACATGCGACAGGCAAAGGCCCCCCAGATGCCCGAATACGCAGGCCCAAGGCGGTTCATCTTCGTCCTTCTGGACCAGTTCACGATGCTGTGCTTCTCCAGCGCGGTCGAGGCGCTGAGGATCGCCAACCGCATGTCGGGCCGGCCGCTCTACAGCTGGACGCTGGTCGGCGAAGGCGGCGAGATCGCGTGGTGCAGCGCCGGCATCGGCTTCAAGCTCGACAGTGACCTGCAGGAGGTGACGCGCGACGACACCGTGTTGCTCTGCGGCGGCATCGACGTCGCCGCGGCGACGACCAAGCGCATGGTCGGCTGGCTGCGCCGCGAGGCGCGCAAGGGCGCGGTGATGGGCGGGCTTTGCACCGCGGGCTACACGCTGGCCAAGGCCGGGCTGCTCGACGGCAAGCGCGCCACGATCCACTGGGAAAACCAGGACAGTTTCACCGAGGAGTTCGAGGAGGTCACGCTGACCAAGTCGGTCTTCGTCATCGACGGCAACCGGATCACCACGGCGGGCGGCACCGCGTCGATCGACCTGATGCTCAAGATCATCGCCGACGAGCATGGCGAGGATCTGGCGAACCTCGTGGCCGATCAGCTCATCTACACCTCGATCCGCACCGACCAGGACACGCAGCGCCTGTCGATCCCGACCCGCATCGGCGTGCGTCACCCCAAGCTGGGGCAGGTCATCCGGATGATGGAACAGAACATCGAGGACCCGATCAGCCCCGCAACGCTGGCGAAGGACGTCGGCATGTCGACCCGGCAGCTCGAACGCCTGTTCCGGCGCTACCTCAACCGCTCGCCCAAGCGCTATTACATGGAGCTCAGGCTGGGCAAGGCGCGCAACCTGCTGATGCAGACCGACATGAGCGTGATCAACGTGGCGCTTGCCTGCGGCTTCGCCTCGCCCTCGCATTTCTCGAAATGCTACCGGGCGCATTACGACACCACGCCCTACCGCGAACGCGGCGCGCACGGGACCAAGGACAAGGTCTGAGGCGCCCTCAAAGCGGCCGGAACCGCTCGACCCAGGTGCGCGCGCTGCGGCCGTCGCTGTAGGTCGAGGTCACGACCACCATCAGCTGCCCGGCCTCGGGCACCAGCGTCACCTGCCGGTTGGCGAAGCCCTGGTCATAGCGGGTGAGCAGGACCGAGCGATGGTTGCGTTCCTCGGCGCGGGCGGTGCCCCAGTCGCAATCGGTCGGGCTGCACGAGCCCCAGAGCCGGATGGTCCAGTGCGGATCGGCGCCGTGGATCACGGTGGCGGTGCCATCGCCGTTGTCGCGGGTGAGCGACCCGCAGACGAATTCCAGATCGACGGTGGTGACGGATCGCGTGGCGGGGTCGATGTTGACGTAACGCCCGGTGTCCAGCGTCGGATGCGCGGCGCAGGATGCTGCGGCCGCTCCGGGCAGGGCAAGGGCGCCGAGGACCAGGGCCGCGGCCCAGGTTGCGGTGATGCGTGTTTTCGAGCCAGTCATGGCAGGCCTCCAATCCTTGAGGGGTTGGTGTGAGGGCCGCCGGCACGGGGGGACGCGCGACGGCCAGGTCTCCAGTACGCTCAAGGATACGCGCAGCGCTGTGCGCGCGCAGCGGCGGGAAACCGGACCTCGGGCCCCGATCGGGGGCGGGAAAACCCCCGGTTTGTAGCTGAAATCAGGCTTGCGGTACGCGACCCGCCCGCCCACCGCGGCGGCCCGAACCGGTGCCGGTGGCCAGCCCTTCGCGCAGCACGCGGGTCATCGGGTGATCGTCCGGCGCATCGGCGTGGCGCGCCAGCAGCGCCTCGATCAGCACGCGCGGGTCGGCGGCGTCGATGCTCAGCGCCCAGTCGACCAGGATCGAGCGGCATTCGGCATCGGTGATCCCGTCGATGCGGAACGCCTCGCGGATCAGGTGCTTGGGGTCGGCCGGATCGGCCGCGGGGCGGTTCGGGCGAACATCGGGGCTCATCGGGCATCCTCTGCACTGGCGGGGCCGAACACGGCGTCCAGCATCTTGCGCACCTGCACCCGGATCTTGTCCAGATGCAAAGCCAGCGCCTCGGCCGTGGGTTGGTCGGACACCCGCGCGAGAAAGGCCCGCCCGCCCGCGCCGATGCGGTCGGGGTCGAGCGCCTCGTCGGTGAGAAGCCGGGCGGCACCCTGCACCCGGTGGTAGAGCGCATGCGCGGTGCGCAGCGCCGCCACCTCGCTCTCCACCAGCCAGCCCAGCCCGACCGCCTCGCCCAGTTGCGCCGCCGTGGCACGGTGCGCGGCCCCGGCGGCAAGGCTCACCGCCTGCCCAAGAAGTTCGATGTCCTGCATGCCGCCCGGCCCGTCCTTTACCGTCCAGGTGGTCGCGCCGCGCCCGGCGGCAGCGAGGCGGCCGCGCATCTGGGCGGCCTCCTTCAGCACGTGGTCCGGCTCGGCCTTCTCCGCGATCACCGCGCAGCGGATCGCCTCGATCTCCTCGGCCAGCGCGGGCGGCCCCGCCACCACGCGGGCGCGGGTCAGCGCCATGTGTTCCCAGGTCCAGGCCTCGTCGCGCTGGTAGCTGGCAAAGCCGGTGACGGCGGTGGCCACCGGCCCCTGTCGTCCCGACGGGCGCAGCCGCATGTCGACCTCGTAGAGCTTGCCCGAAGCGGTCGGCGCCGACAGCGCGGTGATCAGAGATTTCGTCGCCTTGGCATACCAGCCGCGCGGGTCGAGCGGGCGCCGGCCCTCACTCATCTCCACCCCCGCCGGGTCGTAGATGACGATGAGGTCAAGGTCCGACCCCGCGCTCATCCGCCCCGAGCCGAGGCTGCCCATGCCCACCACCGCGGCCCCGTTGCCCGGCGGCGGGCCGTGGCGGCGCGCGATCTCGGCGCAGACCGCAGGCCAGAGCGCGCCGAGCACGGCATCGGCAAGATCAGTGTATTGCGCCGCCGCCTCGTCGGTCGCGATCAACCCGCGCAACTGGTGCACCCCGATGCGGAAATGCCAGTCACGCTGCCAGCGCCGGGCGGCGTCAAGCTGTTGCTCGTAGTCGTGGTCGCGCAAAACCTGCGACAGCTCAGCGCGCAGCCCCTCGGCCCCCGGCCATGCCGCGAAGAAGCGTCCGTCGAGCACCGCATCGAGCACGCCCGACTGCCGCGACAGGTAGCGCGACAGGCCCGGCGCGGTGGCGCAGATATCGACGATCAGGTCGACCAGCGGCGGGTTCGCCTCGAACAGGGAAAACAGTTGAACACCGGCCGGCAACCCCCTGAGAAAGCCATCGAAATTCGACAGCGCCTCGTCGGGACGCGCGGCGGACTGGAAGCGGTGCAGCAGGTCCGGCTTCAGCCGTTCGAAGATCGACCGCCCGCGTTCGCTGCGCAGAGCCGGGTAGCTGGGCCAGCGCGCGATGATCTCGGCCTGCGCCGGTGCGATCTCCAGCGCGGGCTTGGCTGCGCCGCGTGTGGGCTGGAACAGGTCGCCGGTCAACTCCTTCACCCGGAGCAACCGTTCCGAAATCCGGTCGCGGAACGCTGCCGTGTCGCCCTCGCCGCAGAGCCGCGCAAGCCGATCAAATCCGTCTGAATTCTTTGGAAGATCATGGGTTTGCGCGTCGTCGATCATCTGGATGCGATGTTCGACCTCGCGGTGATGGGCGTAAAGCTCCGCCAGTTCTCCGGCCACCTCGCGCGGGATCCAGCCGGCACGCGCCAGCGCCGCCAGCGCCTTCACGGTCCGCCGCGACCGCAGCGAGGGGTCGCGCCCGCCCGCGACGAGCTGGCGGGTCTGGGCGAAGAACTCGATCTCGCGGATACCGCCGACACCGAGTTTCATGTTGTGACCCTCAAGTTTAAGGTCGCCGTGCAAGCCCTTGTGATCGCGTATTCTCTGGCGCATATCCATCGTATCCTGCACCATCGCGAAATCGAGGTGCCGGCGCCAGACGAAGGGTGTCAGCGTCTCGAGAAACCGCTCGCCCGCCGCCACGTCGCCCACCGCCGGCCGCGCCTTGATGTAGGCGGAGCGTTCCCAGGACCGCCCCTCCGCCTCGTAATACCGCTCCGCCGCCGTCATCGAGATGCAGACGGGCGTGACGCTCGCGTCGGGGCGCAGGCGCAGGTCGGTGCGGAACACGTAACCCTCCGCCGTCGTGTCCCCGAGACTCGCCGCGATCCGCCGGGTGGCACGGATGAAGCCCGCCCGCGCCTCCATCGCGTCGCCGTCCGCGAAGCGGTCGTCGTCGAAGAGACAGATCAGGTCGATGTCGGAGGAATAGTTCAGTTCTCCCGCGCCCATCTTGCCCATGGCGAGCGCGACCATGCCGGCGCCGTCGCGGTGGGCGTCCTCCTCGGTCATGCCGGGCAGCTTGCCGCGCCGGGCCTCGGCCGCGACATGGGTGGCGAGCGCCACCGACAGACAGGCATCGGCGAAATCGGTCCAGGCTTGCGTGACGGCATGGAGCGCCCAGACCCCGCCCAGATCGGCCAGCGCCACGATCAGTGCCGCGCGCCGTTTCAGCCGCCTGAGCCCCGCGTCGAGGTCGCCCGGAGCCAGGCCCGCGGCCTCCGCGATCAGGTCGGTCACGATATCCTCGGGCTCGTCGCCCAGCACATGCGACAGCCAATGCCCTTCGCGCGTGATCAACTGGGCAAGGTAGGGCGAGGATCCTGCCGTCCCCTCGATCAGCGGGCGCAGCTCGGGCGGCAGGTCATGGACATGCGCCAGCGCCTCGGCCCCGCGCTCGGCGTTGTAGGGGATCGGGTGGCGGGTCAGGCGGGATGCAAGGCTCATGCTGCCGAGATAGGCGTCTCTGCCCGGAAAGGTCAATCGGCCGGACAGTCCATGCTGAACGGGCTCCGCCACCCGTCCGGCCCGCGCCGCCAGATCGAGCTGACGAACATCAAGGCCTCGGCCTGCCCGGCCCGCGTGTAGCGCGCCCGGTAGGCGATGAGGACCAGCCCCGGCGCCAAGGTGCGGGTCCGGAAATCGGAGAGGCTGTAGCCCGTCACGCTCGGCCCGTCATCCAGCTGCGCCGCATGGTCGGCCTGCGTCGCGAAACCGCTGGGGTAGACGCCGAGGAAATCGGGGGTCAGCGACGCGAGATCCGCCGTCTTGTCGCCGCGCAGCAACGCCTCCCACACCGCGCGCTCGGCGGCCTCGACCTCTGCGGCTTCCTCGTCCATGCCGACCTCCCTTGCCCTGCCGCGCCATCCTTGCGAAGGGAGGCGCGGCGAACAAGGGGAACGCGTCATGTCGAAAAGCCTAAGCCGGGTCAAACACGCCCTGGAGGCGGCCGGGGTCACGGCCGAGGTGCTGGAGATGGCCGAGGGCACGCGGACGGCCGAGGACGCCGCGCGCGCGGCGGGCTGCGCGCTTGACCAGATCGCGAAGTCCATCATCTTCCACGCCGAGGAGACGGGCGATGCCGTGCTCTTCATCACGGCGGGCGGCAACCGGGTCGATGCCGCCAAGGCCAGCGCGGTGGCGGGCGAGCCCTTGGGCAAGGCCGAGGCCGGGCTGATCCGGGCGCAGACGGGGTTCGCCATCGGCGGGGTCGCACCGGTGGGGCACCTGAGCCCGATCCGGGCCTGGTTCGACCCACGCCTGACGGAGTTCGATGTCGTCTACGCCGCCGCCGGCACGCCGCGCCACATCTTCGCCATCGCGCCCGATCTCCTGCTGCAGTTGAGCGGCGCGGAGACGGCGGATTTCGTCATCTGATCAAGGACATCACCGAGCGCGCGGCGCGCAGGCCCGGCGCCTCGCCGCCCTTGCCGAGCCGCGCCATGGTGAGCGCCATGGCGTTGAGCTGCGCCGTGCGCGCCGCCGCGTCGTCCAGCAGCGTGTTCAGCGCGGCGCCGACCGGGCCGGGGCGGCAGGCCTTGCCGATGAATTCGGGCACCGTGCGGCTTTCGGCCACAAGGTTCACCAGCGTGACCGTGTCGACCTTCAGCAGCGACAGGATCACCGTGCGGCTGAGCCAGCTCATGTCATACGCGATGACCATGGGCGTCTCTGCGGCGGCCAGTTCCAGGCTGACCGTGCCAGAGGCGGCGAGCGCCACGTCGGCGAGAGAAAACGCCGCGCGCTTCTCGGCGGCGAAGGCGTCGGGCGCCTGCCCTCGCGGGTCGAGGATATGCGGCTGGCCAGGCCAGTCGCGGATCTTGTCGCCCAGCATCCCTGCTACGGCGGGGGCGGCAGGCACGACGACATGGGCGCCGGGATGGCGGGCGAGCACCGGGCGCAGCGCGTCGCCGAAGATCGGGGCCAGCCGTTCGATCTCGGACCGGCGCGAGCCGGGAAGCACGAGGATCGTGGTCTCACCCGGCGCGATCCCGTGCTTGTCGCGAAACGCCGCGATCTCGGCCTCCGAAGCCTTCGGTTCGGTCACGACGGGGTGGCCGACGAAATCGCAACTCATCCCCTCGGCCTGCATGTAGGGCGGCTCGAAGGGCAGCAGCGCGAGGACGTGATCGACGCTGCGCGCCATCTTGCGCGCCCGGCCCGGCCGCCAGGCCCAGACCGTGGGCGCGACGTAATGGATCGTGCGGATATCCGGCGCACGGTCCTTTACCTGGGACGCGAGGCGCAGCGAGAACTCCGGAATGTCGATGGTGATGAGCGCGTCGGGGCGCTCGGCGGTGACAGCCTTGGCGGTGTCGGTGACGCGGCGCGCGAGGCGGCGGTAGTTGGCGATGATCTCGGTCAGACCGATGACCGACAGCTCCTCCATGTCGAAAAGCGGCACCAGCCCCTCGGCCTGCATCAGCGGCCCGCCGACGCCATGAAAGACGACGTCGCCACCTGCCAGCGTCTTCAACCCGGCCATCAGCGCGGCACCCAGCCGGTCGCCCGAAGGCTCGCCCGCGACGAGGAAGAGGCGCAGGGTCATGGCACCGCCCAGATCGACAGGCCGCGCGCCTTCGCCGCCGTCTCGACGGCATCGGGATCGAGGAGCAGGACATGGCCCGCCTGAAGCTCGATGCCCGAGAGCCCGGCCTCGGCGGCCAGCGCCACGGTGTCCGGCCCGATCGCGGGCATGTCGACGCGCAGATCCTGGCCGGGCTTGGCGCGTTTCACCAGCACGCCGCCGGACCCCGGCGCGGTCTCGGCCACGAAACGCAGCAGCGCGTCGGTGCCCTGCAACGTCTCGATCCCCAGCAACTGCCCCTTGGCCGCCACCGCTGCCTGCCCGACATCGAGCGGCCCGAGTGCCGCCAGAACCGCGCGGGCGCGGGCGGCATCGGCGGATTGCGCCTCGGTCGCACCGGCATTGCCCGAGGCAAGCAGATCCGGGCGCAGCTCATGCGCGCCGCGGACGGTAAAGCCCTCGTCCTCGAAGATCGCAACCACCTCGCGCAGTAGCGCATCGTCGCCCCGACCCTGCGCCGCCATGATCCGGGGCAGGAGCGCCTGAGTCTCGGCATCGAGCTTCGCGGTGTCGAAGCTCGCCCGCCGCATCGCGCCCGCGAGGCAAAGCTCGGTGACGCCAGAAGCCCGCAGGTCGGCGAACATCTGGCCCAGATGCTCCAGCCGCGCCTCGATGAGGCCGGCGCCCTCCGCGTCGCAGGGCACGCCCGCCAGCCGCACGATCACCGCCGGGTGCCGCGCCGCGACGAGGCCGGGCAAGGCGCCGGTTCCCGCGATGATCGCCAGACGGCCCATGCGGCCCTCAGCCCGGCGTCAGGAAGGAGCGGTCGCTGTCGCCCAGCACGAAGGCCACGATCTCCTGCACATAGGCGCTGCGGCCGGCGTCATCGTCGAGCAGCCGGCGGGCGCGGTCCTGAAACGCGCCCTCGCCCTGTGCCAGCGTCTGGAACGCGGCCCGCAGCGCCATGATATCCTCGCGCGCGACGCCGCGGCGCTTGAGGCCGACGAGGTTCAGCCCATCGAGCCCGCCGCGCGGCCCCTGCACGAGACCGTGCGGGATCACGTCATGCGTCACCATCGTGACCGCACCGATGATCGCGCCCTTGCCGATGCGTACCCATTGGTGCACGCCCGAGAGCCCGCCGATGATGACATCGTCGCCCAGCACGCAATGACCGGCGAGCGCGGAGTTGTTCACCATGATGACCCGGTCGCCGACCTGCGCGTCATGGGCGACATGGGCGCCCGCCATGAAGAGCCCGTCGTCGCCGACCCGGGTGATGCCGCCGCCGCCTTCGGTCCCGGTGTTCATTGTCACGCCCTCGCGGATGCGGGTCCGCTTGCCGACCACCAGCCGCGTGCGTTCGCCGGCGAATTTCAGGTCCTGCGGCACCTCGCCGATGCAGGCGAAGGGAAAGACCGTGCTGTCCTCGCCCAGTTCGGTCCAGCCGGTGACGACGACATGCGATTTCAGCGTGACGCGGGGGCCGAGCGTGACCTCGGCGCCGATGACGCAGAATGGGCCTATGCTGCATTCGGCGCCGATGTTGGCGCCGTCCTCGACCACCGCCGAGGGGTGGATCACCGCGCTCGGGTCGATCGCCATCAGGCAGCCCCACCCATGGCCGACAAGTCCATCATCGCGGTAAACTCAGCCTCGGCGGCGACTTCGCCCTCGACGGTGGCGCGGCCCGAGAATTTCCAGACCTTGCCGCCGGGCTTGCCGCGGAGCGTGGTCAATTCCATCTCGAGCACGTCGCCGGGCACGACCTTGCGGCGGAACTTGCAGCCGTCGATGCCCATGAAATAGACCAGCAGGTTCTTGTCGGCGAGGTCGGCCGAGACGCCGACCATCACCGCCGCCGTCTGCGCCATCGCCTCGACGATGGTGACGCCGGGCATGATCGGGGCGCCGGGAAAATGGCCCTGGAAATGCGGCTCGTTGAAGGTGACGTTCTTGATGCCGGTGGCGGACTGGAACGGCACGATGTCGCGCACGCGGTCGACCAGCAGAAACGGGTAGCGGTGCGGGATGATCCGCTGGATCAGGTCGATGTCGGCGGTGGTGGGCGTCTCGGCCGTCATGGCGGAAGGCTCCTCGGGCGTCGGTCTGGGCGGCCTTGGGCCGCGGTTGTCCGGCGTGGTAGCAATTCGGCCCCGGCGCGGCAAGCCGCGGGATCAGGGGGCCGGGGCCGGTGCGAGGCCCTCGCCCGGTGCCAGAGACCGATCCGGCGCGGTCCCGTCGAGGTCGATCAGCGGCGCCGGATCGCCCTCGCCGATGCGGGCGTCGATCAGCGCGATGGCGGCGTCGGTGATGTCGACCCCTTCGGCCGAGAGCAGCACCGCGCGGTTGTCCATCAACACCGCGGCACCGCGGGCGCGCAGCAGCTCGATCAGGACGGGGAAGGCGATCTCGAAGAACTGCTGCTGCGCCGCCTCCGCCTGTTGCTGAAGCGCCCGGCCCTTGGCCTCCTGCGCCGCGCGGATGGCGTTGACGCGGGTGTCGAACTCCTCGGCGACGGGGCGGAAGGCTTCGGGCGTCATGGTGGCGCGCCGTTCGGTCAAAGCCAGTTCTTCCTCGGTCAGCCGGGCCTCGATGGCGCGGTTCTCGGTGGCGAGCGCCGTTCCCGCGGCCTCGACCTCGCGCTGGATGCGCTGGCCGTAGAGCGATTGCGACAGCAGCCGCTCCTGGTTCAGCACAACGATGGGCGATTGCACGTCGTCGCCAGCCTGCCCGCCGCCGGAGTCTGCCTCGGGCAGCAGCGGACCTGTCGGCGGCTCCTGCGCCCGCGCAGCGGGCGGCAGCAGGAGCGTCAGGCTAAGCGCGAGGGCCGATGCGAGGACGCGGACCATGCCGCGCGCCTCAGAACCGCGCTTCGATGGTCAGGTCGAATTCGCGCGTCAGGTCGTAATCCTCGAATTCCAGCGGATGCGAGAAGTTGAAGCGCAGCGGCCCGATGGCGGTGTCCCAGAAGATCGAGAAGCCGATGGTCTGACGCCAGTAGAGATCGTCATCCACGAGGCCGCCATTGGTGTTGTCGAGCCCCCAGAGCGACCCGATGTCGTAGAAGACGCCGCCCGAGATGCCGTATTCATCCGGCAGGCCCAGCGGGAAGGCCGCCTCGAAGCGGGCGACGGCATACATGTTGCCGCCAAGCGCGTCTTCGTTGGCCACGGTGAGGTCGCGCGGGCCGATGCCGTTCGCCTCGAAGCCGCGCATCTGACGGCTGGACAGGGTGAAGCGATCCGACAGCCGGCTGTCGCCGTTCAGCGTCTCGATCGCCCCCGCCTCGAAGCTGGCGCGCAGGGTGACTTCCTCACGCAGGACCTGACGCTCGGCGATCCCGAGGAATGTGGCTCGGACATATTCGGCGTCGCCGCCCACACCGGCGTATTCCGTGCCGAACTGAAGGCGTATGCCGCGGGTCGGGTCGAGGCCGGTGTTGCGGGTGTCATAGGCGTATTGCGCGCCGACATAGGAGTTCAGACGTTCGCCCTGTTCCGCAAGCAGGACCGGCGAACTGTCGACCGGGTCGAGCCCTGAAATCTCGTTCTGCTCGATACCGTAATAGACGTTCACGCGGCCGAACTCGCTGACCGGGAAGCCGAGTCCCACGCGCGCGCCGATGTCGAGCGTGTCGAAATCGCGGTTCTGGTTCGAGGTCTCGGTGTAGAACGCGCTCAGCGACAGGGCGAGATCGCGCGCCATGAAATGCGGCTCGGTGAAGGAGAAGGACAGGGACTGGCTGCCTTCGGCGGTGTTGAAGCCTAGCCGTAGGCCTTGTCCACGGCCAAGGAAATTGTCCTCGGAGAAGGTCACCGACAGGCCGGGGCCGGTGTCGGTCGAGTAGCTGGCCGAGAAGCCGAGCGAGCCGGTGGGCTGCTCCTCGACGTCGACATCGACGATGACCTGATCGTCTGCCGTGCCGGGCCGGCCCGCGACCTGAACGTCGCTGAAGAAGCCGGTGGCGCGGATGCGTTCGGCGGCCTGCCGGATCGCGCGCGGATCGAAGGGGTCGCCTTCGACCGAAGTGAACTGGCGCCGGATGACCCGGTCGAGCGTGGTGGCGTTGCCTTCGATGTCGATGCGTTCCACGAAGACGCGCTCGCCCCGCGAGATCACGAACTCCACGTCCAGCGTGCGGGTGGCATCGTTGCGGGTGATGCGCGGCTCGATCCGGATGAAGCGCAGTCCCTGCTGGGTTGCCAGCGCCTCCATCCGGCCGATCGTGTTGTCGATGATGCGCGGGCTGTAGGTTTCGCCGGTGCGGATGCGGATGACGTCCTGATATTGCGCCGCGTTAACGCCCGGCACTTCGGAGACGGTGGTGACGCGGCCGAGGTCGAAGGTCTGGCCCTCGCGGATGTTGAAGGTCACGAAATAGGCGCCGCGGTCGCGGGACAGTTCGGGCGTGACGCTCAGGATCTGGAAATCGACATAGCCGCGATCCTGGTAGAAATCAGTCAGCAGCTGCCGGTCGAGCGCGATGCGTTCGGCGATGAAGGTGTCACGCTGGATGATCTGGCGCAGCAGGCCCGCCTGCGTGCTTTCCAGCACGCGGCGCAGGCGCCGGTCGGAATAGGCGCGGTTGCCGACGAAGGCCAGGCGCTCGGTCTCGACCACGCCGCCCTCGGCCACCTCGAACACCAGATCGACGCGGTTGTCAGAGCGGCGGATGATGCGCGGCGTCACCGTCGCGGTCAGCCGGCCGGCCTGACGATAGGCCTCGGCCATGGTGTTGGCGTCCTGCTCGGCCACGGAGGGGGAATAGGTGCGGCGCGGGACGGACTGGATCACCGACAGGAGGTTTTCGTCGTTGAGGCGGCGGTTGCCCTCGACCGTGATGCGGTTGATCGTGGGGTATTCCTGAACCGCGATCACCAGCGTGCCGCCGCGCGGCGCGATGTCGACCTGTTCGAACAGGCCGGTGTTCTGCAGCCGTTGCAGCGCGTCGTTCACCTGCGCCCCGGAGACCACCGCGCCCGGCGCGATCCCGGCATAGGTGAGGATGGCGGAATCGGAGATGCGTTCGTTGCCCTGCACGTCGAAATTGGTGAAGCGGAAGGTCTGCGCCTCGGCCGCGCCGCCGAAGCTGAGGCCAAGACCCAGCACAAAGGCCAGCAGAAGCGGGAGAAAACCGGACTGGAGCCGCCCCAGGGGCGCAAGCGCCGCACGACGCTTGGTCGGGGTGAGACGGGCGCGCAGACACAGATACATAGATTCCAACCCCAGTTTCAGACGCAGCTTGACCCTGCCTAGCCGAGGGTCAGGGGGTTGTCAAAAGCATCTGGGGTAAGGTGTGGCATCTCTGCGCCGGTGCCACATTTTCGCCATATTGCAACGGGCTCGGGCGAACCCGGTCCGGCAGGCGTTCGCAGGTCGGAAAAGCGCGTGACCGTCGCTCAGTGCACCGCGGCGTAGCTGAACATCATGCCGCCCAGAAACAGCGCGGCGACGATCAGAAGCGGCACCAGGAAACGATCCATGTTCAACTGGAGAAACAGCGAAACGCCGCGGGTTCCGTCCATCAGAAGTTTCATGTCACGCTCCATCGTCCTGCCCGTCCGGGGCCAATGCCCGGACTGGGTGCCAAGATAATGTGGCGACACTGCGGCCCCTGTGTGGAATGGGCGTGAAACCTGCGCGGAGCGTCAGGGGCAGAAGATGTCGTTGGTCAGCGCAAACAGCATCAGCGACAGCAGCAGCGTCAGCCCGATGGTCATGAAGATGCGCATGGCCTTGTCCGAGGGCGGCTTGCCCGCAACCGCCTCGTAGGCGTGGAAGACGAGGTGCCCGCCGTCCAGCACGGGGATCGGGAACAGGTTCAAAAGCCCCACCGCGGTGGACAGCACGGCAATGAACCAGATGAAATTGTCGATGCCCTGGCTTGCTGCCGCGCCGGATGTCTCGGCGATGCCGATCGGGCCTTGCAGGTTGCACGAGGAAATCGCGCCGGTGATCATGTGCCACAGACCCGAGAGCGAACTGCGCACCACCAAGAGGGTTTGGCTGGCGCCGTATTCCAGCGCACCCAGCGGACCCACGTTCTCGCGCACCGGCTCGAAGCTGAGGCCGCCGGTGACACCGATCAGCCAGCGCGATTCGAACCCGCCATCGGGTGTCGGCAGGTCGGTGCGGCGGGGGGTGAGGGTCACCTCGATCTCCTCCCCTGCCCGCCAGAGCGTGAGCGTCAGCGGCGAGCCGTCGGCCGCCTCGACCGCCTCGCGGAGCTGACGGAAGGCGTGGATCGGCTCGCCGTTCACGGCGCGGATCAGGTCGCCCTCGCGTAATCCGGCGGAAATGGCGGCCGATTGCGGCGCGACCGACTGGACCAGCGGCACCAGCGGAAACGCCGCCTCGATCTCGGTCCGGGCACCGTCGCGCTCGACGATGTAGGTGACGGTCGGCTCGGGCTCCAGCCCCTCGGCGATGTCGAAGAGATCCGCGAAAGCGGTGACGGGCTGGCCTTCCATCTCGAGGATCAGGTCGCCCGGTTCGAACTGCGCGATGTCGGAGGGCAGAGCTGTCTGCGCGCCGACGCGCGGCTCGTCCACGGCGCGGCCGGTGAAGGCGAGAAACAGCGCGAAGACAATGATGGACAGGATGAAGTTGAAGACCGGCCCCGCCGCGACCGTCAGCGCCCGCGCCCAGAGCGGCGCGCCGTGCATCGAGCGGCGGCGCTCGTTCACATCGAGCGAGTCGATCGCCGCGGCGTCCTTGCCGCTAGCCGCATCGGCGTCGCCGAGAAATTTCACATATCCGCCAAAGGGCAAGGCCGCAACCTGCCAGCGCGTGCCGTGGCGGTCGGTGCGGGCGAACAGCACCGGCCCGAAGCCAAGCGAAAACACCTCGGCATGGATGCCCGTCCAGCGGCCGACGATGTAATGGCCGTATTCATGGATCGCCACGATGATGGACAGCGCCGCGATGAACGCGATCAGCGTGAAGGCGAGGCCGCCGAACTGGGGGATGAAATCCATGGGTCAGGTCGTCTCCATCTGCGTGATCCGGGTGCGGGCCATCTGTCGGGCCATCTGGTCTGTATCTAGGACGTCCTCAAGGCCGGACATGGGCGAAGTGAGGCGAACCTGCGACGACATCGCGTCAAGCGTCTCCTCCACCACCGCCGACATCTGCATGAAGCCGATGCGCCCGGCGATGAAGCCGTCGAGGGCGATTTCCTTGGCGGCGTTGAAGATCGCGCCCGAGCGGCCACCGGTCTCCATCACCTCGCGCGCGATGCGCAGCGCCGGGTAGCGGGTCAGGTCGGGGGCGTAGAATTCCAGCGTCGCGATCCGGGCAAGGTCGATGCGCGCCACCGGCAGCGCGCGGCGGTCAGGCCAGTGCAGCGCATAGCCGATGGCGTGGCGCATGTCGGGCGCGCCCAGATGCGCCATCAGCGCGCCGTCGCAGAACCCCACCAGCGCGTGCACGATGCTCTGCGGGTGGATCACCGCCTCGATCTTGTCGTGGGAAACGCCGAAAAATTCCTTGGTCTCGATCAGTTCCATGCCCTTGTTGAACATGGAGGCGCTGTCGATGGTGATGCGCTGGCCCATCGCCCAGTTCGGGTGCGCGCCCGCGTCGGCGACCGTGGCCTCGGCCAGCGCCTCGATCGGCCAGTCGCGCAAGCCGCCGCCCGAGGCGGTGATGACGATGCGCTCGACGCAGGAGATATCCTCGCCCACTAGCCCCTGGAAAACGGCGGAATGCTCGCTGTCGACGGGAAGGATCGTGGCGCCGTGCCGGGCGGCTTCTTGTAGAAGAAGCGGGCCGGCGGTGACGAGGCTTTCCTTGTTGGCGAGCGCCAGCGTGGTGCCGTGGCGGAGCGCCTGAAACCCCGGCGCCAGCCCTGCCGCGCCCACGATGGCCGACATGATCCAGTCGGCGGGCCGGTCGGCGGCCTCGATCAGCGCGCCCTGCCCCGCCGCGGCCTCCACCCCCGAACCGGCCAGTGCGGCGCGCAGATCGTCCAGCCGATCCTCGTGCGCGGTGACGGCGACCCGCGCCTTCAGCCGGATCGCGTCGCCGGCAAGCTGCGCGATGTTGCCAGCGCCGGTCAGGGCGACCACCTCGTAGGCGTCGGGAGACCGCGAAATCAGGTCGACCGTGTTCTGCCCGATGGACCCCGTGGCCCCGAAGATGCTGACCCTGCGCATGGCCTGCCTCTATCTCAGACCGGCGGCGGCGGAAAGGCGGTGAAGCTTTCGACGATCACCAGAAGGAACGCCGCGCCGAGCAGCCCGTCGAAGCGGTCGTAGACGCCGCCGTGTCCGGGCAGGAGCCGGGAGCTGTCCTTGACCCCCATCTTCCGCTTCACGGCCGATTCCGCGATGTCGCCCATCTGGCTCGCCATGCTGAGCGCGACCGAGATGCCGATCAGCTCGATCCCCGAATTGGTCAGGCCCATGAAGATCCAGCCGACGATGCCCGCCCCGACCCAGCCCGCGACGGTGCCCGACCAGGTCTTTTTCGGGCTGACGCGCGGCCAGAACTTCGGCCCGCCGAGAAGCCGCCCGGCGAAATACCCCATGATATCCGTGACCGCGACCAGCAGCACCAGCCACAGCATCCACGGCAGGCCGAACCCGTCGCGGTGCAGGATCAGGCCGAAGCCCGCCAGCAAGATGACGGTCGCCATCATCAGGTAGAGGGCGCGGTGACGCTCCAGCACCGCGATCCCGGCGATTGCGGATAGCAGCAATAGCGGCAGCGCCAGGCCCGGCGGTAATAGCTTGGACGCGAGAAGCGCCGCCGCGGCCCCGCCCGCCAGCACCAGCGCGCGGCGCTGGTCCCCGCCCAGCATCCGCACCAGTTCCCAGACCAGCGTCGCCACGATCAGCAGGACCAGCGCGGTGAACCACCACCCCCCGGCCCAGACCGCCGTCAACCCCACTGCGGCCAGCGCCACCCCCGTCGCCAGGCGCGTGGCGAGATCGGCAAAGCTGTCGCGCGCGAACCCCAAGGCGGCCGCTAGACCGGCACCGCGCCGAAGCGGCGATCGCGCAGACCGTAGCGGGCGAGCACGTCGGCAAAGACATCGGCCGAGAAATCGGGCCAGAGCGTGTCGATGAATTCGTATTCCGCATAGGCCGACTGCCAGAGCAGGAAGTTGGAAATCCGCGCCTCTCCGCTGGTGCGAATCACCAGGTCGGGATCGGGCAGGACATAGGTGTCGAGATAGCGCGGAAAGGTCTCGTCGCAGATCTCGCGCGGATCGAGATTGCCCAGCTTCACGTCATGCGCCAGGCGGCGGGCGGCGCGCGTCACCTCGTCCCGGCCGCCGTAGTTGAGCGCGATGGTGAGGTTGGTGCCGGAGTTTTCCGCCGTCATCAGTTCCAGCCCGTCCATCAGGTCCACCAGCGCCGGTTCCAGCCGCACCCGGTCGCCGATGAAGCGCACGCGGACGTTCTCCTCGTGCAGGCTTTGCGCCTCGCGGCGGATGTAGCGCTTGAAGAGCTTCATCAGCCCCGCGACCTCGGTTTGGGTGCGTTTCCAGTTCTCGGTCGAGAAGGCGAAGACCGTCAGGTACTTCACGCCAAGATCCGGGCAGGCGCGGACAATTTCCTTCACCCGCTTGGCGCCGGCATGGTGGCCGAAGAGACGCGGACGTGCGCGCAGCTGCGCCCATCGGCCGTTTCCGTCCATGATGATGGCTACGTGACGCGGCTTGCGGGGGTCTGCGGTCATGGTGTCTCGTCCTCGATTGCTGCTCGTCATCGGGTATCGATACGCGACGGCTTTTCGCTGCCTGTCGTCCGTCGCGGGCCTCAGACCTGCATGATCTCGCCCTGCTTTGCCTCGAGCGAGGCGTCGACCTTGGCGATGTGGCCGTCGGTGAGATCCTGCACCTCGCCCTCCCACAGCTTCACGTCATCCTCGGACATGCCCTGCGCCTTGGCCTTCTTGATCTGGTCCATGCCGTCGCGACGCACGTTGCGGATCGCGACGCGGGCGTGTTCGGCATACTGGGCCGCGACCTTGGTCAGCTGGGTGCGGCGTTCCTCGTTCAGCTCGGGGATCGGCAGCATGATGATGGTGCCGTTGAGCTGCGGGTTGATGCCGAGCCCGCTTTCGCGGATCGCCTTCTCGACCTTGCCGACAAGACCCTTGTCCCAGACGTTGATGGTGACCATGCGCGGCTCGGGGACGTTCACGGTGCCGACCTGGTTGATCGGGGTCATCTGGCCGTAGGCGTCGACCATCACCGGCTCAAGCATCGAGGCCGAGGCGCGCCCGGTGCGGAGCGAGGCGAATTCCGTCCGCAAGGCGGCAATCGCGCCGTCCATCCGGCGCGTCAGGTCATCCATGTCGATGTCGAGTTCGTCTTCTGCCATCTGGTCGGCCCCTCGTTCCGGTCTTGTTGCCGACGGTAATAGACTGCCCGGCGGCGAGTTTCCAGAACGCAGTTGCCCCGTTGCAGGGCTGCGCGAAAGACGGCCCGCCGGAGTTACGACACCCGGGTGTAGGTGCCCTGCCCGGCCAGGATGCCGCGGAAGCCGCCCGGTTCGTCCAGCGAGAAGACGATGATCGGCAGTTCGTTCTCGCGCGCCAGCGCGATGGCCGAGGCGTCCATCACGCCCAGGTGCTGTGCCAGCACCTCGTCATAGGTGATGGTCTGGTAGCGCTTGGCGTCGGCGTGTTTCTTGGGGTCCTTGTCGTAGACGCCATCGACCTTGGTGCCCTTGAAGATCGCCTCGCAGTTCATCTCGTTCGCGCGCAGCGTGGCGGCGGTGTCGGTGGTGAAATACGGGTTGCCGGTGCCGGCGGCGAAGATGCAGACGCGCTTTTTCTCGAGGTGGCGCACGGCGCGGCGGCGGATGTAGGGCTCGGCCACCTCGTTCATCGTGATTGCGCTGATGACGCGGGTGAAAACGCCGATGGATTCGAGCGCCGATTGCATCGCGAGCGCGTTCATCACCGTCGCCAGCATGCCCATGTAGTCGGCGGTCGTCCGCTCCATCCCCTGCGCGCTGCCCTGCAAACCGCGGAAGATGTTGCCGCCGCCGATGACCATGCAGATCTCGACGCCGAGGTCGTGCACCGTCTTCACCTCGCGCGCGATGCGCTCTACCGTCGGCGGGTGCAGCCCGAAGCCCAGGTCGCCCATCAGCGCCTCGCCCGAGATCTTCAGCATGACGCGGCTGTAGAGCGGCGCGAACGAGGTTTCGGTGTCGTCCGGCATGGGCGGTCTCCTTGGGGCTGGTCTGGGCAGGTTTGCGGGCGGCGGCATTGCGCGCGGCGGACCATGGTCTAAAAGCACGCGAGGTTCAACGGCCCTTCCGCGCCCGCTGCGGGGCGGTCCGCGCCGGGGCGCCTGCGTCCAAACACGACGGAGATGGCGTAACGCCTTGATTGATTTCGCTTCCATTCCGCGGGACACACCCGTCCTCATCGCCGGCCCCACCGCGTCGGGAAAATCGGCGCTGGCGCTGGCCATCGCGGAGGCGGGCGGCGGCGTCATCGTGAACGCCGATGCGCTGCAGGTGTACGACGGCTGGCGCGTGCTGACGGCGCGACCCACCGCGGACGAGGAAGCCCGCGCGCGGCATGTGCTCTACGGCCATGTTCCCTTCGAGGCGGAGTATTCGGTGGGCGACTGGCTGCGCGAGGTGACGCCGCTGCTTGACGGCCCCGAGCGGCCGATCATCGTTGGCGGCACCGGCCTCTATTTCAGGGCGCTGACCGAAGGACTGGCCGAGATCCCGCCGACCCCGCCAGAGGTCCGCACCGAGGCCGAGGCGCGTGATCCGGCCGCGTTGCTGGAGGAGTTGCGCCGAGGCGACCCGGCCATCGTCGCCCGCATCGACACGCAGAACCCCGCCCGCCTGCGCCGCGCCTGGGAGGTGCTGCGCGCCACCGGGCGGCCCCTGTCGGCCTGGCAGGACGCGACAGAGGCGCCCGCCCTGCCCCTTGCCGCCACGGTGCCCCTGCTGCTCGACGCCGACCGCGACTGGCTGAACGCGCGCATCGCGCTGCGTTTCGACCGGATGCTCGAGGCCGGCTCGCTGGCCGAGGCCGAGGCGAACCTGCACCGTTGGGACAAGGCGGGTGGCGCGCGCAAGGCCATCGGCGCGCCGGAGTTGATCGCGCATCTGCGCGGAGAGATGACGCTGGACGAGGCCCGCGAGGCCGCGGTCATCGCCTCGCGCCAATATGCCAAGCGCCAGCGCACCTGGTTTCGCGCCCGCATGGGCGGCTGGACAGCCCTGGGCCAGCCGTGACGGAGCGGGGCCGACTTTTCCGGCGAGTTCGGGCGCATCTGTCCGTAAATCTGCGCTGCCCTTGCATTTTTTCAACCTGGACCCCAGCCTGAGCAGCATGACCGACTCGTCGCCCGCTTACAGTGTCCTGTCGCTTGGCAAGCTGCGCATGCGCGACGCCTGGCGGATCGAGATGCTGCACGGCCAGTCGCGGCACCGGCTCTACTGGATCACCCGCGGGCAGGGTCGCGTCACGGTCAACTGCATCACGCGCGGCTTCGGCCCCAACACCGCCGTCTTCGTGCCCGCCGGCGTGCAGATGGCGCTGGAACTGCCCTCGCAGATGCAGGGGCTGGAGCTGTGCCTGCCGCAAGACGGCGCGCTGGAGTTGCCCGAGACACCGTTTCACCTGCGCATCACCAACATCGAGGCGCAGGCGAGCCTGACCAGCCACCTCGAACGGATCGAGCGCGAACGCGCCGCGCGGGCGCCGGCGATGGCGCGCGCGATGGCCGGTTACGGATTGTTGATTTCGGCCTGGATGGAGCGCGAATTGACGCGGGCCGAGGGCGCGATCCTGCGCGAGCGCACGCATCGCCTGGCCGAGCAGTTCGGCGCGATGATGGAGCAGCGGTTTCGCAGCGGGCGCGGCGTGGCCGATTACGCCGAGGCGCTGGCCGTCACGCCCACCCATCTCAGCCGGATCTGCAAGGAGGCCGCGGGCCGCCCCGCCCATGCCCTGCTGACCGAGCGCATCATGCACGAGGCGCGGCGGCTGCTGCGCGACACCGACATGCCGGCACGCGAGGTGGCCGAGCAGCTCGGCTTTTCCTCGGCGGCCTATTTCACCCGCGCTTTCCAGCAGGCGACGGGCCGCACGCCCTCGGATTTTCGGGCGCCCCCGCTGCGCGCCTGACGGCCCCTTTGCGGGGCGACTTCGGGATTTGTTCAGGAAAAGTGGTTGCGATCCGGGGACATGTCGTTTCTCTTACTCGTGAATGTCGCAAACAGACCACGACAGATCGCAACTTGCGATTGACGCAAGGCCCTAAACGCGGCGCAATGCACCAGATGACAAGATCGGGCCCGCCACCCTTGGCTGCGTCTGACCCGAAAACAACGACTGCATGTCACAGGGAGACGAAAATGCACACCACCCCCACCCCGCAGCTGACGAGCCATCCGGCCGCAGAGATGTACGCGCGGGAATACAAGGCAGGCCAGCTCAGCCGCCGCGAGTTCCTCGTGCGGTCGACCGCGCTGGGGCTCAGCGCGGCCGCGGCCTATTCGCTGATCGGCCTCAAGCCCGCGATGGCGCAGCGTGCCACGCCCGAGGCCGGCGGCTCGCTCCGCATCCAGATGGAGATCCTGGCCCTCAAGGACCCGCGCACCTATGACTGGTCGGAAATGGCCAACGTGACCCGCGGCCTCATCGAGTACCTGGTCGAATACAACCGCGACGGCACGTTCAGCGGCATGCTGCTGGAAAGCTGGGAAGCCAACGAGGACGCGACGCAGTACACGCTGCACCTGCGCCCCGGCGTGACCTGGAACAACGGCGACGCCTTCACCGCCGAGGATGTGGCCGCGAACTTCGCCGCCTGGTGCGACACCACGGTCGAGGGCAACTCGATGGGCGCCCGCATGGGCGGGCTCGTCGACAGCGAAACCGGCCAGGCGCGCGACGGCGGCATTGTCGTCGTCGATGACGTGACCGTTGAGATCAACCTGCCCGCGCCCGACATCACGCTGGTGCCCGGCATGGCCGACTACCCGGCCGCGATCATGCACCGCGACCACATCGGGGAAAACCCGCTCGACAACGGCATCGGCACCGGCGCCTACATGGTCACCGACTACCAGGTCGGCATCTCGGCCCGGCTGGAGCGCAACCCCGACCACACCTATTGGGGCGACGCCTTTCTCGACGACGTCACCTTCATCGACCTCGGCACCGACCCGGCGGCCTGGTTCGCGGGCGCGGAAGCCGGCGAGTTCGACATGACCTACGAGACCGTCGGCGAATTCGTCGACCTGTTCTCGGCGGTCGGCTGGGAACGCTCGGACGTGACCACGGGCGCCACCGTCTGCGTGCGCCCGAACCAGCTGAACGAGCCCTATGACAACGTCGAGGTGCGCCGCGCGATCCTCGAGGCGGTCGACCTGAACGTGGTGCTGGAGCTGGGCATGAACGGCCAGGGCACGGTGGGCGAGAACCACCATGTCTGCCCGATCCACCCGGAATACGCCGAACTGCCGCCGATGGTGGTCGACAAGGAAGCGGCGATGGCGCGGCTGGAGGCGGCGGGCCATGCCGACACCAACTTCACCCTCATCTCGCTCGACGACGGGCTGACACGCTTCACCTGCGACGCGGTGGCCGCCCAGATGCGCGATGCCGGCATGACCGTCACGCGCGAGGTGCTGCCGGGCTCGACCTTCTGGAACGACTGGCTGAACTTCCCGTTCTCGGCGACCGAGTGGAACCACCGCGAACTCGGCGTGCAGATCCTGAACCTCGCCTATCGCTCGGGCGTGGCCTGGAACGAGACCGGGTTCTCGAACGAGGAGTTCGACACGCTCCTCGAGGAGGCCAACGGCATCCAGGACGCCGATGCGCGTCGCGAGGTGATGGCCCGTCTGGAACAGATCATGCAGGAGGAGGCGGTCACGATCGTTCCCTACTGGCGCTCGCTCTTCCGGCACTTCCGCCCCGGCGTGGTGAACGCGCAGATGCATCCGAAGTTCGAGATCAACGTCCACCACCTCGGCCTCGCGGCCTGAGACTGACCTTGCGGCGGGGCGGCCCCGGTCGCCGCCCCGCCGCAGACCTGATCGCCCGTGCCGGCGGTCGCCCCAGACCACAGGTTGGCCCGTTCGCGGGCCTCCCCAACGGCCCCGCCTGACGGGTCGCAAGAACAGGGATACAGATGGCACTTTTCATCCTCCGCCGGGTCGGCGTGATGGTTCTCACGGCGCTTTGCCTGACCTTCATCGTGTTCTTCCTCACGAACCTCGCTCCCAACCTCGAAAAGCTGGCCAAGACGCAGGGCAACGCACGGATGAGCGACGCGGAGGTCGCGTCCTGGCTCGACCGCAACGGCTACGGCGGCCCGCTGATCGTGCGCTACGGCGAATGGCTGGGCGTGGTGCCGGGCTGGCTGCGCGAGGATCCGATCACCGGCGAATGGCGCGGCCGATGCCTGGCGCGCGGGCAGGACCCGGAGGGGGCGGACCGGTTCTGCGGCCTCCTGCAAGGCGATCTGGGCTATTCCACCGTTTCCGCCGACGAGGTCGCGAACATCCTCGGCGGGCGGCTGCAACTGACCGGCATCCTGATGTTCTGGGCCTTTGCCGTCATGGTGCCCTCGGCGCTGCTGGTCGGCGTGCTGGCGGGGATGCGCGAGGGGTCGCGCACCGACCGCTCGCTATCCACCTTCGCCATCGCCTCGACCGCGACGCCGGAATACGTGTCGGGCGTCATCTTCATCGTGCTTCTGGCCTCGTCCCAGATCGGTCTCTCGCCGCTCTTGGTGGAATGGGGCTGGCTCGACGGCGGCACGCTGTTTCTCGGCTCGGCGCGCAGCGCGATGGACAACGTGACGTTCTGGAATTTCACCCTGCCGGTGATGACCATCGCGCTTTACGGCATGGGCTATATCGCGCGGATGACGCGGGCGTCGATGGCCGAGGTGATGACCGCGCAGTACATCCGCACCGCGCGGCTGAAGGGCGTGAGTTTCCGCAACATCGTGCTGAAACACGCGCTCCGGAACGCGCTGATCGCGCCCTTCACGGTCATCATGCTGCAATTTCCCTGGCTGCTGACCGGCGTCGTGATCGTCGAGACGCTGTTCAACTACAACGGCTTTGGCTGGACGCTGGTGCAGGCGGCGTCGAACAACGACATCGAGCTGCTCCTGGCCTGCTCCATCGTCGCCGTCCTGGTCGTGCTGGTGACGCAGCTGATCTCGGACATCGGCTATGTCTTCCTGAACCCGCGCATCCGCATTTCCTGAAAGGGCACGAGAGATGGAACCCCTCAGCTGGTCCGGCGACCTCGGCGCCTTCATCAACCCGATCCTCCTCCTTGCGGTGGTGCTCTTCGTCGCGGGCTTCGTCAGCAACTTCGCGATGGCGCTCGTGGGCATCCGCCCCGGCGAGATGGTGGTGAACGCAGATCACACGCTGAGCCTGCACCGCACACCGGTCGATTTCGCGCTGATGGCGATGAAATACGCCGTGCTGGTCTTCGCCATCGGGGTCGCGGGCTACATCATCGGCGGCATGATCCTGGCCGAACGCGGCGGCATCCTGGGCGGCATGGCCTCGCGGCTGACGCCGGTCTGGATCTCGATGGCGGCGCTTTTCGCGGTCTCGATCGTCTTCAAGCGCAAGCTCGGCCTGTACGGCAAGCTATTCGACAGCCCGATCGGCATGGTGGGTTTCGCGCTGGTGATGTTCTGGATCCTCGCCGCCGCGTTTTCCGGCGTGGTGGCGCCGCATGGCGCGATCACCGTCATCAGCCAGATGCGCAACGAGGTGCCGGGCACGGCCCTGCCCTCGCCCGCCGAGGGGCAATACGCCTGGTACCTGCTCGGCGGTGACAACCTCGGCCGCGACGTGTTCAGCCGAGTGATCTACGGCGCCTTCGAGGTGCTGAAGATCGCGCCACTCGCCACGCTCTTCGCCTTCATGGTCGGTGTCACGTTGGGCCTGCCCGCGGGCTACTACGGCGGGCGGCTCGACACGATCATCACCTTCATGGCGAACCTCGTGCTCGCCTTCCCGGTGATCTTGCTGTTCTACCTGCTGGTCACGCCCGAGATCGTGGCGGCGGGCATCCCGAACTACCTCTCGATGGTGCTGTTCATCTTTCCCATCGTGTTCTTCGTGGTGCTGTTCAACTCGCGCTTTCGCACCGACCCGCCCCGGCGCAACCTGCTGGTGGGCGGGGCTATCGCGATCGGCGGGCTGGCGTACCTCTCGCTGATCTCGAATCCGTCGGACCCGAACCTGCCGTTGATCTTCCGGCTCTGGCCCGAGGTGCTGGACCTGTTCGACATCCCCGGCAACCTGCTGATCGTCTTCGTCTCGGTGGTCTTCGTGAACTCGCCCACGGTGTTCCGGATCGTGCGGGGCATCGTGCTCGACATCAAGACGCGGGACTACGTGGCGGCGGGCCAGACCCGCGGCGAGGGTCCGTGGTACATCATGCTGTGGGAGATCCTGCCCAACGCCCGCGGCCCGCTGATCGTGGATTTCTGCCTGCGTATCGGCTACACGACGATCCTGTTGGGAACGCTGGGCTTTTTCGGCCTCGGCGTCAGCCCGGAAAGCCCCGACTGGGGCTCGACCATCAACGAGGGCCGACGCCTGCTCACGATCTACCCACACCCGGCCCTGCCGCCCGCGCTTGCCCTGATGAGCCTTGTGCTTGGGCTCAACCTTCTCGCGGACGGGTTGCGCGAAGAAAGCCTGAAGGACTGACGCCATGCTCGACCAATCCCCCGACACGGCCGAAGTTGTGCCCGAGACCTACGACGGCCCGATCCTCGAGATCGAGAACCTGTCGATTTCCTTCTTCACCCGGCTGCGCGAAATCCCCGCGGTGATGGATTTTTCCTGCACCGTGATGCCGGGCGAGGCGATGGGGCTGGTGGGCGAAAGCGGCTGCGGCAAGTCCACCGTCGCGCTCGGCGTGATGCAGGACCTCGGCGTCAACGGCCGGGTCGTCGGCGGCTCGATCAAGTTCAAGGGCCGCGACCTGAACGCGATGTCGCCCGAAGAGCTGCGCGCGATCCGCGGCCGCGAGATCGCGATGATCTATCAGGAGCCGATGGCGTCCCTGAACCCCGCGATGCGCATCGGCCAGCAGTTGATGGAAGTGCCGATGATCCACGAGGGCATTTCCGAGGCCGAGGCGCGCAAGCGCGCGCTGGAGGTGGTGACCGACGTGCGCCTGCCCGACCCCGAGCGGATGCTGAGGAGCTACCCGCACCAGCTTTCGGGCGGCCAGCAGCAGCGCATCGTGATCGCGATGGCGCTGATGTCGAAACCCTCGCTGCTGATCCTCGACGAGCCGACCACCGCGCTCGACGTGACGGTGGAGGCTGCGGTGGTCGACCTGGTGAAGGATCTGGGCCGCAAATACGGCACCTCGATGCTGTTCATCTCGCACAACCTCGGGCTCGTGCTGGATACCTGCGACCGGATCTGCGTGATGTATTCCGGTGAGGCGGTGGAGACCGGCTCCATCACCGATGTCTTCGACCAGATGCAGCACCCATATACGCAGGCGCTGTTCCGCTCGATCCCGCTGCCCGGCGCGGACAAGAACGCGCGGCCTCTGGTGGCGATCCCCGGCAACTTTCCCCTGCCCCACGAGCGCCCGCCCGGCTGCAACTTCGGCCCGCGCTGCGACTATTTCGAGGCCGGGCGCTGCGATGCAGGCCCGATCCCGATGTTCGACGTGGCGCACGGCGAGCGCCACGAAAGCCGCTGCCTGCGATTCGACGAGATCGACTGGGACGCGCCCATCGCGCTGAGCGAAAGCACCGAGAAAGCGCCGGTGGGTGACGTCGTGCTGCGGGTCGAGAACCTCAAGAAATACTACGAGGTGGCGGCCAGCGCGCTGTTCGGCGGCGGCGAGACGCGGGTGGTGAAGGCCAACGAGACGGTGAGCTTCGAGGCGCGCGAAAGCGAGACGCTGGCCATCGTGGGCGAATCCGGCTGCGGAAAATCCACGCTGGCCAAGGTGCTGATGGGGCTCGAGACCGCGACCGAGGGCAGTGTGTTCCTCGACAATCGCTCGATCGAGATGATCCCGATCGAGGGGCGCGACACGCGCACGATTTCCTCGATCCAGATGGTGTTCCAGAACCCGTTCGACACGCTGAACCCCTCGATGACGGTGGGCCGCCAGATCATCCGCGCGCTCGAGGTCTTCGGTGTGGGCGATAGCGACCGGGCGCGGCGCGAGCGGATGCTGCAACTGCTTGACCTTGTGAAGCTGCCGCGCGCCTTTGCCGACCGGATGCCGCGGCAGCTGTCGGGCGGACAGAAGCAGCGCGTCGGCATCGCGCGCGCTTTTGCCGGCGAGGCGCGGATCGTGGTGGCCGACGAGCCTGTCTCGGCGCTCGACGTGAGCGTGCAGGCGGCGGTGACGGACCTGTTGATGGAGATCCAGCGCCGCGAGAAGACGACGCTGCTGTTCATCTCGCACGACCTCAGCATCGTGCGCTACCTGAGCGACCGGGTGATGGTGATGTACCTCGGCCACGTGGTCGAGATCGGGTCAACGGATCAGGTCTTCAGCCCGCCCTATCACCCCTATACCGAGGCGCTGCTGTCGGCCGTGCCGATCGCCGACACCAGCGTGGAAAAGCGACATATCGTGCTGGAGGGCGACATCCCCTCGGCGATGAATCCGCCGCCCGGCTGCCCGTTCCAGACCCGCTGCCGCTGGAAATCAGAGGTCCCCGGAAACCTGTGCGAGACCGAGGTGCCGCCGATGCGGACGCTGGCGGAGGGGCACAGCTTCAAGTGCCATCTTTCCGACACGCAACTGGAGCGGATGGAACCGGTGATCAAGATCACGGCGGATCAGGCCGTCTAGCGCTTGCGCTCCGCCAGCAGTCGGCGGCGCCGGGGCACCAGCAGGTGATCGGGCAAGGCGCTTTGCG
The DNA here is from genome assembly GCA_937139335.1 of uncultured Roseicyclus sp. Lineage (GTDB taxonomy): Bacteria > Pseudomonadota > Alphaproteobacteria > Rhodobacterales > Rhodobacteraceae > Roseicyclus. The sequence continues at coordinate 3,446 of CAKZPN010000018.1, read as the reverse complement.
CGTCGCAATGCGCCAGCGACAGCGCCAGCCGGTCAGCCCGCGTCAACGCGATCACGAACAGCGCCGCGCCGAGGGCGAGGTTCACCGACATGCCGAAGGCGCCGTGCTGCGCCACCATCGCCGCGGCCATGCCCAGAAGCAGCGTCGCCCAGATCTGCACCTCGGTCCGCATCGCGGTGGCCATCAGATGCGCGGATTGTTCCGCCGCGCAATCGGACGGGCAGATGCCGAACCAGCGGAAGAAGAACAGGCGGCGCAGGTCCGCGGTGCTGCGATACCCGGCGGGCAGGCTGTCGCGGCCGAACAGGTCGGAGACGATGTTGTCCTCGAGCCAGCAGATGCGCAGCAACATGAGCAGCGCCAGCGCGCCCAGCAGACCGAAGGGCACCCAGAGCGCCGCAAGTGCGCCGGTCGCCACCAGGGCGGCCCCCATCACCACATGACCCGGTTTCATTCTCACACCTCCCGCTTGCAGCCATCATGGGCGCAGATGGCCGCAGGCTAAAACTAAAATCCTAACGCGGTGATAAAGCGCGGGAGACCGCCAATGTTCCAACGCGAGCCCACATATTACCTTTCATGAATGTGTCTTGCGCGCTACTCTGCCCCTGCAGACTTGGGAGGAGACCGTCATGCAGATCACCCGCCGCCGCCTGATGGCGACCGGAACCGCCGCGCTGGCCGCCAGCACGCTGCCGCGCCGGGGCTGGACGCAGACCACGCTGAGCCTCGGCGATACCGAGATCGTGACGCTGAGCGACGGCTGGCTCGACCTGCCACCCGGTTTCATCTTCGCCCCGATGCCGCAGGACGAGCTGGCCGCCGTGCTGGCGCAGCACGGCATCGACCCCGGCGCGCCGCTGACCCCGCCCTGCAACGTGACGCTGCTGCGCCGGGGCGACACGCTCGCGCTGTTCGATGCTGGCGCGGGCACGCAGTTCTCGCCCAATGCGGGCGCCCTGCCCGACGCGCTCGACGCCGCCGGGATCGACCCGTTCGACATCACCCATGTGATCTTCACCCACGGCCATCCCGACCACCTCTGGGGCGTTCTGGATGATTTCGACGAGCCCTATTTCGCCAATGCCGAGCATTGGATGGGCGGGGCGGAGCTCGATTACTGGATGGACGAGGGCACGGTCGCCAGCATCGGCGAGGCGCGTGAAAGCATGGCCGTCGGCTCGAAGCGGCGGCTGGAGATCATGGTGGACCGGATCACGCGGTTTTCCGACGGCGAGGCGGTGCTGCCGGGCGTCGTGGCCGCGCTGACACCGGGGCACACGCCGGGGCACATGAGCTTTGTCATCGGGGATGGGGCGGAGGCGGTGATGGTGCTGGGCGACGCGATCGGCAACGACCACGTCGCCTTTTCGCGGCCCGGCTGGGTCTCGGGCTCGGACCAGGACCAGGAGACGGCGGTGGCGACGCGGCTGGCGCTGTTCGAGCGGATCATGGCGGAGGGTCTGACGGTGGTGGGCTTCCACTTCGGCCAGGGCGGGATCGGGTCCGTCGAGGCGACGGCGGAGGGCTACGCGTTTCGCCCCGTGACATGAACGTCGCCCCGCAAGGCATTGACCGGACGAAAGAAGGGGCGCCAGAGGCGCCCCTATGAGTTTCGCGTACCAGGCTCTGATATTGACTGCCCGAAGTTTCTGCCTGCGGCCTGATCCGCGTCTAGGGCGAGCGCACCCGCCCCGGATACCAAGAGTTTCTGAAGGAAACTCTTGGAGTGGGATGTAGCGAAACCGCAGGTTTCGCGGGTCCCACCCCGTTCGAAAAAGGGCGCACGACGCGGGCGCCCTCCAATTCCTTCAGCTACACCCCGACGTCCCGCCGCAGGTGTTGCACTTCATGCAGGTCCCGTTGCGGACAAGCGTGTAATTCCCGCATTCGCCGCACGCCTCGCCCTCGTAGCCCTGCATCCGGGCGCGCGTCGCCGCGTTCATCGAGACGGTGCCGGTGGTGACGGCGGTGGTGGAGGCGACCGCGGCGATGGTGCCGCCGCCCCGGACCTCGGGGATCAGCGTCTCCAGCGTCGCGACCGGGTCGGCCCCGCCCTGGAACACCATCAGCTCCTGCGGCGCCCGCTTGCGCAGGTAGCCGGTGGAGGCGACCTGTTTCAGCACCTCGATCGGCGTCGAGCCCCGGCTTTCCGGCACTTCGCGGATGTTGGACACGCCTTCCTCGGCGCCCCGGCCCACATCGTCGAAGCTGGTGCCCTGCGGCTGCACATGCGCCAGGTCGGTGCGGTCGAGGTAGCTGACCGCCAGTTCGCGGAAGATGTAGTCGAGGATCGAGGTCGCGTTCTTGATCGTCTCGTTGCCCTGCACCATGCCCGAGGGCTCGAACTTGGTGAAGGTGAAGGCATCGACGAATTCCTCCAGCGGCACGCCGTATTGCAGGCCGACCGAGACCGCGATGGCGAAGTTGTTCATCATCGCGCGGAAGCCGGCGCCTTCTTTGTGCATGTCGATGAAGATCTCGCCCAGGTTGCCGTCCTGGTATTCCCCGGTGCGCAGGTAGACCTTGTGGCCGCCGACGATGGCCTTTTGCGTGTAGCCCTTGCGGCGGTCCGGCATCTTTTCGCGATGCGCCTTGATGACCTCCTTGATGATCACCTTCTCGACGATCTTCTCGGCGATGACCTGCGCCTTTTCCATCGTCGAGCCGGTTTCCATGATCTCCTGCGCGTCCTCGTCATCCTCGACGAGCGCCGAAGCCAGCGGCTGCGACAGCTTGGAGCCGTCGCGGTAGAGTGCGTTGGCCTTCACGCCGAGCGACCAGCTCAACTCGTAGGCCTTCTGGCAATCCTCGATCGAGGCGTGGTTGGCCATGTTGATGGTCTTGGAGATCGCGCCCGAGATGAAGGACTGCGCCGCCGCCATCATGTGGATGTGCGCGTTCACGCCGAGGTAGCGCTTGCCCTTCTTGCCGCAGGGGTTGGCGCAGTCGAAGACATGGTAGTGTTCCGTCTTCAGGAACGGTGCGCCCTCCAGCGTCATGGTCCCGCAGACATGGTCGTTGGCGGCGTCGATCTCGGATTTCGTGAAGCCGAGGTGGCGCAGCATGTCGAAGGTCGGGTCGTTCAGCTTGTCGGCCGGGATGCCGAGCGTCTTGGTGCAGAACTCCGCTCCGAGCGTCCACTGGTTGAACACGAAGCGGATGTCGAAGGCCGAGGGCAGCGCCGCCTCGATCTTCTCGATCTCGCTCCGGCCGAAACCGTGGCCGATGAGCGCGGTGTGGTTGATGCCGGGCGCCTGGCCGAGCGTGCCATGGCCGACGGCATAGGCGATGATCTCCTCGATCTGCGATGAGGAGTAGCCCATGGTTTCCAGCGCGCCGGGGACCGACTGGTTGATGATCTTGAAGTAGCCGCCGCCGGCGAGCTTCTTGAACTTCACCAGCGCGAAGTCGGGCTCGATGCCGGTGGTGTCGCAATCCATGAC
>CAKZPN010000017.1 GCA_937139335.1 uncultured Roseicyclus sp. | reverse complement strand
CCTGCTCCTCGTCATCTGGCGACCGCGCCGGTCCTGCGCGCGGCGCTGGCGCTCGGCCCCGACGTGCAGGTCTTTCACGTCGGGCTCGGCGATCGGCGAAAGGACGGCCGCACGCTGCGGGTCGGCGTCGGCGCTCCATGGGGCGAAAAGATGCCCACGAGTTGCCCGGCGCTGTGGTTGCTCGGATGGACGATCAGAATCCCGATGCCGTCCTCGCACTCATGCGCACGGCGCCAGATGTGCGCACCGGCCCACTGAGCGGACTCGAGCATCATCGTGCGCAGTCTCCCGCCGGCGTCGTCGATCTTCCACATGGCCGCAGTCTGCAACGGGGCGGCGCCCGACGCGACGCGCGGCCTGCTCAGCAGTCAATGCCCTCGCCCAGGTAGAAGCCGACCGTCGCGAAGGTGACTCGCCGCGGGTTGAAGACCTCGTCGCTGGGACTGAAGAACGCGATCTCCACGTCCCCTCGATGCTCCTCACTTCCGAACTGCCGTCGCATCGTGGCGCTGCGGTAGCGGATCATGCGGCATGCCCGAAGACGCCGCGTGCGCACCTCTCGCGCGTCCGACGGGAGCTCCCCCCGAACAAGCATCCGTGCCACCTCGAACGAGGTTCCCCGCGGCAGGTTCAGCGCGTAGGTGTAGATCCGCTCATCCCCCATTACGCCCGCGTACTTCGGACCGAAGCCTTCGCCATCCGCGCCCTCGATCATCGGTCCGAACACCACGCCGGGCGCGAACCCCGGCGCGCGCCTGTGGGTCGACTCCCAATGAGCGCGGGTCGCCCCGATGCCGGGGAGGCCCGGCTCCGCCACAGCGTCCTCCGCTGCACCTTCCACCGGAAGGGCGACCGCTGGATCCTCTGCGGCACCCGCAGGCGAGCCCCCCTCAGCAATGAGCTCGGGCCCCGGCTCGACGGACGGCGACACCACCGGAGACGGCACCGGCTCGCCCTCGGGCAGAGCCAGCTCAGGACTCGACGGCACCGGGCTCCGCGGAGGCCCGGCCGGCACGAAGGCACCGAGGACGGTCATCCCGCAGCAGCAGAGACCGGGCAGGAGCAACAAAGCCCCTCCGCCTCCGAGCAGCCACCAGAGCACCTTGCTGTCTCGCTTGCGGTTCACGCCCACGCCCCCCGACGACGGTCAGATCGTCCCCCAACACCACACCGCGGCGGGTTACCCGAAGTTAGTGTCCGCTGGGATCTTAGAGCCTCGGCCACCGCGACATCTTCGAGTTGCGACAACGAAGGAGACGACGATGACCGAGATGACGAAGATGGATGCCGCGGCGATCTTGCGCAAGCACCTCGAGGTACCGGTTCGGATCAGCTGCGGGAGATGGTGCAGATGTTCGCTGAGGCGCTGATGAGCGCAGAAGCGGATGGGCTCTGCGGTGCGTCCTATGGCGAGCGTTCCGCCGACCGGGTGAATCAACGGGGAGAACGACGGATTCACGGCGCTGGATCGCCCTCGGTTCGACACCTCCGCTCCGAACGACGGCGCCGCCGCCCGAGGCGAAGCGCGAGGACCGCGCCGCTCGAGCCCGCCTCCGGCTCGGGTCGGCTTGGCCCCGGCATCGGTGCATCACGACGCTGCCGCACCGATCCTTGTGTAGTAGCGACCGCTCGGGTCAGTGCATGAGCTGCGCTGCGCGGATCATCTCCTGGGCCTGCCGGAGCGTCGCGCGCATTCGCGGCTCCGACTCGACGAGCAGGCGTCGGCCGGCGACCTCGACGTGGACCCGCACGCGATAGCCGCCGGCCTGACGGCAGATGACGTAGCCCGGCCCGCGCTCGATCTCGGGGCACCCCTCGGCGCTCAGCTCACCTCCATCACTCGGAGGGGCGCGGCGGATGCACAGGTCCACGCCCTTGCCGACCAACCGCACACCCTCGCCGCCAGGCTCTGGGCGGATCTCCAACTCGGCGTGGGCGGGGATCTGCGTGCGGACCCACTGACCATCGAGCCCAAAGCCGCGCGTGTCGGTCGTCTGGGCCAGGCGGAGGAACTGAAGGTTGCCGGACAAGCCACCTCGCCGATCCCTCGACACCATGGCGCCGTCACAGAATCCGAGGAAGACGTTCCCGAGAGGCGATGTGTCGACCAGCACCGCGTGGAGCGGCGCCGGCTCGGCGCAGACCGAGGACCGCTGCACGGCGAAGTGGCGTCGGTCGAAGTCCAGCTCGAAGTCGATCTGGCTCGGCCGCTCGCGCGCAAAGCTCACCGCCTCCGCCGTCTCGCCCCCGGCCGCGTTCGTCGTCGCACAGGCCGTGAGGAGCGCCAGGGACGCGGTCACGAGAGGAGGGGCGGCCATCAGTCTTCGCCCTCCCTGAGCGCACCCGTGCAGCCGTCGTAGGCGCGTGTGAACCCGTTCGTCTCGCCGCGCTCCCGATACACCTCGCGCGCCATGAACATCGCGAGGACGCACAAGAAGGCGATGAGCGCCAACAGCAAACGACGTAGCGTGAGCGACGCGGCAACAGCGCTCGGGTCGGGCAGCTTCTGCTCGGATCTCGGCTCGGGAGGGATGTACTCGGGGGCGCGCGGCGGCTGGTCTACCCCGTAGCGACGCCGCTCCGCGTCGCTGAGCAGCGCCGGGTCTCGGGGAACCGGTTCGTCGACGCGCACGTCCTCGGCTTGCACCTCTCGCAACTCCGCGCCCGCCTGTCGGTCCCCCTCGCGCCCGTCCCCGACGGTCGCGTGGACGCCCGACACGGTCACGCGGTCTCCCGCGCAGATGACGCGCTCGGCGGCTTGCCACGTGTGGAGGGGGTCGTATCGAGCGAGCTGCACCTTCGGAAAGAGCATGAAGGCGGCGAAGGACTCGCGCTGCAGCGCCTCCCAAGGCCCGACCGTTCGAACCGTTTCGACGTCCAGCAGACGCGCTCGGGTCGGGTCGACCCGAACCAGGCGACCACCGTCGAGGCGAAGTGTGAAGTGCTCTCGGCAGACGGTCCTCGCTTCGACCTGGAGCCCCGACAGGAACGCGACGTCCGCGATGGGCACGAACGAGTCGCTCACGACGATCCCCTGAAGCTCAGAGACGTCCACCGCGGAACGCGGTCGAACGGACTGGACCCTGAGCCGCGTCCCCTTCCCCTCGGCGATGAACGTCAACCGGCGGAGTCGTCCGCGTCCTCGCGCGTGACCTCCAGCTCGAGCCCGAAGAGCGGCGATGTGGCACGGCGAGCGTCACGATCCCAGCCGTCGACACGGAAGCACGCGAGCTTCTCAACCCCCCCCGCGCGTCGATGGCGATGAGTTCGAGCTCGGCTACGGCCTGATCGCTCTCACGGGCCTCGGCGTAGTTGGGAGCAGACAGGGGGAGGCTGGTGCCACGTTCCACCCACGGCGTCGGCTCCCCTCCAGTCTCGGCGAGGGCGAGCGCGCACCCCAGCCGACCACCCTCGACAGGGACGCGGGCTGGGGTGTCGTGACGCGCCCACCGGCCTTGGACCACGGCGCACCGAGGAGGAGTTCGTTCATGAGCTACCCGCCATGTCGAGCCGAGCCGAGATGAACGGCTCGGCGAAGCACGCACACAGAGAAGAAGACGAACGGGGTTCTCGACTACTCGATTCGGGCCAGGGTGATCTCGACGCTCCACCGATGATGCCTCTGCGTTCGACGCAATGATCCCTGCGATCGTCGCAGGTCGAGGGTGACCTCCCATGCCCCACGCTCTGTTCCGTGGATGGATACGGGCCCGCTCGACTCCTCCTCGAAGCTGCACGTCGCAGGGAGCGCGATCGGGCCCACGCCGGGACAGTCAATATGCACCTCGCTATCGCCAATCATCCGCCGGCAGGTCGCGTCCACCTGACATCGCTGCCCCTTTCTCAGGGGCGCTTGCCCCGTGGTGGAATCCACGGTTGCAACACGCTGGCGATGAATCGGCACGAACATCAGCACCAGCGGGATCAGCGCGATGAGCATGAACCCCATCCCGAAGATGCGCATCGGCCATGAGAGTCGCGTCGTCTCGCCGGGCTCGGAGAAGAACCGATCGATCAGGGCGCCCACGCCTCCGACCGCCCGCTCCTGCGATGGGCCCTTCGCGCGGTTCGCGTTCTGGGGGGTCCGCTGGAGCTTCGCTCGGAGATTGGCCACCTCGGCCTCCAGCTTCTTGATGCGCCTCTTGCGCAGCTCCGTTGCACGCGAGCGTTCCTCGTCCCGGGGGGTCTTGAGCTGCTCCTCCAGCGCGCGAATCTTGGCCTGGAGGGCGGCGAGCTCGTCTCGGTAGCCGGCGCCCATCACCCCATCCGAACGCGGCCGCGAAGACGGATCTCACCGCGCTCGACGAACAGGCCGCCAACTGAGAAGCGGTTGGACTGGACCTTGGCCTCCATCCGGCCGGACCTGACGCTCACCTCGTCGTTCGACAGGATCACGGAAGCGTCTCCCTGATGCAGTCGTACGCCTTGCTCCGACCGGAGCCGAACCATCTGCCGCCCCGCCACATCGACCCGCTGATCCGCCTGGACGTGGACCGAGCATGTCTTGGAGTCGACGTAGAGGTCGTCCTTCGCCGCGACACTCACCACGTTTCCCGCGACGGCGACGCTTTCGCCATCGATGACTGCCTTGGTCTTGGCCTCGAGCAGTGCTTCGCCCTCGGATTTCAAAGACGCCGCCCTCTTGGCCTTCATCTCGATGTAGTCGCCGCCCGTCCCAACCACCTTCCCCTTGATACCCACGACGCCATCGCTCGCCACCGAGGCGCTGGCGATCCCGTAGAGCTTTGCGTTGCCGCCCGCGCTCAGCGACGCGCTGGAGCCAGCCTTGAGGCTCACTGTCATCCCGCCCCCGACGCTGACGCCCAGCGGGGAGAAGGCCGAGATCTTCCCGTCGCTGGAGAGACTCATGCCTCCGGCGGCGTGCATCTTCATTTGGGGCCCGGAGTCCGTGTGCTCCATGGCGTGGGGGTCCTCGAAGGCGTCCGCGAGTAGTACGAGCCCTTCCCAAAGCGCCTCCCCGAGCGTCGTCGACGACCGGACGACCCCTAGAAAGGTCGCCGCGTTCCGCTGAAGGCTCGCCCCCTGGACCTCCTCGGTCGAAGCGGTGAGGAAGCTCCCCCAAGTCTTGATCGCCGAACGTATGCTCCACACCTGCCAGACGCGCTTCCACCCTTCCTTGACGGCCTCGAGGGTTTCGCGCGGCCCGGCCGTGTCGACCACCGGAGGCGAGGGCACGGCCATCGCCGGCCGGACCGTGAACGCTGGATCCGTGAAGCCCGCGCCCCCAGCGGTGATCTCCACATCCTCGATGCTGCCGACCTTGACGTTGGCGTTCGAGCTGATCGCCGCGTCGGCCTCAGCGAGGACGCGCGCCTCCTCGCCGGTGTGCAGGATGGTGTTGCCGTCCGTGTGGAGGATCGTCGAACCCTGAATCTGAGCTCCGAGGTTCTCGACCGTATGGAGCGCGACGCCGCCAGGGCCCTCGGCCCTCCCTTCGGAGGTTGCGTGCCCGGCCGCGCCGACCGTCAACAACGAGTCGGGATTTGGTACATGCAGCCGGGCCCGTTGCGCGCCGCCGCGGGGCGTCTCCGGCGTCGGGAAGACCTGCTCGAGGCGTTCGAGGCGATGCTGGTGGTCGGCGAGCTCGGCGTCCTGCTCCTGGTCGGTCTGTGTCATCTCGCGTCCCTCCTCAGCAATCGTCGTCGAGTTCGAAGACCACGCCACTCCCGGTGCGGATGCGGCTCTGTGGTGCGTTGCCGGCAATGACCGGACTCTGGGTCGCCGCGTTCGGCACCGCGCCGACGATCAAAGGCCTGTCCGGATCGCCGTTGACGTGAACGATGGCGACCTCGGAACCGATGTGCAGCGGGAAGTGCATGCCGTAGCCCTCCCCTGCCGACGGCTGAGCTCGCCGCACCCACCTCGAGGCACTCCCGCCCGCGCTAGCGGCGCCATCGAAAGGCAGGACGACTCGGTAGCGCCCCTGCTCGTCGATCGGCGTCGCGGTGCTCCGCGCCTCGCCATCCACGATGGCGTTGATGGCGCCGTCGATGCGCGGCCACGGCGTCGTCCATCAGCGGCTCGGTGTGGGTTTCCTTCTGGGCGTCGGTCGCATGGTCATCGTGATGATGCTCGACCGGGGCATGCTCATCCTTCCACGCAGGCTTGTTGTGGAAGGTCATGAACACCAGACGCCATGAGTAATAGGCCGTCAGACCGGCCGCAAACAGGCCGATGAAGAAGACGAACATCCCGACCGGATTGTCGGTCCCGGCGGCAAAGGCGCTCTCGAGGATCGAGTCCTTGGAATAGAAGCCGGCAAAGCCCCACTTCAGCTCGGGAATGCCCAGGCCGGTGATGGCGATCGTGCCGATCATCATGACGCCATAGGTGATGGGCAGCAGCTTCATCAGCCCACCCATCTTCCGCATGTCCTGCTCGTGGTGCATGCCGTGGATCACCGAGCCTGCGCCCAGGAACAGCAGGGCCTTGAAGAAGGCGTGGGTGAACAGGTGGAACATGGCGGCCTGATAGGCGCCGATGCCCGCCGCAAAGAACATGTAGCCCAGCTGCGAACAGGTCGAATAGGCGATGACCCGCTTGATGTCGTTCTGGGCCAGGCCGACGGTGGCCGCGAACAGGGCCGTGATCGCCCCCGTGATGGCGATCAGCATGGCCGCCGTCGGCGCATACTCATAGATCGGGCTGAGCAGGCAGACCATATAGACGCCAGCGGTGACCATGGTCGCCGCGTGGATCAGGGCCGACACCGGGGTCGGGCCTTCCATGGCGTCGGGCAGCCATGTGTGCAGGAAGAACTGGGCCGACTTGCCCATGGCGCCGATGAACAGAAGCACGCCCGCCAGATCCAGCGCCGACCACTCGTGGCCGAGGAAGCTCCAGCCCGTGCCGGCCCGGTCCGCAATCATCGGGAACAGCTCGGCGAACTGGATCGTGCCGAACATCCAGAAGATGGTGATGATGCCCAGCGCAAAGCCGAAGTCGCCGACGCGGTTGACCACGAAGGCCTTGATGGCAGCGGCCGATGCCGTGGGCTTCTTGTACCAGAAGCCGATCAGCAGATAGGACGCCAGCCCCACCCCTTCCCAGCCGAAGAACAGCTGCATGAAGTCGGCGGCGGTCACCAGCGCCAGCATGGCGAAGGTGAACAGCGACAGATAGGCGAAGAACCGCGGCTTGTCGGGGTCCTCGGCCATATAGCCCCAGGAATAGAGGTGCACGAGCGACGACACCGTCGTCACCACGATCAGCATCACCGCCGACAGGGCATCGATGCGGATCGACCAGATCGACTGGAAGTCCCCGACGTTGATGAAGGGCAGAAGCTCGATCGTGAAGGCTTCCATCCCGCCCCAGGTGTGGCGGGCGAAGACCGTCCAGGCCACGGCACAGGCAAAAAACAGCAGGCCGGTGGTGACGCTCTGGGACGCGAGGTTGCCGATCCGGCGCCCGGTCAGGCCCGCGATCGCCGCACCCAGCAGGGGGGCGAAAATGCCCAGAGTGATCAGGGTTTCGAAGCTCACGTCGATCAGCCCTTCATCACGGACGCGTCGTCCACGGCGATGTCGCCGCGGTTACGGAAGAAGGTCACCAGAATGGCCAGACCCACCGCCGCCTCGGCGGCCGCCACGGTCAGCACGAACATGGCCATGATCTGCCCCGCCACATCGTTCAGATGGGTCGAGAAGGCGACGAAATTGATGTTCACGGCCAGCAGGATCAGTTCGATCGACATCAGGATGATGATGACGTTCTTGCGGTTCACGAAAATGCCGAACACCCCGATGGTGAACAGCATGGCCCCCACGGCCAGATAGTGGGACAGGGTGATATCCATCAGGAAAGCTCCTCGGAGGAAACGCCCTGGCCGGTCGGGATCGACTTGACCTCCATGGCCTTGCCCGCGTCGCGGCCGACCTGCGTCGCAATATTCTGGCGCTTGATGCCCGGCTTGTGGCGCAGCGTCAGGGTGATGGCCCCGATCATGGCGACCAGCAGCACGATCCCGGCTGCCTGGAAGAAGTAGACATAGTCGGTGTAGAGCACCCGACCGATGGCCTCGATATTGGTCAGGTCGGGCGTGGCGACGGCCGGGGTTGTGGCGTCTGCAGCCACCCCGCCCTGAACCACCGCAAGGGTGATCATGATCATCTCGGCCAGCAGGACGCCCGCCACGATGGCGGCCAGCGGCAGATAGCGCGCATAGCCTTCACGCAATCGCACGAAGTCGACGTCCAGCATCATGACCACGAACAGGAACAGCACCGCGACGGCGCCGACGTAGACCACGACCAGCAGCATGGCCAGGAACTCGGCGCCCATCAGCACGAACAGACCCGCTGCCGAGAAGAAGGCAAGGATCAGCCACAGCACGGAGTGCACGGGGTTGCGGGCCGTGACGACCAGCAGGGCCGAGACCACGGTCGCCGTGGCCATCAGGTAGAAGGCGATCGATGCAATCACTCGACGGCTCCGGCTGAAACAAAAGCGGTGTGGGGGACCGAGTCGCCCCCTTCGGACGCGCGGCGCCCTTCTAGACCTGTGGGTCCGGAATTGCCAAGGCCGCAGGCCGGTCGGGTCAGGCTATGACGGGACAGGGTGCTCATCACCGGTACGGCGCGTCCATTTCGAGGTTGCGCGCAATCTGGCGCTCCCAGCGGTCGCCGTTGTCCAGCAGGCGGGCCTTGTCGAAATACAGTTCCTCACGGCTCTCGGTCGCGAACTCGCTGTTCGGGCCTTCGACGATCGCGTCGACCGGACAGGCTTCCTGGCACAGGCCGCAGTAGATGCACTTGACCATATCGATGTCGTAGCGGGTCGTGCGGCGGCTGCCGTCCGCGCGCGGCTCGGACTCGATGGTGATGGCCTGGGCCGGACAGATGGCCTCGCACAGCTTGCAGGCGATGCACCGCTCCTCGCCATTGGGATAGCGGCGCAGGGCATGCTCGCCCCGGAAACGCGGCGACTGCGGGTTCCGCTCGAACGGGTAGTTCACCGTCATCTTGGGCTTCAGCAGATAGCCGAAGGTCAGGAAGAAGGCGCCCACGGCGTCAACCAGCAGGGCCCCCTTCACGGTCTGTTTGATACGGGAAAT
>CAKZPN010000016.1 GCA_937139335.1 uncultured Roseicyclus sp. | reverse complement strand
TAGGACGCAGCGGGTTGGCCCCCGGGGATGTTGAGATTGAATCGGAAGTCGCGTTCCATGACCGAAACACGCGCGGCTCCTATCATGAAGAGCCCGAAGAAAATGATGATGCCGCCCCCAACGAGGTTGAGTTCATACCGCCACCGAAGCAGGGCCTGACCCATTGCAGTCGCGGATGCGCCAAGTCCCATGAAGATGGTGGAGAAGCCGAGGACAAAACACAGGCTCAGCCAGACCGCGCGCGACGGCGAAGCGCCGACCACCCCGCCCTCAGCGGCTGTGCGCCCGGTTACGTAGGAGACATAACCTGGCACAAGAGGTAGCACGCAGGGGGACAGAAATGATATCGTGCCGGCTAGGAGGGCGGCGGTGAGGGCGCGCGCCAAGTGATGTCTTCGTCGACCCAGATCAGCAGGGACCCCCGCTTGCGCAGCGATGCGTTGTAGCTGGACCAGTTGGTCGTACGATAGCGGGCGGGAGATGGGTTGCTCATGGAATGCGGCTAACAGCATGGGTTCGCGAAGGGAATCCTGAGGCGTCAGACTTGTGCAACAACGCCCCGTATCATCGACCTAGTGGTGCCCACATGGCAGGCTATTTCAATGGATAGATTTTTCTCTATCAGTATGCCCGCGGCTCAGTTTGTTAGAAATGTCCTGCTGTTCAGCTTCGCTGCATTACTGCCGGTCCTGTTGTTCTACGTCTTACTGGCTCCGGGCTTTGCTCCGGCTCTTGCTGCCGGCGGACCGGCACTCATGCGCTTTCTAAGGCAGGTTGCGACCAACGGTTTGCCCGTGGTTTTTGCCGTCAACTATGTCAGTTTTTTCCTTTTCGCTATGACAAAGCAACCAAAGGCGGGCTCAAGAGACACGGCGTTTTTCGTGCTGGTCGATGTCTTGCTCAGAGCCCTTCTCTTTCCAGGTCTCCACGTGCTGATATACGTTCTATCTGCCGACTGGTTCGGGTCATTCGGCGGCAATCGTTCAACCGCTTTGGCGGTTGTATCCCCGACTCTTGCGCGTTCGGCGTTTTTCGAGAACATCTCCGGCGTTTACCTCTATGCGACTATGATAAGCGCGTTGCCGCTCTACGTCTCGGCTTTCGGGCGGTCGGAATTTCTTGGACCGGTTGTACGTCGCTTGCCCATGAACACGGGCGTGATGCTGCTTGCCCTGGCTGCGTTTGCCTTGTCGGTCGGGCTGATCACGATCGGCGCACAAGGCATCGCATCTCTTCAGGCCAGGTGATGGCAGGCTAATCACCGTGGGCGTGGGCGGGGGCGGGGGCGACTTGCGGTGCCACCCATTGCGACAAGTAAACGCGCTCGAAGGCGAACACAGCGATCATCCCGACAGCGGCGTAGAGAACGATCATCGGGTCGCTTTGAAGCTTCATCACGGTGAAAGCTGCAAGTACTATCGCATCGAGCGCCAGGGCAGTCAAAAGCACGATACCGAAGGCGCCGACGTCTGCTCGACGATAGCGGAACACGCCCCAATGTATGATCATGTCCATGACGAGGTAAAAGAAAGCACCGAGGGATGCGATCCGGCCTAAATCAAAGAGCACGGCCAACGTCGCGGCGATGACGACAGTATAGACCAGGGTGTGGCGTTGGATGGGACCTGGCATACCGAAGTGGCTGTGCGGGATCATTTCCATGTCGGTCAGCATCGCCAGCATACGCGACACCGCGAAGACGCTGGCCAGAACGCCGGACGCCGTTGCGACAGCGGCCAGGATCACCGTGAGTATGAAGCCGGTTTGTCCAAGGGCGGGCTGCGCCGCTTGTGCCAGCGAATAGTCACGCGCTGAGATGATCTCCTCGATCGTGAGACTCGAACCGACCCCGTAGGCGACCAACAGGTAGACGACGACGCAGATTCCGATAGAGAACATGATCGCTCGGCCAACATTGCGATTTGGTTCAGTGATCTCGGCTCCGCTGTTGGTGATCGTGGTGAATCCCTTGAACGCAAGGATGGCCAGCGCCGTAGAGGCGATGAACCCCGTGAGCCCGTAGGATTGTGAGGTCTCGGACGCCGCGGCGAACGCAAAACCACTGGACCACAGGGCCGCGATGCCAAACAGAGCTATGCCTCCGATCTTGATCGCGGCCATGATCAACGAGAACAGCCCGACCGAGCGGTTTCCGGCCATGTTCACCAAAAAGGCGAAAACGATCACGGCCACAGCCAGAGCGGGGACCAATGGGCCACCTTCGATATCGAAAGGGCGCAGGACATAGGTGGCGAAGGTTCGCGCGACGAGGCTTTCCGCGATCACCATGCTGAGCGCCATCAGCAGTGCGGCCCCGCCCGCGATGGCTCCGGGGCCATAGCATTTCTGCAGGATCATGGCGATGCCACCCGAGGACGGCCATTTGTTCGACATCCTGATGTAGCTGTAGGCGCTGAAGCTTGTGACGACCGCGCCGGCGATGAATGCAAGCGGGAAAAGCGGGCCGGCGAGCTGCGCGATTTGCCCCGTCAACGCAAAGATTCCAGCGCCGATCATCACGCCTGTCCCCATCGCAACGGCTCCGCCCAGACTGATGGAATTTTCGCGGTACGTTTCTTTTTCGCTCTGCATAAATGGCCCCCTTTTAATTTTGGTTCATCCGAACGCTGTTGCGCGCTTCTAGATACGAACGCCGCGAAGGCGCAGCGAATTGAGCACCACCGAGATTGACGACGCGCTCATGGCGAAGGCAGCAAACATCGGACTGATGAGGATGCCAAAGAAGGGAAACAGAACTCCCGCCGCGACCGGCACGCCGGAGGCGTTGTAGATCAGCGCGAAGAACAGGTTCTGGCGGATGTTGCGCATCGTGGCCCGGGCGAGCCGCCGCGCACGCACGATACCATCAAGGTTGCCCTTGACCAGCGTGACGCCCGCGCTTTCGATGGCCACATCGGCGCCGGTGCCCATGGCGATGCCGACATCGGCCTGCGCGAGCGCGGGGGCGTCGTTGACGCCATCCCCGGCCATGGCGACCTTGTGGCCCGCCTCTTGCAACTCAAGGATGATCCGCGCCTTGTCCTCCGGCAGCACGTCGGCCCGGATCTCATCGATTCCGAGCCGCGTGCCGATGGCCTTGGCCGTGCGTTCGTTGTCGCCGGTCGCCATGATGACGCGGAACCCCAGTTCATGCAGATCCTCGATGGCTTCTGGCGTGGTCTCCTTCACTGGGTCGGCGACAGCAACTAGACCGGCGATCTCGCCATCCAGCACAACGAACATGACCGTCTCGCCTTCGTCGCGGCGGGCATTGGCCTTGGCGGTCAACGCGCCCGCCTCGAGCCCCAATTCGCGGATCATCGCCAAATTGCCGAGCGCGACCGCTTTGCCGTCAACGACCCCCTTGACGCCCTTGCCAGTGACCGCCTCGAAGTCCCGTGCCTCGTCCATTTTGACATCTCGCTCCTCCGCACCCCTGACGATCGCTTCGGCCAAGGGGTGCTCCGATCCGCGCTCAAGCGATGCGGCGAGACGCAAGACCTCGGCTTCGTCGTGGCCGGGTTGCGGGAGTACGTCGACAAGCCGCGGCTTGCCTTCGGTCAACGTGCCGGTCTTGTCGACGATCAGGGTATCGACTTTCTCGAACCGCTCCAGCGCCTCGGCGTTCTTGATCAGCACCCCTGCCTGAGCGCCCCGTCCTGTCGCTGTCATGATCGACATCGGTGTCGCCAGGCCAAGCGCACAAGGACAGGCGATGATCAGAACCGCCACCGCCGAAATCAATGCGTAGGAAAGCGCAGGCGCGGGCCCCCAGATCGCCCAGGCGATGAAGGACAGGACCGCGATACCGATGACGGCCGGAACGAAATATCCCGCCACCTTGTCGGCGTATTTCTGGATCGGGGCGCGCGAGCGCTGCGCGTTCGACACCATCTCGACAATTTGAGCCAGCATCGTGTCGGACCCGACACGCGTCGCCTCCATCACCAGACTGCCGGTGCCATTGATCGTCGCGCCGGTCAGCGGGTCGCCCTCGGTCTTCTCGACCGGCACGGGTTCACCGGAGATCATGCTTTCGTCGACCGAGGACCGGCCGTCCAGAACCACGCCATCGACCGGCACCTTGTCACCGGGCCGCACGCGCAGCCGGTCCCCGACTTGCACGTCCTCCAGCGGGATTTCCTCCTCGGATCCGTCGTCCCGGATGACCCGCGCGGTCTTTGCCGCCATGTCGAGAAGCGCGCGGATCGCCTTGCCGGTCCCCTCGCGGGCGCGTAGTTCCATCACCTGGCCGAGCAGCACCAGCGTCACGATTACCGCCGCCGCCTCGAAATAGACGCCGACATGCCCTTCGGCGTCGCGAAACCCGTCGGGGAATATGCCGGGTGAGAGAACAGCGACGACGCTGAATAGCCAGGCCGCCATCACGCCCATGCCGATCAGGGAGAACATGTTGAGGTTCATCGTCTTGAACGAATTCCAGCCCCGAACCAGAAACGGCCAGCCGCACCAAAGGACAACTGGGGTTCCGAGAACCAGCTCGATCCAGAGGGTTGCCCGCTCACCGAATATCTCGCGCACTCCGGGAAAGCCGAGATAGGGACCCATGGTGAGGATCAGAAGCGGGATGGTCAGGACCGAGCCAACCCAGAAGCGCTGCGTGAAATCTACCAGTTCGGGGTTCGGGCCGTCCTCCGCCGGGATACCGGACTCAAGCTCCAGCCCCATACCGCAGATCGGGCAGGAGCCATGCTTGACCTGACGAACCTGCGGATGCATCGGACAGGTATAGACGGCCCCGTCATACCCGCCGGGGACCGTATCATACCTGCCGTCTGCTGGGGCTGCGCTTGACTGGTGGTCGTGCCCATGGTGGCCGTGCCCCGCATGGGCGCCGGCGTCCGATTCCGGTACCAGATGCATCCCGCATTTTGGGCAATCGCCCGGTCCGTTCTGCCGCACCTCCGGGTGCATCGGGCAGACATAGATGTCGGCTTCGGGCGCGGATTGATGAGTGTGATCGGTCATTGGGAATTCCTATCGGAGCAAGTCGGTGTCAACCTAGTCCTTCCACTTGCTGGAAGGTCAAGACTCGACACAAATGACCGAAGTGACTTGGCAAGCACAGCGGCGGTTCCGATCGCATTGGAGGGGTGTGGTATGGTGTCGGTGGTAACGA
>CAKZPN010000015.1 GCA_937139335.1 uncultured Roseicyclus sp. | reverse complement strand
CGTGGTGCGCCCAGGTCACGGCACAGCCCGACAGCAGCAGCACCAGCGTGTTGATCAGCGGCAGGTGGAACGGGTCGACCGCGTGGATCTCCGGCGGGATATACAGCGACGCCTCGTAGGAGTTCATCGGGTAGAGCGCGTGCTTGAAGAAGGCCCAGAACCACGCCACGAAGAACATCACCTCGGACATGATGAACATGATGAACCCGTAGCGCAGGCCGATGCGCACGACCGGCGTGTGATCGCCCTGCCGGCTTTCAGCCACCACGTCCGACCACCAGCCGAACATGACGTAGCAGACGGCTGCAAAGCCCATCAGGAACAGCCAGGGGCCGGAGCCGTGCATCCAGTTCACCGCCCCGAAGAGCATGCAGAAGGCCCCCACAGCGGCGATAAGCGGCCAGATCGAGGGGTTGATGATGTGGTAGTCGTGGTTCTTGGCGTGGGCCATGGGTGTCGTCCTCGGTCCGGTTTATCTCTGGTTGGCCGCGCCCGCGGGCGCGAGCGCAGCATAGTCCTCGGGCATGTCCGTCACGTGAAAGGTGTAGGACAGGGTGATCGCGGGGGTGTCGAACGCCTCGGGGTCGTCGAGGATCTCGGGGTCGACGAAGAAGGTCACCGGCATCTCCACCCGCTCGCCGGGCTGAAGCACCTGCATCTCGAAGCAGAAACAGGCGATCTTCACGAAATAACCGCCGGTGTCATAGGGCGTGACATTGAAGCTGGCGGTGCCGGCGATGGGTCTGTCGGTCGGGTTGTAGGCCTCGTAGAAGGCCATGCCGGTCTCGCCGATGCGGATGTCCATGTGCGGCTGCATCGCGCGGAATTCCCAGGGCATGTCGCGCGCACGGCTGGCGTCGAAGCGGATGCGGATGGTCTGGTCCAGGATCTCGTCGCTGCCCGCCTCGGCCACCTGCGTCGTGCCGCCGAAGCCGGTGACGCGGCAGAACCAGTCGTAGAACGGAACCGAGGCCCAGGCGAGGCCACCCATCAGGAGGATGACGCCCAGCAGCCGCGTGACGACTTTCGTGTTCGCACTCATTGGCCGCTCTCCACCGGGGGCGTGACGGACACGCGCGGCGTGTGGTCGTAGGCCTCCATCGACGCGCCTTCGCGGATCTTGGCGACGGTCAGGCCGAAGACGATGGCGGCGAAGGCGACAAGGCTCAGCGCCACGCCGACGTTGCGGCCAAGGCGGCGCTTGTGCAGGTCATGGGTCTCGGTGATCGGCATCAGGCAATCCCCCAGGCGCGCAGTCCCGCATCGACCAGCAGGGCGCCGAAATGCAGGAAGAGATAAGAGAGCGAAAAGCGGAAGACGCGCTTTTCGGTGGCATAGGCGTCGGCCTCGGCCGTGGCCTCGTCGCGGCGCCAGATGTCCCAGGCGCCCTTCAGGAAGATCGCGTTCAGCACGATCGCCGCGGCGAGGTAGACCGGCCCCGCGATCGAGGTGAAGCCGAGGCCGAGCGCCACGGGCGCCAGCAGGATCGTGTAGATCAGGATCTGGCGGCGGGTCTCGCGCCGGCCATGCGTCACGGTCAGCATCGGCACCTTGGCGACGTGGTAGTCGGACTTCATGAAGAGCGCGAGCGCCCAGAAATGCGGCGGCGTCCACATGAAGATCAGGCCGAACATCAAGATGGCCTCGAGGCTGACGGACCCGGTCGCCGCGACCCAGCCGATCATCGGGGGAAAGGCACCGGCGGCGCCCCCGATCACGATGTTCTGCGGCGTCGCGCGCTTCAGCCAGATCGTGTAGACCACGGCGTAGAAGAAGATGGTGAAGGCCAGCAGCCCCGCCGCCAGCCAGTTCGTCGCCAGACCCAGCATCGCGACCGAGATCGCCGAAAGCCACAGCCCCAGCGTCAGCGCCTCGCCGGGCGTTACCTTGCCGGCCGGAACCGGGCGTTTCGCCGTGCGCCGCATCACCGCGTCGATGTCGGCGTCATACCACATGTTCAGCGCCCCCGACGCGCCGCCGCCCAGCGCGATGAACAAGATCGCGGTGAAGGCGATCATCGGGTCGACCGGCACCGGCGCGACCAGCAGGCCCACCAACGCCGTGAACACCACCAGCGACATCACGCGCGGCTTCAGCAGCAGGACGTAGTCGCCGAAGCGGGCCTCGCCCTCGGCGGCGGTCACGGTGGAATTAGTGGTCAGGTCGGTCATGCGTGTCTTGCCGTATTCTCGTGTAAGCCGGGCTTCAGCCCGGATTGGGGATGGGCGGGCCGGGCCAGCGCCCGGCCTGCCGCGTCACTCGACCGAGGCCAGTTCCAGCACCTGCGGTGCGCGCATGTTGCCGGCGCTGGCAAATTCCTGGGCATCGCCCGCGAGCCAGGCGTCGTATTCCTCCTGCGTCACGGCGAAGACCGTGATCGGCATGAAGGCGTGGGCCACGCCGCAAAGCTCGGAACACTGGCCGAAATAGACGCCCTCGGCACCCTCGTCCACCTCGAACCACAGTTCGGCCAGACGGCCGGGAACGCCGTCCTGCTTCACGCCGAAGGCCGGCACGCTCCAGGAATGGATCACGTCCGACGCGGTGACCTGCACCACGACGGTTGCGCCGGTCGGCACGACCAGCGCAGTGTCGGTCGCCAGCAGGTATTCATCCCGCCCGTAGCCGTAGTCGGCCAGTTCGTCCTCGGCCAGCATGAAGCTGTCGTAGGCGATGCCTTCTTCGGGGTATTCGTAGCCCCAGTACCACTGGAAGCCGGTCGCCTTCACGACCACGTCGGCCTCGGGGATGGTCTGCTGCCGGAACAGCACCGGCAGCGAGAAGGCCCCGATCACGACCAGGATCAGCAGCGGCACCAGAGTCCAGGTGACCTCGATCTTGGTGTTGTGGGTGAAGGTGGCGGGCACCTTGTTCTTGCGCTCGTTGTGGCGCCACATCGAGTAGAGGATCAGCGCCGTGACGAAGAGCACGATGGCGGTCATGATCACCAGCAAGAAGGCGTCGAGCGCCCGGATGTCGCGCGCGACCTCGGTCACGCCGCGCTGGAAATTCACGCCGCCCGGATGCGGCGCGCCGATGATCTCGAGCCCGTCGCGCAGACCGGTGGTCTGGGCCACTGCCATGCCGGCGATGAAAGTTGCACCAATTCCGGCCCAAAGGCCGCACAGCGTCTTGCGAAGCATCATGTCGGTCTGTCCTGTCGTTTTCGGTGAGCCGCCCAAGCGGGTCGTGTCCGGCATACCGTTGCGTTCTGTCTTGCCCAGACCATATAGCTGCGGGTGAGCCAAGGCATTTGGTCTAAATGTCTCACCCTTGTCAAACTTGACATAGATCATTTTGCACTGCAGCGAACATCGCCCCGGAGGCCCCATGTCAGACCCGACCCCGTTCCGCCCCTTCGAGACCCTGCTGGACGAAGGCGCGGCGCTCAGGGTTCTGCGGGCGGCCACCGACGGGGCCGAGGACGGCGAGTTGTTCCTGGAGCGCCGCCGGTCCGAGGTGCTGGTGTTCGACGACGGCCGGGTGAAAACGGCAAGCTACGACGCCGGCGAGGGATTCGGGCTGCGCGCCGTGAAGGGCGAGGTCGCGGGCTACGCCCATTCCACCGAAATCTCCGAAGCGGCGCTGCTGCGCGCGGCCGAGACCGCGCGGCTTGCCGTGGGCGACGGCGGCGGCACCATGGCCGACGCGCCCAAGGGCACCAACGCGCGGCTCTACACCGACGCCGATCCGATGTCGGGCGCGGAATTCGGCGTTAAGCTTGAGACGCTGGCCGAAATCGACGCCTTCGCGCGCGCGCTCGATCCGCGCGTGGTGCAGGTCTCGGCCTCGATGGCGGCAAGCCACCAGGAGGTGGAGATCCTGCGCCCCGAGGGCGGGCGCGTGCGCGACGTGCGTCCGATGGTGCGGCTGAACGTGTCGATCATCGTCGAGGAGGCCGGCCGCCGCGAATCGGGCAGTGCCGGCGGCGGCGGCCGGATCGGGCTGGTGGGGCTTCTGGGCCGCGACCATTGGGAGGGCATCGCGCGCGAGGCGCTCCGAATCGCGGTGGTGAACCTTGCGGCCGAACCTGCGCCTGCGGGCGTGATGGACGTGGCGCTTGGCCCCGGCTGGCCCGGCATCCTGCTGCACGAGGCCGTGGGCCACGGACTGGAGGGGGATTTCAACCGCAAGAAGCAATCGGCCTTCGCCGGGCTGATGGGCCAGCGCGTCGCCTCGCCCGGCGTCACCGTGCTGGACGACGGCACCATCCCCGACCGCCGCGGCTCGATCAGCGTCGATGACGAGGGCACGCCCTCGGGCAAGAACGTGCTGATCGAGGACGGCATCCTCGTGGGCTACATGCAGGACCGGCAGTCCGCCCGCCTGATGGGGGTCGCCCCCACCGGCAACGGGCGGCGCGAAAGCTATGCCCATGCACCGATGGCGCGGATGACCAATACCTATATGCTGGGCGGCGACGCCACGCCGGGCGATATCGTCGCCGACGTGAAGGACGGGATCTATGCCGTGGGTTTCGGCGGCGGGCAGGTCGACATCACCAACGGCAAATTCGTGTTCTCCTGCACCGAGGCCTACCGGGTGAAGAACGGCGTCGTCGGCGCGCCGGTGAAGGGCGCGACCCTGATCGGCGACGGCGCGACCGCGCTGCAGAAGATCCGCGCCATCGGCAACGACATGGCGCTCGACCCGGGCATGGGGAATTGCGGCAAGGCCGGGCAGTGGGTGCCGGTGGGCGTGGGCCAGCCGACGCTGCTGATCGGCGGGCTGACCGTAGGCGGCTCCGCCGCCGCAGAGCGGTAACGGATCGTTAATCTGTTTTCCCGTAGCGTCGGGGCATGAGTTTCGATCCCGACCACGGGTTCCTTGAGCCCGCCCCCCTTTTCGTGCCCCTGCCCGCGGCCGACGCGGCCGAGAGGCTGGCGCGGCTGCGGCTGATCCGCTCGCGCCGGGTGGGCCCGGCGACCTATCTTCGGCTCATGGGCGAACACGGGGCTGCGGGTGCCGCGTTGCAGGCCCTGCCCGAGATCGCGCGGGCGGCGGGCGTCGACGGCTACGCACCCTGCCCCGAACCCGTGGCGCTGGCGGAACTGAAGGCCGCGAAACGCCTCGGCGCGCGGATGCTCTGCCTCGGCGACCCCGACTACCCCGCGGAGCTCGCCGGCACCGCCGACGCGCCCCCGGTGCTCTGGGCCAGGGGGCGGGTCGACCTCTTGAGCCGCCCGATGCTGGCGCTGGTCGGCACCCGCAATGCCTCGGCGCTCGGCACGCGGATGGCGCGCGGCATGGCCGCCGACCTCGGCGCGGCGGGCTATGTCATCGTGTCGGGCCTCGCCCGCGGGATCGACGCGCTGGCGCATCGCGCCGCACTCGAAACCGGCACGATCGCGGTGATGGCAGGCGGGCTCGACGTGATCTACCCGGCCGAGAACACCGACCTCGCCCGCGAGATCGGGCAGAAGGGCCTGACGCTCAGCGAAATGCCCTTCGGCCTCGAGCCGCAGGCACGGCATTTCCCGCGCCGCAACCGCATCGTCTCGGGGTTGAGCCGTGCGGTGATCGTGGTCGAGGCCGCGGCGCGGTCTGGCTCGCTCATCACGGCGCGCATGGCGCTCGACCAGGGGCGGGAGGTGATGGCGGTGCCGGGCCATCCGATGGACAGCCGCGCTTCGGGCGCCAACCTGCTGATCCGCGACGGCGCGCTGCTGGTGCGCGGTGCGGATGACGTGATCGAAGCGCTCGGCGGCGGGGCGAGCGTCCCGCTCCGCAAGGCGCCGCCGGAGCGCGTGGAGGCCGCACCGCCCCCCGCCCCCGCAGGCGGCGTCGAGGGCGCGATCCTTGCCGCGCTCGGCCCTTCCCCCGTTGCCGAAGACCAGCTGATCCGCGACCTCGGCCACCCGCCGCGCGCGGTGGCGCAGGCGCTGGCCATCCTCGAAATGGCGGGCCGCATCACCCGCGGCGCGGGCGGATTCGTCTCGCGATTGTGACCGTTCCGTGCGGCGCGTCGCCGCCACGGTATGAAATCCCTCATTGAAAATGAGGGGCTTTGGCCCCATCCCCTGCCGCATTGACAAGCCGGGCCGCGTCCCCACATGGTCCGCCGCCACGGGGCCCCTCCGCGCCAAAGGACTTTTTCGCATGCCAGTCGTCGTCGTCGAATCGCCTGCCAAGGCCAAGACAATCAATGGATACCTCGGCAGCGATTACACGGTTCTCGCGTCCTACGGACATGTCCGCGACCTGCCCTCCAAGGACGGATCGGTGGATCCCGACGAGGGATTCGCGATGGAGTGGGAGATCGCGACCGACTCGCGCAAACACGTGAAGGCCATCGCCGACGCGCTGAAGGACGACCCGGTCCTGATCCTCGCGACCGACCCCGACCGAGAGGGCGAGGCGATCAGCTGGCACCTGCAAGAGGCGCTGACGAGCCGCAAGGCGATCAAGGCGGGCACGCCGGTCAGCCGCGTGGTCTTCAACGCGATCACGAAATCCGCCGTGACCGAGGCGATGAAGAACCCGCGCCAGGTCGACATGGAACTGGTCGAGGCCTACCTCGCCCGACGGGCGCTCGACTACCTCGTGGGCTTCAACCTCAGCCCGGTCTTGTGGCGCAAGCTGCCCGGCGCGAAATCGGCGGGCCGCGTGCAGTCGGTCGCGCTGCGCATCATCACCGACCGCGAGATGGAGATCGAGGCGTTCCGGGCCCGCGAATACTGGTCGGTCCGCGCCATGCTCGACACGCCGCGCGGCCAGAACTTCGAGGCGCGGCTGACGCATCTGCGCGGGAAAAAGCTCGACCGCTACGACCTTGCCACCGCCGCCGAGGCGAGCCTCGCGGTTCAGGCGGTGTCGTCGCGCGCGCTTAGCGTCACCGATGTCGAGGCGAAACCGGCCAGCCGCAACCCGGCCCCGCCGTTCATGACCTCGACCTTGCAGCAGGAGGCCAGCCGGAAATTCGGCATGGGCGCACGCCAGACGATGAGCACGGCGCAGCGGCTCTACGAGGCGGGCCACATCACCTACATGCGGACCGACGGCATCGACATGGCGCCCGAGGCGGTCCATGCCGCGCGCGACGCGATCAAGGATCGCTACGGCGCGGAGTATGTCCCGTCCTCCCCCCGGATGTACAAGAACAAGGCCAAGAACGCGCAGGAAGCCCACGAGTGCATCCGCCCGACCGAGATGGCCAAGGCGCCGGGCGACATCCGCTTGTCCGAGGATGACCAGCGCAAGCTCTACGACCTGATCTGGAAGCGCACCATCGCGAGCCAGATGGAAGCGGCGCGGTTGGAGCGCACGACGGTGACGGTGGCCTCCAACGACGGCCAGGTGGAGTTGCGCGCGACGGGCCAGGTCGTGCTCTTCGACGGGTTCCTGAAGGTCTACGAGGAAGGTCGCGACGACGCCGAGGACGAGGACAGCCGCCGCCTGCCGCAGGTCGCGACAGGCGACAAGCTGGTGCCGGCCAAAGGCGCGCTCGCAGGCGACTGGGCCAAGCTGTCCGGCCAGTCCGACGAGGTGGTGGAGGCGGAGCCCGCGGGTGAACAGCGCCGCTCCGACGCCGCGCTGCTCTCGGCCGACGGCGCGGTCCTGGGTCAGCAGCATTTCACCCAGCCGCCGCCGCGCTACACCGAGGCGACGCTGGTGAAGCGGATGGAGGAGCTGGGGATCGGGCGACCTTCCACCTATGCCTCGATCCTCGACACGGTGCAGGCGCGCGGCTACGTCCGCAAGGACAAGAACCGCCTGATCCCCGAGGACAAGGGGCGGCTGGTGACGGCCTTTTTGATCAACTATTTCCGCCGCTACGTCGAATACGACTTCACCGCCGACCTGGAAAACCAGCTCGACGAGGTGAGCGCGGGCGAGCGGGCCTACAAGGACGTGCTGGACGCGTTCTGGCGCGATTTCTCGGCCTCGCTGTCGGAAACCTCGGAACTGCGCATCACCGACGTGCTGGAGAAAATCAACGAGGTGCTGGAGCCGCACCTGTTCCCGCCGAAGCCCGACGGATCCGACCCGCGGCTTTGCCCGAATTGCGGTGTCGGCCGCCTGTCGATGCGCACGGCGCGGTCGGGCGGAGCCTTCATCGGCTGTTCGAACTACCCCGAGTGCCGCTACACCCGCCCCTTCGGACCGCCGAACCCCGATGCCGAGGATGGCACCGTGTTGAGCGCCGACGGCAAGATGCTGGGCGTCGACCCCGACACATCGGAGCCGGTGTCGCTCCGCGACGGGCGCTTTGGCCCCTATGTGCAACTGGGGGAAGCGACGGAAGAGATGCCGAAACCCAAGCGTGCCTCGCTTCCCAAGGGATGGGCGGTCGACGACATCGACCTCGAAAAGGCGCTGCAACTCCTGAGCCTGCCGCGTCTCGTCGGACAGCACCCCGAGGATGGCCAGCCGGTCGAAGCCGGCATCGGGCGCTACGGGCCCTTTGTGCTGCACGAGGCGAAGGAGACCGGCAAGAAGACCTACGCCAACCTGCCCGAGGTGGACGAGGTCTGGACCATCGGCATGAACCGCGCGGTGGAACTGCTGGCCGCCAAGGCTGCGGGCCGGGGCGGGCGCGGCTCGGCGGCGGCGCCGCTGAAGGAGCTGGGCGAGCACCCGGAGCACGGCGGGCCGGTTCAGGTGATGGCCGGACGCTACGGGCCTTACGTGAAATGGGACAAGGTGAACGCGACGCTTCCGAAGGACGTCGCGCCCGAGGCGCTGACGATGGACCAGGCGGTGACGCTGATCGCGGAGAAGGCGGCCAAGGGCGGCAAGGGCAAAGCGGCGGCGAAGCCTAAGGCCAAGGCGCCCGCCAAGAAGAAGGCCGCAGCCAAGCCGAAGGCATCCGCGAAGCCGAAGGCGCCGAAGAAGACGGCCTGAGTGCCTGGGGCCAAAAGACTGCAGTTTTTCGATCGGGAAAACTGCAGTTTTCCCTGACTTCCCGCTCCGGGACGGTCGCGCCGTCCCCTTTCCCCTTGATCCCCGCGCCTCGAGCGCTGACATGCCCGACATGGACACGCGCACCCCCCTCGACTTCCTCCTGACCCGCCGCTCCGTGCCGGTCAAGATGCTTTCCGCCCCTGCCCCCGACGACGCCACGCTGCGCCAGCTGCTGACCGCGGCGGCGCGGGTGCCCGATCACGGCAAGCTGGTGCCTTTCCGCTTTGCCGTGCTGCGCCGGCAAGGGATCGACCGGCTCGCCCGGCTGACCCGCGAGATCGGCACCGCACAGGGCCGCGACCCCGACAAGCTCATCAAGCAGGCCGCCGCCTTTGACGATGCGCCACTGACCGTCGCGGTGATCTGCACGCCGAACCTCGGCAGCCCCGTGCCGCTGATCGAACAGGAAAGCGCCGCCGCGCTGGCCTGTCTCAGCCTCGTGAACGCGGCCGAGGCGGCAGGCTTCGGCGGCCACTGGCTGACCGGCTGGATGGCGCGCGACCCCGAGTTTCTCGAAGCGGCCTTCAACCTTGCCGAGCCGCAGGCCGTTTCCGGCTTCATCCACCTCGGCACGGTGAAAACGCAGCCGGCAGAGCGCCCGCGCCCCGACCTCGACGCCATCACGACCTGGGACGCATCATGATCCTTTCCGCGTTCCTCAAGTCGGTCGGCCAGCTCTCGGACCGCCGCTTCCTGCTGGTGCTGGGCCTCGGCGTGGGCCTGACGCTCGCGCTCCTAGTGGGCTTCTACATCGGCTTCGTGGCGCTGGTCGGCTGGGTCGTCCCCGACGTCTTCACCCTGCCCTGGATCGGCGAAATCACTTGGGCCGACACCGCGCTCAGCTGGGCGGCGGTGCCGCTGTTCCTGCTCCTGTCGGTCTTCCTGATGGTGCCGGTCGCCTCGGCCTTCATGGGCATCTTCCTCGAACAGGTCGCGGACGCGGTGGAGGATGTGCACTACCCCACCCTGCCCCCCGCGAGGCCCGTGGGCGTGCTGGAAGGCATGGCCGACGCGGCCAAGTTCCTGGGCGTGGTGCTGGGCGTGAACCTCTTGGCGCTGGTGGCTTATCTGGTCTTCGCCCCGATCGCGCCGATCCTGTTCTGGGTGGTAAACGGCTTCCTGCTGGGGCGGGAATACGGCCAGCTGGTAGCGCTGCGCCGCACCGATGCCGCAGGCGCGCGGGCGTTCCGACGGCGCAACTCGGGCACGCTTTTTGCGGCGGGCGTACTGATGGCGGTGCCGCTGACGATCCCGGTGGTGAACCTGCTGGTGCCGATCCTGGGCGCCGCCACCTTCACCCATCTCTACCACATGCTCAGCGCGGGTCGCCCATCCCGAAGCGGGTGAAAAGGTCGATGTCGTCGATCGTCACCGCACCGGTCAGGATGATCCCGGCGATTATGGCCCAAATCAACGCCGCGACGATGGTGGTGATGACGAACCGCCGTTTCAGCCGGGGATTCTCCGGGGCCGAACCATGCGTGCCCGCCGTCCGGTTGCCGGTGTCGGACTGGCTGGTGACGCCCACCTGCAACACGACGAAAAGCGTCATGAACCAGATGATGGCGAAAAGAACGATACCCGTTGCGATGCCCATCAGACTTGCTCCAGCTCGACGAGCGTGCCGTTGAAATCCTTGGGGTGCAGGAACAGGACCGGCTTGCCATGAGCGCCGATCTTGGGCTCGCCGGTACCGAGGACGCGCGCGCCCGCGGCCTGCAGCCGGTCGCGCGCGGCGAGGATGTCATCGACCTCGTAGCAGACATGGTGGATGCCGCCCGACGGGTTCTTGTCGAGAAACCCCTGGATCGGCGAGCCCTCGCCGAGCGGATACAGCAGCTCGATCTTGGTGTTGGGCAGCTCGATGAACACCACCGTCACGCCATGGTCGGGTTCGTCCTGCGGCGCGCCGACGGTGGCCCCCAGCGTGTCGCGGTATTGCGCGGTGGCGGCCTCGAGGTCGGGGACGGCGATGGCGACATGGTTCAGGCGACCGATCATAAGCGCTCCCTTTCCGGCAGTTGGCCGAGATATGGCCTTCGACGCCGGCGCTGCCAAGAGGTGAAGCGCCGCAGGTCCGGGCGTTAACCGTTGGTCAACCCTACCCGCCTTTAATCACATTGTCGCGGCGACTCGGGATGGTGCGGGGCGGCCGGGCGATGACGGAAGGACGGAGACGGCACATGGATGACTGGGTGACCGAGATGGATTTCCGGCCGCGGCCGACGCCTGATCGCCCGCTGCTGGGGCTCACCATTCTTGTTGTGGAGGACAGCCGCTTCGCCTCCGAGGCGATGCGGCTCTTGTGCCTGCGGTCCGGCGCGCGGATCCGGCGGGCCGATTGCATCGGCTCGGCCGAACGGCACCTGAACGTCTACCGACCCTCGGTGGCGATCGTGGACCTCGGCCTGCCCGACGGCTCGGGCCTCGACCTCATCGCGGAAATGCATGCGCTGCGCCCGCGCGTGCCGATCCTGCTGGGCACGTCCGGGGCGGACCGGGACGTGGCCGAGCGGGAGGCGCGGGCGGCGGGCGCCGACGGCTTCCTGCCCAAACCGCTGGAGTCGCTGGCGGAGTTTCAGGCCGCGATCATCGCGCACCTGCCCGAAAGTCTGCGCCCCAAGGGTCCGCGGCTGGTGACGGGCGGCGCGGTCGAGCCGGACCTGATCGCCTTCCGCGAGGATCTGACCCATGCGATGGACCTGCTGACGCTCGACGATCCGCCGATGGGCTACCTGCGCCAGTTCCTGCTCGGGGTGGCACGCACGGCGCATGACGGCGGGCTGGAGGACCGGGCGACCGACCTGAACCGGGGGCTGAGCGGGTCCGACCATCGCGCGCTGCGCCTGTACCTGTCACAGCGGATTCAGGGGCTGCCGCTGGCGATCTGAGGCGTGACGGGGCCGGTCGCACGGCGTGACCGGGCAAGGCAGCTTGTGTTTCTGCAATCCTACGCGGCGTAAAATAGCCTCATATCGCGGAAAATACTTTCACAAATCATACCACCTGTGGATAACCTGTGGATCACTCTTGCGGAATAACGCGCAATCCCAGTTCCATCAACTGGTCCGAGCTCGGGTCCGACGGCGCGTTCATCATCAGGTCTTCCGCGCGCTGGTTCATCGGGAACAGGATGACTTCGCGGATGTTTGACGTGCCCGCCAGGATCATCACCAGCCGGTCGATGCCCGCCGCGCAGCCGCCGTGGGGCGGCGCGCCATACTGGAACGCGTTGACCATGCCGCCGAAACGTTTGCGCACCTCGGCCTCGCCATAACCCGCCAGCTCGAAGGCCTTGAACATGATCTCGGGCTTGTGGTTGCGGATCGCGCCGGAAATCACCTCGTAGCCGTTGCAGGCAAGGTCATACTGGTAGCCCAGCACTTCGAGCGGATCGCCGGACAGCGCGTCGATCCCGCCTTGCGGCATCGAGAACGGGTTGTGGGAGAAGTCGATCTTGCCCGTGGTCTCGTCCTTCTCGTACATCGGGAAATCGACGATCCAGGCGAAGGCGAAGCGGCTTTCATCAATGAGGCCAAGGTCTTCACCGACGACCGTTCGGGCCCGCCCGGCGACGGATTCGAACTCCGACGGCTTGCCGGCAAGGAAGAAGGCGGCATCGCCTGCCTTGAGGCCCAGCTGCTGGCGGATCGCCTCGGTCCGCTCCGGGCCGATATTCTTGGCGAGCGGGCCGGCGGCCTCGACACCATCCTCACCGTCGCGCCAGAAAATATACCCCATGCCCGGCAGGCCCTGCCCTTGCGCCCAGGCGTTCATCCGGTCGCAGAACTTGCGCGAGCCGCCGGTGGGCGCGGGAATGGCGCGGACCTCGGTGCCCGGCTGTTCCAGGATCTTGGCGAAGATCGCGAAGCCCGAGCCGGCGAAATGCTCCGACACCACCTGCATTTCGATGGGGTTCCTCAGGTCAGGCTTGTCGGTGCCATATTTCAGCGCCGCGTCGCGGTAGGAGATGCGCGGCCAGTCCTGGTCGACGCTGCGGCCCTTGCCGAATTCCTCGAAGAGGCCCTTCAACACCGGTTCCACAGTCTGGAACACGTCGTCCTGCTCGACGAAGGACATCTCCATGTCGAGCTGGTAGAAATCGGTGGGCGACCGGTCGGAGCGCGGGTCCTCGTCGCGGAAGCACGGCGCGATCTGGAAATACCGGTCGAAGCCCGACACCATCAGGAGTTGCTTGAACTGCTGCGGCGCCTGCGGCAGCGCGTAGAACTTGCCCGGATGCAGCCGCGAGGGCACGAGGAAGTCGCGCGCGCCCTCGGGCGACGAGGCGGTGATGATCGGCGTCTGGTATTCACGGAACCCGATGTCCCACATCCGCCGCCGGATCGAGGCCACCACGTCGGAGCGCAGCACCATGTTGGCCTGCATTGCCTCGCGCCGCAGGTCGAGGTAGCGGTACTTGAGCCGGGTCTCCTCGGGGTATTCCTGATCGCCGAAGACCTGCAGCGGCAGGTCGCCGGTGACCGCGCCCAGCACTTCCATGTCGCGGATGTAGACCTCGATCTCACCGGTCGGCAGCCGCGGGTTCACCAGCGAGGCATCGCGTGCTTTCACAACGCCGTCGATGCGCACGCAATATTCGGCGCGCAGCTTTTCCACCTTGGCGAAGACCGGGCTGTCGGGATCGCAGAGCACCTGGGTGATGCCGTAATGGTCGCGCAGGTCGATGAAGATCACCCCGCCATGGTCGCGCCGACGATGCACCCAGCCCGACAGGCGAACGGTTTCGCCGGTGTTTTCGGCGCTCAGGTCGGCGCAGGTATGGCTGCGGAAGGCGTGCATATGGTGTTCCTCGGGGGCATGATTTTCGGCGTCTCGGGCGTCGCGCCGATAGAGCGTCGCCGTGCGGCGAAGTCAACCCCGGCAGGGGCTGGCCTCAGCGGCAGGCGAGGGCGCCGGCGATGGCGGCGGGGCTGAACCGGCCGATGTCGCGGGATGTCAGATCGCCCGAGGGGCTAAGGGTGGTGAGCATGACACGGGACCAGTCGGCATTGGCGGTGATGATCTCGGGGCCGGTGCCGCAGTCGCGGATGCCGCCGGTGATGAAATCCTCGCCGATACGGTGGTTGGTGAGGCCCGCGAGCGCCGCGACCTCGGTCAGCCGCGCGCCGGAGCGGTCGGAGGTGAAGCGCCAGACGCGCAGCGTGCGCGCGAGATGCGGGCGGTCGATATAGGCGATCTCCATCGTGCCGTCGCCGTCCAGGTCCGCCGCGCCGATCGGGGCGAGCCAGCGGTTGGGCTGGCCGATGTTCGGCGTGGCGGCGCGCAGCGTCAGCCCAGCGCCGTCCGAGGTCGGCCCGTAGACGGCCAGCCTTGCGCCGAGGTCGCGGTGGCTTTGCACGACAACGATCTCGGCACGGCCATCGCCATCGAGGTCGACGAGGCGCGGCGCGAGATCCTCGAACACCTCCGCCTGTGGAAGCTCGATCCGGCCGGTGATGCAGGTCGGGAAATCGTCAAGCTGCGCGACCAGCGCGCCGGCCTCGACCGCGTCGCCCAGGACGCCGTGCGCGTAGCGCGTCGTCGGCGCCTCGAACCAGGCGGCGACCGGGCCGGGCGCAGCACCTGTGACCTGCGCCAGCGACCCGTCCATCGCCGCGCCGACCCAGGGCGGCTGCTCGCAAGCGGAGGCCGCCCCCCCGGCCAGACAGACCGCGAGCGCCATGGCCACCGCCGCGCGCATCAGATCTGCTTCTCGGGCATCTGCACCACGAGCCCGTCCAGCGCATCCGAGATCTTCAGCTGGCAGGTGAGGCGCGAGCGCTTGGGGTCGGGGTTGTAGGCGAACTCCAGCATGTCCTCTTCCATCGGGTCGATCTCGGGCAGTTTCTCGACCCAGTCGGGGTGAACGTAGACATGGCAGGTGGAACAGGCGCAGGCGCCGCCGCAATCGGCCTCGATCCCGGGAATGT
Organism: uncultured Roseicyclus sp.; assembly: GCA_937139335.1. Taxonomy (GTDB): domain Bacteria; phylum Pseudomonadota; class Alphaproteobacteria; order Rhodobacterales; family Rhodobacteraceae; genus Roseicyclus. The sequence continues at coordinate 7,515 of CAKZPN010000015.1, read as the reverse complement.
TGTTGTCGCGCGCGCCTTCCATGACGGTGAGGCCGTTCGGCACGTCGACGACATGCTCGGTTCCGTTATGCTCGATATAGGTGATCTTGGCCATCTGGTCCCCGGTGCCTCTGAACTGCGTCCGGTCTGAGGTAATACGCGGGCCACGCGCTTTCCAGCCCGAATTGCCGGGGTTGAAGGACGCAGCCGATGTTCTATCTTTGTTCGCATGGAGCCCCTGACCCGCCAACCCGACTGGCCGCGCCCGCCCGTGTGCCTGCCGCACCACCTGCTGCACCTGCCGCCCGAAGGCGCGCGGGTGGCGGTGGCGGGGCTGGTCCTGGTGCGGCAGCGGCCCGGCACCGCCAAGGGCGTGATCTTCGTGACGCTGGAGGACGAGTTCGGCATCTGCAACGTCATCGTCTGGCAGAAGATCTACCAGCGGTTCCGCCGCGCGGTGATCGCGGGGCGGCTGTTGCGCGTCACCGGGCGGGTGCAGCGGCAATCGGGCGTCACCCATGTGGTCGCCGAGGAGGTGGAGGATCTGTCGCCGCTTCTGGACGATCTGGTGCGCCTGCACGAGCCGACCCGCGCCGCCGATCAGCCCTGAGCGACGGCGCACTTTCGCGGGGGCGCGAAACGCGGTATCTTGGGCGGTAACGAACAACAACTGAGCGCGACGAGCAGTCATCCATGCGCCACCTGATCCCTCTTGCCGGGCTACTGGCCCTTGCCGCCTGCGTGCCCGCCAGCGAACGCAGCGCCTTTGCCGAGCCGTTGACGGCGGGCGAGGATGCCGTCGAGGTGATGCGCGGCGCCGGGCCACCCAACGCCGACCCGTCGTCATGCTATGCGCATGAGGCGACGCCGGCGGTGATCGAGACGGTGACCGAGCAGGTGATGCTGCAGCCGCCGCAGATCGCGACGGACGGGCGGGTTCGAGAGCCCGGCGTCTTCATCACCGAGACGCAGCAGCGCATCGTGGAGGAGCGGCGCGAGCTGTGGTTCGAGGTGCCCTGCGAGTTGCAGCAGGCCGATGCCGAGTTCATCGCCACCCTTCAGCGGGCGCTCGCCGCGCGCGGGCTCTACCAGGGGCCGGTGACGGGCGAGATGAACCGCCGGACCGAGCGCGCGGTGCGCGACTTCCAGGCGCCGCAGGGGCTGGACAGCGCGGTGTTGTCGTTGGCCGCCGCGCGCCAGCTGGGCCTGGCGCTGTGGAACCCGGAGCTGGCAGCGGGCGGCGGCGGATAAGTTTCCTACGATGCGGACAAGAAAAAACCCCGGCCAATGGCCGGGGTTCCGATTTCTGTAAGGTCAGCCGAAGTCAGTCGTCTTCGAGGCTGATCGCCACGAAGCGCGGGTCGCCGGCGCGCCGGATGAGCAGGAGAATGGACTTCTGCCCGTTCTCGATGGCTGTCTCCACACGCTCCTCGAAGCCGGCCACGTCGGTCACGGGCTGCTGGGCCACCTCGGTGATGATGTCGCCCGGCTGCAGACCCTTGGTGGCGGCGTCAGAGGTCGGATCGACCGCCTCGACCACCAGACCGCCGGTCACGTTCTGCGCGCCCAGCCGCTCCCGCAACTCGTCCGTCAGCGGCACGAGGTCCATGCCCAGAACCTGGGCCGACGGGGCGGGCGACAGATCGCCGGGAGCGCTGGGCGGCGTCACGCCCTCGGCCGTCTCGCGGCGGCCCAGCGTGACGCGCAGCGTCTCGGTTTCGCCATCGCGGAAGACGACGACGCGGATGGTCTGGCCCTCGGCACTTTCGCCGACCATGCGCACCAGTTCGCGGGTGTCCTCGATCTCCTCGCCGTCGAGGCTCAGGATCACGTCGCCGACCTCGACCCCGCCTTCCAGCGCCGGGCCTTCGGGCACGTCGGTGACCAGCGCGCCGCGGGCTTGCTCGAGGCCCAGACCTTCGGCGATGTCCGGGCTCACGTCCTGGATGCGCACGCCGAGCCAGCCGCGGCGGGTTTCGCCGAACTCGCGCAGTTGCGAGACCACGGTGGTGACCACGTCCGAGGACATGGCGAAGCCGATGCCGATGGAGCCGCCGGTGGGCGACAGGATCGCGGTGTTCACGCCGATAACCTCGCCGTCGAGGTTGAACAGCGGGCCGCCGGAGTTGCCGCGGTTGATCGCGGCGTCGGTCTGGATGTAGTCGTCATAGGTGCCCGACAGCGCGCGGCCCGAGGCCGACACGACGCCGACCGAGACCGAAAAGCCCTGCCCCAGCGGGTTGCCCATCGCCATCACCCAGTCGCCCACGCGCATCGCCTGGCTGTCACCGAAGGGGACATGTGGCAGCGACGTCTCCGGCTCGACCTTGAGCAGCGCGATGTCGGTGTTGGGGTCGGTGCCGACCAGTTCCGCCTCCAGCGTGATGCCGCTGCGGAATTCGATCAGGATCTCGTCCGCGCCTTCGATCACGTGGTTGTTCGTCACGATGAAGCCGTCTTCGGAGATGACGAAGCCCGAACCCAGCGCCTGGCTGCGCCGCGGCGCTTGTTCGGGGTTCTGGCGGTCGAGAAAGTCGTTGAAGAAATCTTCCAGCGGCGAGCCCTCGGGCACCATGGGCGCCGGGCCCTGCCGGCCGGCCACGACGGCAGAGGTCGTGATGTTCACGACCGCGTCGCCGACCTGATCGACCAGATCGGCAAAGGTCGCGGGCGGTGCGGATTGTGCGCGCGCCTGGACGGTGCCAAGAACGGTGGCCAGAAGAACCATCACCGATACCAGGATCGCGATGGCCGCGCGGTAGAGCGCCGGGCCTGCCTCGTGCGGAACGGCGAGCGCGCGGGCACGGGGCGGCTGCCGAAAGTTCTGGGCCTGTTGGATCGTCACGAATTTCCCTCCTGTCAAGCCATGCAAGGTGACGGGGGTGATCCCCCGCCCTCGCCTCTGATATTCGTCCTGGGGGCGGCCGGTTCAATCCCCCGGCGCCGTGCCTGCGGCGACACATCCGTCACGTCACCGTGAGCGGGTCGGCAGGTGCGCTACCCTGTCGCGGCGGATGGTGTCACGCAAACTGCCGTCGCGCAAAGGAGGATTTCCCCACCGGGGCTCCGGGTCACATCCCGCCGGCGCTGATCGCCCAGGACACCAGAACCGCGCCCAGAGCCATCGCACCAAGGCCAATGAGGCGCCGGGTCTCGACCGGGATCGAGGTCAGCAGTTTCAGCAGGTCTTCCAGACGCGAAGGGGCCAGTGCGAACACCAGCCCCTCGATCACGAGCACCATGCCCAGCCCCAGAACGAGGATCAGGCCCACGGTCCTGCCTCATTCGGCCGGAGCGGAAGGCAGGGACAGGCGGGAGCCGCCGAGATACTCGAAGAACTCGCTGTCCGGTGACAGCACCATCGTCGAATTCCGCTGCATCAAAGCGCGTTCATAGGCCGTCATGGAGCGGTAGAATTCGAAGAATTCCTGATCCTGACCAAAGGCTTCGGCAAAGATGCTGTTTCGCTGCGCATCAGCCTCACCGCGAATGATCTCGGCCTCGCGGCGGGCGTCGGAGACAAGCTCCACCACCGTCCGATCGGCCTGGGCGCGAACCCGCAGCGCGGCCTCTTCACCACGCGCACGCTCGTCGGTCGCCTCGCGTTCGCGCTCGGCGCGCATCCGGGCGAAGGTCGCCTCGAGGTTCTGGCTCGGCAGGTTGGTCTGCTTCAGCCGCACGTCCAGCACTTCCAGCCCGAGCGCCGCGGCGCGAGCGCGGGCCTGCGCCGTGATCTCGTCCATCAGCCGCGAACGTTCCGCCGACAGGATCGTGTTGGAGGTGACGCCATCGGCACCCAGCACGGCCCGGATGGTGGGGTTGATGATCCCCTCCAGCCGCTCCTCGCCGGCGCGGATGCCGCCTGCGCCCACGGCCTGCCGGAACTGCACGACATCGGTGATGCGGAAGCGCGCGAAGGCGTCCACGACAAGGCGGCGGTCATCGGAGGGCGTGACCTCGATCGTGGCCGTGTCGATCGAAAGGATGCGGTCGTCGTAGTAGACCACGTCCTGGATGAACGGGATCTTGAAGTTCAGACCCGGCTCTTCGATGACCTGGCGGATCTGGCCGAATTGCAGCACCAGCGCGCGTTCGCGCTCGTCGACAACGAAGATCGAGCTGAGAAACAGCACCACGGCCAGGATGATGACGGGGATGATATAGGCGATACGGCGCATCAGTTCGAGCTCCCGGTCGTGGTGGTGGTGTTGGCGGGGTTCCGGCGCAACTGGTCAAGCGGCAGGTAGGGCACGACCCCGTTGGAGCCGCCGCTCTCCTGGTCGAGGATCACCAGATCGACACTGCCCAGCACCCGTTCCATCGTTTCGAGGTAGAGACGGCGGCGGGTCACGTCGGGAGCATCGCGGTATTCGGTCAGGACTGCAAGGAAGCGCGAAGCTTCACCCTCTGCCTCGTTCACCACCTGGGCGCGGTAGCCTTCGGCCTGTTCGAGGATCTGCGCGGATTCGCCGCGCGCGCCGGCCAGAACCTGGTTGGCGTAGGCATCGGCGCGGCGTTCGAGCTGATCGCGGTCCTGCTCGGCGGCCTGCACGTCGCGGAAGGCGTCGATCACCTCCACCGGCGGGTCGGCGCGGTCGAGGTTCAGACGCACGATGTTCACGCCGCTGTCGTAGCTGTCGAGCGTTTCCTGGATCAGCGCCATCACGGTGTCGGCGATCAGGCCACGGTCGCGGTTGAGGATCGGGGCCAGTTGCGAGGCGGCGATCACTTCGCGCATCGCGGCCTCGCTCACCGCGCGGATCGTCGTCTCCGGGTCGCGCAGGTTGAACAGGTAGAGCGCCGGGTCGGTGATGTTCCAGACCACCTGGAAGTCGATGTCGACGACGTTCTCGTCCGTGGTCAGCATCAATCCGTCATCGGACGCGCCCTGGCGGCTGACGCCGATCGACTCGGTCCGTTCGGAGGTGACGTTCACGACCTCGGCGGTGATGATCGGCCAGGGCGCGAAGTTCAGACCGGATTCGCCGATCGAGTAGAACTCGCCCAGCAGCAGCTCGACCGACTGTTCCTCGGGCCGGACCGTGTAGAAGGAGTTGAAGGCCCAGAAGCCGAGCGCGGCGATCACCGCAACGATCCAGATCGTGCGCGGGCTGATCGGGTTGTCGCCGCCGCCCCCGCCGCCGCCGGACCGGCCGCCGCGTCCGCCCATCAGGACGCGCAGCTGTTCCTGGCCCTTGCGGACGATCTCGTCGAACTCCGGGATCTGCTGATCTGAACCGCCCGGTCGCCGGCCGCCCGAGCCGTTGTTGCCGCGGTCTCCACCATTGTTGGAGCCACCGCCGCCGCCCCAAGGTCCGCCACTATTGCCAGCCATCGATCGTCGTTCCCCTCACATCACTTGTCTTTGTTAACGCATATATGGGGCGACAGCCCCGAATTGCATCGCAACCTGCGTGTTTTTCCCGCCAGTTCAAGCGCTGCGAACGGGTGTCTTCATCGTTACCAGCTCTTCGGCCATGGTCGGGTGCACCGCGACGGTGCGGTCGAAATCTTCCTTCGTCGCGCCCATCTTCACCGCAATGCCCGCAAGCTGGATCATTTCTCCGGCCTGAGGTGCGACGATGTGACAGCCTAGAACCTTGCGGGTCGCTTTGGAAACCACAAGTTTCATCATCACCCGATCGGATTTGCCGGCGAAGGCCGTGCGCATCGGACGGAACGAGGTGGAATAGACCTCGATCGGCTCCTGCTCGCGCGCTTCCTCCTCGGTCTGGCCGACGGTGCCGAATTCGGGCTGGGTGAAGACCGCGGAGGGGATCAGGTCATGGTCCACCGGCGTCGGGTTGCCCCGGAACACCGTCTCGACAAAGGCCATGCCTTCGCGAATCGCGACCGGGGTCAGGTTCACGCGGTTGGTGACATCGCCGATGGCGTAGATCGACGGCACCGAGGTCTGCGAGTATGCGTCGACCACGATCTGGCCGCGGCGGCCGACCTTCACCCCGGCCTCCTCCAAACCCATGTCGGTGGTGTTGGGCGCGCGGCCGGTGGCGAAGAGGACGGCCTCGTAGGTGCGCTCGATCCCGTTCGTGCCCTTGACCCGGATCGGGCCGCCCTGGACCATGTTCGAGACCGGAACATCCTCGTTCGAGGGCTCCCCCATCCCGTCCCTCGCCGCTTTCATCTTGTCGTCGCCGGCCGGGCCCATGTCGACGACGTTGGTGCCGAGGTGCAGGTTCACACCCTTTTCCTGCATCATGTCGGAGATCAGCCCGCGCGCTTCCTCATCGAAGCCGCGCAGGATCTGCGCGCCGCGGTAGAACTGCGTCACCTCGACCCCCAGGCCATTGAGGATGCACGCGAATTCGCAGGCGATGTAGCCGCCGCCGACGATCAGTATGGATTTGGGCAGACGCGGCATGTGAAACAGGTCGTCGGACACCAGGCCCAGATGCGCATTGGTCATCTCGGGGCGCACCGGGCGGCCGCCGGTGGCGATCAGGATGTGCTTGGCGCTCTTGCTGCTGCCATCGGCGAGCGTGACGGTATGCGGGTCCGCGATGCGCGCACGCTGATCGAAGATCGTGACGCCCGAGCCGTCCAGCAGCTTGCGGTAGACGCCTTCGAGCCGGTCAAGCTCCGTATTCAGGTGGCCGGAAAAGCGCGGCCAGTCGAAGCTGCCCTCGCCCACGTCCCAGCCGTAGGAGCGTGCATCGGCGAAGCTGTCGCGAAACTCGCTGGCGAAGACCATCAGCTTCTTGGGAACGCAGCCGCGGATCACGCAGGTGCCGCCGAGCCGGCTGTCCTCGGCCAGAGCCACGCGGGCTCCCGTGGAGGCCGCCACCCGCGCCGCGCGCACGCCGCCCGAACCGCCGCCAATCACGAAAAGGTCGTAGTCGAAATCCGCCATGTCGCCCGCACCGTTTTCTGTCAGTTGTCGCGGCAAGGGTATTCCATGGACCCGGGCGCGATGCCAGCCCGCGCGGTGTCGCGTGATGGGCCGAACCTACTCGGCGCTGTCGACGAACAGGTTCTCGGTATCGGCGATGTCGATGCGCTCGTGCTCGATGGTGCCGTTGTTGATGTCGCGCACCTCGACCGTGCCGTCGGCGTTGCCGATCACCAGCACATCGCAGATGTCGAGGAACAACCCGTTCTCGACCACGCCGGGGATCTGGTTCAGCACCAGCGACAGCTGCGTCGGGTTGGCGATGCGGCGCAGATGCAGGTCGAGGATGAAGTTGCCTTCGTCGCTTCGATAGGGGTCGGCACCGTTCAGCCGCAGGCTGGCCGAGCGGCCCAGCACGTCGACGTTCGACAGCATTTCCTCGATCAGCGCCTTCGTGGTCTGCCATCCGAAGGGGATCACCTCGACCGGCAGGGGAAAGGCGCCCAGCGTGTCGACCTGTTTCGACAAGTCCGCGATCACCACCATCTGGTCCGAGGCCGTGGCCACGATCTTCTCGTGCAGCAGCGCACCGCCGCCGCCCTTGATGAGGTTCAGGTTCGGGTCGTATTCATCCGCCCCGTCAATCGTCAGGTCGAGCCAGCGCACCTCGTCCAGCGTCTTGATCG